>JAPFDS010000060.1 GCA_026168805.1 Caryophanales bacterium | reverse complement strand
TGTTTTAGTCGACTATTATTCTACAGGGAAATTCACTTGTTTTCTATTATAAAATAAAAATGACGCTAGTGAATTTCCATCCCACTTTTCCTCTAAAGAGAAATGGGATTTTTCTTCACCAACGTCATATATTATAGAACCTTTTTACATCTTCAAGACAGGCAGTCACATAGACATAGTGACTGTCTGTTTTTTTAGGAATAAAAGTAGCTATGAGATAGTTCCTCAATCTCGAGTGGGTCGGGGAATCGTGGCACTAAAGCTAAAGATAGTCCCTCAATTTCATGAAGTGGACAAACTGAAGAAAACCTTGCAAATTAAAAATACTATGGCTTGCAACTGAAACCATAATTATTGTATGATTGTATGAGTTAAAAAGTTGTTTGTTTATCTTGACTGACCAGTCAGTCAGAAAAAGGTGATGACGTTGGAAAGGAAGAAAGAACACGTAATTGCTAGTGGTGTTCGACTAATTGCCCAAAAAGGGTATCATAAAACATCTATTGAAGAAATTGCCAAAGAAGCAGGAATATCGAAAGGAGCTTTCTATTTATATTTTCCATCGAAAGAATCCTTTGTAGTTGCCTCTTTTACATTATTTCAATCACAAATAAATGATGAAATTGAGCGTGTTGAACAAGAGAAATTGCATCCAAGAGAGTCTTTTTCCGAACAAATTACGTGTATTATTACACATATGTATACATATAAAGATTTTCTTTTAATGTATTTTCAAGAAAACATCTCGATTGGAGAAGAGACCATTGACTTAGTGCAACAAATGAAAAAATCGAATGTCGAGTGGGTATATGATCAATTAAGCGGTGTGTATGGGAAAAATATTGAACCGTTTATCTATGACGTCATCGTTATGTTTGAAGGGATTTTTGCATCGTTTATGAGGTGGATCATTGTTGAACAAGCAAATGTCGCGTTTGAAAAAGTAGGACCGTTCATAATTGAACGACTGGACGAAATGGTAGAATCGATGATTGCGAAAGGGACTACTCCGCTCTTTAAAGAACTTCCAAAAATGCGTAGTATGTCAAGCAATGATTCGAAAAGAGACACGATAGAACATATCATTAAAGCTCTTAGAAAGATTCAAATTCCACCAGAAGCTAATCAGGATGAAGTTATAGAAGTGCTTGATGTGCTTGAAAATGAATTATTAAAAGATGGCTCACAACCAGCAATTATCCGCGGGCTACTTTCACAATTGAGAACATTTGAAGTATATGCATCGATCTGCATGAAAATTTCTGACGAGCTGGCTTTGGAGAATATTATTACAAATGAATGAATTCATTAAATAGATCAATGAGAAGAGGGGACATACGAATGAAAAAGGTACGTATTTTAACGATGATTGTTCTTGGAGCAGTATTACTCGCTGCTTGTAGTGGGGATGATGAAAACGCAGAAGAAGAGGAAGAACGAATCATCCCAATTGAAGTCGTAGAAACAGAGATTGGAGACGTAAAGGATAAACAAATTGTCTACGGAAGAACGGCACCACATAAAACCACTCCTGTAACGATTGAAGCGCCCGGGGAAGTAGATACCGTCGAAGTGAAAAGTGGCGATACCCTTGAAAAAGATGATCTGATCGCGAAAATAAACACACAAGCTGGAATCATTAACGTGAAAGCACCAGCTGACGGTGAGCTTGCCCAGTTTTCGTTGAAAGAAGATGCCTTTGCTTCTAATGAGGAGCCGATCGGCCTTATTCTTGATACAGACAAAATGGAAATTACAGCAGAAGTAACCGCAAACGTACGCGGATTATTTAAGCAGGACAAAAAGTATGATGTAACGATTGGCGACGAAACATATGAAGCAGTTGTTGAATCCATTGACTCTTTGCCGAATGATTCAGGCTTATATGATATTTTATTAACAGTAGAAAACGAAGATAACGAAATCATTGCCGGCGATATTGCAGGTGTGACGGTGTCTTCAACGGTTGTTAAAGATGCCCTCATTCTTCCAACAGAGGCTGTCATTGAAGAAAGTGAAGGCGCCTATGTATATGTCATCAAAGATGATGTAGCCAAAAAGGTGGATGTAGAAATTTCTGAGATGCGTTCAGATGTCACGGCAATAAAAGGAGATGTAGAAGAAGGCGATGAAGTTGCGGTCAATGGGCAACTAACGCTAGAAGATGAAAGCAAGGTCGAAGTTGTGAAAGTGGTGAATGAATCTTGAAGCTAGTAGAAACTTCCGTAAAACGTCCAGTGGGCGTTGTTATGATCGTTATTGCTATTATCGCGCTCGGAATTGTTTCATTGCGCGGTCTCATTATCGACTTATTACCAGAAGTCGATTTGCCCATAGCGGTCGTAGCGACATCTTATCCAGATGCTGGACCTGAAGATGTAGAAAACGCCATTAGTCGACCAGTTGAATCAGCAGTCAGTTCGATTGAAGGAATTGAAACGATTCAATCTCAGTCCCAATCAGACTCATCACTCGTTTTAATGATGTTTAAAAACGGCGTTGATTTAGATCAAGCATTACTCGACGTCAGGGAACGAATAGATCAAGTGAAAGGGGGATTACCGGACCGGGCAGGTGACCCGAGCATCATCCGATTTAATCCGGATTCACTGCCAGTCATGTGGGTTGGATTAACAGGTGATGACCCCGAAGCACTGACCGAACTCGCAGATAGTGAAATCGTTCCTTATCTGGAACGTCAAGAAGGAGTAGCTTCTGTCACAGTTGAGGGTGGAAAAGAACGAGAAATCCAACTCGTTTTAGATCGGAAGCAACTCATGCAATACGGCATTTCATCTCAACATGTCATGCAAGCCATTACGAATACAAATAGCTCCTCATCTGTCGGTAAAGTCGATAAGGGGAGCAAAGACCTTCAACTTCGAGTGGTCGGTGATTTTGATTCCGTCAATGATATTAAACAAACGATCATCCAGACAGAAGCTGGCGCAACGATTCATGTAGAAGATGTCGCAGAAGTGAAGGATACGTTTAAAGACACAGAAGAATTGACTCTTGTAAATGGAAAACCTTCCCTCGTCCTTTCTGTGATGAAAAAGACAGATGGCAACACAGTAGACGTTGCTCATCAAGTGAAAGATGGAATGGATGATTTAGGGGAAGACTTACCTGAAGGTGTCGATTTAGATGTTGTTATTGACACATCAGAAGTGATTGAAGAATCAGTAGACTCTGTCGTAAGCAATATTTTAATTGGGGGAGCCATTTCAGTCCTCATTCTACTCTTATTCTTGAAGAGTATTCGAGCGACAATCGTTATTGGTGTATCGATTCCAATCGCGATCATTTCAACATTTATTCTCATGTACTTCACAGGTGAATCACTAAACGTGTTAACACTTGGTGGACTCGCACTCGGAATTGGAATGATGGTCGATAGTTCGATTGTTATTTTAGAAAACATTTATTCCTATCGACAACGCGGGTATAGTTTATTTGAATCCGCAACAAAAGGTGCTTCTGAACTGACACCTGCTGTAATTGCGTCAACAACAACAACACTTGTCGTGTTTTTACCGATTGTGTTTGTGGAAGGAATGGCATCTGATTTATTTACACCGCTAGCGCTAACCGTATCGTTTTCACTCATTGCTTCCCTGATTGTAGCCATAACATTGGTTCCAATGTTATCATCCAAACTACTATCCAAAGCAATGGAAGAAGACGAAAAGCCATATTGGTTTGATCGTTTCTTAGAGAAAATTAAAAATGGCTATCAAGCCGTATTGGATTGGGTACTTGGTCACCGAAAAACAACCGTATTTGGAACGCTTATAGCGATTGTTGCTAGTTTAGCGTTAGTACCATTTATCGGAGCTGAATTTATTCCATCATCTGATCAAGGGCAAATTCAAATATCAATTGAAACAGAACCAGGAAGTTCGTTTGCACATACAAAAACAGTTGTAGAAGACGTAAGTGAAAAACTACAAGACTATGAAGATGTCATTGAAACAGACTTTCTCTCCCTCGGTGGCGGGGATATGATCGGTGGTGGAGGAAGTACGAACTCCGGATCCATCATGATTCAACTAGTCCCACCAAATGACCGTGATCAAAAGGATACAACCATTGTCCAAGAAATAAATGACACGATGCAAAGTATTCCTGGTGCAGACATTCAAGTGAGTGCTATGGACGGTGGAATGAGCTTTGGAGACCCGATTAACATCGAATTAAGTGGACCAGAGCATGAGGTGTTACGCGAGCTGGCAGATGAAGTAGTCGCAGAAATCGAAGGTGTCGATGGAGTGTATAATCCAACGTCATCAGCAGAAAAAGGCGTTCCACAAATGACCATTACAGTCGATGCAGAAAGAGCTGCCGAGTATGGTTTAGATGAGCAACAAGTATCTGATCAAGTGGCGATGTTATTTACCGGACAAACGATCTCTCAGTATAGTGAAGATGGCGTAGAAATGGATATTACGATGTTCTTCCCAGAAGAGGAACGTAGCACAATGAACGATTTACAAAGTATGGATGTCCAAACACCAACAGGTTCATCGATTCCACTTGAAGAAGTGGCGACACTGAAGGAAATGCAAGGACCTGTCACATTATCAAGACAAAATCAGCAAGCACAATTAAACGTATCCTCTGACGTTCTTGATCGTGACTTATCAAGTGTAGCAAATGACGTAGAGAAAAAGATTGAGCAGATGGGAGATAGCTTCCCTGAAGGGTACAACTATAACATGGGTGGAGAAGTTGAAGAGATGGCAGAGTCGTTTTCTGACTTAGCACTTGCCCTCATATTCTCAATCTTCCTCGTGTATGCGGTCATGGCTGTTCAATTTGAGAACTTCCTGTTCCCATTCATTATTATGTTCTCCATGCCAGCAACGGTCATTGGAGTGATGGGTGGATTATTCATTACAGGAATTCCATTAAGCATTCCAGGCTTCATCGGGGTGATCATGCTCGCCGGAATTGTCGTTAACAACTCCATCGTCCTCGTAGACTATATTAATATATTACGCAGACGTGGAATTGATCGATATGAGGCAATCATAGAGGCAGGAAGAAGTCGTCTCCGACCAATTTTAATGACAACATTAACGACTGTA
This sequence comes from Caryophanales bacterium, assembly GCA_026168805.1. GTDB lineage: Bacteria > Bacillota > Bacilli > Bacillales > Amphibacillaceae > CALAMD01. Next base: position 103,044 of record JAPFDS010000060.1, on the reverse strand, counting down.
CTTGCAATGGTTCCGCTCGGTCTCGCGCTAGGCGAAGGAGCAGAGTTGCAACAACCATTAGCGATTACGATTATATTCGGTTTGACGGTTTCAAGTATCTTTACACTGTTACTCATCCCAGTTGTGTATACACTCCTTGATGACTTAACAGCTAAGATCACAGGTAGAAATAAGAAGAAAAAAGTAGAAGTGGAATAAATAAGTAGACAAAAAAAGTCACTGCTCTAGGAAACCCTAAAGCAGTGACTTTTTGTTTGAAAACCATTCAACCAAACGTTTGATCAAGCGGATCGAACGATTTTCCTCCATAACTGATTCATCACTTCGGAAAACATTAAGCCAATCGCTATTCCCCCGGATAAAATCATTACTTCGGCAGCTAATTCGACCCCATCGAAATAATCACTTTCGATGAAAGAGCGCATTGCATTGTAAGCAACTCCTCCAGGGACCAAAGGAATAATTCCAGCTACGTAAAAAATAAGAATCGGCATTTTAAACGTCTCCGCACAGACACGACTACATATTCCTACGACAATGGAGGCGATGACGGTTGCTGGAACTGCAAGAAAATTCACTTCGATTAAACCAATATATACGAGCCACCCAAGCATGCCGACAACTCCACAGGGGATGAGCGACTTTCGCGGTGCATTAAACAACACGGCGAAACCAGCTGCAGCAAAAAAGCTTGTAATCGTATGTGCGAGTATTCCCAAGACACCTTCACCTACCTATGTAAAATGAGAAAACGTCAAACGTATTAAGAAAACAATGCGACAAATCCAAACATGACCGCAACACCAGCCCCAATGGCGACCGCTGTCAAACCAGCTTCCACCCCTTTGGAAACCCCAGCAACCAAGTGCCCCGCGAGTAGATCACGAACAGCATTCGTAATCGGAAGTCCTGGGACGAGAGGCATGACAGCACCGATGATGACTTTATCCAATGAATGTCCAAACCCCATTTGAATACTGACATAAGCAAGCAAACCAATAAGAATCGAAGCAAAGAAGTCAGCAATAAATCTTGTACCAATCAGGTGAACGACCCAAAACATGAATGCATAAGCCACTCCACCAGTAATCATCGACGGTAAAAAGTCCGGCCACGTGCCCCCGAACATAATCGTGAAACTCCCACTGACCAATGCAGCTGCAATAATTTGCGCCGTTTTCGTAAACGTTTGTCGAGATTCATCTACTGCATCCAATCGCTTTTTCGCTTCATCAATCGAAATGTTGTCATTGGTAATGGAACGTGAAATTTCGTTCACATCAGAAATTTTATGTAAATCGGTTGCTCGAGAAGACACACGTAAAAAACGGCTCGCTTCTGTCCGATTAATCGAAAAATGCACACCCGTCGGCATGGCGAAACTTTGGATATCCGTATACCCATAAGCCTCCGCAATTCGTTTCATCGTATCTTCTACCCGGTGCGTTTCTGCTCCACTTTGCAACATAATCTTTCCAGCAAGTAGACAAATTCGTATCACAGCTTGATCGTTCAAGGAATTTCACTCCTTTCAATGGTACTCAATAAAAAACGTGTACCCACACATTGTGCAGAAACACGCATTCGTTTAAATCGTCATTAAAAACATAAACACCGCAGCCATTAGTGGAACGGTAAAGATGTGCGGACGAGTAATGGTCACCAACGTATTTACAGTCGTCTTTACATCATCATTTCCTTCAGGATCTTTTTGAGAGCCGATAAATGCCAGACTTCCAATGACCGATGCACCAATAATTGCCCACGGAATAAATAATTTCGAAATCGAGTCTACCGGCGTCATTTTAATGATTCCGTACATGAGCAAAATCGCTGGAACAATCTTACTCAGCGCTGCTCCGATGAAAAATCGTCTTTGTACGTGTTTCATGGATTGTGGATCCTTTTTCAGGCTGTCTACACAGTTTTTAAAAATAAAAATGACAGGCAACACGGCTAATAATGCTGCCGCTACAAAAATATATACGTTCAATCATCTCACCTCTTATATACGTACAAGTATACACCATTTATATCGTACGTAACAGCGACATGTTAAAGCGTTTTTTTAACCGAGCATGGTAAACAAGCCAACGATCGAAATGATCGGAATCGCATTTGACAAAGAAATTGCTATGAGAGAGAAGACGGTTAATTGTTGTCTTTGCTCTTTCGGTACACCTACCTTGCCCTGTAAGAATATGAAAAATGCACTTACGGCCATAAATACAAAAACGAGCAATAGTGGTACAATCAACTCATCCATTCCAGCAACCGTCGTTTTTTGACTAAACGCATACACAATTAAAATGATTGGGATGATTTCAATAATCGCTACTGTAAGAAAAAATACGGTTACAGCTCTTTCATACGCCATGTGGTTCGACTTCACTTTTTCAATAATCACTTTAAACGCAATCGCAACTGGAAACACAGCTATTGCAGAAATAATCACATACATAAACGGACTCAACGTACATCCCTCCTTTGATAACGCAAAATATATTCGAATCGTATCATATGTATGAAGAATAGACAATATTCGAAAAGTACTATTTACTTGAGAGACTGCATGATTTCGTCCAAATAGTCCGATTCCGTTTAAAAATCCCAAGCTACTTGCGGAAATTTAGACGCAAACGGCAAATGCGTTAAAAAATCTCAGGCCACACGCATAAATTTAGACGCAAATCTCAAATGCGTTTAAAAATCTTAAGCCACTCGCGGAAAATTAAACGCAAACTTCAAATGCGTTCAAAAATCTTAAGACACACGAGGAAAATTAAATGCAAACTTCAAATGCGTTTAAAAATCTTAAGCCACACGAGGAAAATTAAACGCAAACCTCAAATGCGTTTAAAAATCTTAAGCCACACGAGGAAAATTAAACGCAAATCTCAAATGCGTTTAGAAATCTCAAGTCACTCACGGAAATTTAGACGTAAACCTCAAATGCGTTTAAAAATCCTCCTATCCATTTCTATGCTATGATAAATATAGAATATTTAAAAAGGGGGAGAACTACATGCTTCAAATGAATACTTTTTCGATTACAGCGAGATGCGCACAAACGAATCAATTTGGTGTTGCTGTTTCGACTGCTGTACCAGGAGTAGGAGGACTTTGTCCATATGCCAAAGCAGGGGTAGGAGCAATTGCTAGTCAATCTTTCGTCAATCCACTCATCGGCATCAATGGGTTAACGTATTTGGAAGAAGGTCTGTCCGCGGATGAAGTATTAGAATGTGTACTTGAAGAAGACCCGGTTCCAGAATTGCGCCAAGTTGCCATTGTCGACAGCGAGGGATTATCAACTGCCTTCACAGGGGAAAAAAGCGACACATGGAAAGGACATATGACCGGCGAAAACTATGCCATTGCGGGAAATATGCTCGTAGGTGAAGAAACGTTACAAGCAATGAAGGATTCATTCACTGCCTCAGAAGACCTATCACTTTCTGAACGCCTTCTGCAAGCACTCGAAGCAGGCCAAGCAGCAGGTGGAGACAAACGCGGGAAACAGTCCGCCGCACTATACGTCGTTGACAAACAACCATATCCAATCGTTAACCTACGCGTTGATGAACATGAAGATCCCGTAACCGAATTACGCCGGGTGTACAGCGTTGCTGAAGAACAATTGTTTCCATTTGTTCAATCACTCCCAACAAAAGAAAATCCTGGAGGAACGTTTAACTTAGAAGAACAACGAAAGCTAGGACTCCTGCAAGACGAAGAATAAACAATCAAATGAAAAGAGGTATACATATGAAACGCTACTTACTAATCAGTGATATCCATGGAGAATTACAAATGTTTAACGACTTGCTTGAAAAAGTTGAGTACAACCCAACAGAAGACCAGCTCGTTTTATTAGGCGATTATATTGATCGAGGGCCAGATTCTCGTGGAGTCTTACATAAAGTGATGAAATTAAAAGAAGCAGGGGCGATCGTCCTCCGCGGAAATCACGACGACATGCTTCTCGCTGCGGTCAATAATGAAGAAAATGCATGGGAACGGTGGTGGAAAAACGGCGGGATACCGACATTACAAAGCTATGATTCATCCATTAACGAACAACGACTCCCAGAAACAGAAGACTTTTACACACACGTGCAATTTATTAAAGAACTCGACTACTATTACGAAACAGAAGACTATATTTTTGTTCATGGAGGAGTAGACCCGGATACTCCAGTGTCAGAGACCGATCCATATGTGCTCGTTTGGATTCGTGACAAATTCCATCATGGGTATGACGGGGATAAAACAGTTGTTTTTGGTCATACACGCACACCTATTTTACACAAAGATGAAACAAATGCAGATGTGTACTTTGGCAACAACAATATCATTGGAATTGACGGCGGAGCGGTATATGGAGACCAACTAAATTGTTTAGAATTACCGAGTAAAAAGCAATATAATGTCAAAAATAAGTAAGCGCTTAAGGCATTGGTATTAGTGGATAAACCACCCTATATTTTATCGAGAAACTATCTTTTTACAAGTCTTTAAGCTATACTATGTCTACTATAGTATCTTAAAAATTGTGACATAAACATGCGCACAAACAGAAGTATGTCTATAGGAATATATTTGTATGTCATGAGGGGGGGGAGAGAGTTATGTCGATTACAAAAATTGAATCCGTTGGCAGAAAGCCATTAAGTACCATTGTGTATGAAAATATAAAGAAAGCAATCATTGATGGGAACATAACACCAGGAACCAGATTGACAGAAACAAAAGTGAGTGAGCAACTAGGTGTGAGTACAACACCAGTTAGAGAAGCCTTTCGCCGGTTAGAATCAGAAAGGTTTGTGAAGAATATTCCTTATAAAGGAGCTGTTGTTCAAAAGTTTTCTACAAGGGAAATCGAAGAAGTCTATCAATGCCGAGTAGCCTTAGAGGTGCTAGCCATAGAAACAGTAACAGAAACCATTGACAATAAAGGCATTACAGCACTCCGGAAAATCGTTGCAAAATCTAAGCATTCGAGAGACTTTCAAGCGTATGAAGAAATGAATACTGCCATTCATAATAAAATACTTTCGTATGCGAACAACGAAACGTTACAAGCAATGCTGACACAACTGAATGAAGTTATTTATCATAACAGAAGCATGTTTTCCCTCAGCGATCAACGAAGAATCGATAACTATGAAGAACACGTACACATCATCGAAGCACTGGAAGATAAAAACTTAGAAGAAGCCAAACGTGCAATGGAAACCCACATCAAGAACGCATATACCTACATACAAGAACAAATCCATGAGCGACAGACCGTTGACGCTACTACATCGTAAGAATTAATCATCATGAAAGCACATTCTACCCACAGAATGTGCTTTCTTCATTTTATTCACCAATCACTTTTTCTCCATCAATAAAAACGTTTTCAACTTTTGAGTTGAGTTCAAATGGATTTCCACTCCAAACAACAACGTCTGCATCTTTTCCAGCTTCTAGAGAACCAACACGATCCTCCACGCCAATATGTTTTGCAGCATCATACGTAATCGCTCGCAATGCTTGTTCTTCTGTAATACCGCCGGACTCAATCGCATGAATGGCGCTTGTGACTAAATATTCAATTCCTACGACAGGATGATCCGTCGTAATCGAGCACGCAACCCCTGCATCAAGCAGTGCTTTAATCGTATGCCACCCTTTATCAGCGAGCTCTACTTTCGAACGTGTGGACATCGTCGGACCGACCGAAACAGGGACATTAAATTTCGCCACATACTCTGCGATTTGATGGCCCTCTGTACAATGTTCGATCGTTAAATCAATATCAAATTCTTCTTTAATGCGCAAAACTGTTTGAATATCATCCGCACGGTGGGCATGCACCCGCAGTGGAATTTCTTTATTCAACACTTTCGCTAGATTTTCCAGCCCTAAATTACGACCTTTATCGCCAACACCATCTACGTAATTTTGTGCTTCGATTAACTTTGATCGCAACTGAGCGGCAACACCCATCCGCGTGTTTGGCATTCTTCCCTTTCCACCATGGAAACGTTTCGGGTTTTCACCTGTCGCAGCTTTCATGCCTGATGGGGAAGAAATAACCATCTCATCCACGATATTTCCGACCGTTTTCACAACAACCATTTCTCCACCAATTACATTCGCACTTCCAGGCATAATTTGAACAGTCGTTACGCCAGATTCACGAGCATCCTGAAAACCCATTTCAGTCGGGTTAATCCCGTCTAAAGCTCGAATCTCAGGTGTCATCGACGAACTTGTTTCATTGAAGTCCGAACCTTCCTGGCCAAGCCCTGCCTCAGCAACACCTAAATGCGTGTGGACGTCAATCAGTCCAGGCGTGACAACCTTGTCCTTTGCATCGATCACATCTACACCCGCTGGAATGTCCAGATTTTCTCCAACATCTACAATCCTTCCATCATCCATGAGAACGGTTCCATTTTTGAAAAACGTTCCCTTCCCGTCAAGCACCCGGGCATTCGTAATTGCATATTTTGTCATATGTGTATCCCCCAATACGTTGATAGACTACAATTCTATCATACGACTTTTGTGTAGAGGTAAGCAACAGCCGAGCGTTAAAAAAACGGTTTATCCGTTATGAACGAACAAACCGCATGTATTTAAGCATATATTTCCTCAATCAATCGTTTGCTTGATTCCCCAGTAGAATACGTATTCCACTCATCCCGGAACTCTCGAATCGCATCCATGTTATAATTTTCTGTCTGAATAACATCTATCAGCTCTTCATTGGTTTCCACTATAGGACCAGGAACAACATGGTTATAACTGTCCCAAAACCCTCTCGTCTCTCCATATTCGTCTAAATCATATGCGAAAAAAATCATTGGCCTTTCTAAAAGAGAAAATTCAAACGGAATCGATGAATAATCAGAAATAAGGACGTCCGTAATTAAAAGCATATGATTAATATTCGGATACGTAGAAACATCAATGATAAAATCAGGATAGTTATTTTTAAGCACTCCACTCACCGCAGGGTGCAACCGCAAAAGCAATATATAGCCCTCATGAAATTCCTCATATAGCCGGTCCAGATCAAGGGCAATCGAATCAATTTCAAGCGCGTCATCTCGATACGTCGGTGCATACATGAGCACTTTTTTGTTTTCAATCATCGGAAAGTCTTGCCGTAACAGCGACCTGACAGCTGACACCCTTCGTTCATTAAAGAAAAAGTCAGTCCGTGGTACACCTGTACGCAACATGCGTTCATCCGGTAAAGCAAAACCTTCCTCGAAAATCGTCGCCATTTTATCAGAACCTACAACGACGTGCGTGAAGCGGTTATACACTTGTTTAAATCGTTTAAACGCTTGTTCAGACCGATACTCATTCATGCGATCTTTCAAACCAAACTGCTTAATCGCACCCGCCGCATGCCATAACTGCACACACGTCGTATCCTTTTTAAAAGATGTCACAGCTAAAAATCCGTAGTAATTATCTACGAACACATGCCGTGAAGTTGCTAAATGATAAATAGATTGGATCCACGCGAAAAAACGCTTCGGCGTAAAGTTAATAATTGTTCGTGTAGAAGATGGCACATAATGGACTTTACATTGCCCTGTTTTTAAAATAATTGTTTGTTGATTCGAATGCTTCTCAAGTTCTTGCAGCGTAAACAAAATATTATCCCCAAAAGAAGCAACAAACGTCGTTTTTTCCTTTTGAGGAAACACTTTACAGATCAAGAAAACAATTCGAAACACAAACAAATAAAGGAAAATCGCAAATTCCCTAACCATTGTTCGTACGATTTAAATCCTTTTTGATTTGCGTTGTCGAAATACCAGCCGTTCTCGGTAAATAGATGACCTCACATTGATCCTGCAAAAAGTCAAAATCACCTTTCCAGTCATCCCCCATGACAAACACATCAATCGCATGCTTCTTCACATCTTCTACCTTTTGCTCCCAATTATGCTCCGGAATAACTTCATCTACATAGCGAATCGCCTCGAGAATTGCTTTTCTTTGTTCAAAGGAATAATATGCTTTCTTTCCTTTCAGAGCATTAAACTCATCCGTTGAAATTGCTACTACTAAATAATCCCCATACTCTTTCGCACGGCGAAGAATGTTAATGTGCCCTGTATGAATAAGGTCAAAAGTACCGTACGTTATAATTTTTTTCAATGTAAGTCCTCCATAATTAGTATTTATCTTATATTTTGAAAATGTATTGTTGATATTTTTAAAGTTAATCAAGCATTTACTTGAATATAAGTACATTATTTAGTATTCTAAGCATGAATGTGAACTTGTTTATGAATTATACCATTAATAATAGAATACATAAAAAAAATAACTTTTAACAATAATAATTAAAAAGTTTGTTATACTAAACAATGAGGTGAAAGTAATGATTTATGCAGGTATATTAGCAGGTGGTCAAGGAACAAGAATGGGAAATGTTCCTATGCCAAAGCAGTTCTTACTATTAAATGATAAACCAATTATTGTGCATACAATAGAGAAGTTTTTATTAAATGATGAAATTTCAACAATTATAGTTGCATCACCAAAGGAATGGGTAAATTATACAAATGATACTCTCAAGAAATTTAACATTAATTTACCAAATGTTAATGTAGTTGAGGGTGGCAGTGACCGTAATGGCACTATCATGAATATCATTAAATCTATTGAGGAAGAAAATGGTATAGAAGACGATGATATCTTAATTACACATGATGCAGTACGTCCGTTTTTAACACATAGAATTATCCAAGATAATATCGATATGGGATTAAAATATGATGCTGTCGACACTGTTATTAGTGCAGTGGACACTATTGTCGAATCAGAAGATGGAGAATTCATTAAAGATATTCCAAAACGAGACACTATGTATCAGGGTCAAACGCCGCAAACATTTAATGTTCGCAAGTTACAAAACCTCTATGAAGGGTTAACGACTGAAGATAAGGAAATATTAACAGATGCATGTAAGATTTTCTCTATGAAAGGTGAGAAAGTTAAATTAGTTGAAGGGGAAATATTTAATCTTAAAGTAACTACGCCTTATGATTTAAATGTTGCAAATTCAATTATTAAAGGAAGTTTAGATAAATGATAAACCAAGTATATCGATTAGTTTCACCTAGACAATTTGAAGTCACTTACAAGGATAAATCTATCGTAGGCGAAGAAGTAGTGATACGACCTACGCATATGTCTATTTGTGCTGCAGATCAAAGATATTATACTGGAACACGTGGCAAAAAGGCAATGCGAGAGAAATTGCCAATGGCACTGATTCATGAAGGAGTTGGAGAGGTGGTATTCGATCCAACTGGAAAGTTATCAGTAGGTACAAAAGTAGTTATGGTGCCAAACACACCAACTGAAACTGATTCAGTTATTGCTGAAAATTACTTAAGATCAAGTCAATTTAGATCAAGTGGATATGATGGGTTTATGCAAGATTACGTGTTTATGAAGCATGATCGATTAGTAATATTACCTGAAGACATGGATATGGATGTTGCAGCTTTTACAGAGCTAGTAACTATAACTGTACACGCACTAAGTCGATTTGAGAAAAAGGCACATATTAGGAGAGATACCTTTGGTGTGTGGGGCGATGGAAATTTAGGGTTTATTACATGTTTGTTTCTAAAGAAACTTTACCCTGAAAGTACAGTATATATTTTTGGAAAAACAGACTATAAAATGAATCATTTTTCATTCGTTGATCAAGCAATTAAAATCGATGAAATTCCTGATGACTTGACAATTGACCATGGAATCGAGTGTGCTGGTGGAAAAGGTAGTCAGTATGCAATTGATCAAATTATTGATCATATAAATCCAGAAGGTACGATATCATTACTAGGTGTTAGTGAATATCCAGTAGAGATAAATACGAGAATGGTTCTTGAAAAAGGTTTAACACTTTTAGGAAGCAGTCGTAGTGGAACACCTGATTTCCAAAGAGCAATAGATATTTATGAAGAACATCCGTCCATTGTGGATTATTTAGGTACACTCGTAGGGAACGTTCATAATGTGAGAAATCAACATGATATTATTGAAACATTTGAAAGTGATCTATCTAGTTCTTGGGGGAAAACAGTTATGAGATGGATGATCTAGTTATGGACATAAAAGAGTCCTTAAAAAACTTGTTCTTTTTTATTTATAAGTGTCTGTTTAACGTTACATATAAGATACTTTGTTTAACACAAAAAACGAATGAAAATAGAGCTGTTTTTGTTTTGAGTCGCTCAGAAGAGTTAGAGGGTAACTTAAGTTATGTTTATAAAGAGTTAATTAAGCAGGAACCAGCTATTGAGATTCATTTTGTTCATACGGAGAACAAAATGAATCTCAAACTGTTCACTGAGATTTTTAAATTCTCGAATGCCTCGTATCTCATCCTTGATGATTATTATTTACCTGTTTACCTAATTAAACCTTCAAAAAATCTGAAAGTAATACAGTTATGGCATGCAGCAGGAGCATTCAAAAAATTCGGATATAGTACAAAAGACACTAAATTTGGTCCAAGCACTTCATATTTAAATATCATACCTATTCATAGTAATTATTCACATGTTTACGTTTCTAGTTCCCATGTTATCCCTTATTATGCAGAAGCATTTAATATGAGTGCTGAAAGAATATTTCCAATTGGTCCACCTAGAATTGATCTATTTAACAATCAATTAGAGATGTCTAAAAAAAAGAAAATGATTAAAGAAACTTTTCCTGAAGTAATTGACAATAAAAAAACTTTAATTTTACTTGCACCTACATATAGAGCAACTGGGAGTCATCAAGAGTCAGACTTGAATATTATTGACGACTTAATACAGCATTCACAAAAAATACGAAAAGACATTCAAGTTATTTTTAAAGGACACCCATATATCGAAAGAAGAGATCTGTTAAAATTAAATAAGTGCCCTAATATCACTATCGCATCAAAATTCACTATAAATGACTGGATGCTTGTAACGGACGCACTTGTAACAGACTATTCATCTTCAGTTTTTGATTTTTCCTTATTAAAAAAACCTATAGCTCACTTTGTTCCCGATTTGGAACAATATGTAAAAAATCGTGGATTTTATGAAGGTATTAATACTATATCTGATGGAGAAATTATTACTAATGTAGAGGCGTTAATTAAATGGATAAATGACCGACAAAAAGATGAATATTATAACACATCGCGTATGATAGAATATAATTTTGATAACACTATAGATGTCTCTAGTAAAATAGTTTCACATTTTAAGGAAATAAAAACGAGGTGAAAATATGTTCGCATCTTCAATAGACAGTGAATACTCTAATATAAGGACTGATGCTAGAGTATTGTCTGAAGTTACAGCATTTACATTGAATGGTTCGCAACTTGAAATAGAGGGATATGCATCTATTTCAGAGTTAAACTCTTATGAAGAGGATCGAACTAGAAAAATGCTTCTGTTAGTTCCTGAAGTAGATATTAAAAGTTTTAGGGAAAAACATGAATTTAATGAAGAATTCAATATGTTATCCGATCAAGAGATTTTAAATCTTCATCTCATATATATACCATTGGAAAATTGTAAATTGAACGAAGTGATAAACTATGAAATAGATAGTTTAGATAGTAAATCACTAAGTGGATTCAAATCAACAATTGATTTATCTAATATTATAAATAAGAAACCATTGGAAAAAGGCAGTTATCAAGTTTATATTCAATTAGAGCAACTTGCAGAAGAAAATGACGATGTTAAATATAAAAAAACGATTGCCCTTGCAAATATTAGTGACTTTTTAGAAAACAACATAAAAACAACACAACTAAATTATTATTCAGCTAAACGTATATTAAAATACAGTCTAATGATAACCTTTGATACTTATCACAAGACAATGCACTTCGAAAACACACTACTACAGTCCTACAATCCAGAAGAGTTAGATAGGGACAGTGTAGGTAAAGAAAATAGATATGTACAAGCAATAAAAAGAAGATTCTTTAAAATGTGTTATATAATTTTTGGACTGTTGCCTATTAATAAGAAAAAGATTACTTTTGCATCTGATAGTCGTACTGAATTAAGTGGTAATCTATATTTTGTATATGAAGAATTGTACAAACAAGATTTGCAATTAGATATCCAATTTGCATTTAATGAACGAATAGATAGTAAAAAAAGCTTTTTAAAACTTTTTAAAACTGCTTATCATTTAGCTACTGCAAAGATTATCTTGTTAGATGACTTTTATCCATTAATTTACCCCTTGAGGATCCGAAAAAATGCAGACTTAATACAAGTCTGGCATGCCGCAGGAGCATTTAAAACATTTGGATTCAGTAGATTAGGTAGACCAGGTGGACCTTCACCTAAGTCTAAAAATCATCGTAACTATACTAAGGCAACTGTTAGCAGTGAGGGAGTAAGGGAACATTACGCAGAAGGATTTGGAATTGATGAAGAAAGGATTTATCCAACTGGTATCCCAAGAGCAGATATATTTTTTGATGAGCAATATAAAAGCCATGTTGTTCAAACGCTTTATCATAAATATCCTTTCATAAAAGATAAGAAAGTAATTTTATTTGCTCCTACGTTTAGGGGAAATGGACAAGCATCAGCGTATTTCCCATTTGAAGCAATCGACATGAAGAAGTTATATGAAGAATTACATGAAGAGTATGTATTTCTTTTTAAAATTCATCCATTTGTTAAGAACAAATTGAACATTCCTTATGAGTATAAAGATTTCTTTTATGATTTAAGTGAATTCAGAGAAATTAATGATTTGTTATTAATAACAGATGTTTTAATTACCGATTATTCATCTGTTTGTTTTGAATTTGCTTTATTGAATAAACCGATATTGTTTTTTGCCTTTGATGTTGAAAAATATATACAAGAACGCGATTTTTATTATAACTATTTTGATTTTATTCCAGGACCTCTTGTTAAAACGACAAGTGAGATTGTAGAGCAAATCAAAAAAGATAATTTTGATGAAGCGAGAATGAAGTCGTTTGTGGATTACTTCTTCGGAGACACACTTGGTACAGCTTCAAAAAATGTTGTAGATGAAGTTATTATTCCTAGTTTGGAAGATCATGATATAGAAGAAGACGAAGAATTGGTTATATTACCGCCACCGAAATCGAGAATTGAATTATTTGAAAGGTCTTTGGGAGAAGAAGAACATGATGGCACTTTAAAATAAAAAAATGAACGGCTCTATCAAAAGAGACCGTTCATTTTTTTATTTCGAACTAAACAAGTTTGCAGTTTTCAAAGCAACTCTTACAGACTTTCGATTCATAGTACCTTCTAGCCATTTAATTCTTTTGTTCTTTTTGTTAATTTCACTTTTATGCTTATTAGATGCTTGCTTTTTTGCTCTAAGATTTTTAGCTTCAGTTAAATCATGAAATCTACTCCAACGATGAACAGCTTCATCAGTAGTACATCCGTTGATTGGAGTGACCGGCGGTAGTTTCTCGACTTTTGAAACGAGTGCATCAAAAGGAGCATCTTTTCTATTTTTGTCTTGCTCATAAATGTGATTGACTCCATTTTTATTTAGGAAATCAATATAATTGTCAAAGTTGGCAGCTTGTGATTTCTCTGGACTATGGAAGTCCGCCTCCTCTACGAGAGTTTTTATGTTGGTTTCTTCTGTAATATCGCCTGCCCATACACTAGTCAAATTGTGGTAACTTGCTAATTCTCTCATCCTTGCATCTTTTGGTATTAAAATGCTTGGTGTCCCCGCAATTGTGGAGGTAATGTTACCGTGTAATCGAAGACCAAAAGAAAAATCTACATTTTTAAGGAAATCAATCCATGTGTATGCATTTAAAAAGTAACGGACTCTATTGTCTTTGTATATTTCTTCAGAGTTTGAACAAGGATAATTGTCAGTAGGATTTTTTAAATCCGGTGAACCTAGATAAGTTAGTCTTAATTCACTCATCCATTGTGGTATAAAATAATGATTAGGATATTCATCAATATTTCTCTGCATAAAGTCAAGCACATTTTTGGGTGATAATTTTGAATTATTAAATGCAATTTTAGAATCTTTTGTAATATTAGTATCTCTGATATTAATTTCTCTACCAAATGTATACATAGAAGGACATCCTATTACGGTGTGATCAATGCCTTCACGAAAGCCTAATTTTGTTAAGTATTTAGAAGTAATCTCACCACGCAATCCAATGATGCTAGACCTCTCCAAAGCAGCATTCACAAACGCCTTTACATCTTCATCAAATGGAAAACCTTCATCAAGTTTAGGTTCAAACGGTGCTCGTAGCCCAACACCAACAATAACAACTGGAATTTTTAACTTTTTGAATAGTTTTGTATATTTTCTTAAACTAGGACGGAAGTCCTCTCTAAAAGCATCGGCTAAAGGAATAATATAACAATCGTATTTTTCGTTTATTTCATCAGCTTTAGTATGATCGATTTTATAATAATCTGGTGTAATCGTAACTCCTTCGGTAGTTAACGTTCTATAAACACTGTATGCATATATTAAATTTCCAACGTTTCCACCAATGGAATTATTAAGCATGATGTGTGCAGGATCAAATGTATCTAATGGTGACATTCCTGATCGGATCAATATATTTTTCAAAACACTTTAACCCCTTTCAAAATATCAAAAGCTAGTATATGTAGTATAACTAATTATCGATTATTCATCCACTAATTAAAATCTATATATTTATAAAAAACCATCTTTATTCGACTAAATAAAGATGGTTTTTAAAATGTTACTTATTTATAAGCTTTACAAGTTCATTTCCATTTACTCCACCACTAGCCCACGCTGTTTTGCCTTTATAATTGATTCTATACCAAATATGACCATTAACAGTCTTTGTAACGTATTCACCCTTCTTATTAAATATAGGAGTGAGTTTCGTTCCTTTTGAAGCTTGACCGACACTCTTATATTTAGTACCAGCATTTTCACGAATATTTAAAGCAGAAGCACTAACTTGTAAGAGTGTTTCAGTATATGCATTTTTATTTCCAGATTTACTAGGTTGCCCTTTGTACTTAGGTACATCAAAACGGTGCGTATAGTTATCAATAAGACTGTAAATCTGATTCATGCTAGCAGTCTGTTTAACAGCCCAACCTATATCAGTTGCGTATTGTGGATAACCTGGACTTTCTGGATTCCATCTCATTTTATAAAGAGTATCTTGTCCACGACCAATGTACGTATTAATAAATTGGGCTCCCCCTACAATGGCTTTATCTACAGTGAACCAACCTTCATCAAACGCTCTTTTGGCACCTCCGGCTAATGCGTTAGAGTCCACAGCGCCAATTCCGTAAACATTGTAAACTGTCTTATAAGCTTTTTTCTTATCTACAATATTACCTTTCTTGTCAACAGGCACTCCTTTTGCAAGTGTAGACGTACCATTACCTGTTTCCAACTTAGCATGGGAAATTAAATAGGCTTCATTAATATCAAATTTTTTAGCAGCCTTTATAAAAGATGCGCCTTTACCATCGAGTACACCAAGTCCTTTCAAGACTTTAGAGTTTACTTCGTTTTTATCTAGACCAGCAGGTTCTGATAATACGAGAAATTGTAGATACTCTCTAGAATTTTTAGTAAAGTTTGAAGGGTTTATATAGTACTCTACTTGTTCTTTTGATGCGTTGCGAAAACCTCCATGTCGACCGAAACCCGACACTTGTGGTGATTGTTTCATTTGAGCATTTACGGCATTACTGTAACTACCATATTTTTTTTCCACTGAATCAGTGATTTTCACATGATTTTTATGCACATATCCAGTCCATTTTTCATTGCCAATTGGAGTTGCTTTATACCAATACTTTGAAAAATCTTCGAGCTCAATAACGTTTCCTTTTTTTAATCTTTTGGCAACATTTGCATTTGTTGAGGGTAATCCTCTAATTATAGTAGTTTTTTTAATGACTTCACCATATGAATTTTCTCCGGTACCATTCGCTTTATGGAAATGTTTCTTATGAATGTATCCATTAATTTTCTTTCCATTCACTTTTGCAGTAGCTTTATACCAGTGCTTGGAAAACGACTTTAAATCTATAATTGACCCTACCGGGAGCCTCCCAGCACTTTTTGCTTCGGTAGATGGTCTAACTCGTATTTGAGTTGGATCGTTAATTCCATATCCTTTAAAACTGCTATTTTTATTATTTATTTGGTCACCTATATGTTTTTTATGAACATAACCAGTTTTTTTCTTTCCATTGACATTGACAGTAGCTTCATACCAATGTTTAGAAAATGTTTTTAGATTAATAATAGATCCAACTGGAAGAGCTTTAACGTGTGTTGCTTTTGTTGAAGGCCTTGTTCTTATATAGGTAGGGTTATTAATCCCTATTGCCTTAAAGCTTTTCTGTTTCGTTTCTACTGTGTCTCCAATATGCTTGTGATGAATAAATCCTTTTATTACTTTTCCATCTACCTTTGCAGTGGCCTCATACCAATTATCGGAAAATGTTTCTAAATCAATTATTGTTCCAATTGGAAGAGACGTAAGAACTTTTGATTTAGTAGAAGCAAGTTCACGAATGTTGGTAGGATTATTAATCCCGATACCTTGTAAAGAAGATTGATCCTTCTCAATATCACCAACATGTTTATGGTGAATATATCCCAGTGTTTTCCCATTATCAGTAATTTCATACCAATCTTTAGTAAACGTTTTTACTTTAATGATAGTTCCCTGGGGATAAGAAGTTTTTACATCAGACTTAGTAGAAGCAAGAGTTCTGACGTTCGTAGGATTCCTTAAACCAACAACATTTTTGCTCTCTTGTGTTTCATAAATTACATCTACATGTTTATGATGTACATAGCCTGAAGTTTCTTTTCCATTTACATCTACAGTAACCTCATACCAGTTCTTGGAAAATGTTTTTAAATCAATAACAGTTCCCTCAGGATATGAAGCAATGACATTCGATTTAGTGGAATTTCTTTCTCGTACATTAGTAGGATTTCTGATTCCGATACCTGTAACATTTTCCTGATTTTTAAATGTACTTTCTAGAACACTTTTGTCTTGACTAGAAGAGTCTTTTTCATCAGTTTTTTCGTCTGTGTTATCAAGTTTGGAATCCTCCTCATTACTATGTACATCAGAATCATCTTCATTTTTAGGATCATCATCAGAGTTGTTTGAGTCGGATTTGTCAGTTTCGTCAGATTCTAACGTCTCCTCATCGTCACTCTCTATGTTATCTTCAGTAGACTCCTCTTTTATATCACTTTCTTGCTCTTCACTTGAATTGTCGAATTCATCTGAAGGAATTAAATATTCATTACTAATATATCCCTCTACTAGTTTACTAGAATTTGAAGCTGTAAATTCAACGTGTGAAAAATCTTCAGCCGAATCTAAAATAGTAACTTCAGTGCCGTTTTTAACAGTATGAATAATGTTACTAGAGTCAGAGTTTTCATCATAGACTGGGATTTCTGTTAGTTCTTCTGAATGTGCAATACTTGTAATATTTTCATCCTCGCTATCGTTAACTGTATCCGCTATAGCTATAACAGGCGGTCCAACAAGTTGAAATATTAACATGATAGCCATTAATAGACTACTTGTTTTTGTTATATACTTCATAGACAACTCCCTTATTTTAATATTCTTTTGTAAGGCCATACAGAACTAAGTAACACCTCCCTACTAGCTAATTTTGTTACCAATATAGACTTGAATTATAGGTAAAGCTATATTTGTATTTGTTCATTATATCGGCAAAGATTAGAAAAAGTTTAATTTCAATTTATGAATTCGAACATATTGCTGCTAGTATAGTACCAAGGACAGCCCTTTGTAAGTTTACTAGAATAAAGATAGAGATCATGTCGAATGATAAAAAACACTTGTTTGAAGCGTTAGATTGTGCTGTTAAATAATATATCGATTACTATAACGTCAAACGTATAAAACAAAAATTGACTGGTATGAGTCCGGTACAATACCAGAAACAATCCAGCCAATTCAGCTTAAATATTTAGTCATTTATGGATTCAGTACATTATAAGGTTGACTTTTTAGACGCGTTCTTATAATCTACTCATTTAAATTTATCTCTCCAAAGTCTAAAATTACGTAGTGGTGCGGTTATTTTCCAAGACTTGCTATTCATTAAGTCTTTTAACGACTCTTGTAATTTTCTATTTGTTTTTACTAGGTTTTTAATTTTGCTATTCATTTTATTTATTTTATCTTTATCTTTTTCATTTTCGTTTACTAGAAATTGAATAGCCGAACCAAAATTCTCTATCTTAAATTTCGCGATCAATGTTTCCATATCTTCTAATGCTGGAATTATAAATTTACTTAGTCTATCATTTATCCCAACTTTTTTTGAGTTAATTAATAAATATAATATGATTAGTGCATAAAGAAAAAATATTTGTTCTATTAAGGATAACTTTTTATTGTTAACATTATTAAAAAGATAATTTTCTTTTATTTCTGAATAAGGCAAAAACGTTACAGATAAATATCTTGCAATGTCCATGAAATGAGGTCCTATTAATGAAGTAGCCCAATCGAAAACAATTGGAGATTCATTATCACGATCCAGTTTAATATTTTGAGGAATGAAATCTCCATGCAACAGAGAATAGTGTATTTCCGGCTTTATTAAGGCATATAAGTGATTGTTCATTACTAATGACTCAAGATGCTCAATAACATTTTTAACTTCATTTGGGTATCTGTTTTCTTTTACTAAGTGATATAAAGAAGAGAATAGCTTTTCATTAATGTGCTTTTTATGAATTTGTGTAAAAAAGATCATGCCATAAATCGGTCTTTTTTTCATTTGAAATAAAAAATTAGGATTGGGGAACTTATTAATAATATCTTTATATTTAAAAGACGAAACCATCTCGGCTGTTTTAATAATATTTTGAGTATGTTCAGAAGAAACCTCTGGCCCATCTTCAATCATTTCTAAAGTAAGGTAAAGAGTATTATCTAAAACTTGTGAATTGATAAATTCAGGGACTACATTTTTTAATACTGGATAATTGGAACTTAATTTTTTATAAAATTTCTCTTCGCGCTTTGCTCCTCTTGTGTATCTAGCAATTTTAGTAAAGTACTTTTGGTTTCCGAGATAATGTATAAATCCACCTAAGTTATTTTTTCCATTTATGAATACATAGTCGGTAAAAATATCACTGCCTTCATCAGGGAATCCCTTTTCAATTTGTGATATTAAATCTTCGAAAGGCAAGTTATGTTTATGTTTTAAACCTTGTTTGTATACGTCTTTAGCCATTTTATCATTATTTAAATAAGCATAGCTTCTACCTAATCGAAAGTAATAATTTGCTTCTTTAGGATTCATATCGACTAAAGTACGAGCAATAAGTTCCGCAGAATTCCAATCACCCAATGAATCATAAAGATTATGAAGTTCTAACAATATTCGCTCGCTATTAGGGTGTAGGTCTCTTCCTTTATCGAGAATTTCCTCAGCCTTGTTAGTATGGCCCTTTATTCTTAAGCATTTAGCATAAGAAACATAAGTGTCAGCAATACTCTTACCGTTATTTTCATCTAAATACTGTTGAAAGTAGTCAATAGCCAAATCCCATTTTCTTTCTTTTTGAAATTTTTTTGCAGACTCCAGAAGATTTGATTTCATTATATTTCACTCCATTTAATATTAGGTTAAACACAATTGAAAATATCTATACTCGAGTATGTTTGTGAGTAAAAAGATTGTAGAGCAATATGCCTATACTATAACATGAATACTTATTAAAAACTCACGCTTTTAACTTTTGTTTTTATTGATGCAGTAAAATGATGAGCAGTTAATTGCAATGATAGATGTGCAATATATTATAACTATGTTTTGTGTTTATCCTATTTTCAATGTAAACTGTACAGTAGACGTTAGATTTAATTCTTTTCAAAAGGAGATATTGTTAAAGCAATACTTTTATCCTAAAAAAGAGCATTAAAACACTTTAAAAAGCTTCAAACTATTTCAAAGTAGGAGTGGAATAAATGAGTGTTTTACGAAAGGTAGCCTTGTCTATTATTCGTTTGTTATTTAACTTGTTTAAAGAGTTACCAACGAGAAAAAAAACAATTATGTTTGAAAGCTTTTTAGGGAAGCAATTTAGTGACAATCCGAAAGCTATATATATATATATGAAAAATCATTATCCAGAATATAAACTTTATTGGAGTTTTGATCGAAGAGTGTATCCATCTCTAAAACAAGGTGTAGAGCGTCCATTATCAAGATTTAATCTTAGATGGATCTATGTAATGGCTCGTGCCGAGTTTTGGATAACTAACAGCCGAATGCCGTACTGGGTTTCGAATGCTAAAGGAACCACGTATATACAAACATGGCACGGCACTCCTCTTAAAAAGTTAGGTGTGGATATAATAGAAGTGCATATGCCAGGAACAACAACCGAAAAATACAAAAGCTATTTTACAGATGAAGCTAAAAAATGGGATATATTAGTTTCACCGAACGGATATTCTACTAATGTTTTTAAAAGAGCTTTTCAATATGATAATCAAATAATAGAAATAGGTTATCCTAGAAATGATATTTTGTATAATAAAAACAACAAAGACGATATCTTAAGACTAAAGCAAACTTTGAATATACCTAAAAACAGGAAAGTGATTCTTTATGCACCAACATGGCGTGACAATGATTTTTATACTGTTGGAAACTATAAATTAAACCTGCAATTAGATTTGGAAAAGATGCAAGAACAACTTAGAAACAACTATGTTGTGCTTATTCGAGCACACTATTTAGTTTCAGAATACATTGATTTAACTCCATTTAAAAACTTTGCGTATAATGTATCATTATATGATGATATCAACGAACTATATTTGGTGTCAGATATACTAATTACTGATTACTCCTCAGTATTTTTTGATTATGCAAACTTAAAACGTCCAATGATATTTTTTACTTATGATATTGAAGAGTATCGCGATGAACTAAGAGGGTTTTATTTCAATCTTGAAAAAAAGGCCCCTGGTCCGTTGGTTAAAACAACTGATGAAGTTATTCAGGAAATTAGACGTATAGAAGTAGAGGGATATGCTATAGATGCATATAATGATCAATTTTATAACGACTTTTGTTCATTGGAAGATGGAGAAGCTAGTAAACGATTCGTAGAATATATCTTGAAAAAGCGACAACGATAGTAATAGTAGGCAAATCTTATAAGCAAGGTTTGTCTACTATTAATTGTTTTTTATCTGTTTTACTTGTATAATCTATGTTTGAATTGATGATGAATAGCTTATGCAAAGGCTATAATGAAAGGAATCGACTATGAAGTCTGCAATCCTCGTAATTAAAGAACAAATAAAGAATTTTTATCTAGTAAGGAGACTTTCCTTATATGAACTGAAAAGTAATAATAAAAACAACTATCTTGGAATGACATGGGAACTTTTAAATCCTGCAATTCAAATTTTAATTTATTGGTTCGTTTTTGGCACCATCAGAAGCAGAGCTCCAGTTGAGCTTGCAGGAGAAGAGTATACATTTTTTCCTTGGCTACTAGCTGCGTTTTTCTTATGGGTATATTGCTATCAGTCCATTATAGAAGGTTCTAAATCCATATATACTCGATTACGTATGCTATCAAAAATGAATTTCCCGATGAGTGTTATACCAAACATTGCCATATTCTCCAAGTTTTATGTTCATGTGGTAATGCTTTTGATTAGTATTATAATCATGCAGTTTATGGGATATTTTATTAATATATATTATTTACAATTTATTTATATTATATTTGCTACGTTTTGCTTATTGTTTTCCATTTCATTGATTACATCTACATTATCTACAATTATTAGAGATGTACATATGTTACTTAACTCAGTGTTAAGAATGCTCTTGTATTTGTCAGGAGTATTATGGCCAATCGCATTATTGTCTGACTATCCCTTGATTATGCAGATCATGAAACTGAACCCTCTTTATTACTTAATTGAAGGATACAGATATGCATTTTTTGGAGTAGGGTGGCACTTGATTGAACAGTGGCAGTATACTCTTGTATTTTGGGGAATCGTTTTAGTTCTGTTTTTGATAGGGTCAACTTTACACGTGAAATTCAGAAGACATTTTATTGACTACTTATAAGAAAAGGATTTGTTAGCTATGGAAAAAGCAATTATAGCTCGAAACATATCTAAAAAATATAAACTATATACAAACACCAAAGATCGTTTACTTGATCTTATAACTCCTCGAGATTATGGAGAAGATTTTTATGCACTTCGAAATGTAAATTTCGAAGCAAATAGAGGAGATATTATTGGGTTTATTGGAGTAAATGGGTCTGGAAAATCTACTTTATCTAATATATTAGCTGGTATTGTTCCTGAGACAGAGGGAACAGTAGAAGTTAATGGTGAAGTCTCTCTAATAGCTGTTGCAGCCGGGCTTAAGAATGACTTAACTGGCCGAGATAATATTGAACTGAAATGTCTTATGCTTGGTTTTAATAAAAAAGAAATAAAAGAGATGGAGACAGAAATCATTGAATTTTCAGAGCTAGGAAAATTTATTGACCAACCAGTAAAATCTTACTCTAGTGGGATGAAGTCTCGATTAGGATTTGCTATTTCTATAACAGTTGATCCTGAAATATTAATTATTGACGAAGCTTTATCTGTCGGAGATAAAGCATTTGCTGAAAAGAGTTTAGCAAAAATGCATGAATTTAAACAGCAAGGCAAAACGATGATTTTTGTGAGTCACTCACTAGGTCAAATGAAACAGTTTTGCGAAAAAATATTATGGCTCGAATTCGGTATGGTAAAAGCATATGGTCCAGTTGACGAAATCATTCCACAGTATAAGGATTTTTTGAAGAAGTGGAAGAAAATGAATAAGAAAGAACGTAAACAATATCGGTTGGAAGCTGAACAGGCTATATATGATATCGAATTACAAGAAAAATAACATTTGTTAATTCATGTGATAAAGGAAGTGTGGATTTGAATAAAGTATCTATCATTATACCGGTGTATAACACAGAACAATTCATCGAACAATGTGTTTTATCTATACAAAAGCAAACATATAAAAACACAGAAATTGTCTTGGTTGATGATGGTAGTGATTATTCGTGTAAGAAGGTACTAGATAGATTATCTGAAATTAATCAACATATTGTACTTGTCACTCTTAAGCAGAACTATGGTCCAGGCTTTGCGAGAAATAAAGGTATTGAACATGCATCAGGTAACTATATTTATTTTATGGATAGTGATGATTACATTCCAGAGCAAACAATAGAAATGTTGATGTGTGAAATAAAAGAATTTCCAATGATTCGTGGAAGATTAAATCGTACGTATTTAACTTCAAGAGATGCGATTATTATTGATGGATCCAATCAAGTCAAGATGTTTACGGATAGAAAATTTAGCATAGCAAGGCATTCTACTGCAGTGAATTTGCTAATAAGAAAAGACTTCATTTTACAACACAACTTACATTTTGATGAAAATAATAGAGTATATTCAGATTTGAGTTTTTTAATACAAGCTTTAGTTGAAGTGGACCAAGTTCCATATTTGAAAGAAGCACTTTATTTTAAACGTTTAAGAAATGATCCAATTACAAGCCCTTCATTAACTCAGGAAGAATCAGCCATGAGAATACTTGATTATTTATCTATTTATATTGCATTAAGAGGAGATTCTTCCTATGAAGATGCTTATGAGTTCTTAGACAATCATTTATTAAACTTTTATCGAGCAGATATTGTAATGTATTTGAAAAATGAAAATCAGATTGATCTAATTTTTGATGCAGTCTCAAAAACATTAGCAATGGTCCACCCAGAAGTATTAAGAAATACGAGCATTATTGCGAAAAGAGAAATAAGTGCACTTATTAGAGGAGATTTGAAAAAGTTTAAAAAACTTAATCGAAAACACCATTTCCTGAGAGAAGCGAAATGGGGAGCTTCCAGCAAAAGAAGATTTGCATATTTTGTGCATAATCGTATTTTTTCGCTTTTACCGCTTAAAAAGAAGCAAATCTTTATTGAGAGCTTTTTAGGAAAATCATACTCTGATAGCCCGAAATATATTTATGAGTATATGCAAGAACACTATCCTGAATATGAGTTTGTATGGTGTTTTGATGAGAAACGGGAAATTCCTGGGAATGCCAAACAGGTTGTGCGATTCAGCATACCTTATTTTTATCACTTGGCACGATCGAAGTATTGGATTAATAATTCACGTATGCCGAACTTATTGAATAAGCGAAAAGGAAATGTCTATTTACAAACATGGCATGGTACTCCACTTAAGCGGCTTGTGTTTGACATGGATGATGTTCATTCGGCAAATCCAAAATACAAAAAGCATTTTTACGAACAATCTAGAAGGTGGGATTATTTAAGTTCACCAAATGGGTACTCGACAGATATTTTTAAACGAGCATTTTTGTTTGATAAAGAAATGTTAGAGTATGGATATCCACGGAATGATTTGTTAGTGAATAATAATACACCTGCTGAAGTAGATACCGTTAAACGGAAATTAGGGATTCCCGAAGATAAGAAGGTAGTTCTTTATGCACCGACGTGGAGAGATGATGAGTTTTTTTCACGTGGAAAATATAAATTTACGTTGCAATTAGATTTAGATGCTCTGCAACAGCGTCTAGGAGATGAGTATGTTGTATTATTACGTACACACTACTTTATCGCTAACGCGTTAGATATATCGGGGTATGAAGGTTTCGTATATGACTTCAGCTCGTATGATGATATAGCTGAATTATATCTCGTCTCAGACATATTAATTACCGACTACTCATCTGTGTTTTTCGATTATGCTAATTTGGAAAGACCAATTCTTTTCTTTACATATGATATTGAGAAATATCGTGATCAATTACGAGGATTTTATATTGATATGGAAGAAGAATTACCTGGTCCGCTCCTTTACACTTCTGATGAAGTGATTGATGCGATTGAAAATATTGATGAAGTACAGGAAGAATATAAAGAGAAATACGAAGAGTTTTATGAACGATTCTGTGACTGGGAAGATGGACAAGCATCTCGAAAAACAGTTGAACATGTTTTTGGGAAAAATAAATAGGAACTATGGGAAAACATCCTTTGCATTAGAACACATCTAATTCAAGGGATGTTTTTGTGTGATTTGTAATAAGGTTTTGTAAGCGTCAAATAATCCCCATCTACTTATAGGTGGGGATTATTTGACGCTTACGTGATTCTAGAAGTGAAAGTTTCCAATATTGGAATGTCCTAATCATTATTCCTTACTATATTCATTGAGGTTAAGGTTATTAGGATGTACGATACACGTATTCTAAGAAAGATTTAGATGTTATATATTCTTCTGCATGACTGCTTCCATAGATCCACGTGTGGCGTTTTAATTGCTCTTTTTCATTTTTAAACAGAGGCACTTTTTGTAATGCGTTCGTATCTCCTAGTGTCAAATCAGGCATAATTGAATATCCTAATCCAGTTTTTATAATTTCCTTACAAGCTCCTGCATTATCAACAGTCATTGTTATATAAGGGGGTGTAGTAAAGTTTCTATCCCACCAGTTCGATATGATTTCTTGAAGCGAAGGATTTGTCTTAAAGGTTACTCTAGATAAATTTGGCAACTCCTTTATATCAATTGGGTCTTTTGATACTAAATAAATATCTTCACTTGATATCTTTCTTTTATAAAATACCCATTCAATATCCTCTCTTAAAAATGCGACATGTATTTTGTTTTCCCGTAATAGTCCGATTAAATAATCACTAAATCCTGTCACTAAGTTTAATTCTACATCAGGATATAAAGCGCTATATTCGGATAAAATAGTCGGCAACATATATTCTGCAATAGCACTAGAAGCTCCAATAATTAATGCTCCTTGTGGTTTATTTCCAATAGAGACTATATTTTGGCGTAAGTTATCTATTTTTGTTAAATAAAGATTGGCAAACTTAATTGCTTCTGCTCCTTGTGGGGTTACTTGTAATCTTCTATTATTTCTTTTGACTAATTCTGTATTAAAATAGGATTCTATTTTTTTAATGCGATATGAAAGAGCTGGCTGCGATATATATAATTCTTCTGCTATCTCCGAAAGACTCTTATCTTGTCCGATGAGGGACAAAAGAATCCAATCTCGTTCGTCCATTTTCATTCTCCTATAAAATAATTTTATGTAAATATATAAAAACTATGTATTTTTAATTATAGCAGATAGCGCTTACAATAAAAAGTGTAGTTCTTGTACATCATAGAAATTAACAAAAGTCAGTTTGAGGAGAGGTTAACGTTGAAAGAAACAATAGGTGTAATTGGTTTAGGAAATATGGGAAGTATTATAGCAAAGAAATTGTCAAAAGATTATAGGGTTATTGGTTTTGATATAGATGAAAATAAATTAGCAGAACTTGAAAAAGAAGGGATTTCTTGTGAGACAACGTTAGAAGGTTTGGCACAAAAGGTAAATCGAGTAGTTGTTTCGCTTCCAAATGGAGAGATTTCAAAAAGTGTTTTAACGACAATCATTCCTTCTTTACAATCAGATACAATTATTATTGAAACAAGTACAATATTACCGAATGACATATTGTCGATTAATAAAGTTTGTGAGCAACATGATGTTAAGTTCATTGACGCTGCAATTTTAGGTGGATTATCACACGTTGCAGAAGGGAATGCGAAGTTATTAGTAGGTGGATCTACTGAAACAACGGACGCTGTACATGATATTCTTCTTACGATTGGAAAAGAAATCATTAAGGTTGGAGACTTAGGTTCAGGTATGTCAGCGAAAATTATAAATAACGGAATTGCACATAATGTAATGGTGCTGATTGCTGAGGCTTGTTCGATTGGGGTAAAAGTAGGTATTGATCCAGAGATGATGTATGAATTATTAGGGAACGAAACAGCTTTTGAACGTCCAGTTGAACATCGATATAAAGAAAGAATGCTTAATGGTGATTTCGAAGGTGGAATGTCTAATTTAAATGCTCGAAAAGATTCGATGTTAGCGTTAGAATTAGCACAGCAAATGAATGTTCCACTATTTTCGATTCAAGCGAGCCATACAGTATATGATATTGCAGTTCAAGAAGGGTTAGGCAATCTTGATTACGCATCAGTATCATCCTTATGGGAAAAATGGTGCGATATCTCTTTTGATACAAGTAAATAATAGAATGAATTTCATAATTACTGAAATCAGCTTTTCAATACAATATGTAGTTAAGAAAGGTTCAACGAAACACATATTGAAGTGAAATAGCATTAAATACGTATTATGAAATTCATTAAATAAAGTGACTTTAAAAATAAGGTAGGAGTGAATTTCATTGGAACAATATTTAATGTATATTAACGGCGAATCAGTGGACAGTTCAGATAAAGAAAGATTTGAAACAATAAATCCGTATAACCAAGAAGCATGGGCAACAATCCCCCAAGCATCAAGCACAGACGTAAATGATGCAGTACAAGCTGCTAAAGAGTGCTTTGAAAATGAATGGAAAAATACAATAGGATTGACTCGTGCTGAGTTAATGATGAACCTTGCTGATTTAATCGATGAAAATGCTCAAAGATTAGCAGAGATTGAATCAACTGATAATGGTAAAATCATTAGAGAAACGAAAAATCAAATGCATTTTGCTGCTCGTAATTATCGCTTTTTTGCAGGATATGCAGATAAACTATATGGGGATGTTATTCCATTAGATAATTTAAATACGCTTGATTATACGATTAGAGAACCAATTGGTGTACTTGCGTTAATTACGGCTTGGAACTCACCAATTGCGTTGTTAACGAATAAACTTGCACCAGCTCTAGCAACTGGTAATACCGTTGTTGTAAAGCCTTCTGAATATGCATCAGCTACAACACTTGAATTCGGAAAGTTAATGAAAGAAGCGGGATTCCCTGATGGAGTATTTAACGTTGTAACAGGCGATTATAAAGTAGGTGAAGCCCTAACGAAAAATCCAAACATCGGTAAAATCAGTTTTACTGGTGGTCCAGCAACTGGTCAGATCATTTCAAAAAATGCGAGCGAGAATCTCATTCCGTTAACAATGGAATTAGGCGGAAAATCTCCGAACATCATTTTTGATGATGCAAATATCGAAAATGCAGCTGTCGGAGCGATTGCTGGGATCTTTGGAGCCTCTGGACAAACCTGTATTGCCGGCTCTCGTTTATTAGTCCAAAAAGGAGTTTATCAAGAAGTCTTGGACAAGCTAACAGAAAGAGTGAAATCGATTAAGCTAGGGGACCCATTAGATCCAAATACAGATATGGGACCAGTAGCAAACGCATCACAGTTTAAACGCATTCTTTCTATGATAGAGGATGGGGCTAATGAAGGCGCAAAAGTACTAGCAGGTGGATCTTCTGTTCAAGACGGTCCATTTGAAAACGGCTTCTTTATTGAACCAACATTGCTTGCTAATGTAAATAATGAGATGGCGGTTGCACAGAATGAAATCTTTGGACCAGTACTAAGCATCATTCCATTTGAAGACGAGGAAGAGGCAATTCGAATTGCGAACAACTCAGATTATGGATTAGCTTCTGGTGTTTGGACGAGAGATTTATCACGTGCACATCGAATGGCTCGAGAAATTGAAGCAGGTCAAGTTTGGATTAATACGTATCGTACGAATGCGGCACAAGCACCCTTTGGGGGCGTGAAGCAGAGTGGATACGGTAAAGAAAGAGGATGGCATGCTTTATTAGAAAACACGACAGTGAAAAACGTCATGATTGACCTTAGCGAAGATGCACGTGATCCATTTTCAGTTAAGGTATAAATCACATAGAGATAATACTTTACATGCATGTATGTGAAGTGCATGTAAAGTATTGATTGGAGGGAAACATTTTGGCTGAACAACAATTGTCAAAACCAATAGGAATTATTGAGAAGACCTTAGGGGTTTCTATGTCCTTAGTTATTATACTTTACAGTACAAACTTAATAAGGTTCGACTTAATGATTCTTAATATTATGCTATTAATGTTTGTAATTTTATTAGGGTATTTACCTAGAACATTTTATGTTCAAGATGGAAAAAATAAATTCTCTATTATCAATTTAATTTTTATGTTATTTGGAATAGCTCCAAACATCTATCTGTTACTAAATCTTGATCATGTGTATTTTTTATGGGGATCGATTTGGGAACCTGAGGATCTTATCTTTGGAACGATGATTATATTATCTGTACTTTATTTAGCGAAACTATATATAGGATGGACCTTACCGATTGTCGCTCTTGTTTTCATCCTTTATACAGTTTTTGGGTATGTACTTCCAAATCAGTTATTTGGACATCCTGGAATTCCAATTGAGCGAGCGATTGCTCATTTCTTTGGACCTAGCGGGATGTACGGAACCGTATTAAACGTATTTAGTACGATCATCGTCATATTTATTCTCTTTGGTACATTTTTAATTAATTCAGGTGCAGCAACAACGCTACTTGATTTAGCGAAATCTGTAACAGGAAGAATGAGAGGCGGTTCAGCTAAAGTTGCAGTAGCGGGAAGTGCTTTGATGGGGTCCATAAACGGAAATCCAATTGCTAACGTTGCAACAACAGGACATTTAACGATTCCTTTGATGAAAAAACAAGGGTTCAAGCCAGAGTTTGCTGGCGGTGTTGAAGCGGTCGCTTCTTCAGGTGGAGTTTTCCTTCCACCAATTATGGGTGCTACGGCATTTGTTATGGCTGAGTTTTTAGGGGTTTCCTATACAGAAGTAATGGTTGCAGCCATTTTACCAGGAATACTTTATTATGTTGGAATTTTCTTATTGGTTGATTTACGAGCACATAAAATGGGTATTTCTAATTTAGCGAAAGAAGAAATACCAAAATTCTTGAGTGTTCTCAAAACGGGATGGATTCATCTCTTACCAATTGTAGTTCTTGTTTATATGATGCTTGTTGTACGTTCGTCTGTTTCTAAAGCAGGTTTAGTTGCAATTGGGGTTCTGTTTCTAATTTCCTTTTTACGAAAAGAGACAAGAATGAATGTTCCGAAGCTTATCCAAACATTGAGTGATTCTGCGAAATCAACTGTGTCACTGGGAGCAATTATTGCAACGGCAGGTATCATTATTGGTTCCGTAGGTATTACAGGACTAGGTTCACGATTTGGTTCGGTAATACTATCGTATGCGCAGGATAATGTTTATTTAGCAGGATTTTTAGTTGCGATATTATGTATTATTTTAGGAATGGGTCTACCTACGATTGCCGCATATGTAATTGCAGTTGCAGTAGCAGCCTCTACTCTTACAGACCTAGGTGTATCACCATTAACGGCACATCTATTTGTTTTCTATTTTGCAGCTTTATCAGGATTAACTCCGCCGGTTGCATTGACGTCTTATACAGCGGCAACTATAGCGAAAAGCGATATGATGAAGACCTCTTATACAGCCTTTAAGTTAGCGATTGTAGGATATGTAATACCATTTGTATTTCTCACGAATCCAGCACTCATATTAAAAGCAGGGGTAGGGGAAATACTATTAACGGTAACTACAGCTGTTATAGCACTTATATTTGCAGCAATGGCACTTGAAGCGGCTTCTTTTATAGGAAAATCATTTTACTGGTATTTCTGGCAAAGAATTCTATTTGTAGTAGTTGCTGTTTTATTAGTAATTCCTGGGATTATAACAGATATTTCAGGGTTAGCCATTGCATTAGTAACAATTTTAGCAGATCCACGAATTATTAAACGCATTGGTGGACAAAAAGCGACAAATTAAAATATGAATTATACAAAAAAGTAATTACAAATAATTATAAAAAGGGAGATATATCTATGAATAAGTTTAAATCGAGCTTGCTTATCGGATCACTTCTCGTAATAGCAATTGTATTAGCTGCTTGTGGAAGTCAAGACGATTCGGGTGAAGGTGGTTCATCTTCTGGCTCATCTACTTTAGCTGTAGGCGGAGCTGGTGACACGTCTTGGGTATATGGAGCGTTAACGACGATTAGTGAGACGATTAAGTCTGATGAAGATACAAACATTGATTTAGTTGTTCAAACAACTCCAGGTTCAGTTCCACACCCACAGTTATACGATGAAGGTCAAATTGATTTAGGTAGTTCAACTACATCTGTTGATGTTTGGGCAACAGAAGGTAGAGAAGAGTTTTATGATAAAAGTTATGAGGGAGTTTATAATTCAGTACTTCCTTTAAACAAAGCAAAACTACACATTGTAGTTCCAGCTGATTCAGATATTGAAGAAATTAGAGACTTAGAAGGTAAAAGCGTATTCACTGGAGATCCAGGAACGAGTATTCTATACACTACAAGAGATATTTTAGGAGCACTTGATATTGAAGTAGATGATCATTCTATGGATAGAGATCAAGCATTTGAATATTTAAAAGAAGGTAGATTAGATGCTCTAATGTTTACATTAGGTGCACCGTATTCATCACTGCTAGAATTAGACGCATCAATGGATATTAAATTAGTACCTGTTCCAGAAGAAGATGTTGAAATCTTAGAAGAGGAGCTTCCTGATATTAAAGGAATCACATTTGAAGCTGACGATGAATATGATTTTGTTGAAGAAGAAATTCAAACAGTTTCAAATATCCAATTACTAAGTGCATCAGCAGATGTATCAGATGATGAAATATATGATATTGTGAAAGCAACTTGGGAATCATGGGATAAAATTAATGAACAAGTCCCAGCTACTAAACTTGTTTCTGAAGAAGATATTTTAGATATGGTAGTTCCAATTCACCCAGGTGCTATTAAGTACTATGAGGAAATAGGAATCGATATTCCTGAAGAACTTACACCGTAAATATACAATTTAATTGAAGTAAAAGGATTGTGAACACTGCTGGTTTTTCAGTATGTTCACTTTCTTTTATTAATGGAGTTGTTAATATTGAAGAAAATTGTAGTTACCAAAACATTACCTTTCCAAATAAAAGAAGTTATTTATGAAAACTTTGAAGTTTTATTTTTTAATAATGTAACAGAAGAAACGTACGAAGATTTTTTAGCAGCACTTACCGAAGCGGAAGGTATGATCATTACTGTAGATTTCGAGTTTACAGAAGAAATCATGGAGCATATGCATAAAATAAAAGGGGTATCAACAATTTCCGTTGGGTATGATGGTATACCAGTAAAGGAATTATCGAAACGTAATATTGTTTGTACGAACACTCCTGATATTTTGTCAGAAGCAACTGCCGATTTAATTTTTGGATTGATACTTTCTACTGCTAGGCGTATTCCTGAGCTAGATACAATGGTAAAAGAAGGATATTGGACTAGAAGTATTGGAGAGGACTTTTTCGGTACAAATGTGTACGGTAAAAAGCTCGGAATTATCGGATTGGGTAGTATTGGTGAAGCCGTAGCAAAGCGGGCAAGTTTAGGGTTTGGGATGGAGGTATCGTATCATAATCGATCACGTAATGAACGAGCGGAAAAAGAGTCATCAGCAGTGTATGAAACTTTAGATGAATTGCTCGAAACCTCTGATTTTGTTTGCTTAACAGTCCCGCTAACGCCTGAAACAGAAGGGTTAATTGGGTTGAATGAATTTAAAAAGATGAAGGAAAGTGCCATTTTAGTAAATGGTTCACGTGGAAAAGTAGTCGTAGAAAAAGATCTCATTACTGCTTTGAAACAAGGGTTAATCGCAGGAGCTGGGTTAGATGTGTATGAGACAGAACCGATACAAATGGATAATGAACTACTAACATTTTCCAATGTCATCACGCTTCCACATGCAGGGTCAGCTACAAATGAAACCCGTTTAGATATGGCTAAACTTGCAATATGTAATTTACTAGACGTATTACATGACCGGACACCTAGGAATCCGATATACAAGTAGGTGTGTACACAGGTATGGAAAAGGTGACGAATCAAATAATGATTAGTCACCTTTTCTCATATACCTCATGAGCACCCACAAAATATCCTTCCACCACAACACCATAAATAAAACAACCGCCAAAATGGTACTCACGATTTGCATGGTATCTGAAACAATGTACGGGAGCGCCATTGCAATTCCTCCCGCAACCGCGAAAAATACGATGATCTTGGAGTCCATCTGAATCCGAAAGACGGACTTTGCTTGTTTAATGCGAATAAGCCACACGCCTAAAAATGAAATAGCACTTGTGATGGCGACGGCATACAAACCGAAGAACGGAATAAATATGAGGTTTCCAAGGACGCTTAGGATAGCGCCTATAACTGCTGATGAAAATATGGCGTTTGTTTTCTTCGCTCCGTGAAACCCTGCAGCCCAAAAGAGGGCACAGGCGTGAAAGAGAGCGCCAACCATCAGTATGTTTCCATATTTCCATGCATCCACGTATGTTTCGCCAATAAACCAGGTGATGAGGAGTTTGCTGGAAAGTAGGATACAAATGACGGACGCGCTCAATCCTTTGAAAAAGAGGGAGAAGACGTTTGTGTAATACTCATTTTTCTCTTCATCGTTAAATGTTCGGATGGCACTGTCTTTCCACGCAAGAGCAAATACACTGTTGAGGAGCATGATGATGGCTGGTATTTTGGCGGCGACAGCGAAAATACCGTTTGCATGGACACCTAGATAAAATGTAATGAAATAGCGGTCGGACAAACTAATGACCCACCAACTCAGGGCTCCAGGAATAATCGGCAGTGCGTACATGAGCATCGGTTTGATCAGTGAACGTTTGAGAAAATGAAATCCTACATATGTATGTATGTTCGCTCGAATAATTGCGACAGCTGTTACAAGAATATTTGCAGCAATCGTTGCGTAAAAAAATGCTTCAATCCGCATATGCATGACAAAAATGAGTATGAGAATAAACGCAACAAAGGTAATTGCATGCACAATTCCAAGACTCGCAAATAAAATGTTTCTCTGCAAGCCTCGGGTAATTTGTTGCACGAAACTACTGATGACATCGGTATTAATAACGATTAGAGAGAGCCAGCCATAGGGAATGGAAAATAAGAGTAAAACAACGACGGCGAGGCCATTAAATAGGAGTAAGTTTCGCGTAATGATCCACGTTCCAGTAGAGATGACTTGTTGCCTGTTGGCATCATCTTTCGCGTCAAGCAACCAACGATAGACAGCAGCGATCATTTCCATAGATATAAATGGGGTCATAAATGCGATCGTTGTAATGATGAGGTCCCACATACCGAATTCATCCGGTGAAAAGTAATGGGTGTAAAACGGAAGCATGACGAACAGTAGGATGCGTGAGCCGAATTGGGCGACACTATAGAGAATTGTATCTTGCATCAGTCTTTTGGCATCGGTCACAAGAAACCCTCACTCTCTCTTTAACAGTTGATCAAGTGCGCTGAAATGACGTTCGGATTGCTCTGCAAGATGTTGGAGGTCAATCGTTGTCGGTTGTTGATTGTACACGTGCGTACTCAATTGTTTATTCACTCTCTCGATTGGTTGATAGTCTCCGTCGTAAGCAATATCTTCAAGCACATGTTCCATTTTCTCACTATATGTAATCGGAAATACATTTTTTTGAAAGATCCACCCAAGGATCATCGCGTGGAAGCGGGTAGCCACGACAATCGATGCTTGTTGAAATTGATCATATACCGCTTCAATATCCCCATCATACACGTGGGTATACACATGTTTGCGCATCTCTTCAGGCACTCGTTTGATTATTTCTGCTGCAGCTTCATCATCTTTTTCATAAGGACAAAAAGCACTCAACGTAACGGTGTATTGTCGCTTCACCGCATCTTCTACGAGGCGTGCGATGTGCGAGAAATAGCGTTGATCATTGTTCATCAGTTGTTTTCTGACAGATGGATAAATCACAGAAATAAGCATGTTTTTTTCAGTCGGATGATGTTCTACAGCCAGATCTTTACGTGCATTAAAAATAACGTCTGGTGCATACCGGACGTTTTCTAAATGGGCGAAAAGCTCGTATGAAAAATCATCACGAAAGCTAATAGAGGTTACGTGCTTGAAAAATTCTTCGTACGTTTCAAAAAAGGTTGTGGAACGATAAGGTCCAAAGTTTGCCCCGATAATAAAAAAAGGTTT
Source organism: Caryophanales bacterium (assembly GCA_026168805.1). Lineage (GTDB taxonomy): Bacteria > Bacillota > Bacilli > Bacillales > Amphibacillaceae > CALAMD01. The sequence continues at coordinate 67,823 of JAPFDS010000060.1, read as the reverse complement.
TCCAGTTTGTTGCATCAGTTTCATTTGAATAAATGATTTTTCCCAGCCAAATTGTTCCATGAAAAGGGAACCCCCAATGTACACCGTTGCGTCAATTTTTTGCCACGTATGTCGTGGAAAGGGGGAATCTTTTTGAATCCACGTGCGTATGCGAGACCTCCATGAATCAATTGTATGTAACGTAAGGTTCGGGACATCGTGAAAAGCATTGGCATACTCCATTTGTAAGGCAAGGTGAAATTGTACGTGTGGATACCGTTCACACAACGTGAGAATAAATAGATCATCTCCTACGTTTCCAAACGGATACGCATGAATTGCAACATGTTTCACGGGTGGATCACTTCCTTTGTTCGCGTGTCTAGTTTCTTTAATAGTTTATACAGTGGGTATACATTCGTTTTAATGGTTTGCTTCATGAGAAAAAATGCGTAAATGCCTTGAACAGACTTTCGTACAATGAATGTGCGGATAATCCGTGCTTGTAAACTTCCGCGTAAATGATTTACTTTGTTTTGGATGGATGGATCTTCAATAATGGTTGCGATATGTTCTTTTTTCTCATGCTTTGTATCTTCATTATCTGGGTGAAACAAATGGGTGAAACTGTTCATCATACTGCGCATAAACATCATTTGAATGGCGTCATTATTTTTGCCATGTAGTTTATTTTTTCGCTGTAAAAATTCAAGGATATGACTATGTATATGGATTTGATAATGGACGTAATTCGGATGATATCTACGGGAGAGTGACTCTTCATCACGAATGATATATGTGTATAAGGCTTCCGGAACGACAGCGACCGCATTGCATACTTCCATATAATCGATATTAAATAACACATCTTCTCCCATTCGAAAGGCATCCATAAATCGGACGCGCTCAGCCAAAATAACGTCAGATTTATACAGTTTATTGCATGGAGAAGGGAAGATGGTTTCTGCATACAGCGTCCCAATATGTGTAATATATTCCTCATGAGAAAAAGTTCCATGCACAGATGGAATATGTGTAGTGATCCGGTCTTTTCCCCGACGAGCGACGTTGCTTGTATACCCACAAATGACAAGGTCGACTTCTTCCGTCATTTGATCCACGAGTGTTTGTGTCATATGCGGTTCAATGTAGTCATCTGCATCCACAAATTGAATGTATGTACCAATCGCGTGATGAATGCCTTTATTTCTTGCGGCAGCAGCGCCTTTATTTTTTTGGTGAAACGTACGGATTCTAAAATCCTGCTTACTGAATGCATCACAAATGACTCCACTTTCGTCTGTAGAACCGTCATTAATCAGAATAATTTCAAAAAATGTATAGGATTGATTACGAATACTGTCAATACATGTGTTTAACGTACGAGCTGCATTGTACACAGGTACAATAAAACTCACCAAACATTCATTCATGATTCGACCCCCGTGTATTGTTATTTGGGCTTCATAGTACTGCGCTCGCACAATACTTATCTTTTCCACCTAGACAATTTACATACGTGGAACTCGTTTCTTTCTCATCTCTAGTAAAGAGACACTAATAACGATATAGGACATGACAGATGGTGCGAAAAGCACATGGCCAGCGATAGCCGCAATGGCGAGACTAAGTCCAAGAGCGGTGAGGAGCACCCAGTTTTTAGGCCTACGGATGGAGCGTGTAAGCATGGTTCTACCTACATAGACCAGTGGAATGAGGAGCACGATCGTTCCCATCCAGCCAAAGCTGAAAAAGAGTTCGAAAAAATCCATTTCGATCATTTTAGGATGTTGCTGATAATCTCCAGCGTATCCAAGCCCAAACAGTTTCCTAAGAGTGGGTGCGTGCGCGAAATCAGCAGCAATTTTCTTCACATACTCTTGCCGCGAACTAAGAATATTGTCCATCGGAGCCGCTTCGCTCATTCCTAACTGTTCAATATGAGGACCATACTGTTGGTTTGCTTGTTCGATATGTTGTACTCGATTGGTAGTCATCGGAGCGAAAGGAAAGATGCTGAAAAAGAGCAGCGCGAGTACGATATATATGAGTGTTTGTTTTTGCCGAAAGATCTTAAATTTATACGTCCATACGAACTCGATGAGCGTAACCCCAAGCAATACCGCAATCCCTATATATGCCGTTTTTGTTCCGATCAGTACACCAGTTCCAGCAAGTAAAAAAAGCACAGCAAACGTAAATATACGTGGCTCTTCCCGTGCAATGAGTAAAACAGAAGCAAAGGATACAATAACGATGACACTCAGTTCATTTGCCGAAAAAAACCATCCGGAAAATCCAATTTCACCGTACGGATAGCTGGGAAAACTTGTTTTTGTGAGCAACGCCAAAAAGTAACTTCCTCCAATAAAAAAGCCCATGATCACAATTGCTTCGCTCACGTCTATGCGACTCGCTAAATTATTTCGCATATACACGATGATAAAGAAGAGGCTAGCGATATAATAGAGCACTTTCATATAAAAAACGGCTTCTTGGGTAAATAAAAAAGGGTCCTTCGATACGAAAGAAATCAGTGCTGTGAGTACGATGGTTCCTATCGCGCTCACCAATAAAAAACGAATCACCGGTCGAGATGCGAGCTGATTCCATATATATGGCACGATCAAGAAAAGTAGAAGCGTTCGAATAAACGCTCCAGGTGTCACCACACTATTCACATACCTCGTCGCAAGCCCCGTCCCAATATCAATCACCGGCTGACTCACAATAAAACCAACAAACAACACCGATTCCCTCTTCCTCAAAACATCCAACACCAACAACGACCCCTATGCCATATTTTTTGAGCTTTTTATGAATCATCTAGATGAAACACTCTATTTAGCGAATGGAATATGCGAGACGAGCTGAAGAATAAAGTGCCATTCTTCTTGCCCGCGGGAGGAGAGGGACAGATAAGACCCTCCTTATCCTCGAGGAGGCTCACCACTCGCCATGCAGCTTAGAAAACACTGTGAAAGCGACCAAAGGGAAGCTTGAACAGATGTTGCCCTTGTACCTTGAGGTGGAAAGCGAGTATATTCCGTGAGCGGTAATTAACCCCTCAATTTTAACACATTTCCATTTTCTTATAGCATGACTCAAATTTCACTTTTCTATTACAAAAACCTTCGACTCATATTTTTTAGCCAATTGGAAAGAATACCAATACGTCTAAAAAAAGTGGGGCGAACAGCATGACGAAAATTTTACATTTAAATGCCGGCATCGAAACCGGCGGAGGAATGGTGCACATATTATCCCTCCTAAAAAACCTCGATCAATCAACATTCATCCTTGGCGTTATGGAAGAAGGAGAGATGATGCATGAAGCCAAACAATCCGGCATCCAAACCATCAACTTCCAAGCAAAACGCCGTGTCAGCATGTCCTTATTGCAACGCATTCGCACATACATCAAACAAGAAAACATTCGGTGCATCCATACCCATGGACCCCGAGCAAATGTGTATGGCTATATCCTCAGAAAAACGTTACCCATTCATTGGATTACGACCATTCATAGCGACCCGTCCTTTGATTTTAAGGGAAGGGGACCTATTGGCTTCATGTGGGAAAAAATGCACATTCGTGTCTTGCAAGAAGCGGACCGAGTCATTGGAATTTCCAAAGCATTTACGAAGCGGATCACGGAAGTGACAAACATTGATCCACGAAAAATTGTTACGACATATAATGGAATTGATTTTGAAGATGTCAGTTCGTGTGAATTTGCCCGAGAAGACTTTCGTATTTCGGATGACGCGATGGTATTTATTATCGTTGGCAGATTAGAAGAAGTGAAAGGACATAGCGTTGCGATTAAAGCTTTTGCATCTTTTTTAGAAAAAGAGCAAAATAGTTATTTATTAATCGTTGGATCAGGGGCTGCAGAACAAGGACTGAAAGAGCAAGTGTATGAACTTGATTTGGAAACCTCTGTTTTATTTTTAGGCAATCGAAAAGACGCTCCCACCTTATATGAATTAGCCGACGTGAAAATTTTACCGTCATATAGTGAAAGTTTTCCGCTTGTGTTATTAGAATCGGCTCGGACAAAAACACCTGTCATCGCTTCTGACGTTGGTGGGGTAGGGGAGCTGATTACGAAAGAGGGAATAGGCTGGAAGGTTTCGGCAGGAGACGTGCAACAATTACATCAAGCAATGGTTGCGGCGAATGAAGCGAAAATACGTGGAGAACTACAAAATATAGGGGAAAAGTTTCAAATCCACGCATCAAATAAATTTTCATTGGAGAATTTTGCTGAAAACGTTTATAATGTATATAAAGAATTACTCGTGTAATGATTTATTGAATTGCACAGCGAAAAAGATCGATGTTTGAACATGAATGAGGTGGAACACATTGCTTACCATTGTTGGGTTAGCGAGCATATCATTAGTTATTTCATTACTTGTGACACCGCTTGTTGTTCGTTATTCTAAAAAAATGAATGCAACTGACTTGCCAAATCAACGTAAAATGCACAAAGCGCCGATCCCAACGCTAGGTGGATTGGCGATTTTTATAAGTTTTTTTGCCGGTTTAATGATTCTCCAGCCAACGAGTGAGTACCATCTAGCGATCGTTATTGGAGCCGTCATTATGATTTTACTTGGCTATTTTGACGATATCTATAACTTATCTGCTAAATTTAAGTTCATCATCCAACTCGGTGTTGCGATTTTGATTGCTTTCTGGGGCGGGATCCATATAGAATTTATTAACTTGCCTTTCGGTGGACAAGTTAATTTTGGATTTTTAAGTTCGGTTATTACGATTTTGTGGATTGTCGGAGTGACAAACGCCATCAACTTAATTGACGGATTGGACGGGCTTGCTGCAGGTGTATCATCCATTGCACTGATGACGATTGCCGGAATGGCCGTCATCATGGGGGACGTATATGTTGCGACGTTAGCGCTTATTTTATTTTTTAGTACTGTTGGATTTTTACGCTATAATTTTTATCCTGCGAAAATATTTATGGGGGATACAGGTTCTCTATTCCTCGGATATATGATATCTGTACTCGCATTGCTTGGGTTTAAAAACGTAACGATTATATCCTTCGTCATCCCGATTTTTATTTTAGGGGTACCTATTTCAGATACGCTGATTGCGATTTTTAGACGATACATAAACAAACAAAAAATCACCAGCCCAGATAGTTCCCATTTGCACCATCGCCTACTACAATTTGGCTTAACCCATCGACAAACCGTACTTGCGATTTACGGATTAAGCATCATGTTCAGTATTGCTGCAATCCTATTTTCCATGTCGACCATTTGGGGCTCCATCAGCATCGTTGTCGTATCACTATTCTCGATTCAATTTTTAATTGAAACATTAGAATTAATCAATAGCGACTTCAAACCACTTACAAAGCTTTATAAGGGGTTACGGCAGCTTCGCCAACGCCTTTGAACGGGGTAAAAAGGGGAAGTAACGAAAAGTGACGAAAGAAGCTCTTGCGTTTAAGATTTTGCTAATATGAAGCAAACTTAAGACGCAAGAGCTTCTTTCGTTTAAGGTTTTCCCAAAAGGCGCGTGAATTTAAACGCAAGAAGCAATAGAGGTTGAAACAAATCAAAGTTGTATCTCCCAAAATACGAATAACATCCTAATTTAGCGTAGGAAATATACGTAGACTCCCGCGGGAGCAAAGGCATAGGCAAGACCCCGTGCCCCGGCAAGGGGTATGTCGACGTTGGCCGCAAAGGCCGGGTTTAGTCGACCTTCCTTAGCTTAAGGAGGCTTGCCAGCCGCCCGCAGGAAAGCGAAGTATATTTCCGAAGCGGGTAATTCCACTTGTTACATTAGAATGTTCGTATATGAGTTAACTTTAAATCTTTTGTCTCAACCTCCTCTATTAGGCGTTTTTAATTCTTTCTCTGTTCTTCCTTCGTAGGACGTGGTAAATCGAGTGCTGGATTTTTGTCAAAGAATCCTACAGGCTTTAACTTAAATCCGATATAAGCTGTCGGCATTACCGGGAAGTCCTCTGGTCTTGTATAGTGGTGCAATCCCACGTTATACCATAAGACAATATCTTCATTGCGAATATTTCGGTTTTGCTCCGCATATTTAGATAACTCATCTGCACTGCCGCCTTTTTTCTGGTTCGGATAATCTCCAGGAGCGAACATTTCATTTTCATCATATTGGGTCACATGCAGATGCTTTTTCAAAAACGGTGCACGCTTAATCACACTTGCATCATCATTCGCCATCGGGGAGCAATTTTCACCCGGTTCAAGGGAATATCCTACCGGCTGTCCCATACGATTCTTACTATGCTCATTAATAATTCTCCATCTTCTCGCTGTTTCTAAATTCATATTTCGTCGAGCTTCCATTTCCGTTTCAAATGTCGTTACTTCAGCTTGAAATGCGTTATTGTTCGGATTGTCTCGACCACGATCGGCTGGAACTGTGTTCAGTTCAATCACTGAGTTTTTCTCCCCGTCTACTTGCGTATCAATCCGGTAATTAAAGAAATGCTGATGGTGTGGTGCAAATACACGTGGAGCAACTTCAGCTCCATATGCTGTTTTTTCTTCACCGTCATACATGGCACTCACGTTTAACATACCAGTTGCTTTCACTTCATGCTCAATCGTTCCGTCTGTATATAAATACCAGTAGAAGCCGTAGTCATAGTTGGCAACCGTTGTGAAAAACGAAATGACAAGACGACGAGAACGCCTCACTTCCATTTCACCCGTTCGGAAGTCGGTATGTTTCCAAGCAATTCCGTAATCTTCTTCATGCATACAAATTGCGTTCGGAATCGTTGTAGCTTCGCCTTCCCCGTCACATAAAACCGCATCAAAGTAATCAATTTCACCTTTACAATCACACCCAAGGATGAGCGAGTTTGCTAACTGTCCAAGTCCGTATTCACCAGCATCAAAAGCGTTTTGCCAATTGTGGGCATGATCTGGATATCCGTACGGGACAATCATTTCCGATAATGCAGCACGATACATAACTGGGCGAACGTTTCCTTCATCTTCATATCCGACCGTATACAGAACGAGTCCTTCCCGAGCTGTATAGCCGATTCTAAATTGCCACTTTTGCCATTTAACGAAATGTCCATCGATTTCATAGCTCGGTCCTTCCGGCATGGAAATTTCAAGTGGTTTTAAATCCGTTCGCTCACGAATTCCTGCAAGCTCAGGCACATAGTTCGCATCTGTTGGGGGAAGAGGTCTTGCGCCACTATCTTCAATCCGAATCACTTCGTTTGTATTTAGATCAACGACAGGAATTAATCCGGTTAACGGGTAGCCATACGCATTGTCGCCTTCATACCGCCTGACAAAGCAGAGGGCACGCCCGATTCTTCGTCCTTCATCTTCCTCAATACCAAAGTAACCCGCTGACCACGGATCGACCATGACTAAATCCATGTCTGTTACCCCACGCTTAGCCGCAGCCTTTTGGAAATCTGGATTATTTTTAACTGTTTCTTCCAGTTCTGTATATTCATCTAAAACGAATGACGCTTGCTGTCCAGCAGGAACTTCTGACCAACGAACGACTTTTTCATCTGTAATAGAAACAACGACTTCAAATGTTCGATTCGTTTCTCTATTTAATAAAACCATAAAGGACCTACGATCAATTGGATCGCCATCTTTAAAGTTGAGTACTAAGTCTTTCGGTGGCTCATGAAGTCCTGCTTGCTCAAATCGTATTTCAGAACCGAGACCTTTTTCTTCACGGACAATGGCAATGGCTTTCGTAATTTCCTCGGAGGTGAGCGGTTCTAACGGATGTTTAGCGTTCGGTTCAACCGTTTCAGTAGAAGGCGCATCACCTGTACGCTTTGTATTTCTTGGATCGTAAAATACTTTATCTGTCAGGACAGCCTCTATATGTTGGTCACCAATCGTTACCGTATCACCTATTTTAGCGACAACATTGTTAATGACAGCAAAGCCGATGTTTTTCTCAGCCGTGAAACCGTACGTATAATTTGTCACCGTACCTGCACGAATGCGTGTGCCATCTAAGTTGATGGTTGCACCTAATTCTACATCGGCGTAATCGTCTTCGACTGTGAACCCTACAATACTTCGCTTCGGTCCATTGTCCTTCGATAACTGTGCCGCTTCTTTTCCAACAAAATCTTTATCCCAGTTCACAGACCAACCGAGTCCAGCCTCAACTGGATCAAGACCTTCTAAGTCACGCATCAGCATGAGCCCTTTTTCAGTTGGTAAGCTTGAGAGAACAACGTCTGTTTCTACTTCAACGATGTCAAAAGGCTGTCCGCTTTCAAATAGCTTTGTTTCAATGAAGTGGGTGTGTTCCGGAGCAAAATAAAGTTCATAGCCTAATTCACCCGTAAATCCGCACCGGGCAACTTTGACAGGAACATTATCAATCTTGTTATCTTTGATCCAATTGAATGATAAATCATCCACATTGTCAGTGACGATATCGTTGATGACTTCACGAGACTTTGGACCTTGGACAGTGTACATCGTCGTGACTCCGGTAATATCTTTAAAATCTACTTGATAACCAGCAGCATACTTTTCAAACCAAGCAATCATCGAGGCAATATCCAATGTAGATATCCAAAATGTATCTACTTTTAAGCGGAAAATAATTACATCATCAATAATATGGCCTTTCTCATTAAGCATCGTTGTATATTTTCCTTGTCCTACACTACACGAAGCAATGTCATTTACGAGCATCTGATCGAGGAATGAACGTGCATCTCGTCCTGTCACCTCAAGTAATTCGTGGGTAAAATCATGAAACCCGACTCTTTCGCGTACGGCTTCATGCTCATTTCTTAATTCCATGTTATTTTTCCTCATACATTAGTCCTCCCTTTATTGTCAGTACATTTGTTTCAATGATTTTAATTCTTATCTAATACATATTCGTTAATAATTATAATTATGATGAAGAACTCTATTTTTGTTCTATGAAGGGCAGTGTACTTGTTAGATGCATGGATTGAACAAGAAAGCAATCGTGCTCCTGGAAATGCCCGATTGCTTTCTTTTAAGTGAATAGATTATGAAAACTCGTAAGCTATTTATACTAGATTTAGTTTTACTCGCTGTAAATATTCCTTCACACGTTTACTTGTCGTTAATCCACTTTCAATGGCACCATCCATAAAGCCTGCCCAACCGTCTGCATAGTCAGAACTTGCTAAAAACAACCCCTCCTCAGATTCACGAACCGCTTTTCCGTACTTTGTTAATTGATTCTTACGGAGAACTGGCCATGCACCTTGAGAGAACTCATCTTCTACCCAGTTATGACCTGTACATTCAATGACTTCAATATGTGGCAACCAATTGCGAAATAGTTCTTCCACTTCTGCAGGATTATCAGCATCTAGTTTGGCAGCATTTGAGATATATCCCATGAGATACCCCTCATCACCATCAATTGTATCTACATGTGCACTATTGACCGGAAATTCACATGGTGCTGCCATTACAGCAGTATCTGTAAGGCCACGCACTCTTGCCCATACTTTTTGCCCTTGACTGGATTGTTTTTCTGTAGAGATTTGATGCTTCTCATCCAATAGTGCAGGTTTGAAATCAATATTATTAATAACGTTGATTGGAATCGCTGCAATGACGGATGTAGCTGTGAACACTTGACCGCCTCTCGTAAACACTTTGTAACCTTCGTCCATTCTCTCAATAACTGATACAGGAGTAGATAGTTGTAAATCTGCTTCACTATCATCGTAAATACTTTCAATCAATGCTTTTGTGCCGTCTTTAATTTTGTATAGTTCAAAAATATCTTCAAGCATTTTCCAATCATTATCCGCAAGAGCTGCCCAACGGTATGCTTGAGTTAATCCAGGTACCTCCAAATCATCCGTATTGAAATACGTACTCCAATACGCTCGTAACAATTCGTAAATTTCGTCACTCACTTCGGATCTTATTTCTCGCAGTCGATCTGCTACAGATAAATGATCCACTTCTTTTACGAGATCTTCTTCATAGAAAGGATCATATGGACGAGGGAAGTACTTCATCGTATCTTTCAAAAATATATTCATGCCTTCCTCAATCTTTCCAAACATTTCATCCTTTGTTCCCGTTTTAAGTTCGCCATTTGCAATCCAGTATGCTTCATTTAATGTTGGAACTTCTTTAATTTCTAAGTTGTAGCGTATAATTTCTGCCCATATATGTGGCTGAAACCAATGCACATAGGTGCCGCCCATTTCAAGGTCTTTCCCCATGCGGTGATCAACCCACGTTCGTCCACCCATACGATCTCGACCTTCTAAAATAAGTGTTTTATGACCTTTATTACTCAGTTCTCTTGCTGCAGTCAAGCCAGCAAATCCCGCCCCAACTACAATGACATCATAATTTTTGTTCAACATGATCATCCTTCCAAATGTATTTAGATTAAGGAAATTTGTATTAAGCTAATCCTTTTCTTCTCTTATCACTCGGGTCAAAGAATACTTTGTCTGTTAAAATTGCTTCAATCTCTTGGTCGCCGATCAATACTTTATCGCCTATTTTCGTTAAAGCATTATCAATTAATGCATAACCAATACTTTTTTCAACGGTATATCCATACGTGTAATTTGTTACTTTTCCAACGAGGTGACCATTTGCTGTAATTTCAGATTCTAGTTTGACCTTAGCTGCATCATCTTCGACTGTAAATCCGACAAGACTACGTGTAGGCCCATCTTTTATTGATTCTTGGACGGCTTCTTTCCCAACAAAGTCTTTACTCCAGTCGATTGTCCAACCAAGTCCTGCTTCTACAGGGTTAATTTTCTCTAAATCTCTCATAATCATATAGCCTTTTTCTGTTGGCAGACTGGATAAGACTACATCTGTAGTTAATTTCATGATGTTGCATTCTTGTCCACTTTCATACAGTTTTGATTCTAGTAATTGAATATGCTCAGGTGCAACATACACTTCATAACCTATCTCTCCCGTAAACCCACATCTAGCGACCTTCACAGGAACATCTTCTATCTTGTTATCGTGAATCCAATTGAACTGTAAGTCATCAATGCTTTCAGCCAGAAGATCGTTTAATACTTCTCTAGATTTTGGTCCTTGCACAGCATACATGACGGTGATATCCTTAATATCTTTAAACGTCACATCAAAATTTTCTACATAAGCATCAAACCAGGATAGCATTTCATGAATATACAATGTAGACACCCAGTACATATCGTTTTTCATACGGAAAATAATAACATCATCGATAATATGACCGTGTTCATTTAACATCGTTGTATACTTTCCTTGACCTACACGAGTACCAATAATCTTATTGACAAACATCTTGTCCAGAAACTTTCTTGCATCTGGTCCACTCACCTCTAACAATTCGTGGGTAAAGTCATAAAAGCCAACTCCTTCCCGTACACTTTCATGTTCTTTTCTTAATTCAAGATTGTTTTTTCCCATAAAATAATCCTCCTCATGACATTTGATCCATGTGAATCTAGTTCGTGGTAATAGCCTATTCAGTGAATATGTATTTTAGAAGAGGAAAATAGGAAATGGTTAACGGGAAGAGGTGCCTCTGTCAACCAAAAGATGAGATTATTTCCCTACATTATGTTGCTTGCCACTCTATTAAAAAGAGTCTAATATTGTATATACGCTATAAAAATATTGCTGTAAAAGGAACTTCAAACATTCATTTTTGAAAGGATGAGGTACATGAAAGCAATAATTTTAGAACAGTATGGACATGCAGACGAACTCAAAGTCGCGGAAATCAATCCCCCTGAACTGAGAGAAACTGATGTGCTTGTAGAAGTAAAAGCAACATCTGTGAACCCAGTAGATTGGCAAATTCGGGAAGGGTATTTAGCGGAAATGATTCCGTATGAATTCCCACTTGTTCTCGGTTCGGACGTGGCCGGAGTTGTGAAAGAAGTAGGACCAAAAGCTTCCAAATTCTCAGTCGGAGATGAAGTTTTTGGTAGTCCAGATATGATGCGAAATGGAACATACGCAGAATTGGTAGCCGTGGATGAAATCCATCTCGCAAAAAAACCAACAAACCTTACATTTGAAGAAGCAGCATCGGTTCCACTTGCAGGCTTGACTGCTTGGACTTCTCTTGTAAATGTTGCACATATACAGTCAGGTGAGCGCGTGCTCGTGCAAGGTGGTGCAGGTGGTGTTGGAAGTTTAGCGATCCAAATTGCTAAAGCAAAAGGATGCTGGGTAGCAGCGACATGCAGTGAAATGAACGTAGAATTCCTACATCAACTTGGCGTGGATCAAGTGATTAATTATGAAGAAGACAACTTTGAAGACGTTCTTGAACCCGTAGATGTTGTACTCGAAACGATTGGTGGGGAAGTACAAGAGCGCAGTTTCAAAGTGCTTAAAAAAGGTGGACGCATGCCATCGACAACGACCGCACCAGATGAAGATTTAGCTAAAGAGTATGGCGTAAAAGGATTCCAATTGTCGGCAGATCATTCCGGGGAAACACTTGATGAAATTCGCAAACTCATTGAAGCGGATAGTATTCGTCCAGTCGTCGGCCAAGTCCTTGATTTAGAAGACATCAAAGAAGGACATGCCCAAAGTCAAACAGGACATGCGCAAGGGAAGATTGTTCTGACAGTATAGTATTTTATGGGCTGAATGGTAGATATTCTACCATTCAGTTTTTTTGATTTTTGACTAGAAAAAGCCCCTTACCAGATAAGGTAAGGGGTATGTGTTCTATATATATACCGAGCTTATGCTTTCGGTAATTTTTTCAGTTGTTCAATCGCGCCTTTCAGTACTTCAGGTTCTTGTACAAGTGCGATGCGGACAAATCCTTTTCCAGCAGGGCCGAAAATACTTCCCGGGACGAGGACGACGCCAACTTCATCAATGACATGGAACACGAAATCAATATCGTTCATATCGTGCGGGAATTTCGCCCAAACGAACATTCCTCCACTTGAATCTGCTGTTTCCCAGCCGAGTTCTTTCATTCCATCCATGACAATGTGATAGCGCTCCGAAAACGTTGCCCGCAATCGGTCGGTAATTTCTTCCGCATGATCAAGAGCCACAATGGCCGCTTCTTGAATCGGTGCAAACGTTCCATAATCTAAGTTGGATTTGAGTTGTCTCATGATTGAAATTGCCTCACGATTTCCAACGATATATGCAATACGTGCCCCAGCTAAACTAAAGCTTTTAGATAGGGAATTGATTTCAAGGCCAACATCTTTCGCTCCAGGAGTGGACAAGAAACTTACCGGCTTGTCCCCCTCAAAATAATACTCTGAATAAGCAGCGTCATGAAGAACTAAAATGTTATGCTCTTTTGCAAACGCGACTACTTCTTCAAAATATTCTGTTGTCGGTGTGGCAGGAACTGGATTCCCTGGTAAATTTAAAATCAGTAACTTTGCTCGTTCTACAATATCTTTTGGTATCGCTTTCAAGTCTGGCAGAAAATTATTTTCCGCAGTGAGTGGCATATGATAAGGCTCTGCTTCCGCAAGTTTGATTCCAATGTCATAAGCGACATATGCTGGATCAGTCGTCAGCACAATATCTCCTTTATCACAAAAAGCTAAAGGAAGATGAACAATTCCTTCTTGAGATCCCATTGTTTGAATGACTTCCGTATGAGGATCAATATGTACGTCTGAACGTCGTTTGTAATAATCTGCGACAGCTTCGTTAAAGCGGTCGATTCCACCTAACGTATATCCATACATTTTCTCATCCGCGCTCGCTTCAGATAACTTTTCGCGGACGATATCTGCTGGAGGAAGATCTGGACTTCCTAAACTTAAATCAAAAATGTCAAAGCCAGCTGCTGCTTTTTTGTGAGCTGCTTGTTTTAAATCACCGAAAATCGCTGGTGAAAATTGTTCCATTCGTTTTGAAGGTTTTACGTTCATGGATCAACACTCCTTACTTTTTTCATAATCTCTTTCTACATAAGTTTACCATATTCAGTTGCAGGATGAGCGTTCAACGAAAATGTTTATATAATCAGTTTAATTGGGCGAATGTCATAATAGCGATGAAACCCAGCTATATCGGGGAAGTTAGTGCTTGGGTTTTGAGTGTTGCTGGAAATCGGAGGCCTATCCGCGGCTTTAGTGCCTGAATTTGGACTGCCCCCGAAAATCGAAGCACTATCCACGCATAAACCCATAAAAAAACTATTCACCACTAGGCTGCTCACGTGAGGAGCTTAGCGATGAATAGTTTTTTAATTATTGTTCTTATTCCACGGACGGTGTGGCTGTTTCACTTGTAGAACTATGTGAATCGTCTTCCACGGTTGACGTTTGAGGTTCATATTCTAAGTGTTCTTGGAGTTCATGAATGGTATCTTGTAAAGCCATTTCATCTAACTTCCAGAAGTACGTATTACCTGGTTGGTAATCATCACCTTCTAGAGTAATGTTTTCTATTTTTAATTTCTTACCACTTACTCCATAAGATACAAAGCTTTTCACTTCAGAAGGCAGCATACTTGTTTCCATGTTTTTACCAACGGCATCAATAACATCATCTAATTTTAAAACAGATTTAAGGGAAACTGTTCGGTCTAAAATAGACTTGAGTACTTGTTGTTGACGTTTTCCACGTTCAATATCGTTATCAAGTTTACGCGTACGAGTGAGTGCAAGTGCCTGCTCTCCATCTAACTCTTGAACGCCAGGATATAAGTGAATCGCATTTGCGCGGTCTTTAGAGTCTTGTTCTGTAAACTCATAAGGAACATCCACTTCTACTCCATCTAGAGCATCGACAACATCAATAAATGAATCAAAATTTACGCGTACCCAATAGTCAATCGGAATTTCAAGCAAACTCTCTACAGTATCAACGACAGCATTTTCTTGTCCATAGGCATGGGCATGGTTAATTTTTGTTTCATAATCGACTTCTGGAATATACACGAGAGAGTCACGAGGAATACTGACGAGCTTTACACTTTTATCGTCTTTATTCAATGTAGCAACCATCAACGCATCTGTTCGAGCACTTTCCGTATTGTCACGCTTGTCACTGGAGTCGACACCCATGAGCAAAATGGACACATTATCAAACTTAGGATCAACATCGTCCACTCGTAAATCAGATCGTTCACGTCCATCATCTCGGTAAGAATCTGACAGAACAGAATCTGCTTTCATATATAACCGTGTGAAAAGAGCTGCAGCTGCGATGACGACGATGAGAAGAGGAATGACAATAAAATATACTCTTTTTCGAAACCGGCGTTTCCGCTTTACAATTCGAGATTGTTTATTATTTTTCATATATTAAAACCCCTTTGGTATAATTTCGTATAATAAAAATATTTCCATAAAATAACTGAAAATAGATAAAAGTCCATAGGCATGATATGATATGCGCAACACATGCACATATTCATTGTTAACACTAATTATGAATTATCTCATAGTTTACTATGAAATGACATTAAAGTATAGTACATTTTGATAACAAATTACATTCAAAATGTTACATCCTATATATAAGACGTAAAACGCCATAAAACGTTTCACTTTTGGGTGAAAAAAGATATATATATGAAGAAAGGGAATACGTACATATGAAGCATGTTATTATGGGAATTCCATTTACAAATGCAACGAAAAAAGAATTTATAGAAGATTATTTAACGCCACGCTTAGAAACAGCCGAGCAAACAACTGTGGTTACAGCAAATCCAGAAATTGTAATGAAAACACGCGAAAACAACGCATATAAACAAGTGGTTCAAGCTGCTGATTATGTGTGTCCAGACGGAATTGGGATTATTTATGCAGCAAAAATGATGAAGCAACCATTGAAGGAACGTATTCCTGGAATTGAAGTAGTTGATGCGTTGCTCCATCTTGCAGAAGAAAAAGGCTACTCTTGTTATTTTCTTGGGGCAGAACAATCGGTGAATGAACGAGCCGTAGCCCAGATTAAAAAAACTTTTCCAAAGCTTAAAGTAGCAGGAAATCATCATGGTTTTTTTGATATAGATGATAGATCTCTTGCAGAGCGTGTAGCTGCGACAGATCCTGATATTGTTTTTGTTGCCGTCGGTGCTCCGAAACAAGAACTTTGGATTGCCAAATATAAACATCTATTTCATAAGGGATTATTTATGGGCGTCGGTGGAAGTTTTGATGTATATGCGGGAGCAGCTAAGCGGGCTCCAGAAATATGGATGAAACTCAATCTAGAATGGCTGTATCGCATCGTTATTCAACCGAGTCGCGTCTTTCGAATTTTTACGTCGCTTCGATTTATGTTTTTAATAGCCATCGGACAAGGGAAAAAAGACTAAAATCATTACAAAAAGCTAGCAAAATGAGTAGATTCACTTCCAATTTGTGGAGAGAATCTACTTTTTTAATGCAGAAAAACGCATCGTGACAAGGTTTTGAAAAGTGAGACATGTAAGTGATTACAAAAAAATATAGAATTCTATTGATTTTTAAAGTTGTGTTATTGTATACTTGTATTACAAGTTTGAAAAAACGCTTACATCAAGAATGGAGGAAACAATATGAAACGTATTGTAGGAATATTTTTAGTTATGAGTGCACTTATATTAGCAGCATGTGGGGATGGCGATGGTGATAAAGAATACTTAACCATTGCAACGGCATCTTCTGGAGGGACATACTATCCAATTGGTGTAGGTCTCGGTAATGTTTGGTCTGACAACATCGAAGGAATGAACGCTACGGGACAATCTTCAGCAGGGTCAGTCGAAAACATTGATCTTCTGCGCAACGGTGAAGCAGACGTAGCAATTCTACAAGGATTAATTGGCGCACAAGCCGTAGATGGCACTGGAAACTTTGAGGGAGAACCGTATGATGGTTTACGTTCGATTTCCATGTTATGGCCAAACATTGAGCACTTTATTTTAGCAGATGACAAAGTAGATACAGGAACCATTTCTGATATTGAAGGAAAATCATTCTCTGTTGGACCGCAAGCAAGTGGTACAGAACAATCAACACTCGTAATGATGGAAGGTGTTGATTTAACGAAAGACGATATCAAACCAGAATATTTAGGCTATGATGACGCGATTTCTGCTATGCGTGATGGTCGTCTAGACGGAGCATCTACACCAGCAGGAGTTCCGGTATCAGCGATTACAGATATGTATGCAAGTGGATATAAAGGAACGGTTTTAGAAGTTACCGATGAACAATTAGATGAAATCAATAGCATATACAACACTTGGTATAGATTCGTTATTCCTGGTGGAACGTATCCAAAAGTAGACGAAGATATTGAAACAATTGCTCAACCAAACTTCTTAGGAGTGTCTGAAGAGATGAGTGAAGACACTGCCTATGAAATTACCAAAGCAATTTATGAAAACTTAGATGATGTACAAGGAATCCATAGTTCAGCAGAAGAAGTAACGCTCGAAACAGCATTAGACGGATTACCAGCACCACTGCACATCGGAGCGTATAAGTACTTTGAAGAGCAAGACATGGATATTCCAGATGAATTAGTTCCGCCAGAAGCAGAGTAATTCAACAACTTTTTAACCAATATCACGATTTTTACACAACATGTAGTTGCGGATATTTTCCGTACCTACATGTTGAAGTGATATAGGGGACTTATCGTATATAAACAAATGAAAACGCATTACATTTTATAGATGGGTGGGAAGCAGGATGTTTAAAAAGAAGAATAACAAACATGATGACTATCAAGAAATTGATAAAGAGGGCGGAGGTGGAGCGCGTGAGCTCACAGGCTATCAAGCAAAGATTGTTGTCGGAGCCGCACTTTTATTATCTTTATTTTCCATTTATGTAAATGGATTTTCAAACATCCAGGAAATTTACCGAAATGTCATTTTTCTAGGATTAATTTTCATATTAGCATTCTTTTTATACCCAGCTACTAAACGCAGTAATAAAAAGAGGATTACAGTTGTTGATCTCATTTTAGTCATTGCAGGTGTAGCAGGAACTGGTTATTTACTATTAAACTATTCAGTGATTCACGTCGATCGTATGTCACAGGCCATTACGATGGATTACGTGTTTGCCATTATTACGATTATCGTTCTTTTGGAAGTAGCGCGTAGAAGTATTGGTATTTTCATTCCAATTCTTTCCGCCATTGCGCTGGTCTATGCAGTGTTCGGACCGCACTTTCCAGGGGTTTTTGGACATGCAGGGTTCTCGATTGAAAGACTATTATTCCGTACGTACATGACGACGGAAGGGATCTTCGGAATGACATTCTCCATAGCGACGACATACATTATTTTATTTATTTTGTTTGGTGCATTTTTAAACGCGAGTGGAGCAACACGGTTATTTAACGATCTAGCGATTGCCATTGCTGGACAACGTCGTGGTGGGCCAGCTCAAGTAGCGGTTATTTCTAGTGCATTAACAGGAACATTAAGTGGTAGTGCAGTCGCAAACGTAGCAACTACAGGAACATTTACCATCCCTCTTATGAAAAACATCGGACTGAAACCAAGATTCGCCGGAGCCGTTGAAGCGGCCGCATCCACTGGTGGAATGGTTATGCCACCGATCATGGGAGCTGCTGCATTTATTATGGCTGGATTCCTCGGAGTGGGGTACAACATTATTGTACTTGCGGCGATTATCCCAGCGATACTGTATTACGCAGGACTCGTCATTGCCATTGACCTCGAAGCGAAAAAACAAGGGTTAAAAGGAATGAGTAAAGATTCGATTCCGCAAGTATGGGCAGTATTAAAAGAAGGCGGAATGCTACTCGTACCTTTAATCGTCGTGTTTGCAACACTTTTATCAGGTAAAACACCAATTTTTGCCGGGTTTGCAGGAATTATTGCAGCATTGATTGCAAGTTATTTAACGAAAAACAAAGACAATCGCATCACCATTTCAAAAGCAGCGAAAGCACTTATTGACGGTGCAAAAGGTTCCATTCAAGTAGCGATTGCGTGTGCTTCGGTTGGAATTATTATCGCAGTTGTCACTATGACTGGTCTAGGTTCTACACTTGCTTATAACATTATTGATCTATCAGGTGGAATTTTAGCCATCGTCCTAGTTTTAGTGATGATTACTTGTATCGTATTAAGTATGGGGTTGCCGTCGACAGCTTTATATATTGTTGTTGCTGTAACAGCAGCACCAGCATTAGTCGAAGCTGGAGTTAACCCAGTTGCCGCACACTTTTTCGTATTTTGGTTTGGTGCTTTATCAAATGTAACCCCACCAGTAGCATTAGCGGCGTATACGGCATCCGGAATTGCCGGCGGAAACCCGATGCAGACGTCGTGGACCGCACTGAAGTTATGTTTACCAGGATTCATTATTCCATTTATGATTGCATATAATCCAGTCATGGTTATGCAAACAGAAACAGGAGAAATTGCACCTGCGCTCGACATCATTCTTGTCTTGCTCACAGCATTGCTTGGTGTGTTCTTATTATCCATGGCCATCTTCAACTTCTTTAGATCGAAGTTAAATATTATCGAACGTATAGGATTTATCGTTGCAGCATTCTTACTCATTAAACCAGGCCTTATGACAGACGGAATTGGTTTAGCTGTAGGTATTCTACTACTCACATGGCATATCGTTCGCTCAAATAAATTGGCAGCTAACGAAAACTATGAAACAATGAATGTATAAATGAGGGTGCTAGCAACGTAAGTGATGTGTAAATACTTCCATGAATACTACACAATCGTAAGCAATCACTTGTGTGGAAATAATGAATAGATACCCAAGAACGATAGGGAGTAGATTTCTATGCAAATCGAACGTAAGAAAGTATCTGAACTTGTCTATGAAAAATTAAAAGAAAAGATTCGGAATGGCGATTACGCTCCTAATACTCAACTTCCATCTGAGTCAGAACTCGTTAAATTATTTGGAGTGAGTCGAACGCCCATTCGTGAAGCATTAAGTGTCTTATCAGCAACTGGACTCACCGAATCCCGTCAAGGTGGGAGAACGTGGATCAAAGAAATTAACTTTGCTGAAATGCTTGAACCTGTTCAATTTGAAATGATTACGGTTGAAGAGGTTCGTGATTTACTAGAAATGCGAACCATTATTGAAGCCGAAGCTGCAGCTCTTGCAGCTGAAAGGCATACGGAAAAAGACCTCAAGCGATTAAAAGAAAGTTTAGATGCATTCAGTATGACTGTAAAAGATGATCAAATCATCGGGTTTGAAGCAGATTACAATTTTCACGAAACCATTGTAAAAGCAGCGGCAAATCCATTTCTGAACCAAGCCATCGAAAATTTATCAGACTTGCATATAAAAGCACTGAAGTTTTCACTTTCGAAAAACTTAGGGTGGGAAATGAAGCGGAAAGAAGTATACGGCGAACATGAACGCATTTATGAAGCTATTAAAGCTCGTGATAGTGAAGCGGCACGTTCAGCGGTGATTCATCACTTAACAAATGCTCGAAACAAGTTAGCGGATGAAAACCTATCACCGGCAGCGCGTGTGAAGTAAAAAAACACGTAGAAGAAGAGACAACCATCTGTTGTTTCTTTTTCTTCAATTGTTGTGGACTGACCACTAGTCCACAACGTGAAAAGAGGATAGATATGGTATTTAAACCAATTGAACGAAAAAAACGTGTGTATCAATATGTGATTGATCAAATTAAAATTGCCATCGAAAAAGGAAACATTCAGCCAGGGGACAAACTTCCTGCTGAAAGAGAGCTAGCTGAGAAGCTACATGTCGCTCGAACTTCTGTAAAGGAAGCTATTACAGTACTCGAAACATCTGGGATTGTTACGGTCAAACCGGGAGTAGGCATGTATTTAAATGATGATTCTAAAAGCCAGATTGTATTTAGATTGTCCCATATGATTGATGAACGCTCTTCAGACTTTTCAGATGTGATTGAGCTACGGCAAGCCATTGAAGGGGACGCAGCATATTACGCCACCAAGCGAATGACCAGCGCACAACGCAAACGATTAACAGAATGCTATGAACAACTCATTCATTCAGAAAGATTAGCAGAAACGGCCATTGAAGAAGATTATCAGTTTCATTTTACGATTGTAGAAGGAGCGAATAATCCAGTGTTACTTGAAGTGATGAATGTCATCGCTCAAAAAATGATTACCGGGTTGAAAGAAAGTCGCTATATTTCTGTGAATGACGAGATTTTAAACAATGAAGTGTTGGAAGAACATACGAACATTTATCACGCGATTATGAATCATGAACCAGAGAAAGCAAGAAAAGCTATGTGGGAACACCATTTAGGCACAAAAGAACGATTTAAACGAAATTCAAACAACAAAGGTGGGAACACTGATGGGAATTAAGACAGAAGAGTTGCATACCCTTCTTTCAGAAATCATCCAAGATGAAACACGTATTTTAACAGAGACGTTTGATCTCGTAAGCTACTCATTTGATGCATCTTTTGGCTCCTTTACACCAGATATTGTCGTGCAAGCAATGTCCACGACTGAAGTTGCAGCAATTATGAAGCTGGCGAACCAACACAATGTCGCTGTATATCCGAGAGGTCAAGCAACCGGATTAAGCGGGGGGTCTCTTCCTGTGCACGGTGGAATTGTGCTTGATTTATCCCAGTGGAATGATCAGTTAGACATTGACCCAATTGACATGGTCGCGACTGTTTCTCCAGGCGTTATTACGGCAGATATCAACGATGCAGCGATGAAAGAAGGACTGATGTATCCGCCAGATCCAAGTAGTGCGCACGTTTCGACGATCGGAGGAAACTTAGCCGAAAACTCCGGTGGTCCTCGTGGTCTAAAGTACGGTGTCACAAAAGATTACGTCATTGGTCTTGAAGTCGTTACCCCTGAAGGCGAAGTGATTCGCACGGGTGGTCGGACGATTAAAAACGTGACTGGCTTTGATCTAACAAAACTCATTGTCGGTTCGGAAGGAACTCTTGGCGTTATTACAGAAGCAACGGTGAGACTTCATCCAAAACCACTGGCAACCAAAACGATGATGACAGTGTTTCATAATATTGTTGATGCGGGTAAAGCAGTCACATTAATTTTAACATCCGGAATCGTCCCTTCTAAACTTGAAATTATGGACAACGCATCGATTGTCGCGGTAGAAGAATATGAACCTCTTGGTCTTCCAACAGATGCAGGCGCACTTCTTTTGATTGAACTCGATGGCCATCCACGAGCGATTGAAGATGAAATGGAGCGTGTGAAAGAAGCATGTACCAAAGCACATATGGCGGATGTACAAGTTGCTGAAACCGCGGAGGAAGAGCAAGAACTATGGAAAGCGCGCAAACTCGTATCTCCAGCAATCGTCCGTGAGAAACCAACGAAAATCTCTGAAGACGCAACCGTTCCCCGGAGTAAAATTCCGGAAATGTTTGAACGACTAATGGTCATTAAAGAAAAGTACGATGTCGATTTAGTCGTTTTTGGCCATGCTGGAGATGGAAACTTACACCCAAATATCATTGCGGACAAACGCGATCATGAAGAAATGCGCCGTGTGGAACAGGCCGTTGGTGAAATTTTCGAAGCAGCAGTTGATCTTGGTGGTACATTATCAGGCGAGCACGGAATCGGCACACTCAAAGCTCCTTTTATGGAAATGGAACTTGGGGAAGTTGGGCTTGATTTAATGAAACGAATCAAAACGAGTTGGGATCCTAATAACATCCTAAATCCCGGAAAGATCTTCCCAGAACCTGGGCAAAAGTTGGTGTTGACCGATGACTGAACCGAAATTAGCCTATGAAGAAACCTTTGATTGTGTCCAGTGTGGCTACTGTTTACCCGCCTGTCCGACGTACGTGTCGATGGGCAGTGAAGCACAATCACCTCGGGGACGAATCAATCTCGTTAAAATGGCCGCCGAAGGAAAAATTACGTATTCCGAATTAGAAGGACCGATTGATTTATGTCTTGGATGCCGCGCCTGTGAAGTCGTTTGTCCAACAAACGTACAATACGGACGCATTCTTGACTCCGCAAAAGAAGTTTTACAAGCAGAAAAGAAAAAGACAATGCCGAAACACGTGAAATTATTTCAAGACTTTATGTTCAAAAAGTCATTTCCAAGTTCGAAAATATTATCTGTCGGCAGTGCTGGTCTGGCATTTTACCAAAAAACAGGTTTACAAACACTCGCCCGTAAAACGAAAATGATCAACATCTTACCGGAAAAATTACGAACATTTGAGCGAGCCATGCCTAAAGTCGAAGGACCGATGAAGCGCAGAAATCGTGCCAAACAGTATGAGCCGACCAAACAACCGAAACTGCACATTGGCTTTTTCGTTGGCTGTATTATGGATGTGATGTTTTCTGAGATCAATACATTAAGCATGAAATTACTAGAAGCGGCCGGCTGTGAAGTGACGGTCATTAAAGAACAAACGTGTTGCGGAGCATTGCAGCATCATAGTGGTGAAACAGATACAACGAAACGTCTTGCGAAACAAAACATTGAAGCATTTGAAAAGCACAACTTTGATTATGTCGTCAATAGCATTGGTGGATGTGGAGCCATGCTCGTGGAGTACGATATTCTACTAGAAAACGAACCCGACTGGGCAGAACGGGCGAAAGCTTTTGCAGCGAAAAACGTTGATATCAGTGTTATTTTAAGCAAATTTGATTTACCTTTTACAAAGGAAATTCATCAAAAAGTAACCTATCAACCATCTTGCCATCTAAGCAATGTACAACGCAAAGTGGAAGAACCGTTGAAACTCATTCATTCCATTCCAGGAATTGATTTCGTTCCTCTTCCAGAAGCCCATATGTGCTGTGGATCTGCAGGAACATACAATATCGAACATTACGATGCATCGATGAAGATTTTAGATAACAAAATGGACAACGTGAAAGAAATCGAACCGGACATCATTATTACAACCAATCCAGGGTGCCACTTACAAATGAAAGTCGGTGTCGAGCGAACTGGCGACGAGGAGCGAACGCAAGTAGTTCATCTCGTCCAACTACTGGCAGAAGCTTGTGAAATTCAACTTTAGGGGGAAACACACATGTACGACTATACAATCATTGGCGGAGGAATCGTTGGATTATCCGTCGGAAAAGAACTTGCAGAAAAATATCCGAATAAAAAAATTCTTGTGTTGGAAAAAGAAGACGAACTTGCGGCACACCAAACCGGACACAATAGTGGCGTTATTCACTCAGGAATTTATTACACACCAGGAAGTTTCAAAGCACGATTCGCTCGCGCAGGGAATAAATCCATGCAAGAATTTTGTGAAAAACATGGTATTCCCTATGATATGTGCGGAAAAGTCATCGTTGCAACGAATGAAAAAGAACGTCCACTGCTTGATGATTTATATGAGCGAGGATTACAAAATAAACTGAACATTGCACGCCTAAATCAAGAACAACTCCTAGAAGTAGAGCCAAACGTAAATGGGGTGGAAGCCATCCACGTGAAAGACGCAGGCATTGTTGACTACACAGAAGTGTCGAAAGCATTTGCTTCTATTATTATTGAACAAGGCAGTGACATTCATTGTGGAGAAGCAGTCGAAGCCATTCATGAAGGCGCCGATGAAGTAACCGTTGAAACAAGCAAAGCAACATACAAAACGGACTTTGTCATCAACTGTGCAGGTTTGCAAAGTGACCGGATTGCCAACATGGCAGGCTACCACATTGATATGAAAATTGTTCCTTTCCGTGGTGAATACTTTACCTTAAAAGAAGAAAGTACGCATCTCGTTAAAAATCTAATTTACCCAGTTCCGAACCCTGAATTTCCATTTTTAGGTGTTCATTTTACGCGTGGTATTAATGGGGAAATTGAAGCGGGACCAAACGCCGTTCTTGGTTTTAAAAGGGAAGGGTATAAGAAAACAGATATTAACTTGAAAGATCTAGCTGAAACCCTTACATATAAAGGGTTTATCAAACTAGCAGGTAAGTATATGAAAGTTGGCGCAGGGGAGATGATGCGTTCGGTCAGTAAGCAAAAATTCACCGAAAGCTTGCAACAACTCATCCCAGCCATCGAAAAAGATGACCTCGTCGCAGCACCAGCCGGTGTCCGCGCGCAAGCATTAAACAAAGATGGTTCTCTCGTTGATGATTTTATGATCATTAAAGGGAAGAAAAGCTTACACGTCTGCAACGCACCATCCCCAGCAGCAACCGCATCCATCGAAATTGGAAAAGAAGTTGTGAGTCGGTTAGGGAAATAGAAATTTGATAAAAAGGAGGCCGCGCCGTGTGGTCTCCTTTTCTCATGACGTCTGAATTCGCCCAAATCGTATTAAGGAGTCATGAGCCGTGCTCTCATGACCTCTCCTCGCGCTCAAATCGTATTCAGAAGTCATGAGCGATGCTCTCATGACCTCTCCTCACGCCCAAATCGGTTACAGAAGTCATGAGCGTTGCTCTCATGACCTCTCCTCGCGCCCAAATCGTATTCAGAAGTCATGAGCGACGTTCTCATGACCTCTCCTCGCGCTCAAATCGGATTAAGAAGTCATGAGCGATGCTCTCATGACCTCTCCCCGTGCCCAAATTGGTTGCAGAAGTCATGAGCGACGTTCTCATGACCTCTCCTCGCGCCCAAATCGGTTGCAGAAGTCATGAGCGACGTTCTCATGACCTCTCCTCGCGCTCAAATCGTATTCAGAAGTCATGAGCGACGTTCTCATGACCTCTCCTCGCGCCCAAATCGGTTGCAGAAGTCATGAGCGACGTTCTCATGACCTCTCCCCGTGCCCAAATCGTATTCAGAAGTCATGAGCGACGTTCTCATGACCTCTCCCCGCGCTCAAATCGTATTCAGAAGTCATGAGCAGTGCTCTCATGACCTCTTCTCACTAAAAATCAGCCGTCACAAGTCATGAGCAACCTTCATTCCCCATTAAAACACTTCCAATGTCAGGTAAAGACCAACTAACGTGATAAATAAAATGGGAACCGTCAAAACAATCCCTGTTTTAAAATACGTACCCCATGATATTTTAATTCCTTTTTGCGACAATACATGAAGCCATACTAAGGTTGCTAATGAACCGATCGGGGTAATCTTTGGACCTAAATCAGACCCGACAATATTTGCATATATAAGAGCTTCCCGCAATACATCCGAAGTATTTGTTTCAGCAATCGCTAACGCATCAATCATAACCGTAGGCAAGTTATTCATAATGGATGATAGGAAAGCAGCGATAAAGCCCATGCCGACAGTAGCAAAAAACATCCCTTGCTCAGATACGAATGTAATCACATGCGCTAATGCAGAAGTGAGCCCAGCATTGCTTAATCCATAGACAACGACATACATTCCGATGGAAAAAAAGACGATATTCCATGGTGCACCTTTAAGGATTTCTTTCGTATTAACCGATTGACTGCCTTTGGATATAAAGATAAAGAAGAGCGCGATGACCCCTGCAACAATTGAAACCGGCACTGCGACGGACTCACTTACAAAGTAGCCAATTAGTAATAATGCAAGAATAACCCATGACAGTCGAAACATTTTCACGTCTTTAATCGCCTCTCTCGGCTCGCGTAATTCGGAAATGTCATATGTACGCGGTATGCTTTTTCTGAAATAAATAAGCAATACCGTAATGGTCGCAACGAGTGAAAACAAGTTCGGTATAATCATTCTAGAAGCATACTCTACAAAACCAATATTAAAGAAATCTGCTGAAACGATATTTACTAAGTTACTAATCACGAATGGAAGGGAAGTCGTATCTGCGATAAATCCACTTGCCATAATGAAGGGAAAAATCATTTTTTCGTTAAAATTTAAATTACGTACCATCGCAAGGACGATCGGCGTCAAAATCAGAGCCGCACCATCATTCGCAAAAAAGGCAGCAACAATGGCACCTAAAATACTGATGTATATGAACATTTTTAACCCATTGCCTTTTGCTATTTTCGCCATATGAAGGGCAGCCCATTCGAATAAGCCAATCGCATCTAATATGAGAGAAATGATGATAATTGCAATAAACGCAAGCGTCGCGTTCCAAACAATTTCCGTAACAGTTATAACATCTTTAAATCCAACAACGCCTGCGAGTAAAGCCAACATAGCTCCACCCATTGCAGACCAGCCAATGTTTAATCCTTTCGGTTGCCAAATAACAAACACCAATGTTAGTACAAAAATGATAATTGCGAGTATAAGCGGTGTCGACAAAATAAAACCTCCTAAAAAAACACTTAATTACATGATATTCGTGTACCTTGTTCTTCCAATTTCTTTAATTTTTGATCTTGACTAGGTAGTTGATCAATAATGGATTGAACAAATGGATAATACACATTTTCTTTATTCGCAGAGTAAAATACCCATTGTCCTTTTCTCTCCTCATGAACTAAACCTACGTCTTTTAACTTTCGCACATGCTGACTAATGGATGGTTGGCTCACTTGAAAAATTTCAACGAATTCACACACACAACACGTGTGGTCATCCACTAATTTCATGATTGTTAATCTCGTTTGATCCCCGAGTAACTTTAGAATAGTTGATGCATGATCTATTTCTAGAGTAGTTCTCAACACGTATGTACCTCCTCATTTTTTAAAAAGGATATACATATAATAATATAAGCATATGCCTATATATGCAACGCAAAAAACTGTCTAGATTTTATTTACTTTCTAGACAGTCTTTCCTACATTTAATAACGATCAGATTCACGACTCTTTTTCACAGCATCTTCTGTCGCTTCAGTTGCGTCGATTGAACCTTGTCCATATTTGGACGAACCAGACTCTCGGCCTGGAACGGTATTCTCCGTGTCCATCCCTTCAATCTCTTTCATTTTCGCTTCGATTCCTTCTTTCACACGTCGACCATAATCCTGATCTGCTTGAGTAAAATGCTCAACCATTGCATCCTGAATCCGTTCATCACAAACAGCAAGTGCATCAGATAAATTGAGAATCAATTCATCCCGCTCCCAATCTTCAAAGCTCCGGTACGTATCCCCGGCTTGCCCATAATTATTTGGTCGATCAATCGGAGCACTCATCGCCGCATCGTTAAAAGTAGGGCGGTGTTCAGGTCGCTTTTCTTCAGCTTCTTTATATCCGCCAATAATGGAAGGCTCATAGTTAATATGTTCACTATCTTTCCCATCTTTAAACTGCTCTGGGTCGCGAAAATCCATTTGCCCACGCCGTTGATTGGTATGCACATCTGTTTTTGGAGCATTCACAGGGAGCTGTAAATAGTTCGATCCAACCCGATACCGCTGTGTGTCCGAATACGAAAACGTCCGACCTTGCAACATTTTATCATCTGAAAAATCCATCCCATCCACAAGCACACCCGTGCCAAAAGCAGCTTGTTCAATTTGTGAGTGGAAGTCGACAGGATTTTCATCCAACACTAAACGACCAACCGGCAACCACGGAAATTTTTCCTCCGGCCATAATTTCGTATCGTCCAAGGGATCAAAATCAAGTTCCTCATGATAATCATCTTCCATGATCTGAACGAACAATTCCCATTCCGGAAAATCACCGCGTTCGATGGATTCATATAAATCTTGTGTCGCATGCCCGACGTTTTTTGCTTGAATCTTACTCGCTTCTTCTTGGGTTAAATTACGAATCCCTTGCTTCGGTTCCCAGTGGTATTTTACCAATACAGCCTCACCTTTTTCATTGACCCACTTATACGTGTTCACTCCAGAACCTTGCATATGGCGGTATGTAGCGGGAATTCCCCAAGGGGAGAACAAAAATGTAATCATATGGGTCGCTTCAGGCGTGCGCGAAACAAAATCAAACATGCGCTGTGGATGAGGCACATTTGACGCTGGATCAGGTTTAAACGCATGAATCATATCCGGAAATTTCATCGCATCTCGGATAAAGAAAATCTTCAAGTTGTTCCCGACTAAATCCCAATTTCCATCTTCCGTATATATTTTCACCGCAAACCCGCGGGGATCACGCTCCGTTTCAGGTGAATCTTTTGCTCCGGCAACGGTTGAAAATCGCACCATTAAAGGAGTTTTCTTTCCAGCACCGGAAAATACTTTCGCCCGGGTATATTTCTCAACAGGTTCATCGCCAACTTTCCCATACGTTTCAAAATATCCAAACGCTCCCGTTCCACGAGCATGTGCAATTCGCTCCGGAACCTCTTCTCGGTCAAAATGAGAAATCTTTTCTATAAAATGATAGTTCTCTAATGTAGCTGGACCCCGATTTCCAATCGTCCGGATATTTTGATTATCGGTTACTGGCCTGCCTTGGCGGGTCGTCAGCGTTTTGCGCTTGTTATCTTCTTCCTTCTTCATAAAATCACCCTTCCTAAAAATAGATATCTTTATCATCTACTTGTAGGCTGAAGATTATACAACTCACTTCTCATGCTTCATCCCCAGCAACATCTGGAAGAAGGGGGTAATCCCAATGGGTACGGCATTCATAAATTTTATAAAATCCATCCATCTCATCTTTTTCGATATAATTACATTGTTGTGGCGCATTATTGAAAACATCCTGTGTATCATCGGTGGCCGTACTGTAATAACTCATATCTGGATACACATCAATCCAACTTTGATCAGCCCGCTCATCATACCGTGATTGTAAATCATAAATGAGCACACCTTTTTCGCCTTCATCTTTCACTACACGAATTTCAATTTCGTTATCTTTGCCATTTTCTCCGGCAATTTCCATGAAATCCAGGAACGATTGTTTGTTTTTTAGCTGATTATTTTTCAGAACAATATCATCTTCGTCCGGTTCATATGGTTCTAGTTCCTCATCTACTTGGTCATCGATATGTGCTTCGTCTTTTGCAATTTCCCGCTCCACGAGTTGAAGTTGGGCATTCAAAATGGCCAAATGAAGAGCGGAAACAAGTTTCTCTTCGTCTTCATCCGTTGCGTCAATCGTATGAAATACTTCCAGTGCTTCATCAATGTGTTTCTTGTTTGTAGACTCTTTGATGGTTCCGGTGATTTCTTCTTTAATATCTTCTTCATCGACATCGACAAATAAGTCACTCACTTTGTTCATCGTAACGTCAATCGGATTTTTTTCATCGGCATCGCACCCAAGTAGCATAAGCCCAATGAAAAGAGAGAAGAAGCTGTATATAATGGTATGTTTTTTCATGAAAACACCTCATAAAATTTTATTATCATCAAGGGTTAGTGCCCCTTTTAGGAAACGATTTGGAATTTAGGGCACTATCCGAAAAGATAGTTGCCGGATGACACATGCCCCCAAAAATCCAGGCACTAAACAGAAAGATAGCGATCGTATGAGATGAGCGTCGCAAAATGCAGGCACTAAAAGAGGGGATAGTACCTGCATTTTCAGTTTCGTACGATTTTCAGGCACTATCGTTCTATATCCAAAAAAGCCACATCAATCTTGCTTCTTCATTTCTTCTTGTAAAGCTTGGATTTGCTCTTGCATCTGGTCAATCTGTTCCTGCATTTGTTGTTTTTCCCGTTCTTCTTGTATGTCGTCCATTTTATCTTGTTCCAATTCAATCGATTGACCAATGAAACCTAACGTTTCACCTGTTATATTAAACAATTGCCCAACGACTTGTAAAAAATTAGCTAACTTTCTATCATCTCCGCCATCCCCATGAAATGAACTCAACTCGATCACCTTCTTGTTGTCGCTATATTATCCTATGCACATAGGGCTTGTATAGCAAACTATTCAACGAAATAATCTTCAACAAGTTCAAAACATCTATCAATAGTAAGATTGTTTTCGACCATTACATACTCCAACTGTTCCGCTGTACCACCTTCATATTTTAACGATGCGTCTTTAGCAGTCTCGTCTCTATACTCGAGCCATGCACGTTGTTCGTCTCTGAGCTCGTCCATTTCTTCAGGGGAAAGCTGTTCTTCTAAATCTTCATAAATGTCGTTTAACAATCCATCCCAAATAACATACAGATTTCCTTCAACTTCTTTCATAGCGTATGTTGTATCATCTCTAGGATGTTCGCGCATCTCGTCAGTTTCTTCTTTTGTCTGCTGTAATAATGCTAAGTATTCTTCTTTTTCACCTTCAGCTGTTTCATTAGCATCATTTTCGGATTCCGAATCTGTTGAATCTTCCTGCTGCTCCTCTTCAGGCGTTGCTTCATCATCTTCCGTTATCGAATCGTCTGAATCATCTGTAGAATTCTCCGTATTTTCTTCATCTTGATGCTGTTGCGATTCTGTTGGTTGTTCGTTCTCTTGTGCTTCTTTTTCTTCATCATTCCCACATCCAACTAGTAGGAATCCCATCATACATACAACTGTCAATGTCATTAAAATTCTCTTCATGATATTACCCTCCATAAAATATTCCTTATTCAAATTCAACTGCAATTTCTAGTGCTGTGAATGGATCAGTTACTTGGTCAATCGTGTACACAGTCGTTTCGTTTTGCCAAACAATGTGATTAATCCCTTGCGTAGATAAATGAGCAAATCCGTTTTCGCGAGGGGGAGGCAACATATAGTTATCTAAATAATCGACGACTTCTGTAGAGAGCGAATGTTCTCCGTCTGTTGTAATTGCCCAACGTCCGACATTCCAGCTCATATGTGTAGAGCCGTCCGTCGTTTTTTTATACCCTGTCAATTCCTCATTAAGTGTCGTTGCGTTACCAGATTCCTCATCAAATACTTCATAAGCAACAGCATCATCGGCTTGTTTTTGCGTGTCATACTGTTGTACAGAAACGCGTGCGATGACTTCAGCTGGATTGTCTTCTCCAAGCAGTTGTTGATTATTAATCGGAATCGGTTCATCATGTTGATAAAAGATGACTTCGTACCCGGTTTGTTCCGAAGAAGTAACAGCTGTTAAATGTTTTCCTTCGGGTAATTGTATTTTTTTTGGTAACTGTAAAGGTATTTGTGACGACATTTGCCCTTTGATGGCATCCATAATTTCGCGCTGGGTCAATGAGCGATTGCCTTCATGGTGATTGTTCGGGTTTTTCTCCTTAATTTCTTTCATACGGACGTCCGTTTGTGACATTCCGTTCAATTGTGCCTGAGTGTTGTCCAAGACTTGATGGGTCCCAAACTCCGTTAAAAGAATAATGGCAACAATGGCTAGAGAAAGGACAATCGAAAAAGCAGGTACAATTTTTCGCTTAATCTTTGGCTTCTTACTATTTTGATTCCGATGCATTTGTTGGATCAATTCATTTCGAATCTGTTGTTGTCGCTGCTCATTCCAAATAATATCTTTATTCAAATCTTTAAGCGATTGCTCGAATTTTTGATCCTCATTCATGCAGATCACCTTCTTTTGCTAAGTGCTTTTTTAAAGCTTTTTTCCCTCGGAATGCAGTTGATTTCACTTTAGCTTCCGACCATCCAAGGACATGCGCGGTTTCACGTACAGACAAACCTTCGATGTCACGTAAAAGAATGACACTCCGATACGAAGGTTTTAAGGCATCTAGTGCATCATACAAAGATCTCGATGATTCCCGTATTTCAACAATCGATTCAACGGATGGTCCAGGATCTTTTTGATAAGAGAAAAAGTTTTCAAACATTCGTAGTGGCTTGCGCTTCCGTATGTAATCAATCGTTACATTATGGGCGAGTCGATATAAAAAGGTTTTCGGATAATCGACGTCTCTATTGTTCAACGTATATGTATAAGCTTTTATAAATGTGTCTTGCGTCAAATCCTCAGCTTGTTGCTCATCTTTAATCATTTTTAAAATATATTTAAAAATTGCTATACTATATTCGTCATACCACTGAATAACAGTCGCATGACACTGATCACTTCTTGCCAACCTAATCTTCCCCTTACCCCCATCTAATGTCATAATACCTTCTTAGTATAGACGATTAACATACCATTCGGTTGCATTAATTATAAAAAAATCTTCATATTGGATGCAATCGAGGTACTAAGCCGTTTGATAGTGCCTGGATTCGGAGACTTCCCATCAATTGAGGCACTAACTCGTCTGATAGTGCCTGGATTCTAAGATCCCAATCCAATCGAGGTACTAAGTCTCTTGATAGTGCCCGCATTCAACGAACCCGCTCCAATCCAAGCACTAACTCAAATTCCATCCAGCCCCTATTAATGAAGCTTCACAAAAATAAAAAGTTTTTTCAAAATCATGCCCCCTTTTTGAACGAATATCCGATTATATGTGTGAAGGCAGGGGAGGTGATACACATGACTTCAGTTCATCCGATAACTTCTCAGTTGCGTCTCGTTCTATATGATGGTGAAAATCCAGAAACTGGGAAAGCAATCTACCGCAACAAAAACTTCAACACACTTAAAACAGACGCAACTGCAGAGCAAGCCTACGCAGTTGCGGTGGCACTTGTGTCCTTACAAGATCGCCCACTTCAAATCGTTGAGCGCATTGACCGCGCAGAAATCCACGAAATGTAATCCTCAAAATACATCTAGAAGGGAGGGATTCGCATGAAAAAGTTAGAACTCTTTTTTGAAAATGAAGAAGGAAAAACAGTTAAACACACATTGGACAAGCCCGTATATCCAGTAGATGTAGAAGCTGTTGAAGCGGCAATGGACGAGATCATTTCGCAAAATGCATTCACGTCCACAGGTGGCGACCTCGTTGTAAAGAAAAGCGCACGTGTTGTAGAAACGACGATTGAGGACATCGAACTCGACGTATAACATCTACACCAGAGATTCATGAAAAGCAAAGATGGGGGAGCATCCTATCTTTGCTTTTTTTATAAAAATACTTTAGATCGGAGGCGAGACTATGGATACGAATTGGTTGGCCGTACTAACAGACGTTGGATTTCCGATTGCGGTGACTTTTTATTTACTTCACCGCATCGAAACAAAGCTAAACGTGCTCATCGACTCCATTAATTCCCTACCCATAAAAGCCATGTCGATGCAGCAAGCAGAAGAATCTACCGAATAAGTAAAAGCATCTTTCCATGGAGGGAAGATGCTTTTTGCTCTAAATAGATGTAAAATAAGAAACTAGAGAGATACTGCACATATAAGGAGATGAACACATGACGAAAAGTTTTATTTCCGCACTTTATGTCGGCAAGCCAGTGACGGTTGGTGAGGCGGATGCAAAAAATGCATTAGACAGGGAGTGGACGAGTTCGATTTTTAAAGAACCTGTTGAGGGAAAAGTATGGCTGGGGGAAACGAATCTTGTTGGAGACGAACAAGCGGATAAGAAACATCATGGTGGTCCAGAAAAAGCAGTCTTTGCGTATCCAACTGCACATTATGAAAAGTGGCAGGAGGAACTTGAACGAGAAGACCTTGTTGTCGGAACGATGGGTGAAAACTTTGCAATAGATCATATGGATGAAGACGATTGTTGCATTGGCGATACATATGAAGTTGGTGAAGCGATTATCCAAGTGTCGCAACCGAGACAACCGTGTTGGAAACCTGCCCGCCGCACGAGAATGATTGACTTTTCCGTTCGCATTCAAAATAGTGGGCGAACCGGTTGGTATTTCAGAGTCTTGCAAGAAGGGTATGTCGAAGCGGGGGACGCACTCACATTAATCGAGCGCCCATATCCTGAATGGACGATCACAAAAGCGAATGAAGTGATGCATACACATAAACAAGATATCGAAGCGGCTACAAAGCTTGCGTCGTGTGAATACTTGGCAATCAATTGGAAAACGACATTAACCAAACGAGTGAATAAAGAAAAAGAATCAGATATAATTCGGCGGATTTATGGACCGAATAAATGATTGAATGAAGCACTGGCTAGTATGTTGCCAATCATGCCAGCCAGTTTTTGTATCCTTTTTACACATGCCCTTTGATTTCTTCCCATTCTTCCCGCAACATGCCCATCCGGATCGAATCATAATATTTCCCTTCATAAAAACGCACGTTTCGCATCCGACCTTCCATTTGCATGCCTAGTTTTTCACCGACACGAATCATCCGCTTGTTCCCAGACTATGTCGTTAAGCCGACGCGTGGAACGGGAAATTGCTGAAATAAATGGTCCACCCATAAAGTAAGTGCCCGGGTGCCGATGCGTTTATTCCAGTTGCCTGATTGATGAATAATAATGCCACATTCTAACCAGTTGCCTCGATCGTCTTCAAAGTAATACGAAACCGTCCCGCATACAACCTCATCTACAGTAATCACCCAGCGATCATCTCTTCCAATCCAAGCAGACGACATGTCCATAAACTCCTCAAAGGGCATCGACTGATGGGGAAAGTAGGGCGCATCCCACTTTTTCCATTCGGGGAAATCTTCTTTAAATATTGCTTCCCATAACATCGGCAAATCGCGCTTCTCAATGGGACGAATGGTTAATTCCTCATCTGTATACATCAACAATACTCCTTTCGTCGCAATGATTTCTCTTATTTTATCACGCATTAACGAGCAGTAATACCCCGACTTTAAATATCTGAATAAACCAAAGAAAGTAAGTGGGGGATAAACTGCTCGTAAATCCCTGATTCTGTTCGGGCCTACAGGACGTAGGTCACAAAGGATTTGTCACAGGACGTGACGTTCTTATCCTTTGTTCCCCTATTGTCAGTGGGGATGAATAAAAACCCCCCACTGAATGAAGTTTCACTTTAAGGTGTTCAATACAATAAAACAAGCTGCCTCTCCCAAAGGAAAGGCAGCTTTTCTATTAAAAAGCGTATCGCTCGGACAATTCTTTTATTTTTCCAATGATTCGTTGCTCGACATTTTCCACATTTTGAATGACTTCTTTTGCAATCGCTGCAAGGTCTCCATGGTCTCCAACAATGACGGAATGGTGCGCGTGATCAAACAAGGTGAGGTCATTTCCGTCACTACCGAAAGCGACATAATTATCCTTTTCAATCCCCAAATCTTCTAAGGCACTGCGTTTGTGCACATGCTTCGGTCGAACATCTAAGCCAACTTCATTTTCATGGGCAGTTACGCGCACATCAATATCTACTAACTTTTCAGCGAACTGCTTCGAATCTTTTGAAGATAAGATGGATACTTTCACAACTGATGGTAAATCATCAAAAGGAACCATCTCGGCAACGTGTGCTGGATCGATATCTTTTAAAATATGGTGATCATTTGGCCCCGTATAATCATAGTCCCAATCCCCATCAATTAAATACGTAGCATCAAATGTTTCAATAAAATGAGTAATTTCCTCCATTTGTTCTTGAGTAAATGATTTTGTATGAACAATTTTTCCGTTTGTTGCAATTAATGCGCCATTGGCACCGATCATCGTATGGTGATGAAATTCTCGTGGAATCATCGACCACATATCACGAATGGTTTTAGCAGAAGTAAATACAACCTCATGATCGTTTTCAACTAAATGATTCATAGCCTCTCGCATTCCTTCAGAAATATGTTCTCCTTCAAAACTAATCGCTCCATCTAAATCAAAAACAAAATACATATAGAAACCCCCTCACAAACAGATTGACTTCTACGTCACCACATCTGCACAAACACTGTCAAATCAAGGTTTTAAACAATGCTGCAAGAAGTGAAAAACGTATAGTTTCTATAAGGTAACATAAGTCAATCTGAGAATGCAATAGGTTATTAAACTAATAGTTTTTAGAGAGTTTTCTAACTATTTTAACCGAAAAAGGTTGCTAAAACGAACACCGCATTTGTAAGTCCATGAATCAATACAGAGGGCCAAATAGAGTTTGTACGTTCATAAGCAAGGGCAAAAATAATCCCACCGAAAAAATTAACCGGCATCGCATTGTACGTTGGAATATGGGCAATCGTAAAAATGAGCGAACTAATCACAATCGCATATGTAACTCCTACACGATTGCGAAAAAAAAGATACATAAATCCGCGGTACAAAATTTCTTCATATATAGGTGAAATTACAACGGCAGAAATAAAAGCAATCAATGCTGAAAACACCGAAAAATTTTCTTGCATCGCATCTGTTTTACTATTTTCCAACTGATTACCAACCAGCATCGTAAGTAACATAAGAACAACCGAACCGATGACTAATATAGCCGTATACATTCCAATCAGTTTCCAATCTTTTTTCTGAAATGTTCGTACGCCTACTTCTTTCCAGGAAAGTTGGCGCGGGCGCAATGCAATGAAATACACCCCAACCATTAACGTAATCGCAACGGTTAGCCCCATTAACGTCCCAGCATACAAATCATTATCCAACCACCGCTCGTACATCGGTTGTACGATCAATTTGATTCCAACAATGACACCGACAAACTCAAGAACCAGCAGTGCTACACATTCCCGCCATCCCCACACATCATTCTCTCGTAAACTCATACCATTCCCTACTTTCTATCAGATTATAATCGTAGTATAATGGGTGACGTAACGTAACCTGCAAGTGGATAGGAGCAAATAAAATGAAAACATGGACGACAGGAGAAGTCGCTCACGAGCGAAATATTTCCGTTCGAACATTACGCTATTATGATGAAATTGGACTGTTGACGCCTACATATAAGGATGAACATGGGAAGCGGATGTATTCTGAAGATGATTTATTTACCCTGGAAAAAATAATGATTTTAAAATCATTATCCCTTCCGTTAAAAAGTATTCGAGAAGTCATCGAAAAAATGTCATATGAGCAAATTTTAAAAACCCATTATACGTATTTACAGGAGCAGTTAGAGGAACTCCAAACAAATATTAGCTATACCTCTTCCTTAATCAATATGATCGAATTTGATGCAGAACTATCATGGGAAAAGGTAGTAGAAGTCGTACAAAAAACAGAAAAAAGCTCCGGAAAATGGCTGGACTATTTTGAAAACGAGGATCAACAAACATTACAAAAAAGCATCCCTAGTTTGAGTCATAAGGATGCTATGCTAGAACAATCGATGAAAGTATTGCGACAAATGGAACAATGCATACAAGATGGAATCCCACCTGAATCAGACGAGGGAATAGATATTGCTCGAGCACTACACAAATTATCATCCGACATATTTGATGGCAATGAACACCTGATGGACCAATTTTGGAAAGTTCGCAAACTGCCCGCAGAAGAAACAGGCTTTTTTCCCATTTCAGAAGAAGTATTAGATTTTGCCGAACGAGCGACGGATTATGCGGAAAAGAAAAGTGATAAGTAGAAGTGGTTAATTAAAGGCTAAGTAAAAAAGGACAAATGGGAACTAGTGTTCTAATTTGTGGTTGTTTATGGTATAATGTACATGCCCTCTTTCTTTTGAGAGAACATAAAGGGGGTGATGAATATGGAAGTAGTGGCTTTGATTGGGGCTATTGTTAGCTTGGTTACGGCTCTGGTTAATCTTTGTATATCTTTAACGGATAGAAAAAAGAAAAGCCATCGCTCCGATAAGCGATAGCCCTAAACCACATTAAGGGAGGGGTAAAACCCTTCCTTATTCCATATTCTATGTATATTGTACACCCATTATACATAAAAAACAAGAAAGAAGTGGTTAATCATGTATGTTACAATTCTAATTATATCAGCTGTGGCAATAATTATTTCAATAACTGCACGCATTTTAGCTAAAAAGAGCAATTAGGTATCGATGGATGTAATCATCAAAGGAATCGCTGTATTTCCGTAGTCTATGGTATTAAAGGAGCTAATCGTCAAAGGAATTGCACTTTTCTCGTAATCCTTGGTATCCAAGGAGCTAATCGTCAAAAGAATCGCAGTATTTTCGTAATCCATGGTATCAATGGATCTAATCGTCAAAAGAACCGCTGTATTTCTGCAATCCATGGTATCAAAGGAGTTAATCATCAAAGGAATCGCAGTAATTCTACAAATTTTACATCGAACAACGAGCAATATGTTTGTTACATACCGTCTCGTTTATTGTAAATATATGCATGTAAGTCTCCATTAAAATCGACTTTTTGAAAATGTGTATCCTCTATCGACTGAAAGGTTTCTTGTTTCGCAATTTTCCTCTGTGTGAGATAGATAGGTATATGATATGCATGTTGTACATACGAGATAATTGTATTCAAGTCATTGTAGCGATTCGAAAGTAGCATAGGTATATAATGGACAGTGTCAAGTTCATCATATTCGAATTGAACATTTATAAAAAAGATTTTCTTGATCATCTTACCTTTGAAAAATAAACGGTAGGAACTTTTTTGACTTGGGTAAATAAAACACTTTTGTAACTTCGATAAAGGGACCCATTGTTCATACATCTTTTTGTTAACTCGATACTTATAAAGAATGCGATCTGGATACAAAATCACATACCACTTTCCCTTTCTTCGTAATTGCCGTATCCCCATAATGATGGAAATAACAGAAAAAATCCCGACAAAGAAAAACATAAAGCTTAAAACTGAGAATATCGAATTTTCAATTTCCGAAGGCATGAGAGGCGAAAGAATAGCTGAAGTGACAGCTGCAAAGAAAATTATCGATAGAATAATGCCCAAATAAAAAAATAATAAAATGCCTATTATGATTAGAGGATACCCATTATTCAGCGTATCTAAAAATTTATTTTCATAACTTTTTTTATCTGAAGTAACAGCAACAATGGATTCATCCCATGGCACATTAGCTTCCTTTAACAGCTTCTTCATACATCCATTCTCCTAATCTTCAATCTCTATCAATTGTTTGCTTTAAATAATTATAGATTAGTATACCATTCATAAAAAATATGTTAAGGGAGAGCATCCTATCTTCGATCTACAGATTCCTCCTCGCTCCCTTCCATCATTGATAATCATCACGTACACAGTTCAGTGGGAAGAAAATTTTGAGATACTATTTTTATGGATAATAACCTGGGAATAGCTTCTGCTTCAATTGTGAATTTTTCAAAGATAGGAGAGTTAATCATCAAAAGAAAAGCATTATTTCCGTAATCCATGGTATCAATGGAGCTAATCGTCAAAAGAAAAGCATTATTTCCGTAATCCATGGTATTAATGGATCTAATCGTCAAAGGAATCGCAGTTTTCTCGTAATCCTTGGTATCAATGGAGTTAATCGTCAAAAGAATTGCAGCTTTCTCGCAATCCATGGTATCAATGGCAATAATCATCCAAAAGAAACTGAGAAAAGGAGATCATTCGCTAAACTTTATGAATTATTATAAATATTGAAGCGGGGGCACGATTTCGCAAATGTCACTCTCCTCAAGAAATTTTGTCACTATAGAGGAATGCGAGACTCCAACGATAAATAAAATACGTTCATCAGATGATTCAATCAACCGTGTGAGATTTGCAAACATAATTAAATTTCGTTTGTACCACCAGCTCAACCACTTGATACCTACATTATTGTCAATTGTCCCTATTCGAGCTACGTTTACATAAACTTTATGTAATGATTTAATTAACTCTGGGTTATTTAATTCATAATGATATTCGAGAATCGTCTTCTCCTCTGTTATCTTAGGAAAATCGGCCAATTCCGCAAATAATTCTTGCATCAGTTTTGGTTGGTGCTCAGTTCCCCAATCCTCAATCTCACCGAAACTCATTTCAGCAGGCCCCATCCAATCGGTTGGATACACACGTGCGTGTTCTAACTTTTTCGCTAACCGAAATCCTATTTGGTAAATTTCATTCGTTTTTAAATCCCATGTACCATCGCGATACTTCCGATAATGTTCATCGAATGCAGCGGCATCCTCCGGCACCATTT
Source organism: Caryophanales bacterium (assembly GCA_026168805.1). Taxonomy (GTDB): domain Bacteria; phylum Bacillota; class Bacilli; order Bacillales; family Amphibacillaceae; genus CALAMD01. The sequence goes on along the minus strand of JAPFDS010000060.1, from coordinate 27,178 downwards.
CCACTGCAATTTTCGTTGGTTGAAATTGTGCTAATCGATCTACTAAAGCTTCAATTTCAGGTTGTCGATGTTCACAGTCGAATCCTTCTTCTTGTCCCATATGAAACGTTCCAAGTACGAGAACTTGAGCTTTTTTCATTTTTAGAACCTCCCCTTTAACACGTATTGTCACTACATCTTATCACAATTCAGAGAATAGATAACTTCTCCAACCGAACATTCCCCGACGTTGTTTTAATTTGTAACGGGTACGTACCTTTTCCAATCGTACCTGTTGTTCGTTGTTTAGTTTGCCCCTGCTCATCGAGAACAAAATCGATGGATTGGTTCCCACTTTTTGATTTGAAGTCAATGCTCACATCAGGTTGCTCACGCACTGTAATAGCGACATTTCCACTGCTGAGAGAAATAGATGTATGTGTCATAAATTCATTAAAAGTAAGATCAACATTCCCGCTACTTCCGCTAATGTTCAATTTCTCTATTTGTACATCTTCTCCAGTCACATTTCCGGATGAACCTTTTAACACAACTTCTCCCGTATAATTTTTAGGAATGCTAATGGTTAAAGATGGCTTTTGAGTGCTAAACAAACGGGTAATGTTACTTTTCGTTCGAATGTTTATTTTTCCATTCCCTTTCTTCAAAGCAAAACTAGGTCCGTTATCGTGTAACAAAAGAGCAGTTTTTAATTCATCATCATCTGTTGGTTGAATGAACACATTTGTACTTCGGTAATCAATAACAATCGTTTCAATTCCTTCGATGCTCGTATGTTGAATTTCTTCCCATTCTTCCGTTGAACAACTCACTAATAAAACTGTAACTATAAAAAATAATCCGATGACTAATGTTCTTCGCACGCATATCCCTCCTAGACTCCTACCATTGTATGAGATTACGTTGCGTCAACTTCAAGTGTTTTATAAAGGACTTGATACTGACGTTACGTCATTTTGTATACTGAGTGGAAATGAAGCGAGGGAGGTACATCCTATGAAACAAGAAGATATTATTATTTATGGGTGTGTTATTATTGGGGCGGGTATTGGGCTGCTCGTAAACAATGCTTTCCCAGGTGTCCTAATTGGTTTAGGTGTCGGTTATGTCCTTAAAAGTTTTACGACAAAAAATGAGTAACTTTACAGAAAGGAGGGTTTATATGATTCATATTCATGACGTTCAAAAACTCACAGGTGTTACAGTGCGAACACTTCGTTATTATGATTCGATTGATGTATTAAAGCCAGCTTCTCGAACAGAAGGAGGGCACCGCTTATATACAAATGAAGAAATCAAAAAGCTACAACAAATCCAGTTTTTACAAAATATTGGCTTTCAACTACAAGAAATCAAGGCCATGCTTGCTTCCGACGACTGGAATTGGTTGGAAAGTTTAAAAAAGCAAATGGCCTTTGTACAAAAAGAACAAAAACATTTACGAGAAAAAGAACAATCATTAAGAGAACTCATTAGTGGTATTGGGATGGAAGGAAAGGATCGCTGGCGTGCGATTCAAAAGATCATGCACTTGTCCCAACAAGATAAAGACATGAAGAAAAACTATCGAGAATCCATGTTTGACGAACGAGAACAATCATTATGGGAAAACGTTCCGAATATGTCCTTTGATGATCCGGAATCCCTTGAATGGATCGCATTAATTGGACAAATAAAGCAGCATATGGATAAAGGTCCCCAGGCAACTAAGGTGCAACAGATCATTAAAAGAATGGATGAAAAACGTGAAGAATCTTTTGCAGGCGAAGAAGAATTTATTAATAAATTGTGGGATATGCGCATGTCGGAAGAGCAGTCTGAAAACCTAGGATTATATCCAATTGATCAAGATGTGCTAGATTTTATGAATGAAGCGTACATATTGTATGCTGCTGAAAAAGAAGAAGATGGAGAAAGTCTATGAATACAGAACTCCATTTCACGATTGCCGGTCTTGCTATTTTTGATATGCTTAGTCCCGCGACAATTAGTGTTACCGTGTATATTTTGTTAACCGAACAAAAACAGGTGACCAATCGTTTGTTCCTATATTTTGCGACTGTAGCAGGCGTGTATGTTACCATTGGTGTTTCCCTCATGGTAGGTATGGATGTCCTATTTGATATGGTAACAAATATATTGCAAAACAAAATCATAAGTTGGGGGATTTTTAGTATTGGAGCATGTTTATTTATCGCAAGTTTTTTTATGCCAGAGAAAAAATCTTCAAAAGAACTGAAACCTAAGTCCACCACCATCCTCGCTATGATTCCACTAGGACTTACAACTTCTCTGCTTGAAGTAGGAACGGCCCTGCCTTATTTTACAGCCATTGGAATGCTGACGGCAGCACACGTACCTTGGGGCGAATCCTTGCTACTAATCATCGGATACAATGTAATTATGATATTACCACCAATCCTATTACTGATATTCCATCGATTGTTCCACAAATCCATGCAACGCCCATTAGAAAAAATCCGTAAAAAACTGAGCAACCAAAAAAGTTCAACCCTATCCTGGGTCATGTGTATTGTTGGAATCATCCTTATATTTACCAGTTTGGATTATATTGACGGATGAGAAAAATCACCTAGAAGAACAATCACTATTGCGTAAAGGGATGAATCCTTGGAATCAATTGGTAACAAATACCTTGAAACTCTTTGACAATAGGATTCTATCAGATTATTGTTGTCTATAATATGATGGGAAATTCCGGATTTTCGACATATGGCGGTGAATACTGATAAAAATGTCGGAGAAGCTCACGCCGATTTCTTAAGAGACTTCATGGTTTACAAATTAACATTTAATTGTTATTGAGTTGGAAAGGTGACTATGAAATGAAGTGTACTATTGAAGGTGTCTACATGAATATAAGGTACAAAGTTCTGAATATAGGTATGGATACGTATATATTAGATATTGGAGGATCCTCTCTTTGGCGAACCATTTTTCCCTTACTTTACTGGATTCTTCCTGTAAACGTTTACAAAGTAAACGATGAAAAGCTAATAAACAAAGTACTAGCTCCCTATGTAAAGAAAAAGAGAGTGGGCTGGCAAGGTTTCTTTGGCGGGATTGTTGCGCTGGGCTTAGGGAATCTAATATATCCTTCTATAAAATATTTAAATATAAGTATAACACCACTTACAAGTATAACTATTTTATTAGTAATATTTTTACTTATCATTGGTTTGTTCTATTATTCAAATATATTATGTGGAAGGAAATTGCGACAACATATTCATCTTGAGAAACACCGTAAGGAAAAATTATGGATTCGACCGAATTCAAAGGGCTATTGTATAGATGTGCTAGTTTTTTACTTTTTGATGGTAGCATTAACTTTTGCTTCCATGAGTTTTTCCATCGATGATCCAAATGGTTTCATGTTTACTGCTTATACAGTGTTTTTGTTCATTTCATTGACAATAGGAATTATAACAATCAAAGTCGGAGATACAACTGTGCGATTTAAAGGGGACTCTAGGAAAAAATAATCTTAAGGTATTATTTTAAGGATTGAATGTCGAGGGTGACAACTGCATGAAATGTAACGTCAAACTAGTTTACAACAATCTAAGGTACAAGGTGCTTAGTATCGGTGGAGATAAATATATTTTAGATTTGGGTGGCTCTTCTCTTTGGAGAATGATTTTCCCGTTATTGTACTGGATTGTACCTATGAAAGCATACATAGTAACGGATGATGAGCTACTAGAAAAAAAACTTCCCCCCATACAGAAGAAAAAAGTGTAGGTCGGTTAGGTTTTATGATTGGAATAATCGTTTTTGGTTTTAGCGGATCTATCCATTCTGTTGTAAAAAAACTCGATATGAACATAACTCCACTAACAAGTGCAATGATTCTTTCAATCTCATTTTTGCTTGTGATTGCTTTTTATGTATATGTGAACGCAGCATGCGGCAAAAAGTTACGCCAACATATTAAACTTGAAGAATGCTCCCAAGAAAAACTATGGATTCGTCCACAATCTATGAAATACGCTACCAAACTGATATTCTTTTACCTGCTAATGGTAGTAATTTGTGCAGGAATGGTTGTTGCGACGATTCAATTGCCAAATGGTTTTATACTTTTTGGTTGTACGGTTCTTCTGTTTGTCATCTTAGGATTGAGTTTTGCAACGATACAAGTGGGGAATGCAATCGTACGATTTAAAAAATAAATCGGCTATTTTAAAAGGCGTTTTTCAAGGACTTACTCAGTATTTGAAATAGTCATAAAGACACTTGAAAATTATAACATCCAAAAAAGTGGCAAAAAGTACCTAAGCCCTTCTCATCGAATCTAGGTATATACCGCAAAAGCCTTTGACAATCGATTCTCAAGCTATTATTCTTATGAATAATAATGTGAAAATTAGCTTTTTCCATATACATTCACAAAGACAGGAGCGAATATAGGAATGGATGAGAGGATGATTCAGCAGAGGCAACTCAATGAACAAGTAAGATCTGTGTTAACAGGAATGGCAAACACTAAAAATAAGATTGCAGACTTAGAGGAAAAAATAGAACGGTTAGAAGAAGCATCTAGCAATCTCAGTACGAGAATTACGGAAGTAGAATCCTTAAAAAGCACTGTAACAGGCCTTGAAATTGATGAAACGAAATGGAAAGGTAAAGAACATGAAGATTTCGAGGACGTGTATGACACGTATAAAGAAAAAGCAAGAACTTATGTCTCACAAACAGAAGAGGCGAAGGAAGATATTGATGAAGATATCAAAAGATACCAAGACAAACTAGACACTGCCTTCATCGGTCTTGGAAATTTAGAGAGTAATCTAGAGGATATACAGGAGAAGATTGATCAATTATAAAAGGGGTGACGTTAATGACACAAGAAATTAAGCTTGACTATGATCAGTTTAAATCCCTCGTTTCGACCTTGAGATCCTCTGCGAATGGGATTGAAAGCAGTGTTAAAACCAATCGTACGTTTGAAGATACAAATATAAATCCCTTAATCAAAGATTTAGAACATATTATTCGAACACTTGAATTGTTAAAGAGATATCAAACATCATTACATAAAGATATTGATGTATTAGAACAAGTCGGCGAGAAAATAAGAGAGCGGGATCTTGAGTTAGCAGAACAACGTAACCAATATGCGGCTAACGTCTATGAACTTCAGAGCTAGGAGGTGCATTAGTGGGAAATAAAGTAGATATCTCAGAGGTTATTGAGTTTTCAAATGACTTTTCAACGGCTTCAGAAAGTCTTCAAACACAACTAAAGGAAGTAGAGAACAATATAGAAAAACTCACGTCCATGGAAAATTTCTCAGGAACAGCTGCCAGCAATGCGAAAAAGTATTTTGGCGAATTACATCTTACATTATTAAAATCATTTGAACATGTTTTAACCGAACTAGAAGAGCGCTTAAAAAATCATTTGACAGTATTTGAGTCAACAGTTGATTCTAGTGAATCTGCGATTGTGAACAGTGGGTATTTGGAAAATACGGTAACAGACATTGATGACACACACGAATCTTTTATCGACGAACAAGAATTGGTTCGACAAACCCTCGCGGACGTCTCCGATATTAGCAGTGCAAACCATCCATCTACACTAACTTTTGATAGTACCTATGATAAAGTAAATAAAGTAATCACAAAATTAGAGGAAAATTTTGAAACATATACAACCAAAGACATAGAAGACTCTTCTTCTATAGATGAATTGCACCAACAGATTGAAACAACCATCAAAGACTCTGGTGAAGTGACCGATGACAATGAATTTATTTATTTTATGGGAAGTGTTACACCGGATAGTTTACTTGACTTGCAAGGATATAATCAAGGAAAGCATAAAGATATGATGGATGATGCAGAGGATGCTAGGGATAAAGCTATGTCAAATATGGATGAAGACTCTCAACAAATAGCATCCCAAGCTTTTGATGATTTGTCGAGTGGGAAAATTAGTGAAGAGGAATACTACGCATACTTAGAAGAACTTAAAAAGTTAAATAGTGGGGAAGATGCAGATGAAGAAGTACCTACAAACTTCATCAATTACATTAGAGAAAACGAGAATCTTGCCGAATCTTATGAAGAGAATGTATTATCAGGAGTAATAGATGAACTGCTAACAGCAGATGGGAAGGATAAAATAAGGCGTGCAGATTTAATTAAAGATATGAATGCAGGTAAACCTGGATCAGGATCTTACTTAAGAGAACTAGGAAAGAATTCCTTAAGAATCGGAAATGCTGTTGTGAGTGGATTAGCTGCTCTGACTGTTATATCCGGAACGTATGATGATTATCACAATACCGATAAAGAGTGGGGAGAAGCCGCCGCAAAGAATTCAGCCGCAGGGTTCGTTACCGCAACAGCTTCAGGATATGTAGGAGCTACAGTACTAGCCGCAGCAACAACCGCCGGAGCAGTCACACCAGTTGGATGGGCTGTATTGGCTGGGGCAGGTACCGCAACTGTTGTTACAGCTGGATTTAATTATGCATATGACAATAACTTCCTCGGTCTTCAAACAGGGTTAGATTGGGCTGGAAATACGGCAGAAAAAGTCGGGGATGCGGTTGTAGGCTTCTTTAGAGATAGCGTGTTCGGATCAGGCTAAATAAATATACCACAAAGGATTTGTTTAAAAGGATGACTAGAAATGGATTGTAATGTAGAAGGACTTTATATGAATGTAAGATACAGACTCCTCACCATAGGAAAAGAAACGTATATTTTAGATATGGGTGGTTCATCTTTTTGGAAAATCCTTTTTCCGTTTTTTTACTGGATGTTGCCTGTGAATGTTTATAAAGTGAATGATGAAGAATTATTAAAAAAACTAGTATCACCCTACATCGAGCAAAAAAGTGTGGCATGGCAAGGTCTACTTGGAGGTATAATTGCTTTAGGATTAGGAGGTTCACTGTATCCCCTTGTTACATTGCTAGATTTGGAGATAAGCACTTTGACAAGTATAGTAATTATCGGTGTTATTCTTTTGCTTGTCATTTCTTTTTATTTTTACGCAAATATATTATGTGGAAGAAAGTTAAGACAAGATATCCATCTAGAACAATTACCTAAACAAAAATTGTGGATCAGGCCACAATCAAAGCAAAATGTATTTCACATATTGTATCCTTATATTTTATTTGTTGGATTAGCTGTTTTATTTCTAGGCGGGTCCATTCAAATGCCAAACGGTTTCATGTTTTTTGCAGGAGCATTGGTTTTGTTTATTGCGCTAGGAGTAGGTATCACAACCATTCGGATAGGAGATACTACCGTACGATTTAAAGATAAGTGAATGAATTTCATAAAGGGGAGAGTAGTATGTTATCAATAGGATCCATTGTCTACTTAAACGAAGGTACGAGCAAAGTAATGATTGTGAATAGAGGACCACTTGTTACGGATGGAGAGGGCGAACAAGTGATGTATGATTATACAGGGTGTCTATACCCGGAAGGATTAGATGCTAACAACGTATTATACTTTAATCATGAAAATATCGACAAGGTTGTCTTTGAAGGATATACGGACGAAGAAGAAGAAAGATTTCTCGAACTGTATGAAGAATTACTAGAAAAGAATAAATCCACCATTAAAAAAGGTGTTGTTCCAGGACCGTTACAATCAAATTAAATCGAACGAGCTTGCCCTAAGATGATTATCTTGGGGTTTTATTTTAGACATTAAAAAGTCAAGATAGGTGAGAGCGAAATGGAATGTACAATCGAATCCCTTCATATGAATGTGAGATATAGGATTCTTCATATCGAAGGAGAAAGTTATATTTTAGATATGGGTGGATCATCCCTATGGAAAGTTTTCTTTCCCTTTCTGTATTGGATTTTACCCTTATCTGTATATAAAATTGATGATAATCAAGCAATCAACGCGATCGCGTCTCCCGCTACAGAACAGCAAGGCGTCGGTTCTCAAGTGGCTATTGCAACAGCTCTTTCGTTGTTTTTAGGAAACATGATTTATCCATTAATTGATTACTTAAATATTAAAATCACTGCAACAACAAGTGCCGTTATTGTATGTTTAATTTTTTTACTTATTCTAGCTTTATTTATTTATTCAAATAAATTGCTCGGTAGAAAGATTGAACAACATATCCAGCTCGATAAGCTTCCTAAAGAAAAAATACGAGTTCAACCAGAGTCTATAAAGTATGTTGTGCAAAACATGTTTTTTTATCTGTTTACACTCGCATTTAGTGTAGGCGTTATAGTTGCTGTATTAGAACATCCGAATGGTTTTCTGTTCTTTGCTGTATCAATATTCATTTTCATGACTTTAGCAGTCAGTTTTACGACGATTCGTCCAGGAGAGACGTCTATGCGATTTTAAACAAATACCACTAGAAAGGTGGATAACATATGCTATCAATAGGATCAATTGTTTATTTAAAGGAAGGAACAAGCAAAATAATGATTGTCAATAGAGGACCAATTGTTCCTGAGGAAGACGGAGAGCGAGTCATGTTTGACTATACAGGATGTCTTTATCCAGAGGGATTAGACGCTAATAATGTACTGTATTTTAATGAGGAAAATGTAGACAAAGTTGTTTTTAAAGGGTATGCAGATGATGAAGAAGAGCGATTTCTCGAACTATATGAAGAATTACTAGAAAAGAATAAATTCACCATTAAAAAAGGAATTGTACCAGGACCGGCAGACAAGAACTAAATAGAAGTAAGTAACCCTGAGATTATACGATCAATCTTAGGGTTTTTTATCAATAAAAATAGAAGTTCTTAAGGTGTTGATTGAATGAATTGTAAGGTAGAAGGACTTTATATGAATGTAAGATACAGGCTCCTCACCATAGGAAAAGAAACGTATATTTTAGATTTGGGTGGTTCATCTTTTTGGAAAATCCTTTTTCCGTTTTTTTACTGGATGTTGCCTGTGAATGTTTACAAGGTGAATGATAAAGAACTATTAGAAAAACTAGTGTCACCCTACATCGAGCAAAAAAGTGTGGCATGGCAAGGTCTACTTGGAGGTATAATTTCTTTAGGATTAGGAGGTTTACTGTACCCCCTTGTTACATTGCTAGATTTGGAGATAAGCACTTTGACAAGTATAGTAATTATCGGTGTTATTCTTTTGCTTGTCATTTCTTTTTATTTTTACGCAAATATATTATGTGGAATAAAGTTACGACAAGATATCCATCTAGAACAATTACCTAGATGTATCCGATTTTTGGATGCTCGGTACTTCAGTGCCGAGAGGTTCACTGATGCTTATTCATGGGTAACAGGCTAGCAAGAAAGGTGACAAATAAATGAAGTGCAAAGTGAAAGAATTCTATCTGAATATAAGGTATCGAGCACTAGATATAAATAATGAGAGATATATTTTAGATATGGGGGGATCCTCTCTGTGGAGATTATTCTTCCCCTTTTTATACTGGATGCTCCCTTTACGTGCCTATCACGTAGAGGATGATCAAGTTATCAATGAACTAACGACTCCACATCAAGGAAAAACAAGCATAGGATTTTACGGCCTCTTTGGTGGTGGGGTATCTTTCATATTAGGAAACTCATTGTATCCTCTCGTGCAATACTTGGATGTAGAAATCACGTCAGTGACAAGTGCCTTGATTATGTTCGTGATTTTTATGCTTATCGCAGTATTTTATATCTATATAAATACATTGCTTGGAAAGAAACTACATAAAGCTATTGATCTGACGAAGCTACCAGAAAAAAAGTATTGGTTCGACCAAAATCTATAAAGTTTATACTTCAAATATTCCTGTTCTATTTTTTCGCACTCGCGATATCTGTGGGCTTTGTAACTGCCGTTATTCAATTACCTAATGGATTTATGTTTTTTTCCTCATCCTTAGTTTTGTTTCTTACATTATTAATAGGTTTTTTTACTATTCGAACCGGAGAAACTACTGTACAATTTAAAAGATAAGCAACAAAAATAAAGTTTCAAAAAGGAGAATGACATTGCTACCAATCGGAACAATTGTCTACTTAAACGAAGGTACGAGCAAAATAATGATTGTGAATAGAGGACCACTTGTTACGGATGAAGAGGGCGAACAAGTGATGTATGATTATACAGGATGTCTATACCCTGAAGGATTAGACGCTAATAATGTACTGTATTTTAATGAGGAAAATGTAGACAAAGTTGTTTTTGAAGGATATAAAGACGAGGAAGAAGAGCGATTTCTCGAACTGTATGAAGAATTATTAGAAAAGAATCAATCCACCATTAAAAAAGGTGTTGTTCCAGGACCGTTAGAATCAAATTAAATCGAACAAGCTTGCCCTAAGAGATGATCATCTTAGGGTTTTATTTTAGACATTAAAAAGGCAAGATAGGTGATAGCGAAATGAAGTGTACAATCGAATCCCTTCATATGAATGTAAGGTATAGGGTGCTCTATATAGAAGGGGAAAGCTATATTTTGGATATGGGTGGCTCATCCCTCTGGAAAGTGTTTTTTCCGTTTCTTTATTGGATGCTACCCTTATCTGTATATAAAGTCGATGATGATGAAGCAATCGACGCAATTATTTCACCCACTAGAGAACAAAAAGGTGTGGGTTCTCAAGCGTTAATTGCAGCAGCTATTTCGCTGGTTTTAGGAAATATGATTTATCCATTAATTGATTACTTAGATATTAAAATCATTGCGACAACAAGTGCAATGATCGTGTTTGTAATGTTCTTACTTATTCTAGCATTTTATATGTATTCAAATAAATTGCTCGGCCGGAAGATTGGACAACATATCCAGCTCGAGAAACTTCCTCAAGAAAAAGTACGGGTTCAACCAGAATCAAAAAAGTACGCTGTGCAAAACTCTCTCTTTTATCTATTTGCACTAGCCGGATGTGTGGGTGCTATAGCTACTGCTATTCAACATCCAAATGGATTCATGTTTTTTGCTGCATTAATTATCTTTTTTATGACTTTAGGCGTTAGTTTTACGACGATTCGTCCAGGAGAGACGTCCGTACGATTTAAAAGTAATACTGTAAAAAAATAAATGTATGTAAAGGAGAATATCTTTGTTACCAATAGGATCCATTGTCTACTTAAACGAAGGTACGAGCAAAATAATGATTGTGAATAGAGGACCACTTGTTACGGATGAAGAGGGCGAACAAGTGATGTATGATTATACAGGATGTCTATACCCTGAAGGATTAGATGCTAAGAACGTTTTGTATTTTAGTCATGAAAATGTCGACAAAGTTGTTTTTGAAGGATATAAAGACGAGGAAGAAGAGCGATTTCTCGAACTGTATGAAGAATTACTAGAAAAGAATAAATCTGCCATTAAAAAAGGTGTTGTTCCAGGACCTTTAGGTTCAAACTAAAATAAACCCCTAAGATTACACAAGGAAGTGATCTTAGGGATTTGTTTTGAGCTTAGACATACGCTTGCAAATCACCATCAAATTCGATTGGATAAAAGTCGTCTCTCTTAGTCGGGTCAAACTTTTTATAAGAATCATCCACCGACACGCTGAAATCAGAGAAATAGATAGATCCATTATATTGATTTTGTACGTAAGAGAGAATCTCATTAAGTTCTCGGTAACGGTTGGTCAGTGGTAGATTGACATAATGGGTTGTATCATTTTCTACATATTCGATATACATATTTACAAAGGAAAGCTTTTGGATCAAAGGACCACTGTCTGCAAAACCACGCGCTGTTTTTTGACTTGGACGGATGTAACAATTTTGAATGTGATCAAGAGGTAACGTCAACTCTTTTGTTTCCCCGTCTTCTTTATATTTATAGAGAAGCTGGTCTTTATATAAAACAAGATGCCACGTTGGCTTTTCTTTCAGTTCGCGCATTCCCATAATTATGGTAGATACACCGATTACTCCAACAACTAGAGTGAGTGTATTAAATGTTGCCAGTGTTTGTTTGTTCGCTTCGATCGTTTCCTCATCAGCGAATATGGAGACAAAAGTATTCATCATATACCCATTAAGAGCGAATCTAATGAGATAGAAAAATCCAATAAGCACTAGTATTCCAATAACAACTAAAACTGTTCCGTCCATCAATGTATCCATAAAACGGTTTCCACGACTTTTTTCATTGGACGTCACTGCAATGATCGATTCATCCGGCGATATTTCTGCTTCTCTCAACATCTTCTTCATAATTGTACATACCTCTTTTCATCAGTTCTTATATGTAAGACTCGATATTTCCTTCTATTTGACGAAAGTGTTCAATCTCTGTGGAGTCAAAGTTTTTAAAAGAATCATCCACCGACAATTTTATGTCCGTAAAATAAACAGGGATGTTTTGTTCATGTTGTAAATAGGTGATTATTTGGTTTAGCTCCTCATAACGATTGGATAGTGGCAAACTGACGTAATGAACGGAACCGAATGCATCATACTCGATATGGAAATTGACATAAAATTGTTTTTCGAAGGGTGGCCAGCTTGTCATGGATCTAAACGTTTTTTGAGTTGGCTGGACAAAACATCGATGCATCTTCGAAAAGGGAACGGACTTTTCACCTGTATTGTACTCTTGTTGACATTTGTATAACATATGATCGGTATATAAAATTAAATATGTATTTCCTTTTCTTGAACGTTGTCGGATCCCATAAAATATTGCAACAATCCCGCCGGCCCCAACAAAAAAAGCAATGGTGTAGTAGATAATGCCAAAAATCATTAAGCCATCCATGTGGGCGCCTCCGAAAAACATGTCAATCAGCGCAAGGCCGTACACCCCAACAGTAGTATATAGTGTTAAAGCAACAGTAATGATGACTAGAATCGTCCCTGTAATGATTAATGTATAGCCATTACTGACGATATCCAGAAAACGATTGCCACTTGTTTTCTTATCTGATGTAGCAGCAATAATGGTTTCATCCCATGATACATTCGCTTCTTTCAACATTTTTTTCATGGTTAAAAACTCCTTTATCCGTGTAAGATCATGGTGTTTCTTATTAGTATGTATGAATACTGCTAGACAGACAAGAGCCAAAAGACCGGTTCATGACCGAGATTCATAGATGGATAGTCCCTGTATGTAGATGTTTTTTGAAATCGAAGGACGAACTTTGTGGATAGTGCCTTAGAGGCTCGTTGAAAATTACGGAACTAACCTTTGGGATAGTTCCGGGATTCCACCGCTCGCATAAAATTGGGGGACTAACCGGTGAGATAGTGCCTGGATTTCGCGGTTCGTTGGAAATCGAGGCAATAACCCGGTCGATAGTTCCCCAATTTATCTGCAATCCTGAAATCGAGGCACTAAGAACCATGATAGTGCCTGTATTCTGTGCCTCGTCCAAAATGGAGGGACTAATCCCCGCGATAGCACCCCCATTCCTCGCCATTCCCACAATCAAGGCACTATCCACCTTCCCATAGGCAAAAAAAGAAGGCGCAAGTTCCGTTTAGAAACAAGCGCCTTCTTTGTAATCATATCATTTTCAAAAATTCCATTGCATCTGCCCATAAATGGCCATTTTCTTGGACGAATACAATCGCCTCGTTTTCGTCACCCATTCCAATAAAATCTGGGCTGTTCGATGGAATTTGTTTGCGGCCGGTTAAATACTCGACCACGTATGGGTTCGCATCATCTGCATCTTTCAGTAGTTTTACCCCATCTTTCGTGATCCCATTTTCCTCAAAATGAATAAGTGCTTTACTAAAATTAAAGATGGCCGTAGACTCATTATATCTCTCAATCAAGGCTTCAGCAGCCTCAAAATCTTCTACTTCAATGAAGAGCCTTAGTAAAAAATAGCGAATTCCTTGGTTGTCATTTGGGTTCAAGTCAAGTAAATCCATATATTCTTCCAGTGCTTCTTCTGTAAAACCAAGGTCTTCCAATGCGTTCGCATACGTTTGTCTTGCGCGCATGTACGGTCTCGTTTCAACTAGTCCCCAGAAATGTCCTTCATTTTCCTTGAAAAAAGCTTTGCCTAAATCCTTTTCCCCAACTTCAACCGCTTTTTCTAATAACTCCATTTTTTTGTCCATATTGCGCTCATCTGCCGCCAGCAACGCGTATGCATCTGGACTCAATGGGTACACATCAAGAGCTTCTCGAATAAGTTTTGCGCGCTTTGCGCCTGTTGCTTGCTCTGCATCAAACAGTAGATCTTGGGCAATTTCCCTTGGTTCGTCTGATGAAGGGAGCTCATCTAAGTTGAATCCACCTTCCAAAAATTCATTGATTTCTTCCTCTGATTCAAAATCTTGCGCCTCGAGAAAATTCATTAAATCCCGCATATGTCTTTCGGACTCATTTGGAGCAGGGGAGGGGATAGTTGACTCCTGCATGTCACGTAACATGTCAAATGTATCCTCTAATTTCTTGTAGTGATTCGAAATCGTACCTGAACTTGTTCCGTATTCTTTTGCAAGTTCGGCTTGGGTAACATCGGTAAAAAGTAAAAAGCTTCGCTGAGAAAAATAATCCAGCGCAGCAGCGTGTGCTTCCGGCTTCCGGACGTTTGGAAAATTCATTTTACAATAATCTTGCCAAAAATGAATCGTAGTATGAATGAGTTTTTCATCATAGCCCTTTTCTGTTGCATGAGCCAAAAATGCTTGCGCAACTCGCAGATGCGTAAAATGATCCCAATCAAGAGATGTTATATCTGCTGTTGGGCTTGGCTGCTTTCCAAGTGTAAGCACATCAGCTAAAAACTGCGGAAATACTTCACCGATCGTTACATCTTCAGGTAGATTTTGGTCAATTAAAGCGACGATCGCTTCCTTCTGTTCCTTAGGCACCTGAATCATTGAAAGAAAAAATTCATTCGTAGCTGGATAAGGGACTAACGTTCCCACACCAACATTTCCATGTTCATACTGTAGTGCCGGATCATTTGTCGTTGGGAATATGTCTCCTGTAACAAGATCCCTTAATTCAATTTGATCCTCGTTGATCATAATTTCAAAGGCACTCGTAATCGATTGATTCCACTTTAAAAAAGCATTTCTCACAGCTGGATATTTGATGCTGCTCATCGTTTTCTTAGCAAAACGTTGGAAAATCGTTTCGTTTTGTTTGATAGGTACAATAAAAGTTGCCCACCCGATGACAAGCTCAGAAAAGATGTCAATATCATTTACATCAGGGGATTCGAAGTTCTCTTCAATGAATACTTTCGTTAATTCAAGCAACTCTTCTTCATGTTCTCCAAATACATAGTCAATCAAATCTTGCTGTATAGAATCCAATTCATTTTTATACATGGAAGAATCAAATGCAATCACATTATTTTTTCCACAACATTTTTTAAACTTCTTCCCACTGCCACAAGGGCACGGTTCATTTCGTCCAGGCTTACTCATATAGTCGCCCTCCTTTATCTATTACATTTATTATGAAGGAATCGGATAATAAGTACAATTAAAAAGATATGAGATGAGCTATCGGGTCAATTAGAATTATGATAGTGCCTGAATTCCGCGCCAACCCCGAAATTGAAGCACTAAGCCTCATGATAGCGTCTGTATTCTGCGGCTCATCTGAAATCGCGGAACTAAGAATCGTGATAGCGCCTGTATTCTGCTCCTCATACGAAATCAAGGAACTAACCCTTGGGATAGTTCCCGGATTCAACTGCAATCCCGAAATTGAGTCACTAAGACCCGTGATAGAGCCCGTATTCCATTCCTTCCCCGAAATCTTGGCACGAAAAGTAAGAATAGGAAAAACTTCCCTTTATTGATAGCCTAACTTTTTTTCATGGTCTTTCAAACTAGACAAAAAGAACTGATTTTCAATTGTCAATGAATGTCGCCGGAAATTAGTGGTAGTATACATATACATTATTGAACGGTATTGATTGAAATTATAGACGTATGGAGGGATCCCCACTTGAAAAAACCAACTATCATTTTATGCGCTCTCGCACTATTTATCTTAGGGGGATGTCAAATGGAAAAAAGTCAAAAACCAAGTGACATGGATCCGAAAGATTTACCAGAAGGACGTGCCTTTGAAGATGAATTTACACGTAGCTTAATCCAATCTACGAAAGAAGTTTCTCCAGGTTACTATCCGTTTGCAGCAAAGAATAAAAGATACAAAATGACTTTTCCAAAAGATGGACTAACGGATACGTTTGGTTATACATCTGAACATGATTTTGAATCGATTGTTTTTAATGATTACGAAAAAGGAAAACCTATCTCAGCAATTATAGATGTGAAATATTATGACTCTTATAAGCCGGATACAGATATTGATCGAAGAAAGAAGTCTTTTGAGGAACATCTCGGATACTCATTGAAGTTTGAGCAAATATCCGAAACAGATGAAACATATTATATTGCACCTAAAGTAGAAGAATACGATGAGGAAAGTGGACTCACACTGTTTGGACTCGTTGCCTATATTCAAAACAAGAATGAAGCAGGAGGAATCGATGTAATTTATACAATTTATTGCGAAGAAGATTGTGAACAAGTAAAGGAAGAAGAGCTTAATAAAGCTAAAGACTGGATACAAACCATTCACTTCTTAAACGATGACACCGAAGAGGATGACGAGTAATGAAAAAAACAACTATCATTTTATGCGCTTTCGCACTATTTATCTTAGGGGGATGTCAAATGGAAAAAAGTCAAAAACCAAGTGACATGGATCCGAAAGATTTGCCTGAAGGGCGTGCCTTTGAAGATGAATTTACGAAGGGGTTCATCCAGTCGACAGAAGAAGTTTCACCGGGGTATTATCCATTGCTCTCCAAAAACGAGAGGTTTGAGATGGCATTTCCAAAAGAAGGTTTAATGGCATCAGAGCAATATGTTTCAAAAGACAACTTTGAATCTATTTCATTCAATGACTGGGAAGAAGGAAAAGATACATCTTCATCCGTTAATGTAGACTTTCACAGTTATTTCAAACCAGGAGATATTGACACAAAACAAAAAAGCTTACAATCTAAGATTGGTTTGCCATTAGAATTTGAAGAGGTCACCGAAGGACAGCAGACATATTATATTGCTTCTTTCGAAAGAGAAATGGAAGAAGGAATAGACGAATTTGTTTATGGATTAGCAGCTTATATTCAAAAAGAAAATAATGCAGGAGGTATTTTCGTGTTTTACACGATTTACTGTGAAGCGAATTGCGAGGATACAAAAAAAGAAGAACTAAAAGAGGCATATGACTGGATCTTGACCATAAAATTTTCAGATGATGAAGGTGCTACGTAATGGAAGAACAATTATTAATGACATCGTCAAAAGAATCACCGCTCACAACTTAAGTGCTAACATTGACCGGTATTACTAAAGAATGGAGGGATCCCCCGCTTGAAAAAAACATCTATTATTTTATGCACTCTAGCACTATTTATCTTAGGCGGTTGTCAAGAAAAAAGTCAAAAACCAAGTGAAATGGATCCGAAAGATTTACCGGAAGGACGTGCCTTTGAAGATGAATTTACGCGTAGTCTCATTCAATCAACGGAAGAAGTTTCGCCGGGATATTACCCATTTGTTGCAAAAAACGAAACATATAAAATGAATTTTCCAGAAGATGGATTAACAAACATGTTAGATTATACATCTGAACACGACTTTGAATCGATTATTTTTACGGATTATGAAGAAGGAAAGTCTTTCTCAGCAATGGTGGATGTAAAATATTATAACTCTTATAAACCAAATACAGATATTGACCGGAGAAAAAAATCTTTTGAAGAGCATCTTGGATATTCTTTACAGTTTGAGGAAATATCTACGAAAGACGAAACATATTACATTGCCCCTACTCAAGAAAAATACGGTGAAGAAAGCGGGTTAACAATATTTGGCTTAGTTGCCTATATTCAAAACGAAAATGATATAGGTGGAATCGACGTTATTTATACAATTTATTGCGAAGAAGATTGTGAACAAGTAAAGGAAGAAGAGCTTAACAAAGCTGAAGACTGGATTCAAACCATTCACTTCTTGAACGATGAAACAGCAGGGGATGACGAGTAATGAAAAAAACAACTATCATTTTATGCGCTTTCGCACTATTTATCTTAGGGGGATGTCAAATGGGAAAAAGTCAAAAGCCAAGTGACATGGATCCGAAAGATTTGCCCGAAGGACGTGCCTTTGAAGATGAATTTACGCGTAGTTTAATCCAATCGGCAGAAGAAATCTCTCCGGGATATTATCCTTTTTTGGCTAAAAACGGAAAATGGAAAAGTGCCTTTCCGAAAGAAGGTCTTACGAATGACTTAGATTATACTTCAAAAGATAATTTCGAATCGTTTATTTTTACAGATTGGGAGGAAGGAAAAGACACATCGGCAATGGTAGATGTTAAATTTTACAGTTTTTATGAACCAGGTGACGTTGATGCAAAGAAAAACAGTTTGCGATCAAATATTGACTTACCGCTAACATTTGAAGAAATTTCTGGAGACAATCAAACATATTATCTAGCTCCGTTTGAAAAGGCATTGGATAGTGAAACATTTAATGAAAAGTATGGAATTGCTGCTTATATTCAAAAGGAAAATGAAGCAGGTGGAATTTATGTTATATATTCTATTTATTGTGAAGAGAATTGCGAGGATACAAAAAAAGAAGAACTAAAAGAGGCATATGACTGGATGTTGACCATAAAATTTTCAGATGATGAGGGTGATACGTAATGAAAGAACAATTATTAATGACATCGTCAAAGGAATCGCATTTTAATCGTGATCCGTGGTATCAATGGGTTTAATCATCAAAGGAATCGCAGTTTTTCTGTAATCCATGATATCAATGGGGCTACTCGTCAAAAGAAATGCATTTTTATCATCATCTGTGACATCAATTGAGTTAATCGTTAAAGAAATCGCAGTTTTTCCGTAATCTTTTCTATCAATCCGATTAATCATCAAAAGAATTACCGTTTCCGCATAATCCCTGGCATCAATCAAAAGAATCACTGCCAACAACCTAAGTCTGAAAAAATTAGGAAAAAAATCCCTTTTTAAAACGGTATTCTATTTTTAAAGGTCTTTAAACCTAAATGGAAAGCATCAACTTTCAATAACTCGTATATGATGTTTAAAATTCATGCTAATATAAGGATGATTTTATTTTTATTGATCGGTATTACTAATGTATGGAGGTATTCCTACTTGAAAAAAACAGTTATCACTATATGTGTTCTCGTACTATTTATCTTAGGGGGATGTCAAATGGGAAAAAGTCAAAAGCCAAGTGAAATGGATCCGAAAGATTTACCAGAAGGACGTGCCTTTGAAGATGAATTTACGCGTAGTTTCATTCAATCAACGGAAGAAGTTTCGCCGGGGTATTATCCTTTTTTGGCTAAAAACGGAAAATGGAAAAGTGCCTTTCCAAAAGAAGGTCTTACGAATGACTTAGATTATACGTCAAAAGATAATTTCGAATCGTTTATTTTTACAGATGCAAAGAAAGGTGAAGATTCTTCAGCAACAGTAAATGTTAGTTATTACAGTTCTTTTAATCCAGGCCATATAGAGTCGAAAAAAAGAAGTTTGCGGTCTAAAACAGGGTATGATTTAGATTTTGAAGAAATTTCCGAGGACAATGCGACTTACTACATTGCTCATTTCGAAGATGAGCTAGAAGGGAAGGAAAATCGTTCACTATATGGGTATGCTGCATACATTCAAAAAGAAAAAGATGCAGGTGGTATCAATGTAATTTATACGATTTCTTGTAAAAACCATTGCGAAGATAAAAAAGAAGCAGAACTTAAAGAGGCTTTTGATTGGATAAAGACAATTAAATTTGTTGACGACTCAAAGGATGATGGAGAATGAGTGAAAAAGTTTTTTCTGCAAGAGAATTGCGCTTACGAATCACAGATCTAGAGTATAAAGATTTATCACCTGAAGCATACAAACAAGAAGTCGAACGTATTTACTTTGAAGAAACAGGGGAAGCTTTACCAGCAGAAATGGAAGTATTTACGACGAAGCAATCGGACGCCATTAGTCAAGATTCTGAATATAAGGGAACAGCTATTCGATTCCATTCAGAAGAAAATGAAATTGATGAAGTATATATAGTGAGTGAAGGAACACAAGGTTTAAATGACTGGCTCTATAATGTTGAAGCTCTGGTTGCAGGAAGGTCTTTTGTTCAAGTAGAGGAAGCAGATAACTTTATGGATGAAGCCCTTGATCATTTTCAGTATGAATATGATTCTAATAAAGGTTCTTATGATGTTCCGATTAT
Source organism: Caryophanales bacterium (assembly GCA_026168805.1). Taxonomy (GTDB): domain Bacteria; phylum Bacillota; class Bacilli; order Bacillales; family Amphibacillaceae; genus CALAMD01. The sequence continues at coordinate 6,930 of JAPFDS010000060.1, read as the reverse complement.
TGGTTTAGGGCATTCACAAGCTCACAATACAAATGCAACTGCTTATTTAGTTCATGACAAATTTACGAATGTATATGGGGTAAATGGAGCGCAGTTAAATTATTACCAATTATTCAGGGCTGACCCACAGTTCGAACAATATTTAAAAGAAAAATATCCAATTTTAGAAACAGACCGAGATAAAATAATTGACCTCAATACCGATGAACTTAAACAACATGCAATCAATTTCTATAAAGATAAAGCACAAAATATAGAACAAGATTTTTCTAAACAAGATCCTTTATATGGTGTGAAGGATTTTAGAGGGCTTTTTTCATTAGGAAAGGAGACCGTTCACGAAACAAATGCCAATTATCCAGGGATCTCAGATATGTTCGGTAAAATTGATGACGATTATTTACAGCAACTTCAAAAAATTGCGGTTATTTATACAAAGGGATCAGAAAAGGGAGATAAAATGCATGTGGTGGATGAACTGCTAGGGGTAGACACTAAATTTTTTAGGGACTTTAAACTACATCATTATGCCACAAAGAACTTTCAACTTCTTCAAAATGTTCGAGCGTTGGATGCTGCATTACCAGAGGCTTTAGAACCGATTTATCAAATCACAGATAACAAAGAATCCATTTTGTCAGAACTTCAAGATGCCGGCTATATTTCTACAGAACAAAAAGCGACGTTAATGGATAGCTTTGAAAACATTGAAAAGGAAATACAAGCTATTGAATCGCTTGTAAATGACATGAAAGTGGCTAGAGACCAAAATCATGAAGGTATGATTCTTACAGAAGTGATTGTAGATGCTCACTCTTTTTATAAATTACAAGGCGCCCTAGAATCTCTTGCTGAAGAATTAGAGGATTTTCCAGCTGAAGAGTTCGAGGCCTTGTTAGATAGTCTAGGGAAGAGTCATGGAATTGGTGAGTTAATGGAAAGTCTATCCAATGATAAACGTAAATATGTTGGAACTGAATTATATATTAAAAACACAAAGGGTTCTAAAGATATATGGATCAGTCTTTCTGTTACAGGAAGAATTTGTGGGTTAGGGAAATTAAAATTACTTGCAAAAGAAGAGAAAATCGAAAAGTTCAAAAATAAATTAGAATCTAAAGTGTATGAAGTGTTTGAGGAGCAACGAACTCGAGCGAATACCGCGGTCGATTATATGGAAGCTAATCCTAATTTAGACCGAGAATTTTTGTACCCTCATGGATTCTCTCCAAGCTTTAACCGAACAATCACTCGAATCAATGTCCATGAAGAGATTCCTAGATTTAAAGATACATCTCTTGATATGACAGAACATATTCATAAATTAAATGCATCCGTTGAAAAAGGTCACTCACTCATCCAGCAATATCGTGAAACGGTAGAAAGTTTGTTTAAGGAAGAGGATAATATTGCGGAACAAATCGACTTCATGGAAGGAATGTATATCAATGGATAGTAAAACAATACGGATAACTGAACGGGTGTTTGACTTAGAAGACTATAGTGACGTGAAACGGTCGCTCGAAAGAATTCGAGAAGATTTAATCGAGAGAGAACATGATTTCATAAAAAACTTTCATAACTTAATGATTGATGAAAATCAAAAAGGAAAAGTGATTGATCATCTAGGGGAGTCAACGCTCGAAGTTGCTAGTCAAAATTTAAATCTTTTACTGGACTTAGAAGAATGTATTGAAGAAGTTATCGCTGAACTTACAGAAGAAGTGAACAACATGAATCGATTTACGATGTCAATCACCTATACCGAAGATAAACCAACACCTTAACACCGCATCTCCCCAGTAAAAGGGAAGATGCGGTTATTATTAATTACAATTCTCATGATAGTGACCGTATTCTGTGGCTTTCCTGCAATTGAGGCACTAACGCCTGAGATAGTTCCCGTATTCACTTGCACTCTTGAAATTGAGGCACTAACTTCGATGATAATGCCTGTATCCATCGCCATCCCTGCAATTGAGGCACCAACCCCTGAGATAGTTCCCGTATTCACCTGCACACCTAAAATTGAGTCACTAACATTGATGATAGTGCCTGTATTCTGTGCCTTGCCCGCAATTGAGTCACTAACCTCCGTGATAGTGCCCGTACCCCACGCCTCTCCCAAAATAGCGTCACTTACCAATCATACCATCACCAATCCATCATGAAAAAAGCATCTACCCAGTAAAAGGGAAGATGCGGTTATGTTTATTGCGTTACTTTATTTCTTTTTGAGATCCACTTTTCATGGGTGTAGGACATTTCCCAAAAGGCGAGCTCAAACTCTTTTGCGAGAACGAACTGTTCTTTAATTTTCTCCTTTTCCTCGTCCGACTCATTTTCAACAAGGGAATCGAGCAAGTCGATCATTTCTGTTGTCGCGTCTTGGAACCAGTCACTTGCGTACATGTCCAGCCAGTTGGCGTACAACTGCTCCTTCGGTTGAGCGTCTTTATACGCCAAACCGATATCTGCATACAGCCAGTAACAAGGAAGCATCGCTGCAACGGAGTGGGCTAATCGGCCTGTTTGTGCTGCTCGGTACAAATGTGACGTGTACGAATACGCGGTCGGAGCGGGTTTAAAATTCTTCATTTCTTCATCCGTAATGTGTAAAATTTCTGCGTGTTCTTCATGCACTTCCAGCTCAGATTCAGCCGTCGAGCGCGCTTTTTCAGCAAGCATCGCTGTAATCGCGAAATCATCTGTCTGCGCGGCAGCTAGTGCATGCACTTTTGCGTAATGTTTTAAATAATACATGTCTTGTAAAATGTAATTCTTAAATATGTCCAGTGGTAAATCGCCACTCGCAAGCCTTACAACAAACGGATGGTTCAAACTTTGCTCCCAACTGTCTGCCGTTGCTTTCTTTAATTCGTCTGTAAATTTCATAAAAAAATCCCCCTTATTATGATCATCGTTTCAGGTGATCAGGGAGGAATGGACGCACCACTTTGACAGACGTATACACAAAAAATCTCACGTCAAACTGAGCGTTTTTCCACTTCCCTCCGCAGGTGATGAGCCTGATCAGGTTCTAAGGGTCTTAAAGTTTTACTTTAATCTCATCCTTTTAAAAAGGTACCCCTAGCGGAAACGATTATTGAATTGTATTAAGTGTACCATACATAGACGTTTGTGCAACTATTCTGTCAGGGATGAGCAACACTCCTTACCATCAATTCGTAGTACCCGTTTTTTGACCACGTCTCACAGTCCATAAAAACAGCCGATCGAACAGTACAAAAGCGAGACTAAAAACAAATGCGTACAGTAAAAATATATTCGCTGAATCAATAAATACAGTCAAACTTGGAACCGTCGTGACAATTAATACAACGTATAAACTATTCGCTAGCATGCTTTGATTATCCAACAGGTGTTCAACAATGAGGGATAAAGTGATACAAATGGGAGCAGTGACTAAGAAATAATAAATACTAGCTACGGCCAGGCCGGTTACATCTATATCATCTGCATGAAACATCCAATCATGAATCGTTAATGCCACATCCAATATCACTATATGTAAAAGGGTACATATAATGATCGCAAGAATTTTACGTCCAACATTACCGAAAAAGGTGCGCAATGTGTATTCATCTCCCTCATTGATTCGTAGACTCCCGAATATCTCGCTTCAGTTTTACATACCTCAAAATAATGACACCAAGAACGAGCGCTACAATCCAATTGATAATTGCAAAGGAACGGGCTGGATTGTCATTCAAAGAATTTATAAAGGCAAGGAACAAATTAACAAACGCAACCAATGCTAAACTCGAAATGATTCGATTCAAATGACGTTGTTTAGATGGTGAGTCCGTGTAAATTTCAAACGGTTCATCCGTTGCTTTTTTCCTAAAGTACACCCAATTTTGATGTGTATCCACGCAATCGATTCCGGCATCTTCCATAAAATCTAAATACTCCTGACTTTCTTCAGAATCAGGAGAGTTCTCCAACAGTTCTAAGCGATATTCATATGCTCCAGGTTCCCCTTGTTCAAAATGATACCGCCAAAATGTATATTTGACGAGATGGTATCCTTTCGCTGCCATTTTATTCAACCAGTTTTCTTCACTTACATACGAAAAGAATATTTTTGTTTTTTTAATTATCATTTGTACACCTCACATCATTTATTTAAAAAAAGCGTTTCCTGCCCGCTCGCTTTCAGCTCCCGCTTCATTTTAACGTATTTCATAATGATATAAATGAAGATAAACTCAACAATCCAATTAAAAATGACAATATAGTCTGTCAGTTGAAATTCATTTGTGAAAAACGTATTGGAAATCATGATATATAAGTTTAAGAGTGCAAATATAAAAAAGGACGTGATGACGCGGTTCAAATGTTTCTTCTTGGAAGTGTTGTCTGTATAAATGTCAAAAGGTTCATCATTTGCCAACCTGCGGAAATAGACCCACCTTCCTCTCGTATCCACACATTCGACACCTAAATCTTTCATAAAATCGATATATTGTGTGCCAATAGGAGACGTAGGAAAAGCGTTTAACAATTCCATGCGATATTCGTATTTTCCCGGTTCACCTACTTCAAAATGGTATCTATAAAAGGAATATTTCACTAAATGGTATCCTTTAGCAGCCATTTCGTTTAACCATTCTTCTTCATCAGTGTAAAACAGAAATGAATTCCACTTTTTAATGATCATCCGCTTCACCTCGCATGATTTTTTGCCCGTTCAAGAGTAACTCCTCCAACCGCTTCATTTCCGCCTGGAGAACTCCCTCGCCAATTTCGGTTAAAACATATTCTTTTCGCCGACTGTTTTTCGTGGCCGGTACGAGCTCAATCCAACCTTTTCCGACAAGGGTTTTAATCGCTCCGTACAACGTTCCTGGCCCAAGTTTTACTCTATGTTGACTAATCTCTTCTACATATTGCATCGCTCCATAGCCATGAAGCGGGGTTTTAAAGGCTAATAATAAGTAATAAACGGCTTCCGTAAGCGGTTCATGCTTCAAGAAAATCCTCTCCAATCATTATCGGGCAACGTTATACCGTCTGCCGATACATTAACTATATCGGAGGCCGATAGTAAATGCAATACCTAATATAAAAAAAGACCTAAGTACTCACCAGTACTCAGGTCAATCGTTTCGTTATGTTAATTGAAATGTCGTAATACATGTTCCATCATCTTCAAACGTTTCAAGTTCAGATGTAACTTGCTTATCTTCGTAAGTAATCGTTACTTCATACGTATGGTCGCGTGGCAGCCATAGATCAATGAAACCATTCGCATACGAAGTCATCATTTCATCTACAACAACATTTCCTTCTTCGTCTTCAATGTATACGTCAAAATCTTCTTCAATCATTTCACCTTGGCAACCCGTTAAACTATGAATGTCACACGGGTGTGTTTGGTCAATAAAAGGGGCGATGGATACAAAAAATTCATCCTCAGGTAAGGCGTATGTTTGTTCATCGTCATTTTCATCCGTCACAATTAGTTCTGTCGACGTAATGGATGCTGTCTCGTTTTCAAACGTTCCTACACTATAACCATTTACGATTTTCTTTATATCTTTTGGTGCTTCTGTCTTTTTCGCATCATCACTGCCACAAGCAGCTAACAACATAATAGCGAGTAGACTGAGCAAAATAGCTTTTACTCTCATACACTCAACCTCACTTTATCTTTTTCATTTGATTAAACTATACCATTTATACCAATTATGGGTATGCTTTCTATGAAAAATACACATAATATTCACTTTTGAAAATTTCGAATATATCCTCTTGAGCGAAGCGGGCGAATCACGTACGATAGTATATAATCCGACGTACGAAATAAAGAGCAGAAGGAGTGCGCGTATGACAGAGTTAGTCATCATCGCAAAAGATATTATTTTGCCAATTTTTATATTACTGATGATTGGTTTTATCATCCAACGTAAATTTTCACTCGATGTACAAACATTGGCACGTTTAAATATATATTTCCTCGTTCCAGGATTTATTTTTGTTCGCCTGTATGAGACGACATTTAATTTTTCGATTTTCTTTCAAATTTTCAGCTTTTTTGTCATGTTTGTCATTGTGTTGTTCGTTGTCGCACATATGGTTGGCCGCATGTTAGGCTTGGATCCAAAGCGTAAAACGGTGTTTACGAACAGCGTTGTTTTTTACAACTCGGGAAATTATGGCGTGCCTGTCAACGACCTCGTTTTTAAAAGTGATCCTTTTGCTATGTCCATCCAAGTGATTGTCTTAACGATGCAAAATATCTTCCTATTTTCTTATGGTATTTTTTCTCTTCGCCAAGCAGATATCGGCAAAGTCCGCGCCTTGCTCGGATACTTTAGAATGCCTGTATTGTACGCCATGTTGGCTGGGATTCTTTTAAATATATTTTCTGTTCCCATTCCGGAATTCATTTGGGTCCCCGCAAATTACATCGCTGACGCAATGGTTGCCATCGCGCTATTAACCCTTGGAGCCCAAGTCGCTCAACTGAAAATTGCTAAACAACTGACGAGCGTGTATGTGAGTGTGACGATCCGTTTATTAATTGCGCCATTTATTGCACTTGGGATTATTTATGCCTTTGGACTTTCCGGCGTTCTCGCCCAAGCATTATTCATTTCTGCAGCGATGCCAACTTCCGTCAACAGCGCCGTCATTGCCCAAGAATACAACAACCACCCACAGTTAGCTGCGCAAATAGTATTGTTTTCAACGTTAATGAGCACATTTACAGTTACGTTGATCATCTTTTTATCACGTGTTTTATTTACTTGATAATATAATTTTTGATTTGTCAAATTAAGCGAGACAACATACTATTATCGAAATTTTTATCAACATGATTCATGAAACACTCGATGGGCGTTTGATAATTTAGTGACTTTCTAGGTATGTTGTTTCTTTGTAATGCAACATCAGAAATTT
>JAPFDS010000011.1 GCA_026168805.1 Caryophanales bacterium | reverse complement strand
TTGTGTTGTGACTTTAACTATACAAAAGAAAGGGCCTTTTTTCATGTGTTTTCCACATAATCTCATACAAATCCTGTATTTATATAATTTAAATTATATAAATAGTTCGTATGTTCCCCCACAAACATTTTACTCATACTTGCAGTGGAACTTACAAATTCAATATTATTGTAACTTATGTACGGATTCCTGCATGATGTGATTTACCCCTTTTATAATCGAACGCTTATTGTATACTACATTTACAGGAAAGGAGCTTTATGATGCGCTGGAAATTAGATATCAACGAAAAACACGAACAGACTCAGGTTACTATACAAGCACCAACACAAACAGAAAACATCTCCAGATTGACTTCCTTTATCGATCAACTGTCCCATACGCTTTCAGTCAAAAGTAATGATGCAGAAGAAACCATTGATATTCGAAACATCATCTATCTTGAAAACATTGAACGTACAACATTTTTGTATACTTCAGCAGAAATGTACGAAGATCGTCGACCTTTATACGAATTTGAACGTATGTTACAACCCTTTCAATTTATTCGAATTAATAAACAAACATTAATTAATCCACGATTTATTCAATCGGTAAAAGCATTGTTCAATAGTAGATATGAACTACTCATGACAAGTGATGAAAAACTCATTGTTACAAGACATTATCGAAAGGACTTTAAAGAACTATTTGAAAAGGGAGGTCTTTATGATGCGTAACTGGTTTATTTTGTTTGCAACGACGTTTACAATTACGACATTAGTGATTACGATGACCACTTGGTTTATCCCTTATGTGTCAGCATTTGATACTACATACATTATTTTATTAGCCATTTCTAGTGCACTTATTTCGTTCTTTATGATCCTTATGAATCGGCTCTCCGTGGAGAATATCGTCTTAAGTATCATCATAGACATTACATTTATTTTCTTTGTTGTATACGGAACTGGCATCGTGATTCATCTCATTCCGATTGATCTCTTTAATTTCATCTATGTTTTATCGTCAGTGATCGTCATTTACATTATTGTCACACTCATATATATGTTCATTTTGAAAAAGGAAGCCGAAGATATGAACAAAAAAATTATAAATTGGAGGAAAAATCATGCTGAAAGTGAACCATTTAAGTAAACATTTTGGAGATGTACACGCGGTTAAAGACGTTTCTTTTCACGTTAAAAAAGGATCCACATTTGCGTTTCTCGGAACAAATGGCGCTGGTAAATCAACAGTTATTCATATGATTATTGACTTATTAAAACCTGACCATGGGGAAATTACCTTTACAGACGGTGTCCTCCAAAATGTGACCGGTGTTGTGTTCCAAAACCATCGTTTAGATGAAGAACTTTCGTTGGAAGAAAATTTAATAATCCGCGCGAAACTTTACGGCATCCATAGAAGCGAGGCAAAAAAGCGTGTGGATGAATTATTAGAATTGACTAGTTTGTCTGAAAAACGTCACCGCTTGTACGGCAATTGCTCAGGTGGAGAAAAAAGAAAAACAGATATTATTCGTGCTCTCCTACATCAACCAACTTTTTTAATCTTAGATGAACCGACAACTGGATTAGATGCGGAATCACGGGAGGAAATTTGGGCATTCCTTCGTCAATTGCAAATCAATCAAGAATTAACAGTTTTCTTAACCACCCACTACATTGAAGAAGCTGAGAACGTCGACTATGTGGTTATTATGCATGAAGGAAAAATTGAAGTTGAGGGAACACCTAATACATTACGATCACAATACGCAAAAACAATTCTTACTCTTTATCCAGTGGATGTAGATATGTTGCTTACACAATTACGAGAAGATGAACATACATTTGAACACGATCAACATACGATTATTATCCCATTAGAAGAAAGTAAAGATGCTATCCCTATTTTACAAAAGGCCGATAAAAACATCTCTCATTTCTCAATTGAAGAAGCAAATCTTGAAAAAGTGTTCCTCCAAGTAACGGAACAAATTAAAGGGAAGGTGAACACATGATTCCATTAATTAAACGCCATACAAAACTATTTTTAAAAGACAAAGCTAGTGTGTTTTTCTCACTGCTTTCAGTGTTTGTCATTATTGCCCTGTATGTGCTCTTTCTGTCGGAGAGCATTTCCTCAAATATACCGAACTTTGAGGACCGTTCAGCGTTTGTTTTCTTATGGATGTTTGCGGGTATCATTGCTGTTACAACAGCTACCGCTTCTCTTGGGGCCCTTGGGAAATTTGTAGAAGATAAAGTGGATTACAAAAGTGAGGATTTTTTAATGACTCGAATTACGAAACAAACACTCGCTTATTCCTATGTGTACTATGCTTTTATCATTGGACTCATTTTTACCGTTTTGTTATGTGTGTTTGGTTTTGTTTATACTTTTATGAATTACGACATTATTTTACACGTGTCATTGTCACTCATTGCAACGATTGTTTTGAGTACACTGATGCACACCTTATTGTTTTATCTCATTACATCTAGTTTAAAAACGATGAGTGCGTTAAGTGGTTTTTCAACAATTGTCGGAACATTCATTGGATTTTTAGCAGGTATTTATATTCCAATAGGAATTCTCCCCTCCTATATCCAAAAAGTGATCGTTTTATTTCCAACAACCCAATCAACTGTATTATTAAGAGACACACTCATGACAGATGTCCTCGAGCCGATACAAACAATTATGCCTAGTGAAGCGTACAATGAAGTGGTTGAAATGTTAGGCGTAAAATTATATTGGAATGGCGAACTTCTCTCAAATACATTTTCATGGATCTATTTAATCGGCTTTACTCTGCTATTAATCGTCCTTGTTTTTTTAAGAAATAGAAAGTAATCCCTTCAAGTAATTCCTGTTCAGTTTACGAATGTAAACTGAACAGGATGAATGGGTCAACTGAGTGGATGCTCACTTCTAAGGACGACTAAGAATGGGTAAACCAAGAAATATATAATAGCCAATATAGGAAATAAACTGAGTAAAAGAACTCCAGGGATATCTAGGAACAAATTTAATAGGAATGGGATTAAAATAATCAAAGAAGAAGTAAACCCTTGCATTTTAAACCTATCTGTTTGATATTGTACCTCTCCACAATAAGGACAAGTGACATCAGGATATAAAGTAAAGGTCTTTCGTAACGTCTGTTTCCAGGTCCAAGTGTTGTCGCAATTCTCACAAGCAGGCATTTTGTACCTCCTTTGTACTCTCTTGTTTTTAGCATATCATATCATTCATCTTGCGGATAAATCTAAAATATAGAAATTCGGATGTTCATTGTCTTCATGAAAATCTATAACGACATTCGTATATCCTGCGATACCAAACAATGCTGCATCATATGAAATATGGATAACTAATAATTCTTGGTCGAAATACACAGTCTTCCCACCAGAGCCTGAAACAGATGTGCCTAGACCTTCAACATCGGAAGCATTTTTTATTCGTTTATAATTTAAATCAAATGTCACGTGAATTTTATCATTACCTGCAATATAATCTTCTAACTTTTGAATAGATTGCTTTCCCTTTGAAAGCCCTTCTCCAGGATTTCTACCATCATTACCTGATAAATATACATATTTCCCGTCATCACTTAAATAGTCTTCACTTTCTATAGTAATGAGTTTATTGTTTTTCACATCAATCACTTGGTCATGTGTATAGTAATTTAAATATGCGCCATTCTCATTAATGGATGGAAATAAGCTCATGTACTCAGTAAAGTGTTTCGTTTTCATAAATTTCTCAAATGCTCCATCATCTTCTTCAATGAGCTGATATTCAGACAAATCTTGTTTTACAAATAATAAATATCTGTTTAATTCATCATTTTCACTTTCCGATATGCTTAAGTAGAAAGCATCTTCATTCGCATGCACTACATTTACATGATGTGTCTGAGAAACCTCAAATTCCATCCCATTATCTAAAGACATTTTTGAAAAAGTCATTTGATCTTCTGATGTTTGGATGGTTAACGCATCTTCTGAAATATTAATTTCAGGTAAATCATACTTGGTAGGTTCACTGATGACTTCTAAATAACTATATGGATTCACATGATTATACGCATACTTATCTTCTTCATCACTTTGTCGGCGCTCACGATAATATTGTTCTATTTTTACTGTCGGTGAAAATGCATAGGAAATAAAAGACTGTTGATCAATAATTCGTATATCTGTATAGATATATCCTTCTTGATGATTGGTAGATACAGGAGATTCCCTACTGAATATTTTATTTCTGAAGAAATCCAACATTTGAGGGGATGGATCTTCAGGTAATGTATTCTCATATGGAAATGGTTTCTTTGCATTTGTTATAAAATAAGCTGCTCCACCTATAAGTAACAAGATGATTATAACAACTATTATATTTCGTATCGATCGGGTCACTACTTCTCCCCCTTTTCAACGGATGGATTGTTCACTTTAAATATAGATGAATCACTTCCATATTCCTTCTATCCTTTTTTAAATGTAAATCATGCAATGAAAGTTCTATTGTTTCTGTATGTGTTGCAGACTCTCCTTGAGATATTCCTTTACTGTTTATGTTGTAATTACCTGGTCCAAAGTACATCATATCAACTACTTCGGCATTTTTTTCATTTTTGTATCTATTATTTTCAATATCTGTCTGGTCAAATGTGAACTTTTCCCCAGTACCTTCATAATTTAAAGTTATTTCCTCATAATCATCTAAAGAATCTCCGCTGACATATAACGCATGTCTGAATAACTTGATCGTAAGTTGTCCATTCGGATCTAGAAACACTAGACCTTCTTCTGGTGGCGCAAGAGGAATTCTTTTTACTTCTTCATTGGTTCCAGGGGATTCCGTTTTCCCAAGACATTTCAGTGTTTGAACACTTTCTTCTAAACGATTTAATTCTTCTTTATAAATTAAGTAATTTTCAGAATAAAAGTCAACCATGTCTTGTGCTTCTGAAAGTGTCCAATACACTTCTTCCTCGTAATTTAAATCAACTAAGTCATATAAAGCTTGTGCATCATTATTTACGATGGCAGACTTAAAATTATAGATGGTTTGTTCATAAACAGAGGTATCTATTTCAGATTCCTCGTTTTCGATAGAATCATCCACATCCGAACAACCTACCATAAAGACGATTAGCATGAAGATATATATTCTTATGTAAATCTTTCTTTGCATTTCTTTTCTCTCCTCAGAAGAGCAATGCTCTTTTGTCTATATATTTATAAACAGTATATCCTTATTAATGAACCTCAATTGTAAAGTCAAATGCATAATTATTTTATAAAATCCTGTAGATATACGGTTTATTATAAAAGTCAGTCTTATCAATGCTTTTAGGTGTTGGCCTGTGTGGATTTTTTATACACAGGCGAAAATTCAACCAACAATGCTCAAATGAAATTAAGCAACGTTGTGTTCTTGATACTCATTTTCGAGACATTCTTTAGGGCTTTGATAACCAAGTATTCTTCGTGGACGATGATTTATTGCGTCTGTGTATTTTTGTAGATCGCTATATTTCAGGTCCTTTAAAGACTTTCCTTTCGGAATAAACTCTCTTAAAAGTCCATTATGACGCTCATTTGTTCCTTTTTCCCAAGCTGCATAAGCATGGGCGAAAAACACTTGTAAATCGAATACTTTTTCTTCGATTAAAGAAAGGGTAGAGAACTCTGAACCATTGTCTGTTGTTAGTGAATGAAAATATTCTAAACCTTGTTTTTTCA
>JAPFDS010000050.1 GCA_026168805.1 Caryophanales bacterium | reverse complement strand
TAAAATACTAGATTATCAGACAGCTCAAGAAGCCTTCTTAAAAGAACTGCAATTGCTTGTTAGTTAGTAAAAATAAGTAATTATAAATATAGCAGAATTACACAAATCAAAGTGGCTAACTTAAACTTGAAATTCTGGTAAGATATAAAGATCTTCCAACAGCAGTTAAAAATATAATTAAAAATAAAGCTATTGAGTACACGAACATTTCAGTTGTCAAATGATATAAAACCGTCTGCTCTCCGATAAAGTTCATGAGTAACGCAAAGAATCCTCTAGATAATATTATTCCAGAAGCAATTCCAGTAACCAATGAAGCTAATGCAATCATTCCATTTTCTAACAGCAACAATTTAGCGATATCTCGATTAGACATCCCTAATGTCATAAATAGAGCAAATTCCTTTCTTCTTTGTTTAATAAAAATACTGTGGGCATAACTAATAAAAAACAATGAAAATACAATAAGTGCTATCATTGGAATGGTTAATACAAATTTAATAGACTCCGTCTCTCTTACTTGACTAATCTGCTCATTAAAAAACACAGTTGAAAAGATAAAGAAGAACATTACTGTAAAACTGTTACATAAATAGTAGAAAGTGTATTTTTTATAATCAGCCTTAATCATCTTTAATACAATATGACTAAAAGACATCTGTCCGTCCTCCTACTACCGCAACATTAGCCATAATTTGTTGGAGAAAGTCTTTTTTGTTACCTTTTCTTGTAATAGTTGAGTGAATAGAGCCATCTTTAATGAAAATCACCTTGTTGCAATAGCTTGCTGCAAAAATATCATGGGTAACAATCAATACCGTTGTTGAAAGTGTTTCCACAATTTCTTCAAAGGATTCCATGATGACTGCTGATGACTTAGAATCCAAGTTTCCTGATGGTTCATCGGCCAGTATAATACTTGGCTCATTTACCAATGCCCTACTTACAGCAGTTCTTTGTTGTTGTCCGCCAGAAGTTTTTGATGGATATTTATTTAAAAGCGAAGTGATTTCAAAGAGATTGGCAAGTTTGTCGACTTTACCTTCCATTTCATCTACTTGCTTCTTTTCCAATATCATTGGCAGCATAATGTTCTCTTTTACTGTTAAACTATCTAAAAGATTAAAGTCTTGAAACACAAATCCTATTTGTCTGCGACGAAATTGCGCTAATTTCTCTCCTTTAAACTGACTTAATTGTTTCCCTTCAATAGAAACTGTTCCAGAGGTGGGTTGATCAAGTCCACTCACTATATTAAGCAATGTTGTTTTTCCACTGCCAGACGGCCCCATAATGGCAATAAACTCTCCTGCATTAATAGAGATATTTATGTCTTGTAAGGCTATCGTTGAACTTTCATCGTTTAAATCACCGTAAATTTTCGAGATGTCTTTTGCCTCCAAAATAACCAATATACTTCCCCCCTGACATTAATAACAATGCCTAAACAACTAATTAAATTTATGCATCTAATACTATTATTCCTCAAGTACCTTTTTCCACCAACTCTTTTAACCAGTAATCCATTTCTGTAGAAACTTCATCTGAAGCCAACAACCTTAATACTTTAGCTTCGGGAATCCTTTTACATAAACTAGTTACAAACTCCGTTCCGAGAAAATATCCAAGACGATTATAACCGAAATGTTCTCCCCCTGATAACCTCAACCACTCGCGCTCCAAGTTTTTTGTTTGCCTCTTTAAATCATTTAACAATGTACTTGCAATCTTTTCACGATTACTTTTACAATAACTTAGCCATTTTTCTCCATCATAATCATACGAAAAGTATCTACTTTTAGGGTGTCCTGGAACTAATTTTTGTGAAAGGTAGGTAGCAACTCCTTCTAAATACATTGAATTACGAGCATCCTGCCAATTAATAGCATTCCAATCAATGCCCTCATAACCTAAGACATGATAATGGTAACTGTGAATCATCTCATGAGTAATAATAATCTCCAACAACTCTTTATCTACCGGCAACTTTTCAATCGCAAGATACATATGAGCTTGGTGATCGACAAACGCATTTGAAGCATATAAACCTACAAACAGATGAATGGGTATATCTAAAGAAAAACCAAAATATGATTGACCTTTTGCTGCAACTTTTTCAACTATACTGGGCAATACCTGACGAATCTCTTCCATTCTATTAATATCTTCTACATAGCGCTCTTTAGCTGCAGATAACTTTTCATTCGTCTTTTTACAATATCCACCAAAGTATGTTTGAAAGATATTTGAATATGTTTCATAATAGTCATCTAGATTCAATGAGGTTTTCATTTTAAATAAGTGAAAAAAGTCCTGTGTAGTATCATTAAGCCTCAATTAGACCTTCCTCCCTGTTTAATCCAATTTTTTTAATACTGACGAAAACGATTCCCTTCCACCAACACCTTTTTAAAAGTATCCTATAGAAATTTATTCATAATCAATCTCCTGATCCCCATAGAAAATACGTAATATCGATTCTTTCGCCGGAACATCGTATGCGTAAAACTTTCTCAGAAACTCTTTATTGTCGTAGCTCACCTCCCGCATTTCAACATCGATACACCCATCTTCTTTCACACGGACGAGTGCATACGTGGCGATAGATTTAGAGTTACATCCCAATGCCCCAGGGTTCAAATACATTCGATCCTTTCCTTTGAAAAAATGTAAAACATGATGATGTCCAAAACAAACAACGTCAGCGCTTTCATTTTCGTACAAGTCATCTAGCTTCTCTAATGAAGGATTAGTGTCTATAGGATGGAACTGATTTTGATCGTTTAAATGATAATGCAACAATAAGAATTGCTTTCCACGAATCGTCATCTTTCGCTTCATCGGCAATTCACTTAAAAATGGCATGAACCTCTTATTCATATGCTTGGCAATCCAGTAATGATGTTCCCTTACTTCCCCTTTACTACCTGGTTCTCTCCCATTTAAAATACGGAGAATATCCTCATCGTGGTTTCTTCTTACATAAGAGATGTTTTTTCGTAATTGAAGATCTTCAAGCACTTCATCTGTTTCATGACCGATAGCAAGTAGATCCCCTAAGCAAAATATATAATCTACTTGACGTTCATTTTCCATATCCGCAAACACAGCTTTAAGTGCCGCACTATTTCCATGTATGTCGGTAATAACTGCAATATTTGTTTGCATGAACATCTTCCTTCACTTAAAAGTTATTTCGTTACCCATTCATGTTCTAATACACTGTATAATAGAGAATCACGCCATTCATTCTTGATCCATACATTTTCACGCATTTTTCCTTCTTTTGTCATCCCTACTTTTTCTAATACTTTCGCCGAAGCACCATTTCTCGGATCACAAGTCGCAATTATTCGGTGTAGTAATAGTTCATTAAATCCATATGAAACTAACACGGCACCCACTTCTGTTGCAAAACCTTTTGCCCAAAAATGCGGATGTATAATATATGATATTTCTCCGATTCTATTGATATTATCCCGAATAATAACTTCTCCGCTTCCAATCATCTCTTTGCTATCTTTTAAAATTACCGCAAACACAAATCGACTTCTTGGTTCCAGCTGTGCATCATGTATGACTTTCCCTACAAATTCCTTGGACTCTTTCTCCGTATTAGGTCCCCATGCTTGATATTGACAAACCTTTCCCTGTGAAGCATATTTATGAACGTCTATCCAGTCTCTTTCTTCCAGTTCTCTCATAAAAATTCGTTCATTTTCTAAAATACCAATCACCTCTTTAACTTTTCAAGTTCCCTTTTATTACCTCCACGACTTCCTTAATTCCTCTATCATCCGTCTCAACATATTGAGAAAAGTTATGAGTTGAAAAGGCTTCTAAACATCGATCGGTTTGCTGAAAACACCAATTCCCCTGCTCTTCTCCACGTTCTAATAATCTATCATAAATAGTTTCCTTACTTGCCGTTAAACAAAAATGAAACGTTTGCGGGTCAATTTTAGCAAATCCTTTTTTGATATACGCAAAATACTGGGGATTACAAATTGTCATCGGTACGACTAAGTCCATATTGTATGTATCTTTTAAAGTTGCAGCAACGCTTACGGTTAGCTCTTTCCATAATTTAAAATCCTGAAAGTCTCCTGTTATCGCTTCCCTTTGTTGAATAGGTGGAGGCAGGATATTTCTCAACATAAAACCTACTTCTTCTGGATCATAAAGCATGCTATGATCAAGTTTTTTTACAAGTTCGGTGGCAACACTAGTCTTCCCAATTCCAAATGCACCATTTATCATAATAATCATTGGTTGACTCCTTTATGATTTTTCTTAAAACTCAATAAACTCTTCACATAGCAATTACATTCATGCACTCTGTTACATGTTGATTTTACGTACTCTTGATCATCTCCTGTATAATGACCGAAAGCCTGAATGACGTTAAAATCAGATGACTCAACATGAGCCACTTTTTCAACCTCATTATCTCCTTCAAAAAACACATGTAAATACGTATAGGTCTTTTCGAAACCGTTTCTTTCATACCATTTATTTACCCATGCATCATCTCTCGTCCAAGCTTCAAGATAATAAAGACCTTTTTCGTTAGCTATACGTTCTGCTGTTTCTAGTAATCTTGTTGCAATTCCACGCCTTTGAAAATCAGGATGAGTGGCCATATGCCAAATCATCCCTCCACGTCCTTGACCATTTGTGCAAATTGTTTTTTCTTCCATTTCATATTCAATATCCAACAAACCAACAACCTGATCGTCGATTATTGCTACTAATTCTATCGAAGGATTGTCGTATATCTCTTTTTTATTGAGCACATGATCAAAATAAGCAGTATCTAAAAACGACAGCACTCGGCACCGAACCCACCCTTTTTCATCTGTTTCTTGATACAATCTGATCTCCATCAACATCCTCCTAATTAAATTGCATTCACTCAAATTAAGTAAGCGCTTAAATATGTAGATTTAACTTTTGAAGTATACTTCTGGATGTCAAGTTTTTTCAAATTTCGATAAGACTTTTTGTCCTACGCTGACTTCACTCTTTATTTAGTAATTTAATTGTAATTGCCAATGTTCCCCATTCCTTTTCTCTTTTTGGGCTGTATATTTCATACGTAGAATCCACCATTTCATCAATCGAATCTCCCACTGCATCAAAGTTCTCTGCAGGGATGGTTTCATACATGTCTCTGAACGTAGGAAATTTTCGTAAGCCGACAACTTCTACTGTTAGAGTTTCATCGCCACCCGGAACTTTCGTAAATTGTATCGTGTCGCCGGGCTTTATTTTCCTTCTTTTCTCATCGTATAACCTTACTTCTACTGTTTTTTTACCAGTCTTCATTGATTCCAGTGGACCTTCGTAAAGCCCCATTTTATGTTCCAAATTTTCCACTCCCCACTCTATATTGCCATGTGAAAACTTGTTAAATGAACCTAAATTTATCCCCAAACTTTTATGGTATGTTCAATCAAATCATCCACTTGTGACAATATGTTCGCAATCTTTTCACCGGCGGTTTGTTCTTGAATGGACCGTGGATTTTGTCCACACCATAACGACATCCATTCAGGTTTATTTTGCTTGGCTGCTTCACTGCGAATCGACTGTGTCAGGGTGTTTTGGATAGGATATCCTGGCAACTCTTTCTCATATTTTGTCATTTTCTCTATAAAGTCATTTTGAATTCCTCTAGCTGGTTTACCGCTAAATGTTGAGGTGACAACTGTTTGTTCTTCGGTGCTGTGTAAAATAGCTTCCTTATGTTGTTTTTTTGTCCCACTTTCCACACTTGTAACGAACGCCGTTCCCATTTGGACACCCTCTGCTCCTAGCATCAAAGCTGACATAACACCTCTCCCATCCATAATACCGCCTGCTGCGATTACTGGAATATTCACATGGTCTACCGTTTGTGGAATGAGTGCCGTTGAGCCAATCATCGCTTCGGCAAAAGGTCCTATAAATGTTCCGCGATGTCCTCCAGCTTCACTTCCCTGTGCAACCACCATATCCATACCAATTTCCTCGTTGGCTATTGCTTCTTTTACAGTTGTTGCTGTTCCAATGGTTAAAATATGTTCCTTTTTTAATTGCTGCATTGTTTCCTTTGATGGCAATCCAAATGTGAAGCTACATATAGGAACCTTTTCCTCAATAATAATTTGTATTTGCTCATTAAAATGTAAATGATCGTTTTTCGAGACTTCTGGTTCTTCGAATACATTCAATTCCTCTCGAAAGGGTCGAAGCCAATCATTTGTTTGATCTATTGTGGCTTTGGGCTCTTTTGGAAACTCTGGGATAAACAGGTTCACTCCAAAAGGTTGATCTGTAAGCCCTTTTATTTGTTGAATACTTTTTCGCATTTGTTCCGGACTCATATATCCAGCACCTAAAGTTCCAAGAGCCCCACTGTTAGAGACAGCTGCAACTAACTCTGGAGTCGTAATCCCTCCTGCCATGCCTGCCTGTATAATCGGATGCTTAATTTTTAAAAGTTTCGTAACATTGTTTTCTTGCCACATACCTATTTTCCCTCACTTTCCGAGACCATACGTATAGGTGCTATGCCAATACAATACGTAGTTACGCTCGAACTTTCGCAACTACATATTGTATTGGAACAACAGCCTCTATCAAAAATAAGCCAAGGTTTTTTTCATTCAAATTTACAACGTATCTCTTCTTAAAACATCAGGTGCTTGTGCAGAAATATCATTCGGCGCAACATCATACACGGTTTTCGCTCCTGTACGTCCTTCTGTATTCATGCGGTGAGCTGCGCGTGCGTAAGCGACAAGTACACTTGATGTGAAGGCAGGGTTGCTATCTAGTGCTAGACTAAATTCATAAATTTGATTGTTCCCATCTCCTGTTTCACCGCTTCTGATGACAAATCCTCCATGTGGCATTTTTTGATGGTCGCGCTCCATTTCCGCTTCTGTAATAAAATGGACGGTTGTATCATAATCAGCAAAGTAGTTTGGCATAGTCACAATTGCTTCTTTAACGTCTGCTTCCACTGCTCCGTCTTCAAGAACAATGTAACATTCACGTTTATGACGTTCTTCTTTTGATAATGATGGATTTTCTCCATTCCTCACGCTCGCAATCGCTTCTTCAGAAGGAATCGTATATTGTACTCCTGCTTTCACTCCTTCAACACGGCGAACTGCATCGGAATGCCCTTGACTTAAACCTTTCCCCCAAAACGTATATGTTTCGCCTTTTGGTAAAATTGCTTCAGCCATCACACGGTTAATCGAAAATAATCCTGGGTCCCATCCGACAGAAATAATATTTGTTTTGCCGCTCTTTTGTGATACTTGATCAACAGACTCGAAGTATGCTGGAATGTTTGCATGTGTATCAAAGCTATCAACTGTATTAAACTTTTTCGCAAATTCCGGTGTTTGTTCTGGCAAATCTGTCGCTGAACCTCCACATAAAATCATTACATCAATGTCATCCACATATTTTTCCGCTTCATCGATATGTTCTACTTTTGTTTGTTCAAAGAGAGGCTCCACACCTTCTGCTCCTCTTCTAGAAAAAATCGCGACGAGCTCCATATCTGGTTGCTGCGCGATTGAAGCTTCAGCACCTCGTCCTAAATTTCCATATCCAACAATTCCTACTTTAATCTTCTTTGTCATGTTCATTCCTCCATTTATGTATATTTCTTACATGTTCATTTTGTTCGTCTTATAAGTTTAGCGTTTTACGAAGGACAGTGCAATCTTGTGATTCTCATTTGCAAGGCGAATCCCTCTCCTTTTTAAAAGTCTATTTCTTTGCTACATTAGAGATATCACACAGATGGAGGGATTGTATGCGTTTAGAAGGTAAAAAGATAGTTGCTATTGCTGACAATGATTTTGAAGATCTAGAACTTATGTATCCCGTAATACGCTTACGTGAAGAAGGTGCTGACGTAACACTTGCCGGACCAAAAGCAGGGGAAGTGTATAAAGGCCAAAGAGGAACGCCCATTACATCTGATATTTCATTTTCAGATATGAAAGCTGATAACTTTGATGCGATCGTCGTTCCTGGGGGTTGGGCACCAGATAAAATGAGACAAGATAAAGATGTACAGACGTGTGTGAAAGAAATGGACAAAGCTAAAAAGCCTATTGCCCAAATTTGTCACGCTGGATGGGTGCTCGTTTCTGCGGATGTCTTAAAAGGAAAGAAAATGACAAGCACACCTGCCATTAAAGATGACGTAGAAAACGCTGGTGCTACATGGGTGGATGAAACAGTCGTTGTCGATGGACATTTAGTTTCTAGCCGTAACCCAGGAGACTTACCAAACTATATGCGAGAGTTTATTAAAGTTGTGGAAGATAAATAGATGAGATGGCGAGGGAGATTGGCTTCCTCGCTTGTTTTTTATGTATATACGTTATACAATATACGTACAATATGAAGTGTAAGGGAGAAGTTCATCTCCCTTACTTTGTTTGTTCACTGACTATCGCTTGTCCGAGCGATGGTCTTTCTTTTTTCTTTTTTTAACGGATATACTCAAATTAATAACCGCTGTCAACAGACCAACGATAGCAGTTATAAAAACAATTAGCTCCATATGCATCACCTCCCTCAAGTTGACGAAAGGATGTAGCGGTTGAGGAGGTGTATGTATATCCTACCACAATTTATCGAAAAATAGAACACATGTTCTGTTTTTTGTATTAAATTAGAAGCCAATTATAGCGATCCATACCATAGGAACAACTAGTTCCATACATTTCGTACCTGAGCTTCATACCCAATCTCCAACTCAAACACATCTGGATTTCTTAACTTCTCCCAATCTTTAAATCCAAATGTATGATCGTAGTAATGCAATAAGAGCGCAAGGATATTTCCATGAGTGACTACAATTACATTTTTATGATTCGACTTAGATATCTCTTCAATCACGTTAACAATCCGATTCATTGCCTCATGACTCGATTCTCCACCAGTAAATCTGAGTTCTTTATCTATAAAAGTCTTCTGTAACTTTTCATACCAGTCCTGTAAGTTGATTGAACTAAGAACCCGTTCAGTTAAACGTTCATCTTCAATTATTTTTATATTTCTTTGTTGCGCTAGTGGTTCAATTGATTCCCGCGCTCGTCTAAATGGGCTTGATCTAATAGCGTCAATCTTCTTCGTTTTAAAAAAATGTGCGAGTGCTTTCGTTTGTTTGTAGCCATTTTCCGTTAGCGGTGATTCTGGGTCTTGACTGACCGTTTCACAATGGCGCACAAGATAGATTCTTTTCATACACTCTCAATCCTTTCATTCATTTGTTTAAATAAAATTGCATGCCTGCTTTATCAATCCCACTCACTTCATCCTTTTCAACGAATCTCGCTAACTCTTCTCTTGTCACCCAGCCAACACGTTCACTGTCATCCCCAATAGCTAAACCATTCCCTGATACATAACATTTAAAATATACACCCATTGAATCAACAGGTCCTTCTACTGTTTGATATACCGCAAAAGGAGACATACACTCGACAACAAATCCTTGCATTGACTTCGTCTTAACATATTCAAGTGAATCTACAACCTCCATGACATCAAAACCTGTTTCTTCTTTTACCTCTCTTTTTAAACAATCAAGCAAAGATTCATATTCCTCCAGTTGCCCACCAGGAAGTTCAATCGGAAACTTCCCTTCATGAGCTTTCATACGACGTTGCACGTATACTTCTTCCACACCAGATTGCTCCCTTATGATAAATGCACGAACGTTTACGTAAATCATTTTCTTAATCCTCCAATATTTTTTACAGTATACCTTAACAATTCACCTTCACACTAAAAAATTCCTTCTCCAAAAGGAAAAGGAATTTTTTCTAATGCATCATTTATTTTTACAAGTAAGGGGATTCGACTTCTTCCATCTCCCACGTAAACCAACGTCCATGTCTTTCCGTCGTTCCTACAAGGAAAGATGACTTTGATTCAGGAGAAACGTAATCTAGATGAAGTTTTCGGTCCCAAATATTATTGTATATATGATAAATCGGGCGGTCTTTTCCGATGGTTTCGATCTGTTTTAGTAACTCGTCTTTTTGCTCCTCACTGAATTGATGAGCAACATGTGTATGAAAGACAACGAGTACTTCTTCTTTAGGAATATTTTTCACGACACTTTCTAATAATGCTATGCCGTCGCCTTCAATCCACTTCACTTGATCGGAATGAATATTTTCAATCGCTTCTTCAAACATGTTTCGTCGTTCCTCATCTTCGGGCCAGATAAGTGCTTCTAACCACATGCGATCTTCTTCTTTTGTTACGTCAATACTGTGCAAATCAATGCCGATTCGACTATTAATTTTTGGAATCAAAAAGCTCAATTCATCTTCAGGCTCTCCAACCAGCTTGGAACTTATATGTACATTGGCATGTCTATTCCCTTGTACACGTCCATCTCCATATGTATACGAATATGCATCTAGAAATAATTGGAGTCCTGAACCCGTTCCAATTTCTACGAGAGCTAATGGACATTTTTCATCCGCATAAATCGAAGAAAAGACTGGATATAAATATGCGCTTCTTCT
Source organism: Caryophanales bacterium (assembly GCA_026168805.1). GTDB lineage: Bacteria > Bacillota > Bacilli > Bacillales > Amphibacillaceae > CALAMD01. The sequence continues at coordinate 39,015 of JAPFDS010000050.1, read as the reverse complement.
CACTTCATTTGTTTGGATGTATTTTCGTTTCATGAGAGAAACTAGTTCTCCACGATAAATCGTACAAAAGTCAACAAAATGTGGGTACATTTCTTCAACAGGCTTCGGTCGATCTGAAATGCTCGGATAATATAATGCTAATGAATGATCAACTCCACGAATTAATATGTAGTGAACAGCACCAAGAAATGTGTCAGCAATCGGTTGCCCCTCTTTCACATTCACACTTAACTCAAGAATATCCTCATCCTTTAATATTTCTGACGTCAGATACTCGTAAAATGGACTTGCGTCTGAGCATTTTTCTTTAAATGTTCGAAATGACTGGATAGCATTGTCTAGTTTCATTTGCACTTCCACCCTTTCAAATGAAGTTCTTTTGATATCTATCTTTAGCATAACATAAATAAATCATTCGTTCGTAATAAATGAACATTCCTTTACACGCTGAAAACGGTTTCCTATAATGAAGGAAGTAGAGTTTTGAGGAGGAGTTCGGATGTCACATATTCAAGAAGGAACCCTTTTATGGGAACCGAGTGAAGAACAAATCAATGAAGCAAACGTAACAGCATACATGAAGTGGCTTCAAGATGAAAGAAATCTTTCATTTAATACGTATGATGAACTTTGGAAATGGTCAACAGATGAAGTTGAAATGTTTTGGGAATCTCTTTGGGAATACTTTGAAATTACGTCTGAGACACCATACGATTCTGTCCTCTCCACCCATGATATGCCTGGTGGAACATGGTTTAACGGAGCGATGATCAATTATACAGAACATGTTTTCAAACAAATGAACGAGGAACATCCAGCACTTATATACGTAACCGAAAATCGCAAACGAGCAGATGTGTCTTGGCAAAAACTGTACGATGATACGATTTCTTTTCAACAAACATTGATTAATCTTGGGGTAGAAAAAGGAGACCGTGTTGTTGCCTACAGCAGCCATATTTACGAAACAATTGTTGCATTTTTAGCAACGGCTAGTCTTGGCGCCATTTGGTCCAGTGCATCCCCTGACTTCGGTACACAAAGTGTCATTGATCGCTTTACACAAATTGAACCGAAAGTTCTCATTGCAGTGGATGGATATATGTATAATGGTCGTTCGTTTGATCGGATGGATGTTGTGGAATCGATTCAAAAAGAGTTGCCTTCCCTTGAAGCGACTGTTCTTATTCCGCTTTTAAATGCACAGCCGGATCATACAAGATTGCAACATGTAACAATGTGGGATGACGCAACGAAGACATCAAACGCAACAGAACTCACCTATACACATGTTGAATGTAACGACCCATTATGGGTACTATTTTCATCCGGTACAACCGGCAAGCCAAAGCCTATTGTACAAAGCCAAGGTGGAATTTTACTCGAACATTTAAAAGCTACCACTTTCCACGTAGATTTAAAACGAGGTGACCGTTTTTATTGGTTTACTACGACAGGATGGATGATGTGGAACTTTGTTGTTGGTGGATTGTTAGCAGGTAGTACAATCATCGTTTATGACGGAAGTCCGGTTTATCCTGACCGCAATGCACTATGGCGCCTTGCGGAAGAGACGAAAATGACCGTCTTTGGAACGAGTGCCAGTTATATTGTCGATAGTATGAAAAATGATGTGTCACCAAAAGAATTATTTGACTTAAGTCATTTGAAAAGCATTAGTTCAACAGGTTCTCCTCTCCCCCCTGAAGGATTTAAATGGTGTTATGATCACGTGAAAGAAGATTTGTGGATTGCCTCCGTGAGTGGTGGAACAGATGTATGTACGGCATTTATTTTAGGAGCACCAATTCTCCCCGTCTATGCAGGCGAGTTGCAATGCCGTGGATTAGGGGCAAAAATCGAAAGTTTCTCAGATGATGGGCAATCGTTGACAGATGAAGTTGGGGAACTCGTTTTAACAGAACCTCTTCCGTCGATGCCAATCTATTTTTGGAATGATGAAGATGGCAGTCGTTTACACGAAAGTTACTTTGATATGTTTGATGGCGTCTGGCGTCACGGAGATTATTTAAAAATTACTGAACGAGAAACGTGTGTCATTTACGGGCGTTCAGACGCAACGATCAATCGAGGCGGAATTCGCATTGGTACGAGTGAAATTTACCGGGCGGTGGATCAAGTGGATGCAGTAGCTGATAGTCTTATTGTTGATATTCCTACTGGCAACGGCGAATCAACGGTTCTTTTATTTGTCGTCATGGCTAAGGAAGGTGCCTTGACCGGAGAAGTTGAAAAGGAAATTCGCACCCATATTCGCACGGCCTGTTCACCGAGACATGCGCCTTCAGAAATTCATGAAGTGGCGATGTTGCCACAAACATTGAACGGGAAAAAACTTGAAATACCTGTGAAAAAGATTCTTATGGGAGAAAATCCGGAAGATGTTGTCAATAAAGATTCGTTAGCAAACCCTGAAGCGATTCCGTTTTTTGTTGAGTTTGCGGATCGTTTATAGAAGTGAATCGTTCTGGCAGGAAAATACACATTACTACAGTAACCGTAGTGGTGTGTATTTTTTAATCATATTGCTCGTATTCGGATTCTATTCTTGAATACAGGAACTAAACCTCGAGATAGTGCCTCAATTCCGAACCGCGCATGAAATACAGGAACTAAACCTTGAGATAGTGCCTCAATTCCAAATCGCGCATGAAATACAGGAACTAAACCTTGAGATAGTGCCTCAATTCCGAACCGCACATCAAATACAGGAACTAAACCTCGAGATAGTGCCTCAATTCCAAATCGCGCATGAAATACAGGAACTAACCCTCGAGATAGTGCCTCAATTCCGAACCGCACATCAAATACAGGAACTAAACCTTGAGATAGTGCCTCAATTCCAAATCGCGCATGAAATACAGGAACTAACCCTTATCTTAGTACCGGGATTTCATACCTTCCTTGAAGTACAGGCACTAAGTAAATTCAGAAAACATTCAGCGTCCTCTTGCAATCATTTAATAAATCTGTTACCTTAACAATAAGCTACTTTGCATTGCAAGTTAGTTTGTTTTTACATTAGTATCTTGCAATGCAAGTTAGTACTTTTTCAAAGCATGTATCTTGCTTAACAAGGTAGGTGGATCTGAATGAAATTACGTAGTCAATTACTCAAAGGAGTTCTTGAAGGTTGTATTTTAGCCATTATTCAACAAGGCCCCACATATGGATATGAACTATCGATCAAGTTACACGAGCAAGGCCTAACAAATATAAGTGAAGGTTCGATTTACCCTATTTTACTTAGGCTACAAAAAGAACAATTCATTGAGGGACAAATGAAACCTTCCCCATCTGGTCCAAGGCGAAAATATTATTATTTAACGGCCACTGGACAAGAAGCATTGAAAAACTTCGCAACACATTGGGAAAATATTAAAGGCCCGGTCGATTCAATTATTAAAGGAGGTCATGAATCATGAAAGCAAAGGAACTCATTGAATTAAATAACGAAAAAAGAGAATTCCTAAACGAAGAAAACGAAAAGAAGTATGATGATATGCTTGTGTATATTCGTTTAGCTTCCACGAAATCTGAACAACAAACAGAAGAGATTTTACTTGAATTGCTTGATCACGTACTACTTGCCCAGGAGGAAGGGAAAACGATTCATGATGTTTTTGGTGATGATTTAAAAGCATATTCACAGGAAGTTATTGAGGAAATTCCTGAAGATACGAAGAAAAAACAAGTTAAATTTGCGATTCGGCTAATTTTCCTTTTTCTTGGAGTGACGAGTCTTTTCAGCGGGATTATCAACGCGGGTTTGCACTACATCTTCGGGTTTGGTGAGGGAACTTCAACATTCCATGTAGGATCGAGTATCGCGATTATCGTTTCTACAACTCTAATCGCTTTCGGTATGGTTTATTTTGTTCTTGAATGGTTGAAGTCATCTTTATTTAAAGAAGAGAAAAAGAGTGAACGGAAAGAGTTTTTCCAACTGTGGATCATTATGACACTTGTCATAGGCGTATTTTTCTGTATCTATTACTTCATGCCATCTTTTGGGGCGGAGTTTAGTCTTCCTATCTTAGTTTTCATTCCAATCGGCATCGTATTGTATGGAATTTCTTACGTATTAAAAGATTAGCTCGTCAAGCTCAGCCACTAGGATGGTTGAGCTTGCCCTGCTTTTATCCTAAGATACATGAACAAGAATATCACCTGAATGCGTCTGTAAGATGATATATTTATCTCCATTTCCAATGGATCCTTTTACAACGTTTTCACGTTGCATATCGAATGATAAAGGGAGATCTACAACTACGTTCCCACTAGAAGCTTTTCCTTCTAACGTATAATCATCCATTGAAGCATGGAGTCCAGCTTTTATATTACCGCTTGTTGCTTTGATGTGTGCAGAAATTGCTTGCATGTTTGTAGCGCGGAAATTTCCAGAGGTAAGGGAAGACTTTATATATTCAGCCGACACATCTCCCAGTTGAACGGAGCCAGAGGAACATGTTGTTGTAACATGATCGGATTGAATATTGTTTACATCGATTTCCCCTGACGTGCATTCCCCGGTATACATTTTGCTTACTACATCGTTCATCTGAATCGTTCCTGAAGTAGTTTTAGCATGTAATTGGTCACTATGCACCCGAGCGAATCGCATGAATCCCGATGTAATCGAAGCATCGATGGTATCTGCTACAATTTGTTTCATATCAACGGTTCCTGAAGATGCTTGAATCATGAATTTTTCTGTTTGAATGGTTTCACATACGAGCGTTCCACTACTGATCCGTGCACGAAGGGATGCTGTTTTCAAGTTTCGTATAGACACCTTTCTAGATGTAGCGCGAATATTCCACTCTTTCGCTACTTGAGCTGGAACAATCATCGTAAGAACTGCCTTTTGTGTATCAAATCCAAACCAACGAAATTCTCTTTCATAGGTTACTTGAATTTGTAACTTCTCACTTTCATGAGTAATCTCCATTTCTGGACCTTCTGCAAAAGTTTGAAACTCTAGGTCAATGTGTGGTTGATCATGGGTATCAATGAGGATATCAATAGCTCCCGCATCAATCATGATCTTTTCTAATGAATCAACTGGTAACTGATGGCTTTCTGTTCGTTCTTCACGATTTCCTATTCCTAATGCTTGTTGCATCTGTTGAAAGTATCCGTTTCCCATTGTCTCACTCCTTTGTCTACTAATCCTATCTATCATCATAAACATAAAAACATGGATACGATACGTGCTCTAGAATGAAAAATACTCCGCCTCAAGACGGAGTATTTTTCGTATTAAACTGGGTGATTTTCACTGTTTTGTGTTACTAGGCTCGCAATTACGTAAGCAAAGAATGAACATACAACTGGTAAGACAATTTCATGCAAGCCAAATGGTTCGGGGAAAAATTCATTGGAAGCAACATACAGACCAATTCCGACAATCATCGAAGCAATGGCGCCATATTTGTTTCCTTTTTTCCAATACAATCCCATGACAATCGGCCAAATGAAGGCTGCCTCAAGTCCACCAAAAGCAAGTAAGTTTAACCAAATAATGAAATCAGGTGGATCAAGAGCCATTAAAAATACGATAATTCCTAAAATAGCTGTTACTGAAATACTTAACCGTTGTACATGTTTGCGCGTTGCGTTTGGTTTTATGTAGTTTATGTACACGTCTTTCACAACTGTGGAACTGACAAGTAAAAGTAATGAGTCAACTGTCGACATAATCGCGGCCATTGGTGCGGCGAGTACAAAACCAGCGACCCATGGCGGTAATACTTCAAGCGCCAACAGTGGCATCACTGTATCTCCCACTTCAATTCCAGGAAGAATTGGGCGAGCAAATACACCAATTAAGTGCATATTCAACATAATAAATCCGACAACAATCGTACCTAAAATAATCGCACGGTGCATTGATTTCGTATTTCGATAAGACATCGCCCGAACGGCAATTTGCGGGAGCGCAATAACCCCTACCCCAACGAGTATCCAGAAAGAAGATACATATGCAGGAGTGAGCGAACCATCTGCCCCATAAGGAGTAATTAGATTCGGGTTTTCCGCCGTTAAATCGGCAATAATGTTACTAATTCCACCACCAGCAACAATTGTCGCGATCAGTAAAATAAGTGTTCCAATGAACATTATGCTTCCTTGTACAGCATCTGTCACTGCAACCGCTCGAAATCCTCCGACAGCAACATAAATTAATACAGACAGCGCAAAAATAAATAACGCACTTACGTAGGACATCCCAGTAAGCGACTCAATTAAACGTGCCCCACCAATCCACTGGGCCGCCATCGCAAAAAATAAAAAGATAATAATACTTGCAGAAGCAATCAGTACGACAGGGGTTGACCTGTAACGATTCTTTAAAAAATCTACCATCGTAATCGATTGATATTTTCGTGATACAATCGCAAACTTTTTCCCAAGCACCATCAACACAAAGTACCCTGTAACGACTTGAGACATGGCAAGCAGTACCCATCCAAGTCCTTCTGTATAGGCAACTCCTGGACCACCTAGAAAACTACTTGCACTTCCATATGTAGCGGTCATCGTCATTGCTAAAATAAATCCGCCTAAACTTCGATCCCCTAAAAAGTACCCTTCAAGAAAACTTTTTGATGAATGAACTTTTCGACTAGACCAGAGTCCGATAAAAAAGACAAGCACAACTACTGCAACAAAAGGAATTAATGCTTCCCAGTTCATTCTTCTTCCACCTCATCATCTAATGGAATATCAACAAAAAAGAACTTTACGACAACTGTCACAAGAACAATCATAACAATCAATCCGACAACACAACTGTAGAAAAACCATGCAGGCAAGCCAAAAATGAATGTATATTCTGCAGGGTCCTTACTTCCTAATCCATACGCAAACCCATACCACCAAATAAAGTTTATGAGTACGAGTCCTACACCTATCAATGCTTCTCTATTCGCAATCTTATATCTATAATCGTCGATAGATGAGTGTTGATTCTTCATCTGTATACCCCTTCCGCCTTAAAATCAATTGATAACTACTCCATAAAAAACTTCCTTCTTTAATATACCGTAAACCCTTACATTTGGCTACATGATTTCAGGATATAAGCAATGTTTCCAATGAAAAAAAGCGGCAACAAATTACCGCTTTCTCATTTATTAATTATTCCTTCGTTTTAAATACATCATATTCAACTTGAGGGATTTCTACTAAACTACCTTCACGTAAGCGATAAGCACTGTTTGTATGATGAATTAAATCTGTATTATGCGTCACCATGACAATGGTTTTGTTTTCTTGTTCATGAATTTCTTTAAACAATTTCATAATTGTTCCAGATGTCTCTTCATCGAGATTCCCTGTCATCTCATCTGCCAAAATGATATCAGGATTATTCATTAACGCCCGAGCAATTGCAACGCGCTGTTGTTCTCCACCTGACAGTTTAGCAGGAAGCGACTTTTTCCGATGAGATAAACCAACTTGGTCCAATAGTCGCTCGGCTCGTTCTTCTATCGACTTGTTTTTCTTAAACTGCAACACAGGTAACATGACATTTTCGATTGCTGTGAGTGCTGGAAGTAGTTGATACTGTTGGAATACATAACTAATATGTTTATTTCGAATGCCTTTACGCTCAGATGTGGACATCGCACTCGTTTCTTCTCCAGCAATCAAAACTTCCCCTTGAGATACATTTTCAAGCAACCCCATTACTTGTAGCAATGTTGTTTTTCCTGAACCGGAAGGACCGATAATTCCAACAAATTCCCCTTCCTCAATGGATACGTTTATATCTTTCAGTACGTCAACCCGCTCAGATCCTGCGGTAAACGTTTTGGAAACATCTCGCAATTGAATCAACGTAATACCCCCTTAATTAAACTCTCGTAATCTATTTCCACGCGAACGGAAAAGAAGTGCTCCTGCACTAATACCGATCGTTAGAAGTAAACCTGCTATGAGATACACTCCGATGTGTATTCCATTTACACTAATGTCACTATTCACGGATAGAAAAACTCCGATACTAAGCGTAATTCCAATCCCTACCGCCAATATATTTAGAAACGTTTCTTCCAATAAATAGAGCGCCTGCCAGCGACTGGACTTCCAACCCCACGCTTCAAAGAGTTGTATCTCACGTAGACGAGCTTCGGTTTGATGGATGTGAATTGCTACATAACTACTAAAAGCCAACACGAGCCCTGTGCCAAATAAAATCCACTGATGCATTTCGAGCCCGACATCAATCCTCTCTCCTAAGAACGTCAGTCCTAACAGAGAGGAAGATTGTTGTTTAGATACTAGAAAGATAAAGATATAAATGATAGTCGAAATGATAATAAACATTTTGGTCATACTTCTGACTGGATGACGTAGGATATTTCGAATACTATACCCCCAGAGTGTCTTGCCCGGTCGACTTGATAAAACAGTTCGCTTCCGATCCGCTCCTCGTAAACTTTTATTTTTCTCCACATATCGAATAATCGGTATAATAAATAAGAAAATCATTACGAGGACAGATAATGTGAGACTAATCAACAGCGCCATTCCAAATTGCTCCAACGACCACGCCTCACCGATCAACCATTTCAATCCAAACAAGCAACCAACAACGAATACAATCATACTGAAGGATTCTAGCAATAACGACTGCACAATTTTCCACTTCGACCAACCGAACGTATACTGCACACTCATGTCTCGTTTTCGACTTTCCGTATAATTGCGGTAAATTAAACTGAGACAAATGAGCCCCATTGCCACAATAAAGAGCGTCAACATAAGTGTCGTTCCACTGACCCGGTCTTCAATGACAAAAGATAACCCTTCCTCACTCCAACCTTCGAGCAAATAACCATACCCCGGAATATCTTCATAATCATCCAGCAACACGTGAACTTTCCGGTCCGCACTCCCAAGCATTAAATCGACGTTCAGGCCTGTTTCTTCTTCAATTTTTTCAGCTACACCTTCCACCTTCGCCATACTTTCCGGACTACGCTCACCCACTCCGTCCACAATAACTCGAATGAGTGAAATCGGCCGATCTCCAAGCATATATTCCGCGGCAGCCAACGTGGTGATTGCATCAATTCCACCGGTATAGTAGCCATCCTTATACGGCGTACTTTGATAAACATGCGGCTCATCATACTCGTTTCCATCCACGTCGTGTGTGATGAGTACATCTTCAGGTTGGTAATAATCCGGCGGTACAGGATTATCACTTGTTGTGTAGGTGTTTTCTAGTAGTGTGACATCGAATTGGCCGATAATATCAAATCCATATGAGTGCGATTCTCTTGAAGAAATAGCGTTCCGATAATTAATCTGTTCACCTCGATTTGATTGTGGTATTGCCCTAACAACCGGAACACCATCATTTAACTCCATCTCAGTCTGTTCATATTGTGAAGATGAATAGTGATGCAAGAAAAGGTCTTCATAAAAAGGACTTGTTGTTGATTCTTTCACTTGAACCTCTCCATTTTTCCATGTTATCCTTCCTATATTAAATAAGTACTGCTCACTAAAAGGATTTACTTCCACATGGCTAATTTCTGTTTGCGGAAGAGATTCTAAATATTCCCTCCCTCCAGCTTCAATTAGTTGTTCGGTATTCATTTCTGAGGGTACATCTATTTCATAAAAGGAACTTGAATGTATGACATCATACGGTTGATTTAGTAAGATAAGAGGAATCATGGGAATATCATTGTCATCTTCCAATTCATAATGGTCATCAAAAAAACTTCCATCAATCATTGCTTGATTCATTTGCAAAAGTTTCTCTTCCTGGACGGGGTCTACAGCAACCATCGACCACGTACTTCCATCTGTACGAAGTCTCGCATTCGTATCTTTTTTCGGAACCCAACCGCCCTTTTCAAAGATTTCCATAAAGTTCGTTACATAATCCTCCTCGTTATCTGTTATTTGAATGTAGGAAATCTCATCTAAAAATCCTTGTGTAATGTCCCGATAACGAACACCATCAAATATTTCATCTGCTTCTTCCTGAAAATAAAAACCTTCTTCTTCAATACCATAATCAAGTGTGATTCCTTCATTTTCCACATGTCCAATAAACGAAAGTGGCGCAACAACTTCCACTCCATCAATCTCCTGAATCCTCTCATATTCAGACAAGCTAATGCCTTCTCCATGGTCAGCCATATCACCACGCCTGAGAAGACCCGGGATAACTTCATCTGACGTAAGTCCTTCTTGTGTAAGTTCGCCCTCTTCCTGAGCATCTTCTTCATCTGGATAGACAAGTAAATCATATCCAGTTCTCCACTGATCTGTTAAGTGGGCGTCTGCTTGTACTTTCATTTGGTCGGATGTCTGAAATGCATAGATAAAAGAAATCCCGATTATTAGTAAAATAATGACCACTGAGCAGGTAGAGCGCCAATAGTACCGGACATTTTTCCACAAAACTTGTAGCAAATGGATTCCCTCCTCACTTTACTTTTCATAAACTTCCCGATCCTCTTCATAAGAATAACTCATATTCCAAACATACCCTTCAGAATCAACGATAAAGCTCAAACTATAGTCCCCGAACACGTAGATAAGTTCACTTACACCATCATTGATAAACATATCATCTGGCTCGCCTAATATTTCTTTCATATCAACGATTTTTTCCATTTCATTGGATGAAAATTGATACATATAGGCAAAAATATCATCGGAATCACGATCTTTACCATCCTTATCCAAACTGGAAATTCGCCAAAATGCATGGCGATTATAACTTAATATGGAATGATCTTCGTCTCCTGTATAGTCGCCCCACACCTTTATAATCTCTTGTGAAGATGTTGGAATTTGAAAGTCTAGCCCTGGTAAATTTCCTTTTTTTAAATCTTTTATGACACTCTCAGAATCTTTGTCACGAAAGTCCACAACCTTTTGAGCCTGTTCAATATGCTGGGGATCGACAAATTCATCTTCAAAGCCATACCTTAAAAGTACATCGACCATAGCGTTATCTTCATTCATTTTTGCAACAATGACTGGGGACGGTCCTTGTTGTAATAGCGTATCTGACTCTATCCCAATATTATTTTCCAGCAATACTTCTGCTACTTCCACACGTTCTTGGTTAACTGCTTCGAGTAAATACGGAACTTCGTCTCTTCCAGTCATATCATACGCAATGAGTTGCACAGCTACTTCTTTTGTAGGAGCGATTAGTAATAAATCAATGTCACTTAAATCAACTTCCTTCTCCTGTGCGATCCGCGCAAGTGCAATCGTTTCTGCCCACGCTTGATTTTCCTCTGCGAATATTCCTCGTTCGGTGACCTGCTCATACATATATGTAGCAAAACCTTCAAAGTCATTGAAAGTAACTTCGTATTTTTCTTTAAATATTGCGTCTTCAAACAATGTGAGATTTGCTTCTTCAACGTTATACATTTGGTTATTTACTTGCATTTGATCATTTGGAAACATAGCGATCGTTGTCTCAACTTGTAAGGATTTATTATACATACGAATGATGTAGGTAGGATTCTTTGGAGTTTGTTTTGTAGGTTTAAATGTAGCTGATTCAAGTCCTTGTACAAGCTGATCAAAAATAACTTCTGTATCATTCACATAATAAGTTTGTTCCTCGTCTTCCATGGATACTTCTAACACCGAAAAAGAATCACTTAGCAATTCTTCAGCCTGTTTGTAAGACTTTTTTCAAAGACCATATATATTTGAAAGACACCAATACAAAGAACAAATACAATAGCTATAATCGCGATTGTTGTTTTATTTCCCTTTTTCTCTTTTGCCAACACTTCCCTCCTAACCCACCAAGTGTATACGCTTACATTAACACAAAAATCCTTTTATAAAAAGAAAAGAGAGCACCTCAATGCTCCCTTATTTTGTCCCATATAACCATGACACTGCAACAGTGCCATATCCTGTATGAACGCCGGCAACGGGTACGAGTGATTCAATTTGTATTTTTAGTTGTGTGTGGGCTTCTTGAATTTCTTCTTTCCACTCTAAGGCTTTCTCTTTAACCCCTGCATGCATGACACACATTTCTGTTAAATCGTGCTTCTCAATCGCTTGTTCAATGATTTCTCTAAGCTTCCTATGCGCACGTTTCTTTGTTCGAACTTTTTCTTCCACAATTACTTTCCCATTGTCAAATCCTAAAATCACATGCATATTTAGCAAACTAGCAAACAATGCTTGTGCCGTACTTACTCGTCCGCTTTTTCGCATTTGATCGAAGCTTTCTGGAAGTAGGTACATATCTGTTTGATCAGGATAGGTACGAATGCGCGCAACGATCTCTTCATAGGTTTTTCCTTCTTGCTCCAGCTCGATTCCATTACGAATCATTTTCCCAAGAGCATATGAACCAATTTTGGAATCAATCACTGCTACATCAAATCCAACATCCTTAGATGCCATGACAGAACTTTGATACGTACCCGTTAATTCACTTGAAGCGTGAATGGCAATTCCGCAGTCATATTCTTCCTTTAACTTTTCATACAGAGAAATAAAATCCCCATATGCAGGTTGACTTGTCTTTGCACCTTCACCATGTAGTTGTAATTGTTCATATACTTCATCTTTTGTTAAATCGATATCATCTTTGTATGAAATTCCATTTAAGATAACGTTGAGGGACAATACGTGAATGTTGTGCTCGTCTAAATATTCTTGCGAGAGTCCACACGTGCTATCGGTAATCCATGCTATTTTTTTCATATCGCATCCCCAATCTACTACAAATCTATTTTTAATGTACCGACAATTACAGATATAAGCAAGGATATGTAATCATTCGTTTGATGTTGTTTGTAAAATATGTCGACAATCGCACAATTGTGATTCCTTGCATTGTTCCAAGGAATTTTAAATTTCCCTCATCCTCGTATTGACTATAAGATGAAATTCATGTAGTGTCTTATATGGAAATGGAAGTTCATAACTCGTTAGGTGAGGCTCCTGTGCAGGAGATATGCTACTGCCCAAAAACGTCCAAAGACGCCAATGGGTTTAACAGAAACCATCGACATAAGGTGGCTTTTAATGTAGTTGGATAAATCCTATTTTGCACAGTGCTAAAGCTCTACGAATAGAGGATATTTGAGCACTCTTGTTTAGTTATGCAATTTACACGCATTACTAAAAAACGTATGCACAAATCCCCCTTCTTACGTAGAAGGGGGATTTTTATTTAAAATGTGGTTCGTATTAAGAGTAATAACTTGGAAAGAAACACAATAAAACGTTCATAAACAAGACAGAAAAACAGTATCCAACACTTCCAAAAGAGAATCATTTGCTCATAAGGAGGTACTATCATGGTAAAACTAAATCACAAAAAGAAAGAACAATACACGAAGATTATTGTTCAAGCGCTTCAGGATGGAGATCGAGAAAAATTTCTTGAACATTTCTTGAAGCTTCACCCTTCCGATCAACAGGATGTATTTATTCATCTATCCAATGCCTTACGTAAGAAAGTATATGCATTTATTACACCTGAACAGTTTACGGAAATCTTCGAAGGTTTGTCCATCGAAGAGCAAAAACTATTTTTTGCAGAAGTAAAAGAGGAATATTCCTCTGCAATGTTTAATCATTTGTTTACAGATGACGTTGTCCAATTTTTAGTCGAAATTGATGGCGAAAAAGCGGAGCACATCTTAAACAAAATGGATCTAGAAAAAGCCAAAAAGGTTCGTCACCTATTGTCTTACCAGGAGGAAACTGCTGGAGCAATTATGACGAAGGAGTTTATTAGCGTATCTTCAAGTGATACTGCTGAAAAAGTGATTGAGTATCTTCGCACAGTAGCTCCAACGGCTGAAATCATTTATTATAACTATGTCATTGATCATGAAGGTGTTTTAGTAGGAGTTGTCTCCTTACGTGACCTGATCACAGCTCGCCCAGATGAAACGATCAATCACATCATGAGTCGACATGCGGTTTCAGTTGATGAAGATCTCGACCAGGAAGAAGTTGCTAAAGTCATTCAGAAATATGACTTACTAGCCGTTCCAGTCGTTTCAAAAGATCACCGTTTACTCGGAATTGTTACGGTAGACGATATTATGGACGTTATGGAAGATGAAACAACCGAAGACTTCGGTGAAATTTCCGGGGCAAAAGGAGCTACCGATCTTGATTTAAGTGCGTTTGAAGCAGCCAAAAAGCGCTCACCTTGGATCATTTTATTAATGGTGCTTGGCTTGATTACAGGAGGGGTCATTCAAAGATTTGAGGATACCCTTGAATCCGTTGTTCTACTCGCCTTCTTCATTCCAATGATTATGGACTCAGGCGGAAACGTCGGAACACAATCCCTAGCCATCTCTGTGCGTGGTCTAGCTTTAGGAACAATCCAGAAAAGCGGGTTCATGCGATTGATTCGAAGAGAATTAACGACCGGAGCCCTCATTGGACTTGGATGTATGATCTTAATTTCTAGTATTGTCTTTTTCATTTACGGAAATGGAATGTTAGGGCTAGTCGTTGGGGTATCGATCCTATTTACACTGAGTATATCGGCTGTAATTGGTTCACTTATCCCAATTGTCATCGATAAACTGAACATCGATCCCGCCGTAGCATCCGGACCCTTTATTACAACTTTGAATGATATTGCCGGATTAATGATTTACTTTTCCATAGCGACAAAGTTAATCGAATATATTTGAAAAGAAAAAGCGAACACGTTCATCAGTTTCTCTGACGAATCTGTTCGCTTTCTTTTTTATCCATATATGCTTCAAAAACATAAAGCACCGCACAAAACCAAACAACAGAAATCGTTAACGCACCTAGTACGTCCGATACAAAGTGTGCATCTAAAAACACACGACTTATTCCAACAGCTAACATAAGTACAATACTTATTGCATATAAGCTAAATTGCACTGCCTGACTTCGTATGTATATGTAAATCAAAAACATGATGAAACAAATTAAAATAGTACTCCGCATCGTATGTCCACTTGGGAAACTATAGGAAGGAATTTGTAAGGAAAAATCAAACACCTCAATCTCCTTCGCCTCACCCGGTCTCTCCCGTCTAAAGAGAAACTTCAGCAACAAGTTAACAGCTACTCCTCCAACAGAAACAGTTAAGAAAAGCACTAAATGATGCCAATATCTTTTATATAAAAAGAAAGCTGCAATGATCAGCGTAAGTGCTAAAATAACTTCACTTGAACCAACCGCCGAAACCAATTTCATAACCGACTGGACAAATCCATCTTCATGACCCGCTGCCCAATCAAGCATCCACTGATCTAGAGGAAATCCCCCCGCCGAGAATGTCCATACAGAGATTCCAATAAAGGCGATTAAGAAACTAGCAATCAAAATACCTAAAGATTTATTTTTCATTTTCTAAACTCCATTCATCAACTGTAAAATCGTTCCTTTATTTTATAACGATGCCATACATGTGTCAATGATTCCGTGGACGATCACCCCAATTGATATCAAGGATTTCAGGAAAACTGTGATTCCTTTGACGATTAACCCAATTGATATCATGGATTCCAGGAAAACTGCGATTTCTTTGACGATTAGCCCAATTGATACCAAGGATTTCGGGAAAATCGCGATTCCTTTGACGATTAACCCAATTGATATCAAGGATTTCGGGGAAGCCGCGATTCCTTTGACGATTAACCCAATTGATACCAAGGATTTCGGGGAAAGCGCAATTCCGTTGATGATTAGCTCCATTGATACCAAGGATTTCGGGGAAAGCGCAATTCCGTTGATGATTAGCCCAATTGATACCAAGGATTTCGGGGAAAGCGCAATTCCGTTGATGATTAGCGTAATTGATACCAAGGATTCCGGGGAGAACGCGATTCCGTTGACGATTAACTCCATTGATACCACACTTTCGGGAGATACCGCTTTTCTATTGACGATAATGTTTCTTGTCTTTTTAGTAAAAACATACTATACTATTAATTGGTTGCGATATTATGGGGCATTAGCTCAGTTGGGAGAGTGCCTGCGTGGCACGCAGGAGGTCGTCGGTTCAAGCCCGACATGCTCCACTACAGAGGAACGCTTACGCACTATGATGTGTGGGCGTTTTTTTGTTTTCTATTTTAAATTGAATAAGTCAGTTTGACGCAAATTTGACGCAAAAATTCATTTATATTTAATCAAATTATTACAATTAAATCCAAATTCTTTTAAATAGATAGAATTTCAAACATCAAAAGTTCCAAACCTTGGCTGAACCAATAAGCTGACATTATAATTGGGATATTCGCTTCATTTGTCTTTCCTACTTTTTTCTGCTCAATATACCCCCTATTTTTAATTCTCTAAATACCTACACTTGCTGCACACCTGCACTAATATTTTCACCTCATACTTAATATGATATTTAAACTAACTATGAAAAGTTTGTTCAGCCAATCTTTTCGATACTTTGAAACATTATAGTGAACTCTGGGAATAAGTGTTGTTTAACAATACAAAGGGAGCCATTTTTTGAAGGTTTTTTTTGGTGTTACAGTGCTATAAGTAGGGGGATTAATATGATTTTCGAAAGTATTCAGCCAATTGAAGGTGATGCAATTCCGGGTTTTGACCGTTTTGAATTTAGAGACCCTTTTGGTAACAGGGTGGAAATTATTCAAGAAATATAAAATTAGATAAGGAAATACTATCAGACACGATTATCTTAGTATACTTACAGGGGTGTAGCAAAATTGCTGCACCCCTAATCTTTTAATAGTAGCCTGATCAAAACTCGTTCATTTCTCTCATACCCAGATCCTTATTCCACTTTAATGTCTTATAAATACCAATAGATACTATAGTTGTATTAATTATGAACCAAAAAATAGTGTAATCTATTCGTATAATAACTGCAATAACGAAGATAATTATCATAATACCTGCGTATTTTTTAGTTGAATAAAATAATCCAAATGGTCCAAGTGTTAGTGTTAATAGTATAGATAGCAATACATTCTTCCGCTTGGGTTCCAAGTATTTATTCTTCTCAACGGACTTAAAATCCTCGATTCTTGCAGCTAAATCAAAACTTTCCCCTGTCTTTTCTGTGTTCTTATTTGTTTTAGGTTTTTTTACCGATTGCGTTTCTAAGGATTCATTACGTTGAAGTCTTGCTAATTCTTGTTGAGTTTTAAGCATCTTCTGATTCATTTTTCTTTGATGTTCAGCATTTTTGGAAAGAAAACGTAGAAATAACAATTCTTCAAATGAATTCTTAAACACTTTATCAGCTTCCTTTTGAAACCTCTTAATAAATTCGTAATAGTTATTTATTTTATATAAACATTCCACTTATCTGTTGTTTTATTTTGCTTCCGACAAGTGATCCCCTTTCAGGTTAGGTTCATCACTTCCTCTAAAATTTCCTTCTTGATGAACAATTTCCCAATCTCCGCTATCTAGCTTATTAAGATGGATTGTTTTAAATTGGTATCGCATTTCATCTTTGCTGGATTCATCATATTCTGTTATAAAATACTGAAAGTTACTGTATATATCAGCATGAACTTCAAGATAACCTTCATCAGTAACACTTGCATCACCAAAATCCACAGTTGTTTTTTGAACTTCTCCACCAAAGTAAGAATCTAGGTTGTTCCCACCTATGTCATCAAAGTCTTTGTCATGTGATGCAATAACCTCTTTAGTCGCAGATACATCAGCTAAAATGCTTTTATCGTCTTCTGTTAAAGCATCATATAATTGGCTGTAATAATAATCTATAACTCTTGTGATTTCTTTTCTATCAGATTCATTCATGAATATATGTGGTGTAATATCATACGACATATCATTTCCTTCATAACTAAGTGGCTCACTTACAATCTCGCCCCAAGGAGTCTTTTGGACTCCTTGAATCTCTGAACCTTTTTCAATCATGTTCACTTCGCCTTTATCAACTATTTCCTCAACTTCGCTTCCATTATTTAATATAATTGTATTTGGAATATCCGTTGTTACATCCGCAGATTGCCCACCAAGACTTAAAGATACTTCTTTTTCAAAACGTTGGTAGTCAGCAGAGTTCATTTCAACTGTATTTTTATCTGTGATTTCTTTGTCGTCATGTTTTGCAGTTGCTTCAAATGTAATGTTGCCTGGACCGAATATGCCAATTATGATTTCATCTTCATTAAAAGGACCTTCTACTACAAATTCTTCATCAATATCTTCTACTGTAAAGATAATTTCATCCGCATTTTCTAATCCAGAATTATTTGTGTGATACTCATAACCTCGTACTTGTATATCTCCATCTTCATCAAAGTAAAATTTGTTCTTTTCATTATCTATTGGATCATCATTTTCAATCGCTTCTAACTGTTCTTCAAATTCTTCTATTTGCATTGAATAGTTGTTTTCAGTTCGATTGTAATTATCAATAACGTCTTGTGCGTGTTTGGCTGACCAATGGATACCTTCCCCAACTTCTACTAAATCATAAAGTGCTTCAGCATCATCTTCTTCTACTGCTTTCTTAAAACTATCTAACTTACTGTTAGCTGAATCAGAATCAGAGCATCCAGCAAAAAATATAAATGTTAAACCTATAAATAAAAGTATTTTTATTTTAATCATTTTTTTCATATCATCTACTCCCTACGCTGTGAAAATTTATAATTACTTTATGATTCATAAAGACACACCCAATTAAACTCCAACACTTCCGAGATTCTCTTAGCTGTCTTAATATGGACTGGATATCCAAGTTCTGCTTTAGTATATGTAGTGCGGTCTATACTACATAATTTTGCTACTTCCTCCTGTGTCAAACCTGAGTCCGTGCGAATATTACGTAACCAGTCACGTTTTTTGTACTCCAAATAAAATACACCTCTTTATTTGTTATTATAAATCACATTATACTGTTATTAATAATAACAATCAAGGCAATAATTAGATTATATTGATGAAAGTATGACTAATACAACAGGAATGTGATAATATATCACATAATGAAACTAATATATTATCCTGAATGAAAAGGTGTAAAATATGAAGTTTAATATTCGATTAAAAGAATGTAGAAATGAAAGAGGCTGGACACAAGAAGGCATATCTAGAATGTTAAATATAAAAAGACCAAGATATGCTAAATATGAAACTGGGGAAAATCAGCCAGATTATATTACATTAATAAAATTGGCAGATTTATTTGGTGTGTCTACTGATTATTTATTAGGAAGAGAAAATGATAAACTTGTTAATCAATCTGATGATGTAACATACTTACTAACCAATCTTAACAATCATCTAAAAGATCTAGATGTAAATGTAACAGATATTATCGATATTAAAAAATGGCGTTACTTAAATCAAAAAGACATTGAGGAAATTAAGAATCATATTGATTGGATATCTTATAAAGCGCGGAAACGTATCGGTAAATAAGAGATTATGCATTTTTTTGCTGCATAGGTAACATTTAAAATAGCTTTCAAATGACAACATATTAACCTAACAAGAAACGAAACAGGAGAAGTACAGATTTTAGATGTGTTGCATAGATGAATAATAGTATAGTCAGAGAATTTATTAGCCTATATAGTGAGCAATTTATTTATATTCAAAGAAACCTTGACATATATGGCAAAGAAAAATAACCACCTGAATACTTTGGTGATATGTTCCCTTTAAAGCAAACATTAAAAACAGAAAACTTTGAAAGGATCAGTTCATTCCTGGAGGAGTCAATCATCGTTCGTTTCGGTCGTCGAGGTGCTTGGATTAGTGATGAGTGGATCCTTTATGATGTTGAACGTAGCCTCATAAGTGATTTACACATCTTAAGTGAAGTATAGGTCTGCTTATCTCATTCATAACATTGCTGTATTCAAACATGCGATAGTACATATCATACTGTATGCGACAATCCCATTTTAAAACAAATAAGTCTAAGACATGGTGAAGGTTATTCACCGATGTCATGAATGATAGAAACATAAAAGTCGCAGTGACATATAACAGATATATCACTGCGACTTTTCGCTGTACTCGGAAAACTTGGAAAAATGAAATAGTTAAGGTTCAATATTAACGATTAATTTATTCATATCAGGGATATCATCTATTAATTCATTTTTCTTCAGCCAGTCCGCTGTCTCTTCCCAGGAACTTGTATTTTGTGTCCCAAATCCTGATTCACTTTTCATTTTTGGTAATAAAATGTTCATGCTTTCCATTTCTACTTCTTTATCAAGAGCGAAATTAGCTTCGTCTTGATTATCAAGAATAATTTGTAGTGCATCTTCTGGATTTTCAGCCATGAAGTCGTAGCCTTTTCGAGCAGCTTTCCAAAAAGCTTCTATATCTGCTTGCTCATTTTCCCATGTATCTTCACTTGTCACTGCAACTATTTCATAATAACTTGGTACTCCGTAATCAACTGGGTTAAAATAATCAATTTCGTACCCTTCGCTTCGTAAAACAGGAACTTCGTGATTGACATACATTCCGCTCACCGCATCCACCTGTTTAGAAATCAAGGAAGGGCCTAATTCAAATTCAACATTGATCATCTCAACCTTATCATAATCTCCGCCGTCATGGTTAACAATCGTTTTTACCAGTGCTTCGTTTAGCGGTATTCCTGGGTAACCAACCTGCTTGCCTTCTAACTCTTTTGGTGAGTCTATTGGATCATCAGAACGATAAACGACGTGATTCAATGGTTCTCTTACGACTGCAGCGACAGCTTTTACAGGGATGTCTTCATTTGCTTTTGCCATAATTACATCTGGTTGGTAATACAATCCCATTGTAATATTTCCAGAAGCAGCGAGTGTAAGAGGATCGGTAGGATTTGCAGGAAATTGAAATTCTACATCCAGTCCTTCTTCAGCAAAATAACCTTTTTCCTCAGCGACGTATAAATAACTGTGGACTGCATTTGGATACCAATCGAGCATAATGCTCACCTTTTTCATTTCATCGCTAGCAACGGAACTTTCGTTTTTTGCTTCGCTGTTATCTTCTCCACATGCACTTAATAGTAGTAGGGCAAAAGCAATAGTAAATAAAAAAGTAAATCTTTTTCTCATCTTATGTTCGTCTCCAATTCAATATGTATTTTTCTAATAAAACAACTACAATAAATAAAAGGATGCCGATAAACGAAAGCAGAACGATTGGGGCAAATACTCCCGCACCATCGAATTGCGTCATCATTCGACGGCTGAAATACCCTAGTCCCGCTTGTGCACCGAGCCATTCGCCAATTGCAGCACCAATAACACTCATGGGTACAGCTACTTTTAATCCTGAGAAGAAGGATGGTAAAGCAGAGGGTATTTCTAATTTGAAAAAAAGTTGCTTTCGGGAAGCACCAATGGATTGAAATAATTCTTTCAAGTCTTTATTTGTAGATCGAAATCCATCAAAAGTGCTTACAGTAATCGGGAAAAAGGTGATAATAATCGTCACAATAATTTTACTCCAAATAGAATATCCAAACCAAAGTACAAAAATTGGTGCCAAAGCAATAATAGGTATCGTCTGTGATGTAATCAATAATGGATAAAACGTTTGTTCCAATACTTTTGACATACTCATGCTGATCGCTAAAGAAATTCCTAGCACTAAAGAAATAGCTAGGCCAATAACAATGACGGAGAATGTAATAGGAAGATGATGTAAAAATAATACCTCTCGTAATTCCCAAAGTTTCATCCCGACTTCAGTTGGTGCGGGAAGGATAAATGATGTGTTTACCATTCTTGCATCCATTTCCCATATAAGTAATAGGATAAAAGTCAATATAGTTGTGTATATATAATTTTTCATCTGTCAAATCCTCATTCGGAAACGTTCTATTAAACTGTTTTTTAGTTCGACCACTTCTTTTTGACCCAAATGGTGTTGCTGCCTTGGACGTTTAAGAGGTACCTTGACTTCTTCTAATGTAGTAAAAGGGGTATCTGTAACAATAAAAATCCGATCAGACAAAAACAAGGCCTCAGAAATATCGTGTGTAATAAATAAAATAGTTGATGATTGTTTCTCCCATTGTTTTAGTAGCCATTCCTGCATAAATAATTTAGTCATCGCATCAAGGGCAGAAAAAGGCTCGTCCAGCAATAACACGTTCGAACCTGATAAAGTGGCACGTAAAAAGGAGACTCGCTGGCGCATTCCGCCAGATAGTTCATTTGGATATTTGTTTTCATACCCTTCTAATCCAAATTCCTCTAGTAACCTATCCACTGCATTGCTGTCAGTACTCTTTTGCTTTTGTATTTCTAAAGGCAGTGCTGCATTTTGTCGAATCGTTCGCCAAGGCATCAATAGATCTTGTTGTGGCATATATCCAACTTTTCCTAGGCGTTTTTCCATTTGTTCTCCATCGATATAAATAGAGCCGCTTCTTTGTTCTTCTAGTCCGACTATGAGACGAAAAATAGTTGTTTTTCCTGAGCCACTTGCACCAACAATACTGACAAATTCCCCTTTCGAAATAGAAAAGCTTACATCTTTTAAAATGGGAATGTGTCCGGCATCACTTCTGTAATCAAAATGGACATTTTTAAACTGAAGTGCTTGTCGGTCATTATCTGGTAAACTCTTCATGAATATTCATCCTTTTTATGCTTGAGTAATGAAATCATTTATTGCCTTTTTCTTGATTGGACCAATGATAAATAAAGTGAATCATTGTTTTTGTAAAGGAAACTAATTGGTCGATAGATAATTGTTCATTTACAGCATGTGCATGAAGGAAATCACCTGGTCCATAAATCGCTGCTGGAATGCCTGCTTCAGAGAACCAGCCCCCGTCTGTAACAGATGGAGAAACATCAATAGTTACAGAATCAGCATGAACTTTTTTGTGGGACTTTGATAATAGTTTGACCGCCTGGTGATTTGGGTCTACCAGAAGGGAAGGAAAAATCTCCCCTTTATCTTCAATCATCGATGTTCCACCCCATTCAAAGGTTGGAGGATTTTCACGTAACCATATGTCCGCTTCGGCGACTCTTAAGAGATGCTCTTCTATTTCTTGAGTAACTTGTTCATGGGTTTCATCCGGGTAGTAATGAACGGTGATCCACAACCGACATTCATCAGCAATAAATGCTGCATGGCGACCACCTTCGATGACTGCTGGATTAATCGTATTTGTCCCAGGTGGATAGCCCTCATATTGCTTAGTTATTGCCCAATGACGTTCAAGCTCTTGAAGACCTTCTATTAATTTCGACATTTTTTCAATTGCGCTTGCACCAAATAAGCCTCCACCTGCATGGATCATATTTCTGCGGGTTGCATCATGAAAGGTTTTTTCACTTTTAACGGTAATCCAACCAGTAATGACACCACCTTGACCTTGGATGTGCAAATCACTTGTGTCCACAACGAGAGCAAAGTCAGCGTGATAACCCCGTTCACAGCATTGTAATGTACCTGCTTCTCCAACTTCTTCTCCAATTACGGATTGAAAGATAACATCACCTGCAAAGATCATATCTCCTTCGTTTAATAACTTTAGTGCAAATAACGCTCCGGCAAGTCCACCTTTCATATCAGCAGCTCCACGACCAATGATGTTGCCGTTTTGAATCATCGGTTGGAATGGATCTGATTTCCACTCTTCATCTTCTCTTACTTCTGCTACATCGATATGCCCATTTACAATGAGACTTTGATGGGTATCTGATTTCGTCCCTTTTTGGACGCCAACGACATTAGGGTCATTGGGATAAACATCCCACATATCGATAGAGAAACCAATCTGCTCTAAATATTGAGCCACATATGTTTGTGCTTCTGTCGAATTTCGAGCAGGTGGAGCGGGCGTTTTAAATGAGATGAGAGTAGCTAGTAAATCTACTAACTCATCTTGACGTTCATCTACTTGAGCTATTATTTTGTTTAGATTACTCATCATGTATAACCTTCTTTCATAAGAGAGAATTTGATATTCACACATATAATACTTGAAAAAACGAGTAGGGAGAACGATATAAAAGCTTCCTGTTTTAAGGAGGTAATCAACAAGTCTCCTCACACGTGCAGCTTGGGGGGGAATCATGTTCAGTTTGTTTTCCAGTAGGAATTGTGTAAACTTTATCTACAGCAAATAGATGGTGTCAGTTTGGATAACTGTTTAAAGCGATAAAGTGAGCTCCGCTGACTAAAAAGAGCTACTTCCAGCATCAGGAAGCAGCTCATGAACCAATACGCACATGTCAATAATTGTAGATGAATTATAATGACGATGCATTTGCGTTGTCACCGCTGCCTTACGCTAGTATGAACTAGATCAAGTTCAAGGGTTAAGGAGAAGTCCTTTCTCAGTTTTATAGTAACTATGAATGAAGAGTTACGCCAAAACACCCCTAGTGGTGAAAAGTATGGAATTTTTCTTTTGACAAATAATTGTACCATCTATTTCAAGCGATTCATCTATTTAATCACGGACAAAGATGATGAAATGAAAAGTTGGTTCGCTTTACTGTTCGTTATTTATTTTTTTGCTAAATCTTTTACTGGCCACATAGAGACGTCTTCTGCCATCTCCCAGAACATATATTCAAAGTAACTCGTTCTGACAAAGATATCTTCAATTTTTTTCAACTCATGTTCAGGCTTATCTTTTGCAATGTCATTTATCAAGTCGATACAGTCTTCAGCAATTTCAGTGAAACCTTCAGAAGAATACATCTGAACCCAGTTTCCATAAAGGCCGTGCTCTAATGCACCTGGCCATTCAGCTAACTTCTTACCAATCCAATTATAACTCCAAGCACAAGCAAGTACTGCTGCGATAGCGTTTTCTACACCGCCAAGCTGTGCTTGACTAATCATATAACTTGTATAGGCAGTCATAGTAGCTGAAGGTTCTGTTGCTTCTAACTCCTCATTCGAAATATTGAATTTCTCTGCATACTTACGATGCAGATCCATTTCAAAATTCATTGTGCCGTGAAGTAGATTAGCAAAAATAGTCATTGTTTTTAAATCATTCGCTTTCGTACTACCAATTGCGAACACACGAGAGTATTCAATTAAGTATACGTAATCTTGTTTCATATAATGAATAAACTTCTCTTTATCGAGAGTTCCTTCCCCAATACCCTTCACAAATGGATGCTCTAAATAACTATCCCAAACAGGTTCGACAGTTTTGAATAAGCGATCTGTAAACGTCATAATGTCTTATCTCCTTCTTTCTATTTTGAATAATGAATCAAAAAAACCATTCCACTAATAGAGGGAATGGTAGAATAAAAGATACTGTTGTAAGTATCGCCACCACTTCCCTACGCTAGTATGACCTAGTTCAGGTTCAAAGGGTCAAGACATGTCTTTCTCAGCAAACTTTTGCTCCCCTAGTGATTCATCTATTCAATTAGCTCTAATATAATCATATATGTTTGTCCTTGTCAAATATCGCTCGACACGTGTTTGTGTCAACCTTTTCTCGGTGCCCTTATAACACCAGTAAATCCAGCACTCTATTTTTGTACACTTTTACGGCTACCGCGCGACATCCGTCGCTTGGTTTCCTATTCATCCGGTTTCGTTCTACAAACCAAGAACCAAACCGGATGAATAGGTTATGACTGTAGACTTTTCCTTAGTTTTCCGAGTAGTGATGAACGGGGCGTGTACAAGCCAATGGCTCCTCGTCTTGCCCCTATTGAAGGACGAGTAGGTTGATGCAGGTTTTGTGCCTTCTTTACTGTCCTCTTCAACTCTCGTTGTTTTCGACTCGTTCGCCTTTGATCCTTCAAATAAACGTCTCTGAGCGTCCCGTTAAACATACCTTGTTTTACTTTCACCATGGCCTCTGCACCTTCTTGACTCCAATGCATGCCACGCTTTTTCATGCGGTAGGTAACACGACGCTGATTTGATTCCATAGCGCCTAAGCTCCTGGCATCTTGCGGGGGTACTCCAACACATTCTCGCCAGTCTATGATACGTTCCCAGTTTCGATTAATATAAGTACGAAATTCCTTCACCTTTTCTAGCTTCTTGTCATCTTCCAATGTACTTTCATACGAATCCAACCATAATGTGAAATCATCTAAATTATGTGATTCTAGCGCTTTTCGGACACCATCTTTGTAATCACTTTTCTTGGCTCCCAGTGCTCGATTTAACCCTTGAAAAACATGATAGGCATCCAATTGATTCAACACCTGATAATGTGACTGGGAAAAAGCTTCTTGGAACTTATCCGCTGTATAGCCAGCACCACCATCACTATTGGTTACAATTTGTGTATGGTCTAACGTATAGTGATGGGCAGCGAAGCTTTGGATCTCATTCCAAAAGTCATCCATCGGCTGTGTCGTCATGATCACTTTCGGATGACGCAGAGACACCCGTTTTCCATTCTTATCCCAACCTTCATACATAATCGCATGACGCACTTCATGGCTCTTTTTCTTCGCTGTAGACCGGACGAATACCCCGTCTGCCTCCGCATAAAGGTAATCAACTTCCTTACCCCCGGGCAATTCGGCTGCTTCCTCTAACTCGGTGACCATCTCCTCATCATGCTTCGTCTGGGCCTCACCAACCTCTTTGACAATTTTACCAACCGTTGTGTGACTTATATCGACGGCTGTCCATTGTTTTAAAGTAGCTTCCACATCCCGGTATGTCACTTCACTGGCCATTTCTGCCACTTTCACATCCACAAAAGGGCTTCTTCGTTTGTGTTTTTGAAAGCCCATCCGTTCATCGAACGGATAGCGAGGGTTGCCTTCCAGATCATGCATAAGCGTGTGTGTAAATCTCACAGACCCAAACGTGAATAACACGGTCTTGGGATCATTATGTTCAAAGGTCCAACCTGCCTGTTGTTTTTCCTCTACAATCGTGTCATTCATCGCCATAAATACCTCACCCATATACGTCGTAAAAACGTCGTACATGTAAAGACGAACACTTTCCTCCAACTCAATTAAATTACCTGTTTGGTGTATTAGTTGAGGTAACTTTGATATAATATCCATGAAAAGGCCTCTTTCTAAAATGTATTTGCCGGGTAAGCATACATTTTATGATAGAGTGCCTTTTCATTTTTTTCCAGGAACTTAATGAATATTTCCACCGAGAACTATTTTACACATACTCGACACGTAATTCAGTCAAATATTTGTGAGTGTTTATTTGAAAAGCTGAATAACATTCTTTTTATAGATTTTAATTTGCTCGTTCACACTGCTGCCGTCAGCACACAGGAGGCCCAGTGGAAAAGCAAAAGCCACAATTTTCACAGGAAGTGTTCTTTGCTCCCAAGTAAGTGCCCAGTCGAGTAGGGACAGACCTTTCCCTAAGGGGTGTGTTCTGTTCCCTCACAGATTACTCCAGTTAGTACTAGCTTTGTTATAAACGAGAGAACATATTTTTATTAAAATTTTGACAAGGCGACAACCTTATTTTATAATACTTATAAAGTAATACTTATTATAAATAGTTGATAATAATTATTATTATCAACTAGATGGAGGTATGTAAATGTCTACAGAGGCTAAAGTTGCAAATAAATTGCAAATAAAAAAAGAAAGTGATTCAAGTAAAATTAAAGAGGGGCTGGGTAAACACGGTGAACTAATTGCAGCAATATCTAGTGGAGCCATTATTTTGACTACTTGGTCTTTAACAAATGTGCTCCCGCATTCAGTTTGGGTAATTTTACACATTGTTGCTTTTTTCATTGGAGGGTATGCACAAGCGAAAGAAGGTATCATTGATACTATTGAAGAAAAGGAATTAAATGTCGAGCTACTAATGATAATAGCCGCAATAGGTTCAGCAATTATTGGATATTGGACGGAGGGAGCCATCCTTATCTTTATCTTTGCATTAGCTGGAGCGCTAGAAACGTATACATTAAATAAAAGTAATAAAGAAATTCATTCCTTAATGGCCTTACAGCCTGAAGAAGCGCGAATAATTGAAAACGGGATAGAGAAGATGATTCCTGTTTCACAACTCAAGGTTGGTGAAGTCATCTACGTACGAGCAAGTGAACGAATTCCTGCAGATGGGAAAATCATCAATGGATTTACTTCTGTAGATGAAAGTCCTATTACTGGAGAGTCTATCCCTGTAACAAAAGAAGCTGAATCAGAAGTATTTGCTGGAACTGTTGCATTAAACGGTTCGATAATTGTAGAAATAACAAAGCATGCAAATGAAACCATTTTTCAAAAAATCATTGAAATGATTCAATCAGCAAAAGATGAAAAATCCCCGATGCAACTTTTTATAGAAAGATTTGAAAGCACGTATGTAAATGCAGTATTAATTGTTGTTGTCATTATGATGTTTGCACCTTATTTACTTTTTGGATGGACACTAACCGAG
Organism: Caryophanales bacterium; assembly: GCA_026168805.1. Classification (GTDB taxonomy): domain Bacteria; phylum Bacillota; class Bacilli; order Bacillales; family Amphibacillaceae; genus CALAMD01. The sequence continues at coordinate 10,644 of JAPFDS010000050.1, read as the reverse complement.
AGTATTTATCGAGCGATGGTACTACTAGTTGTCGCATCACCATGTGCACTGGTTGCTTCGATCATGCCTGCAACACTTTCAGCTATTTCTAAAAGTGCAAAAAATGGTGTGTTATTTAAGGGTGGCGTCCACGCTGAAAATGTTAGTCAAATGAATGTAATTGCATTTGACAAGACGGGAACAATAACGAACGGAAAGCCAGAAGTTACGGATGTGTACGTACATCCTGATTATGATGAGGCAACGGTTCATGAAATTGTCGGAGCTATTGAAACAGAATCGACTCATCCACTTGCATTAGCTATCAGATCATTTACGTTAAATTCCTTAAATAAAAAATCCTTTGATGTCGAACTTGATCATATGGAAACAGTAAGTGGAAAAGGTGTCATTGGTAGATTAGCAAATGAAAAGTGGTTCGTAGGAAGGAATCAATTTGTAAGCAATGGAGGCGCAGAAAAACCATTCTATGAAGATAAAGATAAAAAATTAGCTAGCGAAGGGAAAACAGTTGTTTTCGTAGGACATCAAGATAAAATCATCGCTATATATGCATTAAAAGATACGGTAAGAAAAGATGCCAAAGAGGCTATTGCAGCGATTAAAAAACGTGGGATTAAAACAATCATATTAACAGGAGACAATGAGTTAACTGCGAAAGCAGTAGCGGAAGAAACAGGAATTGATGACTATGTAGCAGGCTGTTTACCAAATGAAAAAGTAGACCATATTCGAGAATTAATTAAGCAACATGGGAAAGTAGCAATGGTTGGAGATGGGATTAATGATGCACCTGCATTAGCGCTAGCAGACGTAGGAATAGCAATGGGTGAAGGGACAGATGTTGCATTAGAAACAGCAGATGTAATCTTAATGAAAAATGATTTGTCAAAAATTACTGATTCCATTGAAACATCCATTAAGATGAATCGAATTGTGAAACAGAATGTATTTTTCTCACTTACTGTCATTGCAGTACTAATCATTTCAAACTTTCTTCAAGCGATAGACTTACCATTAGGTGTCATTGGACATGAAGGAAGTACAATTTTAGTCATCTTAAACGGTTTACGCCTATTAAGATAGCAAACCTATAACCAATATAGAGGGATACCAAGAAGCATAGATGTTTACAAATTAATAGTAGTTACTAATAAATGTTCAAAAAATTCATTTAAGCATTAAGCGTGGCTATTCTGTCAAAAAATTTGCTTTATCAAATTAAATGAGACGATATACTATTACTAGTAAGACGGATGGTATGTTGGATATACTCTCCTTAACTTTAAGTAGGTTATAGGTTGAGTATATCTTGACATACCTAGTTTATGTTTCTTACCTAATTTTATCCCCCGTTTTATCATGTTATTTTAAAAGATTGGCTTTTAAAACATCTTTAGTAAAATTATTTGGAATCTAAAAATAGCGTGAAAAAAATCAATCCTTAGAATTCTTCATACACCAATCATAGCATGTTTGTTCTTAGATTTTATCAGAGCTTCAAAATAAGTCATCAACTCATTAAGTAAAATTTAAGACCAGTCTTGACACAGCTTATAAACTTCGTTAATTAATTTTTCAATTTACGAATTTAACGTCAACTATTAATTGCAATATTTTATTTATAAACTTCTTTTATTTCTTTTATTATTTCTTCTACATAGGACTCATCAATATAATTATATTCATTTAGGACATAACCTTGGTCATCTACTAAGTAAAAATTCGTTCCATGAATGACTTGATTAGAATTTTCTGGCTTTTGAACAATCGTTTGGAATTGCTCTCTTGCGAAAATTTCAAGCGCTTCTTGAGAATATCCCGTTAACATATGCCAATTTGCTTCATTATTCGTAAATTGTTGTATAAATTCTTTTAACACTTCTGGAGTATCGAAATCAGGATCTACGGTGAATGAGACAAACTCGGCTTTTAACTCTTTTTCCTCGATTTCTTTTTGTAAGGAGGCCATTTCAAACATCATGGGAGGACAAACAGTTTCACAGTTGGTAAAAACAAAACTTGCAATCCAAACTGTTCCATTCAAATCGTCTGTGCCGAATGGTTTCTCATTTTGGTCTATAAATGAAAATGGGGCAACCTCTTTCCCAGTAGGTTGATTCCCACTACAAGATGACAAAATCAATAGACAGACAACTGAGTAGACTATATATCGAATATTCATGAATAGCTTGCCACTCCTTCTATGTCCAGATAAGGTAATTGTATTGTAACGGTTGTCCCCATTAATGAATTACTTGTGATAGTAAATTCCCCATCATGTAATCGAACGATTTCTTTTACGATAGACAATCCTAATCCAGTTCCACCAGTTATCCGATTTCTGGCTTTATCCGTTCGAAAAAAACGTTCCCCTATTCTTGATAGATCTTCCTGTTTAATAACTACTCCATGATTCTTAATCATGTATTCTACGGTATCATTCATTTTTGCAAGTTTTATAAAAATAGTCCCTAAAGGTTCTGAATACTTAATGGCATTATCAATTGTGTTATAAAACACTTGATGTATTCGTTGTATATCCCCTGAGATAACAAGACTTTCATCAACATCTAGTTCAAGTTCTATATTTTTTTCTCTAATGTGAATTTCGAAAAACTCAAGTGTATCTAGTAACAACTGTGTGATTGCAATTGGTTGCATATTTGCCGAATAAAGATTTTCCTGTAAATAATCCAAATCCACGAGGTCATTAATTAGTTTATTTAATCGTTCGGTTTCTTTTTGGATGGTTGTTAAATAATTTGTTGCTTCTTCAGTAGAGGTATGAGTTTTTTGTTTCAATGCCTCGGTATACCCTCCAATATATGTAAGAGGAGTACGCAGTTCATGTACTATATTTGATGTGAATTCTCTTTTTCGCTCTTCTTGTTGCGCTAATGATAAACTCATTTGATTAAATGCTCTCGTTAATTGACCGATTTCATCTTCTCGTTCAATGGGTAATTGATTGGAATAATCCCCTTGAGATACTTCAATTGCTAGTTCTTGTAAACTTTTAAGCGGCTTAAACATAGACTTCCAAATGCGATTAACAACCCAAAATAGGATAAGAAAAAATAAAAGACCGACGACAAGTAATATCGGAATACTTCCACTAAATACATCCTGAATAGTAGTTAGAGGTACGTAAATATAAATAAAGCCAATAAGCCCTTGCTCGCCTTTTATCGGAAAAATAGCCCCTAATATTTCACGATTAAACTCCTCGACAAAACCTTCTTTCATAACATAATTCCCTTGTTCTAAATCAAACTGATCCTCTTGATCAATAAGTGTTTCGTAATTTACTTTGTAAGGAAAATGAGTAGAGAGGTCTTCTAGGTTATCAACTACAATGATTTCATATTCAGAGATAATATTATACCATTGAATCTTATCAATGATTTCATCACTTAACTCTCCGTAATGATAATGGGAGGCAGTACGTTTTCCTTCGTAAATGATAGATTCCTCAATACTTGATAAATACAGTTCAGAATATAAATAATGAATAAAAAAAAAGGAAAAAATAATGGTGAAACTGATACTGGAAAAGAGAACGATTAAAATTTGTTTATTTAACGAAAGTCGTTTCATTTTTACACCTCGAATTTATAGCCTACTCCCCAGACTGTTTTAATTAAATGCTCATCTTCCCCCATTTTTAGCCGCAACGTTTTAATATGCGTATCTACTGTTCTTTCACTACTTTTATGATTTTCTCCCCAAACGAGTTGCAACAGTTGTTCTCTTGAATAGACGCGGCCACTATTTTTAGCAAGTGTATGAAGTACAACGAACTCCTTTCTAGTTAAGGAAAGGAAGGTGTTATTTAATTTTACGGTATAAGCTTCATTATCTATTACAAGTGGTCCTATCGTTAATATATTTGAAGCTAATTTTGTATTGTACACCCGCCTGAGAACAGATTCAATTCTAGCAAGAAGCTCTCCAGGCATGAAAGGCTTAACAATGTAGTCGTCACCACCCAATTTTAGTCCGTGAATTTTATCCCATTCTTCTCCTTTAGCTGATAAGAAAATAAAAGGAATGGAGGTTTCTAACTTCACATTTTCAGCAAAAGTGAAACCATCCATAAAAGGCATCATCACATCCACAATGAATAAATGCGGTTTTGTTTTATACAATAAAGAAAGAGCATGAGTTCCATCTGTTGCTTCTACTACAGTGTAACCACCCTCTTCTAAAAACGTCCGGATCATTTTCCTCATCTGTTCTTCATCGTCAATAATCATTATTACGGTTTGTTCCATATAAAACCCTCATTTCAATATAGTCCTTAGTCTTCTTAATTATAATCTATTATCCTAAAAAAATATGAAGTTTGTGTGAAATATTATGCTCATAACTCGTTCTTGCCATTATCATACAAAGGTCATCTGTTTAAGTAAAATAAAATTGTTGGAGGACAAGTTTAGATAATGTTTTGTAATCGGGAATTCATAATTATCTCACAATAAATTCACATTTGTCATGTATTGTTTATATTGGAGTGATACTGATGAACTGGAAAGAATTCGATTGTTTATTAGTCACACATAATCTAGTCTAGTAAAGTTTGCAGGGGTGTAAAACGTGGGTACGTAAAGGAGGGATATTAGATTACGGTTCATTTTAAGGTAGTAGGTGTAAGTTTCTTGTTCCTTTTATTATTACCTATTTATGTTAAGGCGGATTCACCATCGATTCAACAACAAATTGATAAAGCGAAGCCAGGCGATACACTTGAATTGCAAGAAGGAAAGTATAAAGAAAACATCATTATTAACAAGCCAATTCACCTTGTTGGATTAAAAAGTGTTACGCTAACTCAAGAGAAATCTAGTCCAGTTATCACCATTCAGTCGGATGATGTAACGATTGAAAATGTACGCATTAGACATGTGGATGAAAGCGACGAATCACCAGCTATTTTAGTAAATAGCGATCATAATTCGTTACAAGATATCGATGTACATACAAATAGTTATGGTATTCAATTAGACGAGGCAAATCATAACCAATTGTCAAGTGTTCGAATTATAGGAGATGAAGAAGCAGAAATCAAAAACAGAAAGCATGGTATTGACTTGTGGAAGTCGAATAATAATAAAATTAATGATACAACTATCCAACATATGCAAGATGGTATTTATGTAGAGCGAGGCCATACAAATAATATTTATGATAATAAGATTTCTAAATCTCGTTATGGTATTCACCTGATGTTTACAACTAACGATGAATTAACGACAAACGAATCATATAACAATGTTAGTGGATTGTATATTATGGGAGCAGAAGGAACCATGGTAAAACAAAATATATTAAGAAATAATCAGACAAATGTTCAATCATTAGGTTTGTTTTTGTTTGATACGACTAGCGCAATCGTAACAGAAAATAAGATAGTAAATAACAGAACTGGTATTTTGATAGAAAATGCGAATAAAAGTGATATCAGTTTGAATCAAATTCAAGGGAACTATACAGGTGTTCAAATTAAAGAAGCAGAGGATAACAACATTAGTTACAATACATTTGTGGCCAATGTTGCTCAAGGCCAGGCGAAAGATAGTATTAATAATCATACGAGTGAAAATTATTGGGGAGATCATCTTGGTTTGGATATTACTGGAGATAATAAAAGTGATTTAGCATATAGGTTAAATCCGTTTTTTGTCACTATTACTGATGACTATCCACCTTTTCAAATTTTATTTCAATCACCTGGCATGGTCTTTTTGGAACAGCTTATCTCAATACCTACTCAAGAACAGCTAGTCGATGCATCTCCTTTAATGAAAGATCCTTTAGCAGTTAATAAAAATGCATCAGTGAACTCGCTTAGTATTTTACTGTTTTGTAGCACTTTAATTATATGTAGCTTATTAATTATTTACTTGGGGGTAAAAAAGAATGAAAAAATTTAGTATGATTTTTGCAGTTTTAGCAATGTTTACATTAATTTTAGCAGCTTGTAGTGATGATGAAAATACGAATGCAACAGAAGATACTGACTCAGAAGACAATGAGAAATTAGAATATGAACCAGAAGATATTAATCCAGATACTGATGTTTGTGAAGTATGTGGAATGTCTGTTGAAGATGACGAATACGCAACAGAAATTATTATTGAAAATAATAAAGCATTAAAATTTGATGACTTAGGCGATTTATATGTATGGGTGGATGAAAATGAAGAAAAAGAAATTGGAGCTAAATTTGTACGCGATTTTAACACAAAGGATTGGATTGAATTAGAAGATGCAACATTCGTCTATGATGAAGAAATTAGTACACCGATGGGATTTGGTGTCATTTCATTTAAGAAAACAGAAGATGCAGAAGAGTATATAGATGATAATGGTTTTGGTGATCTGTTAACAGCTGAGGATTTAGACAATCATGAATGGGATGCAGACAATGATCACGAAGGGCATGACGATCATGACCATGGATTTGATACAGAAGGGTTTGACATGCATTTTACAGAGCCTGAAGATGTAACTGTTGACGAGGAAATCGAGTTAGAAGTAAGCCTTACCATCGATGAAGAAGCATTAGAAGATGCAAATGTTCGTTATGAGATTTGGATAGAAGATCACGAAGATAATACGGACTGGGTGGATGCAGATGAAGATGATACTGGCATTTATGTGGCTGATTATACGTTCGAAGAAAACGGAACATATCATATTCAAATACATGTAGAAGATGATGAAGATTTGCACGAGCATATGGAGTATGAAGTAAACGTAAAGGAATGATTAGAAGTTGCGTATACTAACAGTGGCCCAAAGAGAAATAAAATTAGGTTTCAGAAGTTCTTGGACCTATTCATTCTTAGTTTTGCTTGCAATATTTACGATAGCAATACTACTGTTACAATCTAGTGTAGCAACTACTGAAGGGTACACAGACATGACTGGAACGGTATTAAATATGACGCTGTATTTATTGCCGTTAATTACTCTTTTATTGGGAGGCTTTTCGGTAGCGGTCGAAAAAGAAGATGGCCAATGGCAATTACTTTCTACGTATCCTATATCTGCTTATGCATTTTTATGGGGGAAATGGATTGGTTTAGCTATTGTAATATTAATCATGATTTTTTTTAGCTTTGGGGTTGCTGGAATGATTACTTATATAGCAGGACAAAGTATAAGTTTTCTCACCTTTCTTTTCTTTTTATTATTTTCATCCGTACTAGCGCTGATTTACTTAAGTATTGCTTTATTAATAGGTTCGATGGTTAAGAACCGATGGCAAGCTCTTGTCGTAGGGATAACTGTATGGTTTTTAACGATTATTATTTGGCCATTATTAATGATAAGCACACTTAGTCAACTACCTTCATATAAGTTAGTGCAACCCACTTTGCAAATATTAACGATTCTAAATCCCGCTGAATTTGTTCGAGTTTTCTCCATTATGAGAATGGGGGCAGGATCGGTTTTTGGGGCAGACTATAATCAATGGATTGTATGGTCGACATCTAGTTATGGATTATTAATTTTTATCGGAGTATTCTTAAGCTGGATTCTTTTATCTATATTCATAAGTGGGTTTATCTGGAATCGGAGGGGAGAATATGAAACAAACTAATATGGCAGTACAATTACATCACCTATCAAAGCAAGTTAAACATCATGAATTGATACAACCACTAGATTATAAACTCCCTCACGGCAATATCCTTGCTCTATGTGGTGGAAATGGGGCTGGAAAAAGTACGTTAATACGTTTAATTGTAGGGTTATTAAAACCTACAACAGGTTATGTAACGATTAATGGAAAAACGAAGATAGGTAATAAAAAAACCTTTTCTACAGAATTCGGTTATATGCCTGATGATTTTATATTCCAATCATCTATGACAGCAAAAGAAACAATACAATTCTATGCGCAAATCAAAAATATCGATAAAAAAAGATATGAAGATATTATGCAAGATGTAGGTCTGCTAGATAAACTTAATGAAAAAGTTGGGAAATTATCAAAAGGAATGAAGCAACGATTACTGTTAGCTCAAGCGCTACTTTCAAAACCTAATATTTTAATTTTAGATGAGCCTACGAACGGATTAGACCCATATTGGGTGAAGCGGTTTTCTAATATAATGCTAAAGGCCAAGGAGACTGGGCAAACGATCATTTTTTCAACGCATGATCTTCATGTTGCTGAACAAATAGCCGATGAAGTGATGTTTTTAGCGTCTGGTAAAGTGATTAGTAAAGGAACTATTCAGCAATATTTAGATAATGGTTTATATGGTACATTTCAGCAACTTTATTTCCAAAAAACTATAAATAAATAGACTAGGAGAAATAATTAAATGATTAGTGATAGTTATTATTTTTACAGCTGTAGATGAGCTTTAAATAAGAAAGAGATAAATATTTATGAGGTATTCGGAAAATAGTGTGGGAAGAGGGTTAAAAAGTACCCTCTTCCATAGCCTTTGTCAGTGTGGAAAAAACAGCACCATAAATTTCTTCATACACCTATTCGTAATTATCCTGTGTTAAATTCTAATTGATTCGGCAACATTTTCCAAAAAGTCACTTCAACTTCTTTGAATTTCTTTTTCTATTTACTTTATGATAGCCCTGAGCAAACAAAAAGTTTGCTCTAAATACTTCAAAAGAGTATCCACGACCAACGTTGGTTTATTGTCGTAATTAAACGATTTAGGGACTCTGTATAAGCTATTTGTAATGGGAGAATTAAAATAGTTGAATATTTCTTCTTCCCAATTGGTCTTAGCCTCAATAAGATCATCATTAACTCTTTAGGTATATTTGAAAACCATGCTTGATATATTTTAAATGTCAAAGAACTGTTCTTTAAGTTCATAGGCTTGACCAAGCAATGAGAACATATCAATCCGTACTTGTAGTTTTATTTGGTCATTAAAGTCGTTAAGGTCTTCACGCCTTTTCAGAAGCACATAACGGTATCTCATAAGTTGCCAATACTCTTTAGCTGAAACATTTTGGCGGTTTGCCTTTCGTATTTTTTCCAAGACTTCATTGGCTAATCTAACAACATGAAAATTGTCAATAACGATCTTGGCATGTGGTATTACTGAGTTAACAGCACCTTTGTAAGGATTCCACATATCCATTGCTACAAGTTCAACTTTATCAATGTCTTTGAGCTTTGAAAGATAGCTAATAACCACATCTTTATTACGTTTTCGCAAAATGTCAATTACCGACTTGTTTTCAACATCTGTAACGACAAAACGATAGTTTTTTAACAAATGGACTTCATCAAGACCAAGCCATTTAGGAGTTCTAAACTCTGTTTGTGCTTCAAGTTCAGAGACATAATCATTAAAGATGTTACGTACAGTTTTTTCATCAACACCGACCTCTTCTGCAACACTGGTAAAAGTTTTCTCAAGACTTGCTTCTTTAATCCAATCCATTAGCCTATTAGTAACGGAGCGATTGACGTCCATATCTGGTAGATTTTCAAAGAAGGTTCCACTACATTCCCTACATTTATTACGTTGTCGTTTGACATAAATACCAACACGTTTTGCATGCATTGGCAGGTCAAAAAATAATTGGTTTTTCTTACCGTGTTTGTATAAGTTTGCAATAGTGCCACATTTGGGACAGTAGTAAGGAGACGGAGACTTCGTTTCTACTAAGAACCGATAATCATTCTCGCTTTCTTGCAGGTTAAGGATCTTAAAATTTGAAAGGTTTAGCATATTAATTGGTATCATTCCCCCATGACTCAATACTTTATTGCTAAAAATTCAGTCTTAGAAAAGAAATTTCATACTTTCATCTAATGAAAGTTAGTTTCTACATTTAAAAAAAGGCGTCAATACCAAGCTGAGTAAGGATACCTATAATCGTTCCATAAATAGCAATGCTCATTCCCGAGGCTAAAAAAAGTCGCTTTCTATCCATCCCGATAATTTTTCCAGCAACCCCAATTGCCCAAGAACCAAGTATAGGTGTCGCAATAAGAACAAGTATAAATCCACCACCATTTAATTTTTTACTGGTCTTAGAGTTCGCCAATTTACTAAAGAACTTATTGATTTTATTGAATTTAGTGAGCCAATCATAAAAGTAAGAAACAAACGGAATTACAATAAAGTTTCCTAACCAAGACCAAAACACAGCAGAAACTATATCTAACCCTAATCCCATAGAAGCTGGGACAGCTAAATATATTTCAAACAACGGAAAAAAGCCCATAAACCAAGCGATAGCAGCTAACCAAATATAATTCAACATATTATCATCACACCCTGTAAGGATTTCTATGATATGATGATAAAGTATACGGTAACCGTATACTCAAGAGTAAAGAGGTGAAAAAATTGGATTCTACAAAAGAACTATTTACGACGGGGGAATTTGCAGATTTATGTGGTGTACAAAAGCAAACACTTTTCCACTATGATGATATTGGTCTTTTAAAGCCAGAATATAGATGCAAAAATAATTATCGTTATTATTCCATTCAACAATTGAATCAATTTCATAATAGCTATTTTAAAAAATACAAAGACCTACAGAATTTTAAATATGGGATTTTTTTAATTAGAACTCAAATTTATGCAGATTGCTCTTGATATAATTGTGTACTAATGCGATCTGCTGCTAACT
>JAPFDS010000017.1 GCA_026168805.1 Caryophanales bacterium | reverse complement strand
GTAGCTGAGCGATTTGTTCCTTGAATTCTTTTGTGAATGTTCTTCTTGTTCTTCTGGTCATAACTAATTCTCCTCCGACTAATGATTGAATTCAGTTTATATGACCTTAAATTATTTGTCTAACTAAGTGTAACCGATTCAGGTAAGATTGATTATGTGGAAGAAACAGGTCGCCTTGGTGGTAAACACTATAGTAAAAAAAACTTGAGACTTTTAGGCAATTATCTTGAAAAAAGAGGAGTAACACTCAAGGTTGGAGATGAGTTTTTGCCACCAGGAAAAGGAGGAGGCTTTAACTATAATACTGGGGAACTGGTATTGAAAAGTAACCCCACACAATATGAAGTTTGGCATGAATTGTCACACTATATTCAATATAAACAAATCGGGAAAGAGGCTTATTCAAATTTGCCTCGTACTAGTGGACCAGTTCCAATGAATGATTTAACAAAATTCAATGCTCCTGAGCAATTTGTTTATGATATGTTATCAAATAGCCCAAAAAGATGGAATTCCTTAAACGAAGCTGAGCAACTACATGCTAACTGGTATATAACACAATATGGAGGTATTCGATAATGAAGTTATCGAGAGAAAGAGCAGAACAACTGGCGCTTGAATATGTAAATAAAGATAGGAATAAAAACTTCAAATTAGAACTAATAGGTGTGGAAATATCTAGAATTTCTCCAAAATATTGGGCTGCTACTTTTGAAGTTAGAACTTCAGAAGGGGATATTTTAGAGGGCCCTTTACTTATACTTGTGGATGATGATTTAGAAAAAGCATTGAGTTTAGAAGAGGCTGTCGAATCTCACATAGCTAATAGAGATAAGTAAAGTAGCCTTTCAGAACCAAATTGAATGAACCTTGATTGGCTAAATGCCTTTCAAGGTTTTTTACTTTAATTTATACTAAATCAGCTGATATTTGAGTGAGACATTAAGAAAATGATTTGTTTGAGAAAGGTATAACCAGTATCCTGGACATTCACCAGAAGATTTTATTGGTTATAAATGAAGAGGCTGTTGGTGAGGAAGGTAATTAATTTGAATGATGAAAGAATAGCAAAGATGGAACTATTAAAAAGAAAAAGTAGAAGGAAGAATTTAACCAAATAATTGAACTTCATGAATTTTACAGAGGAACCCTTTTTGGATATTGAAGATAACGATTTATTTTGTAAGAAAGTATTTTTGATACTCAACACAAGGGAAAATAAAGTACAATTGCAAGGAGATGACTATAAAAAAAGGATTAAAAAATCAATACAATTGATAAATGATACTATTGATAATATAGAAGTAATCCCAAAGAAGGGAAGATTATTGTTTTTTAGAGAAAATGAAATAGAAGCAGTGTTAATTAATGTCAGTGAGGTATTTAGTAATTTAGATAAAGTTCTAGAGTTAACAAAGTTTTCAGCAGGATATGGAGATTTTATACTAGTTGCAGAAGATTTTGATTATGGATTGTGTATAGAGCGAACAGAATACTTTTATGAATTCAGTGTTTGGGGACTATGAAGAGGTACTATATTAGAACCTTGATTGGCTATTTGCCTTTGAAGTGACTCCTAAAAGTTAGACACGGTTATTTTCGTTAGCTAGCTTGATCAAAAGGCGTTCGGTATTCTACCGGATTCATTTTAAATTTTGCTTTAATCCGTTTGGTATTATAATAATTGATATACTTGTCCAATTCTATCTTAAACTGTTGGTGTTTTATCTTGTTTGGTGCCTTAATCAAACAAGATAAAACAAATACCTCCGAAAAATTCATTCCTTGTTCAGAGGTATTTATTTGAATGAAACTATTCGTTTGAATCCCCAATCTTATCAAGCACAAATGCATAAAGTTCTGCCGATTCTTTTAGCGCATTGAATCGCCCTGAGCTACCAAAGTGGCCAGCTCCCATGTTTGTTTTCATAACGATTTCGTTATTGTCCGTTTTTAACTCGCGCAAGCGTGCAACCCATTTTGCTGGTTCATGATAGCCAACGCGTGGGTCGTTTAATCCTGTTGTAATGTAAAGATGTGGATAATCTTTTGCTTCGACGTTGTCATATGGGCTATAAGACTTCATGTACGCATACTCTTCCTCGATATTTGGATTTCCCCATTCGTCCCATTCTAATGTTGTGAGTGGCAATGAAGTATCGAGCATCGTTGTTACAATATCAACGAAGGGCACTTCAGGTATCATCACTTTAAATAAATCACCGGCCATATTGGCGACTGCTCCAATGAGCAATCCTCCTGCACTTCCACCTTGTGCAGCTAATTTTTCGGTAGTCGTATAATTGATATCAATGAGATGTTTTGCCGCGGCAATAAAGTCTGTAAATGTATTTATTTTATTTCCCATTTTTCCGTCTTCATACCAATGGCGTCCCATTTCAGAACCGCCTCGTACTTGGGCAGTAACGAGAATGACTCCTTGATCTAAGATTGGGAGTACATATGGACTGAAATAAGGATCACTGTTTACGCCATATGAACCATATGCACTCAGTATGAGCGGTGCTGGTCCGTCGTCAAGTGCACCTTTTCGGTAAAGGACATTGAGGGGTACTTTCACACCATCTTCAGCCGTTGCCCATAGTTGTTCTTGGTGGTAATGAGAAGCATCATACTCTCCGCTTACAGGAGCGACTTGTAAACACGTTCGCTCAAACGAAGATGCATCGAACGCGTATGTTGTTTCTGGCGTAAGTTCTGATTCGTAATGCATGAGTACTTCGGTAGAGTCATAGGATTGTCCAGGTAGTACTGCGACTGTATATAATGGTTCATCCCATGTGAGTTGTTCCAATGCTCCGTTTTTCAGCATCCATATTTGTGTTAATCCATTTTCTCTTCCCGTAATAAGTAGGCAATCATGAAATGGATAGATTCCTTCCAGGAAACGCTGTTCATCATAAGGAACAACATTTTCCTTACTGTGAACATCATTGATTGGGCAACGTTGCAGCTGGAAATTCAGGGCATCTTCATTTGTTAATAGGAGAAAGTCATCCTTCCAATGTTCAATGAAATATAAGACATTTTCTTTTCGCTGAGCAATCACTTGAGGTGTGGACAATGGTTCGTTAGCATGAAGTGTGCGTATTTCGCTTGTCATTGTTGAGATTGATTGGATGAAAATATATTGTTCGCTTTGTGACTTTGCGATAAACAACGTAAATGTTTCGTCTTTTTCTTCATATATGAGTGCGTCATTACTGACATCTGTGCCTAGCTCATGCCGCCACACTTGAAATGGCCGTTCATTTGCATCAACCGTTACATAAAACATGTAGTTTCCACATGTACTCCATTCCATACTTTCAAAAATATACACGCTTGGAATCTGGTCGTTTAATAGCTCACCTGACTCTAAATTTTTAATATATAGTGTGTACCGATCGGTTCCATCTCTATTTTCTAAATAGGCAAGTCGTGTATGGTCTGAACTGATGCGAATGGCAGTCACACTTAAATACTCTTCTTCTTTTGCTAACTCATTTACATCAAGAATCACTTCTTCAGATGCACTTGAAAGCTGCTCGCGATGTTCAGCTTTTTTCCGGCAAAAAATCGGATATTGCTTTTCTTTCTCACGACGTGTGTAGTAAAAGTAAGGTCCATATTGAACAGGTACATTTTCTTCAGAAGCGGGAATGCGCGCAATCATTTGCTCATATAACTCGTTCGTTACGTCCTCAAGGGGGCCCATTACCGCTTCATAGTACTTGTTTTCCTCTTCTAAATAATGAATGACTTCAGGATTGCTTTTTTCTTTGAGCCAATAATAATCATCTTCTCGCACGTCTCCATGCAACTCATGCGTATGTGGAATTCGTTTTGCTACGGGTGGTTTCATAGATCATCCTTCTTTCTATGCTTTGTATGCGCTTTCGTTTGTTGTACGTATGATAAGTCGATACGAGTGGTAAGTCAATCAAAGTCTAGATATCATACAGATAAAACAGAATAAGTGATATATCCATGAATGAATGCTACCATAGTGCCATCTAAGGAATATGAAAACGATCAGGAGTGAATTCACATGTTGAAACACGTATCAAATGGATATGTCGGTCAGAAAGTGTTAAAAAGTAGTTTGCCTAAAGTAAAAAATGACGATCAAGCTGCAAAACAGTTTGAAGAGGGCTTTAATATATCAAGAGGTACGATGCGGTTTGTAGGTTTTTTTGAGTTGATCGGTTCGATATTTTTATTTATGTCGTTCTTTGGAAAAATATTTATCCGCATTGGAACGGTTATGATTAATATGGTTCTAGGTGTGGCTATTTTGAAACACTTCAAAGCGGGGCATGGAGTTAAAGGGGCAAAAGAAGCGATCAAACTCTTTGTCTTAAATATCATTAACTTCGGCGTGACTTTTCGTAAAAAATCGTAAATGTTGATGTGAAATCTACATATTTAAAACAATCCCCTATGAGAAATGTACTTTTTCATAGGGGATTGTTGATATTATTGGTCCTTTTGCTCAAAAGCTTCAGACATTTGTTGCCAAATAGATCCTTTCGCTTCTTGTCCTTCTTGAATGCGTTTTAAAGCCATCTTTACTTGCATACTGACTTCGAATTCTGGATCATTGACAGCTTCCTCTAAATACGGAATGGCTGATTCGTCTCCGAGCTCATACAGAAACATCGCTGCACGCCAGCGAACGATTCGGTTGTCATCTTTCAACGATTTTATCATCTCAGGAATGGCTTCTTTATATCCGAGATCCGATAAACAATCGCCTGCCGTTCGGCGTACGTTTGCAGCGGGATCACGAAGTGCTTTATAAATATACGGAAGTACTTCAGGCTCCTCAATATAGCCAAGATACATCGCCGCTAATCTTCGAATGGAAGAACGTTCATCATCGAGTGCTTTATCAAGTAACTCGATATGTGCGAATGTTGGATCGAGTCGGTCAAGCGCAGCATAGCGTACGCGCCAGTCTGGATCATCTAATACTTCAATCGGAATATCTTCCGTTTCATATGGAGTTTCTGGTTCTTCAGATGAAAAGGCTTGTTTCACTAACGATTCGAGGCGCTCATCATCATACACAGCTGAAAGTTCTTCAACGACTTCATTTCCGACCGTGTCTAAATCTCCATATCGAACGTCTTGCTCCACCCATTTACGCTCCATAATTATATTCGGCGAAGCGGGTGCAGCTTCCATATTGGCATTGATGAAACGCTCCGGAAGTCCAAATCTTTTTTCATCTTCTGCTCCATCCTCTACTTTTACTTGCATCGGGATCCCGCGAAACATTTGAACAAAGACTTGAATTTCTCCAAATGCATGGTCTTCCGTATATGAACTACTTTCTGATGTAATTTCTGTAAACGAGTCATCGACCCCAATGGCGTCACGGACTTCTTTTAAAATCTCTTCCCAAGGTGTCCGAGGGTGTCGAGCAATCGTAAAAAAGTCAGCGACCCGATAAATATTTGTAATTCCTTGTATGTTAAACAGTTTTTGAACGTATGCTGGTGCATCTTCTGTACCGTCTTTTTTTGCATAGTTATATGTTTCAGAAGGAGCGAGTTCTTCTGTTACATTTATTTTCATGGAATGTGGACTTGGTGTTGGTTCAATCGATACAATTTTCATAACAAATCTCCCTTCGCAAAAAACATTCTTACTACTCATCGTAGCAAATAACGAACATGTTTTCCACGAAGGGCTATTGATAGGAAATGGCGATTTATTTATTTTGATAGGTTGCAAATGAACTAAATGTTTGTTCGTTTTCGATAAGTCCGCATGAAGCACACTGGATTTTTTGCTCAGGACCATTGTACGGAATATGGAAGGATTCTAGTTCATCCGAAAGGTATTGTTTTTCTATCTTACCTGTACCTGCTTCAAGTTTTACAGGAATAGCAGTTTGTTCAATGATGTTAAAACGGGAACGATTCGTTTTGCAATTTGGACAACAAAGGGGAGTTTTCATGAAACATCATCTCCTTTACGGTTTTGGGAATAGTTTGTCCACACTTTCTAAATGTATGTAACGAATGTGGTATAGTAAATAAAAAAGAAATGAGGGATCCTACATATGCAACAAAAAAGTCGCATCTTAGTTGTGGAAGATGATGAAGATATTAACCGCTTATTATGTGAAATGGTGGAAAAGGAAGGGCTTTATGCCCAATCTGCCTTCTCAGGAACAGAAGGTCTTTTGTTAATTGAACACGAACAGTGGGACCTCATTTTATTGGATTTAATGTTGCCAGGAAAGTCGGGAAATGAACTATTAGACTTGATTCGATCGCACATGGATGTTCCAGTCATTGTTATTTCAGCGAAAGAAGAGCCTCGTACAAAAGTGGATTTACTGCATGCAGGTGCAGATGATTACGTCACAAAGCCATTTAACAATGAAGAAGTCATAGCGCGGATTATGGTTCAATTACGTAGATATAAACGCGTGAATCAACCTTCTGTAAAAACATTTAAAGATATTGTACTTGATGAGGAAACGAAACGAGTAACGGTACAGGGAATGGAAATTACTTTAACGGCGAGGGAATATGCCATTTTATATTTATTTTTAGAGAACAAACGAAAGATGTTTACGAAGGAGAATATTTACGAAAGTATTTGGGGAAATGATTTTCTAGGAGATGAAAATACAGTCCATGTACATTTAAGTCATTTACGCTCAAAGTTACAACGGGCAAACCCTGAAGAAACATATATTGAAACGATTTGGGGACTTGGATATCGGTTAGTGAAAGAATCTTAAGATTTACTTAAGATTTTCTTAGGAAGTGCATAGGAATTGGACTCCATACTTGTATGTAAGAGATTAAGGGAGGTATGGAAGTGGAAGATGTAATTGTAAAAACGGTTCACATGACAAAAAAATACGGTAAACATGAAGTTGTTAAAGATATAAATATGCATGTGAAAAAAGGATCTATCTACGGATTTATCGGCTTAAATGGAGCTGGAAAATCCACTTGTTTACGAATGATCGCTGGATTAACAGATGTTTCTAGAGGTACTGTACAGCTGTTTCACGAAACGAATAAAAAGGCTGTAAATGAAGAGCGAAAACGAATTGGAACGATGATTGAAGGGCCGGATTTATATCCGCATATGACTGCCAGGCAAAATCTTGAAGTAGTCCGAATACAGCGAGGGATTCCTGGAAGAAGTTGTATTTCAAACACATTAAAACAGGTCGGGCTTGAGGATACAGGGAAGAAAAAGGTGCGTACATTTTCACTAGGAATGAAGCAACGGTTAGGCATTGCGATTGCGTTACTGAGTAGCCCTGAGTTGCTCATTTTAGATGAACCGATTAATGGACTGGATCCTGTTGGTGTTGTTGAAATGAGACAATTGTTAAAGGAGTTAAGTGAAGAGCATGGAGTTACAATCATTATATCGAGCCATGTTTTAACGGAAGTCTATCATATCGCCACCCATTACGGAATCATCCACCAAGGAGAATTAATTGAGCAGTGTACTCGAGAAGAAATTGAAGAAAAATCTCAAGCGTATATATTTTTACGAGTGGATGACCGAGCAAAGGCGGTTACGATTATAGAGGAAAACTTGGGCGAAACGAACTATGAAGTATTAGAAGATGGGGCTATAAAATTATACTCGTATGTAGACAACCCCAAAGTTGTATCACGTGTGTTGCATGAAAATGGTGTATCGATAGAGGAACTTTCACCACAGCACGATACATTAGAAGGATACTTCACCCGCCTTATTAAGGAGGTATCAGCATGATGAATGGACTTCGCGCTGAATGTTATAAACTCTTTCATGCACGGATTTTTTGGGCGCTCATTCTAATCGCAGGTTTTTTATCCCTTGCTATGACAAGTCTAGTTTATTTGGATGAAAAAGGAATTCTTATTGAACAAATAACCGTTGAAACAGGCATTGAAGAATCGTTAACTGGTTTTACGATGTTGATAGAGTCTCTTGTTGAACCGGATGCCTTTTTCATCTTTTTGTTTACGGCTTTGTTAAGTTCTTTTTTCATTGCTGGAGAATATACGAACGGAACAATTAAAAACATTGTTTCGACTGGCTCGAAACGGATGTCCATTCATGTGAGCAAGTTTATCGTGATCTGGATAGCTACGATTCTAGTGTTATTAACAATGGTCCTGACATTTGCTCTATTTTCCGGTATGTACTTTGGATTCGGATCATTTCCTACGGCCGTGGAATGGGCAGTTGCAAGTCAATCTTTCGGGCTTACGTGTCTCATCATTGGTGCGTATAGCGGGATTGCTACTTGTATTTCCATGGTTGCTCGAAGTGCGGCTGTTGCGATTTTTGCTTTACTTGGATTTTATCTCATATTTTCTACTGGAATCGACATGTTGGCATATCGATATACTATTTTTGAAGATTTACAGGCATATTCTGTATTTGAACATATGAGCAATATTTCATTGATAGATGAGGGGGCGGCCGATTTTGTTGGTCGTTTAGTAAGTATTACTATTGCAACAATAGTTCTGTTTGTTGGAGTGGGTGTTCTTTTGTTTCAACGAAAAGATATTTAATTTTAAGGGGGAATGGACGTGGTGTACGCAATAATTATCGGAAGTGGGCTATTGTTCGTTCTCCTTTTTCGATATGTTTTTGTACAAAAAGAAATGAAACGAATGACTCGAGAATTGGAAAGAATCAGGACAAAAGGGACAGATGAACGATTACAAATTAAGTTAGGGAACCGGACAACGGAACGTCTAGCAGTTGAAATAAATGCGCTTATGGATGAAAAACAGGAAGTAAGGGGAGGAGCCATTCGACGTGAAAAGGAATTAACAGAAATGATTACGAGTATGTCCCATGATTTACGAACTCCCCTTACAGCAATTATTGGTTATGTTCAGTTGCTAGATAAACCAGAAATCACATTAGAAGAACATACAAGATATACGTCAATTGTGTATGGACGTGCCAGTCAATTACAAGCACTGATTCAAAGCTTTTTTGCCCTTTCAGCGATTCAAAGCGGACAAGAAGTTCTTCAAATGAAGAAGATTGACTTAAAGGAAATGGTAAAAAATACGGTGTTATCTTATTATGATATGTTCCAAGAAAATCAGAAAAAAGTAGTGTTTGATTTACCAAAGGAAAAATGTTTCATCATTGGAGACAGAACTGCTTGTAAACGAATCATCGAAAATATTGTATTAAATGCGCTGCAACATTCTACGAAAGATGTTGAGGTAATCGTTGAATTACGAAACGAAGAGATATCATTTAGTGTTCGAAACGCGATTCGTCCAGACGCTTCACTAGATGAAAGAAGGTTATTTGATCGATTATATACCGGTGATTCAACGCGAAAGTATCATCGAGGACTTGGATTGCCTATTGTCGATCGATTAATGAACCAAATGCATGGACAAGTGGAAGCCCAAGTAAAAGGTGGAGTTTTTACGATTTGCTGTACATGGAAAAAATAAACCACCCTTTCACAAAGAAAGAGTGGTAGATTTTATTAATAATATGGTGAAATCATTAAGTACACAATGACACCTGTTAAACTAACATATAACCAAATTGGCATTGTCCATCGGGCAATTTTCCGGTGCTTTGGCACGTTTCGCGTAAGTCCCCACACGAGGGAAAACAACGCAAGCACGACAACAATTGGAGCAAGAAGTACATGTGAAATAAGTACGAAATAATAAATGGATTTCACAATACCTTCACCACCAAAAGAAGTGCTATCAGCTAAGTAGTGATAAGTTAAGTATGTTACTAAAAATAACGCAGTTGTAGAAAACGCCGCAAAAATAAAGTTTCGATGCGCTTTTACATTTTTCTTTAAAATGAAATAGAGTGCTGCTAGTAAAAAGATAAATGTAAATGAGTTAAATATGGCATTTAAACGTGGTAAGATTGTTAAATCAAACGCAATATTATGATCTTTTTGGGGTAAGAAAAATAACAAAGCGATAAGCGCATTAATAACGATGGCTACTGTTATAATAATCGGTGCAAAGTTTCGATCTTTCATTGATCTTTTTTGTTCCATATGTGTAATCCTCACTTTATAGTATTCAATCTTGACAGTACTTACTATTGTAGCATATAAGTTATCTATAGAAATTGACAAATCAATGAATCATTTAGATGGACTGAGGAGTTTATAAAAATTCCATCTTTTATCCTCTAGATGGTAGGCTCAATCGGCAAATGCGTCCAAATTACAGCCTGTCTCCCCTGAAAATTAAACGCAAGCCGCAAATGCGTAAAGAATTTGTCTTGTCTCTCCTGAAAATTAGACGCAAACTGCAAATGCGTAAAGAATTTGTCTTGTCTCTCCTGAAAATTAGACGCAAACTGCAAATGCGTAAAGAAATTGCCATGTCTCTCCTAAAAATTAGACGCAAACGACAAATGCGTAAAGAATTTGTCTCGTCTCCCCTGAAAATTAGACGCAAACTGCAAATGCGTAAAGAAATTGCCATGCCTCTCCTGAAAATTAGGCGCAAACGACAAATGCGTAAAGAATTCAGCTTGTCTCCCCTAAAATTTAGACGCAAACGACAAATGCGTCCAGATTTCTGCCTCCCACCACTAAGAATTTAAACGCAATCGCCCATATCTTCAAAGCCTCGAAATGATTGACATTGCTCACCTTTAAAATTAAACTATAGTTAGGTTTGCACGCATTTCTTGCGGGAAATGTGGTGCTTTTTTTATGGAAAGGATTGCGGTTACGATGAACATTCGATCACTTCGACAAAACACTCTATTTCAGTATGGCCAAGTTATTTTCGGGGCAATACTTGTCGCAATTGCATATAATATGTTTTTACTCCCGACAAAACTAGCGGCAGGAGGCATTTCAGGAGTAAGTACGATTCTTTATGAAATGTACCAAATTACTCCGGCAACTACACAGTTTGCGATTAATATACCGATTTTTATTATCGGATGGATTTTTCTAGGCAGGGATTTTAGCGGAAAATCTCTTGTCGGAACGTTTATGGTTCCATTTGTTATCTGGTTAACAGCAGATATGGCTTTTACAGTAACCAACCCCTTTTTAGCTACATTGTATGGTGGAATTCTGCTTGGTGTAGGGCTTGGAATCGTTTATCGAGGGAATGGATCAACTGGAGGAACGGCGGCACTTGCACAAATCTTGAAGAAATTCACTGGGCTTTCTAGTGGGTACTCTCAGTTAATTGTGGATGGATTAGTGGTAATCACTTCTTTATATGTGTTTAATTTAGAGCTTACGTTATATGCACTTATGTGTATTTTTGTTACAAGTAAAACAATCGATTTTATCCAGTTACGCACGTCATCCTCAAAGTTAATCTTAATGATTACTGAAAAGGAAGACCAAATACGCAACATGATTCAACATGAGATTAATCGCGGTCTTACAAAAATTCAAACAGTCGGTGGTTATTCTGAAGAAGAGAAAACAATGATTTTATGTGTGGTTGATCAATCGGAAGCTGTACTTCTAAAGAAGCGGCTTGAAGAAGAAGACCCATCAGCATTCGTTGTTTTTGTGAATGCGTCCGATATTATGGGCCGCGGATTTTCACTCGATAAATATTATGGTCAAAAGTTATAAGAATAGAGGAACGAAGGAGAGCACTTTTCTTTCGTTCCTTATTTATTGGTAATATTATTTAGCAAACAACCATATGATGAAGAATAAGCATTCATATATCAAGTTCAAAAAGGCAAAAAGAATTTATAAAAATCACTTTGTTGTAGCTATCATGATGAAAGCGGATTCAATTAGTGCAATTAATCAAAAGTGTCTAAAAACTTAAGAAAACCTGTTGACACGCTATATTTAAAAGGTTAATATAGTCTTCAACATCAATTCGATGCAACACAGGAAATCATATCACGTGTTTTGTTTGAATTGAAAGAAAACTTAAACTAATCAAATCGTTGACGGGAATAAACGAATAAGACTGATTGTATTTACCAGAGAGCTAGGGTTGCTGGAAGCCTAGAAAATACAACTTATTCCGACATCATCCCTGAGAGCTGTGCAGAACGGTGAGGAACTCATTAAGCATAGCCAGGTGTCCGAACACCTGTTATCAAAGTAGGCATTTATTTTTTATGCTGCGCGAGGTAGTATTTGTAAAAATACTACGAACGTGGGTGGTACCGTGAGAAGATATACTCTTTTCTCCCCAGACAAAGAACATGTTATGTGTTCTGAGATCATGAGGAGAAAAGAGTTTTTTGTTTTATAAAAGGATACATTGTCCTGATAAATTTAAGAATCTAAAACATTTTAGGAGGCTGGAAGAAGTGAAAGTTGATGATGGGCGTAAATTGGTGGCAAAAGAAGTAAGAACAGGTGCAGACGTTTTAGTAAAAACGTTAGTTGATGCCGGTGTCGATACGATTTTTGGGTATCCGGGTGGAGCAGTCTTACCAATTTACGATGCTCTATATCGTAGCGACGCTTCTTTTGAACATATCCTTTCGAGACATGAGCAAGGCTCGATTCATGCAGCTGAAGGGTATGCACGTGTAACGGGAAGAGCAGGCGTAGTGATTGGAACATCTGGACCAGGAGCAACGAATTTAATAACAGGAATTGCAGACGCGATGATGGATTCTCTTCCACTCGTAGTCATTACTGGTCAAGTAGGTAGCCAAGTCATTGGAACGGATGCTTTCCAAGAAACAGATGTGATGGGCCTAACAACACCGATTACAAAATACAACTACCAAGTGAAAAAGTTAAATGAGCTTCCTAGAGTTATGAATGAAGCATTTCATATAGCGACAACAGGAAGACCAGGACCAGTTGTTGTTGACATACCGAAAGACATTTCTGAACAATTGCAAACAGGAAAACTAGAAACAGACTTTTATTTACCAGGATACCAACCGACAACTCGTCCGAATCCATTACAAATCGTTAAATTGTCAGAAGCTTTAGAACGAGCAAAAAAACCTGTAATTTTAGCTGGAGCTGGAGTTATCTTCGCAGAGGCGTCTGAAGAGCTACGAATGTTTGCTGAGAAATACGACATCCCCGTAGCGAACACACTGCTAGGATTAGGTGGTTTTCCTGGAACAAACCGATTAGCGCTTGGTATGGCAGGTATGCACGGGTCATATGCAGCGAATATGGCAGTCTATGAAAGTGACTTACTCATAAATATTGGAGCACGGTTTGATGATCGACTGACAGGAAATCTAGAACATTTTGCCCCGCAAGCAAGAGTTGCTCATATAGATATTGATCCTGCAGAAATTGGCAAAAACGTACCAACTGAAATTCCAGTTGTAGCTGATGCAAAGCTAGCATTACAAGCATTGCTCGAGCGTTCAATTGAACAACCAAGTCATGGAGAATGGTTACGTAAATTGACTGAAAACAAAGAACAGTACCCATATTGGTACGATAAGCCAGCATCCTTGTTATCACCACAATGGGTCATTGAACAAATACACACATTATCCGGCGGAGATGCCATTGTTACAACAGACGTCGGGCAACATCAAATGTGGGCAGCACAATATTATACATTTGACAAACCGAATCGTTGGGTAACGTCAGGTGGTCTTGGAACGATGGGCTTCGGATTCCCTGCAGCAATTGGCGCACAGTTAGGCGCACCAGATGATTTAGTTGTTGCTATTGTTGGTGACGGAGGCTTCCAAATGACATCCCATGAACTAGCCGTCATTAAACAATGGGACCTACCAGTGAAGATTGTCATTGTAAATAACGAAGCACTAGGAATGGTACGTCAATGGCAGGAGAGCTTTTATGACGAACGTTACTCAGAATCATTATTTTCAGCGAATCCTGACTTTGTGAAACTCGCAGAAAGCTATGGAGTACGAGGATATCGAGTGTCAGATGAAGAATCCTTTGCTTCGACGATGAAAGAAGCATTTGAATATGACGGTCCAGCATTAATTGACTGTCGTGTCGTTCAAAAAGAATGTGTCTATCCGATGATTGCTCCAGGTAAAGGAATTCATGAAATGGTAGGGGTGACGAAATGAAACGGATTATAACAGCGACGGTACAAAATCGAAGTGGTGTACTCAATCGAATTACTGGGATGCTATCGAAACGCCAATTCAATATTGAAAGTATTTCGGTTGGTGGTTCAGAAACAGAAGGTGTTTCAAAAATGACATTCGTTGTTCATGTAGATGATCAACAAAAGTTAGAACAACTTACGAAACAATTAAACAAACAAATTGATGTGCTGAAAGTTTCTGACATAACAGATAAAGCGATGGTTGCTCGTGAACTAGCACTGATTAAAGTAAATAGTACTGGACAGCAACGCGCAGAAATTCAGGGGATTATTTCACCTTTTAGAGCATCTATTATTGATGTGAGTAAAGAAAACTTAACCGTACAAATTACTGGAAGTCCAGATAAGGTCGAAGCAATGATTGAGCTACTTCGTCCATACGGAATTAAAGAATTATCAAAAACAGGTGTGACTGCGTTTTTACGCGGTCAACAACCACAGGTGACAAAGTTAAATACTTTTTCAGTATAGTTTTAGTGAATTTCATAATACGTATTTAATGCTATTTTCATTTCAACATGTAGTTCCGTTGAAACGTTCGAAACTACATGTTGCATGAATATAGCTGGTTTTTGTAATTATGAAGTTCACTCAACTTATATAAAACAAACAACTTACAATGGAGAGGGAGATTTTTAACATGGCAAAAGTACTTTATGAAAAAGACATTGAAACAGCAGTATTGAAAGAGAAAAAGATTGCAATCGTAGGATATGGTTCACAAGGGCATGCACACGCACAAAACCTACGTGATAGTGGATACAACGTAATTGTTGGATTACGTGAAGGAAAATCAAAACAAAAAGCAGAAGATGACGGGTTTACAGTTCTTTCAGTCGCTGATGCAACAAAAGAATCAGACATTGTCATGGTACTTTTACCAGATGAACAACAAGCAAAAGTATATGAAGAAAGTATTGTAAATAACTTAGAAGAAGGAAATGCACTTGTATTTGCACATGGTTTTAACGTTCACTTTAGTCAAGTGGTTCCTCCAAAAAACGTAGACGTATTTCTAGTAGCTCCTAAAGGACCTGGACATTTAGTGCGTAGAACATTTGAAGAAGGCGCAGGAGTACCTGCTCTATTCGGTGTATACCAAGATGTAACTGGGCAAGCAAAAGAGATCGCACTTGCATATGCGCAAGGAATTGGAGCAGCTCGTGCAGGTGTTTTAGAAACGACCTTCCAAGAAGAAACAGAAACAGATCTATTTGGAGAGCAAACAGTATTATGTGGTGGGGTATCAGGTCTTGTAAAAGCAGGATTTGAAACATTAACAGAAGCAGGATACCAACCAGAAGTGGCTTATTTCGAAACGCTACATGAAGTGAAATTAATTGTTGATTTAATGTACGAAGGTGGACTCGAAAACATGCGTTACTCCATCTCTGATACAGCACAATGGGGAGACTTTGTTTCAGGACCACGTATTATTAACGATGAAACAAAAGCGCGTATGAAAGAAGTGCTTGAAGATATTCAAAGTGGTAAATTTGCAAAAGAATGGATTTTAGAAAACCAAGCAAACAGACCGCAATTTAACGCAATCAACGCCCGTGAAAATCAACATCCAATCGAAGTTGTAGGAAAGGAACTCCGTGCTTTAATGCCTTTTGTAAAACAGCCATTACAAAGTGACGAAAAGGATGTGAAGTAAGTATGACAAAGATTTTCATTTTTGATACGACATTGCGAGATGGTGAACAGTCCCCAGGTGTAAATTTGAACCAACTTGAAAAAATGGAAATTGCGAAACAACTTGAACGATATGGAGTGGACCGGATGGAAGTAGGATTTCCTGCTTCCTCCAAAGGGGATTTTAATTCGGTGAAAATGATTGCCGATACGATTAAAAATTCTTCTGTGACAGGATTAGCTCGTGCGGTAAAATCGGATATCGATATAGCATGGGACGCACTTAAAGGAGCAGAAGAACCTTGTTTGCACATATTTATTGCAACTTCACCTATCCATATGACATATAAACTTAAAATGACACCAGAGCAAGTGGTGAATCAAGCCGTTGAAATGGTGACCTATGCAAAACAGAAATTTCCGAAAGTTCAGTGGTCTGCTGAAGATGCATCTCGCAGTGATTTGCCATTTTTAGCTCAGATTGTTGAACGTGTAATTGATGCGGGAGCTTCCGTCATTAACATTCCAGACACAGTAGGGTATTCAACACCTGAAGAGTACGGTAAAATTTTCAAATATCTTACGGAAAATGTGCCTAATATTGATCAGGTACACTTGTCTTGTCATTGCCACAATGATTTAGGTCTTGCTACAGCAAATACTCTTGCAGCAATCGAAAATGGTGCAACCCAAGTAGAAGGTACCATTAACGGAATTGGTGAACGTGCTGGAAACGTTGCACTAGAAGAAGTAGCCGTAGCACTAAAGATTCGTGAAGATTTCTTTCAATATAAAACAGGTTTGAACCTTGTAGAAACGAAACGTACAAGTGATCTCGTAGCACATTTAACAGGGATGCACGTACAAGCGAATAAGGCCATTGTTGGTAGAAATGCATTTGCACATGAATCAGGTATTCACCAAGATGGTGTGTTGAAACACGCAGAGACGTATGAAATTATTACTCCAGAAATGGTAGGAGTCACGTCAAACACATTGTTCTTAGGAAAACATTCAGGCAGGCATGCGTTTCGCGACAAAATTGTTGAATTAGGGTATGAATTATCCGAAGAGAAAGTGAATGAAGCATTTGAAACATTTAAAGAACTAACAGATAACAAAAAAGAAGTGACAGATGATGATATCTTTACGATCTTAATGGAATTACAAACAGATACAACTGCAGTTGATAAGTATGAACTGTCCATGTTTCAAGTGCAGTACAGCTCGATGAATATACCAACTGCAACAGTGTCATTACGTACACCTAGCGGGGAATATGTACAGACAGCTAAGTCTGGGCAAGGAAGTGTTGAAGCACTTTACGGAGCGCTTGAAGAGCTCGTTTCAGAAGAACCAGAAGTGTCAGATTATCAACTTAGCTCTGTTGGGAGAGGTACAGATGCGTTAGCTGAAGCGCGTGTGCAATTGCACATTAACGAACAGCTTGTGAGTGGACGTGGGTCAGCACAAGACGTTATTGAAGCATCTGCAAGTGCTTATCTAAACGCAGTGAATCGATATATTATTCAAAAGACAACGAAAGCAACACAAAAGATTAATTAATAAAGGAGAGGGAGGAACAGCGCATGTTTAAGAAAATCGTTTTATTGCCTGGAGATGGAATTGGTCCAGAAATTATGGACGCAGCCGAACAGATTGTGAATTGCATTGCTTTAGAGTATGGCCATCAAATTACGTGTGAAACGCAAGCAATCGGTGGAAGTGCGATTGACGAAACGGGTCGTCCGCTACCAGATGAAACAGTAAAAGCTTGTGAGGAGGCGGATGCGATTTTACTCGGTGCTGTCGGAGGAAGCAAGTGGGAAAGCCTTCCACCATCTGATCGTCCAGAGCAAGGACTGCTAGGACTTAGAAAAGCATTAGGGTTATTTGCAAATGTGCGTCCTGTAAAGGGATTTCCTCCTTTACTTCATGCATCACCTTTAAAAGAAGAAGTCATTAAAGGTAGTGATATTTTAATTGTTCGAGAATTAACAAGTGGACTGTATTTTGGTGAGCCGCGCGAACGCCGTGAAGAAGGCAATGCTGCGATAGACACACTTTATTACAATCGTGAGGAAATTGAGCGCATCGTTGACTATGCGTTTAAAAGCGCCCAATCTCGGAAAAAACATCTCACATCTGTCGATAAAGCAAATGTGCTTGAAACGAGTCGTTTGTGGCGAGAAATTGTTGATGAAAAGTCAGCAGAATATCCTGATGTGACTGTAGAGCATGTACTTGTTGACGCAGCAGCAATGCAACTGATTACACAACCAAACCGTTTTGACGTAGTCGTTACAGAAAACTTATTTGGCGATATTTTAAGTGACGAAGCTTCTGTATTAACCGGATCCATTGGAATGCTTCCTTCAGCTAGCCTGACGCAATCTGGAGTAGGATTGTATGAACCGGTCCACGGTTCTGCACCAGATATTGCAGGAACAGGCGTGGCCAATCCACTCGGAATGATTTTATCTGTCGCACTTATGTTCAGACATTCGTTTGGTTTAGAAGAAGAAGCACGTGCAATCGAGCAAGCTGTACACAATTGTTTAGAAGAAGGATATTACACATCTGACCTTCATATCCAAGGTGGCAAGTGTGTTCAAACAGATGAAATGACAAGGCATGTCATTGAAAAACTAACGAGTAAAAGTGTTTCAGAATGTATTTTAAATACGTATGCTTAAAAGCGGGGGGTGTTGATATGGGGAAACCGACAACCATTATAGAAAAAGTATGGGATAAACATGTAATCCATCAACAAACAGGGCGTCCTGATTTATTATATATTGACTTGCATCTGATTCATGAAGTTACGTCACCGCAAGCATTTGAAGGATTGCGTCTTGCGAATCGAACGGTTCGTAGACCTGATTTAACATTTGCTACGGTCGACCATATTATTCCAACAAAAAATCGTGATGTCATTAAAGATGATATTGCACGATTGCAAATGGAAGCATTAGAAGAAAACTGTAAAGAATTTAATATCCCCTTGGCAGATATATATCATCCTGACCAAGGGATTGTCCATATCATTGGACCGGAACTAGGATTAACGCAGCCAGGAATGACAATTGTATGTGGAGATAGTCACACATCCACTCATGGTGCGTTTGGTGCATTGGCATTTGGTATTGGCACAAGTGAAGTGGAGCATGTTTTTGCGACACAATCACTTTGGCAAGAACGTCCAAAAACATTAAACGTAAAAGTTGAAGGTGAGTTAGGCGTTGGAATTACCGCAAAGGATTTAATTTTAGCGATTATTGCTAAATTTGGTACTCAAGTTGGTACAGGGTATGTCATTGAATATACCGGCGAAGCGATTCGTAACCTTTCTATGGAAGAGCGAATGACCGTTTGTAATATGTCAATTGAAGCGGGGGCTCGAGCTGGGTTAATTAGTCCTGACGAAACAACTGTTGAATATTTACGTGGAAAAAGACATGTTCCCATTGGTGAAGAATTTGATGCTCTAGCTGAAGAGTGGCTTTCATTAGCAACGGATGAAGGAGCAGAATATGATCACACAGTAACTATTGACGCTTCAGAAGTTGAACCACAAGTAACGTGGGGAACCAATCCAGCGATGGGGGCTCCAGTCAGTGGAAGTACGCCATCCTTAGATGAAGCGGAATATCCAGAAGATTTACAACGAGCACTTGATTATATGGGGCTCGAGCCAGAACAGCCAATCACAAATATTCTGATTGATCATGTATTTATCGGTTCGTGTACGAATGCGCGTATGAGCGACTTGCGAAGAGCAGCTACATTGATTGAAGGTCAAAAGGTGCATGAAAATGTTCGTGCAATTGTCGTACCTGGCTCATTTAATGTTAAAATGATCGCAGAAAAAGAAGGCCTTGATCAAGTCTTTAAAGATGCAGGATTTGAATGGCGAGATGCTGGATGCAGTATGTGTTTAGCGATGAATGATGATATTGTACCACCCGGAGGCAGATGTGCATCTACATCCAACCGAAACTTTGAAGGACGTCAAGGAAATGGAGCACGTACACATTTAGTAAGTCCAGAAATGGCTGCAGCAGCTGCCATTGAAGGGAAATTTGTCGACGTACGCGATTACGTAGCGTCAGTAGTATAAAAAGGGGGAATCAGCATGTTAAAAGCGATTGAAACGCATACTGGTGCTGTACTACCTCTGAATCGATCACATGTAGATACAGACCAAATTATACCGAAACAATTTTTAAAAAGCATTAAACGTACAGGGTTTGGGCAGTTTTTATTTTATCATTGGCGTTTTGACGATGATGGCAATAAACGCTCTGACTTTGTGCTAAATGACCCAAAGTTTTCAGATGCAACGATTCTTTTAACCGGTGAAAACTTTGGTTGCGGATCATCGAGAGAACATGCTCCATGGGCACTTATGGATTATGGGTTTAAAGTAGTTATTGCTCCAAGTTATGCAGATATATTCTACAACAATGCGCTTAAAAATGGTATGATACCAGTTATCCTAGACGAATCAATCATTCAGGACTGGATGGAAAAAGCAGCAGATGGAAAGCTTACTTTAACAGTAGACTTAAAGGGACAACATGTAAGTGATCACAATGGAAAACAGGTTGATTTTGATATCCCTGCCTATCATAAAGAAAAGCTCATCAACGGTTGGGATGACATTGCACTTACATTGCACCATGAGGATAAAATTACACAATATGAAAAACAAAAAAGGCATGCATAAAAGGAGTATCTAATTATTCATATGGGAACCAGAAAAATGTTTAAATACCAACAGAGGAGTGAAGAACTTGGGAATTGCTTAACGGGAGACAAAGTATATACGGCGTTTGAACGCTTAACTCCCATCGTTCACCGCACACCATTAATAACGTCAGCAACTACAAATCGAATTGTTGGAAAACAAGTATATTTTAAATTGGAAAATCAACAAAAAACAGGAGCTTTCAAATTTAGAGGAGCATCCTATAAGTTGATGCAATTGACACAAGAAGAGTTAGACCGAGGAGTTATTACTGCTTCGGCAGGGAACCATGCACAAGGTTTAGCACATGCTTCAACGAAATTAGGCATCGAATCGACCATCTTCATGCCGGAGTCAACTCCAGAAGCAAAGGTTAGTGCAACAAAAGCTTATGGTGCAAAAGTTGTTCTAGCAGGGGAGTCGTTCCAAGAAGCATTTGAAGCTTCTAAGAAATATCAGCTTCAAAGTGGCGCGGTCTATGTTCACCCATTTGATGACCATGATATTATGGCCGGACAAGGAACCGTTGCGCTTGAAATGTTACAACAAGAAGATCGATTGGATACATTAATTGTCCCAATAGGTGGTGGAGGACTTATTAGTGGTGTAGCTGTTGCTGCAAAACATGTGAATAAAAACATTCAGATTATTGGTGTGCAAGCCAGTAATGCACCAGCGATGTATAACGCTTTTCATCATCGGTCCTATCCTAAAAATGCAACGGTAGATACCATTGCAGAAGGAATAGCTGTTAAACAACCAGGAAAACATACGTCCGAAATCATTCACGAATATGTAGATGATATTGTAACAGTGACCGATGAAGAAATAGCCTCATCGATTTTATATATGTTAGAGAGAAATAAAACGCTTATGGAAGGTGCCGGAGCAGCAGCTCTTGCCGGTCTGTTTGCGTATAAAGATAAGATAAAGTCCAAACATTGTGGAATTGTTGTTAGTGGAGGGAACATTGACTTAGATGTCATGCCACACATTCAAAAGTTAGCCCAAAAAGCTGCGAAAGAACATTTTCCCGCATAATAAAAAGCGATCTAAGAAAATTCTTAGATCGCTTTTTATTATTCTCGTATTTCAAAGCCGTTTGTTGAAGAAGAGTGTTCTGTTATTGCTTGTTGCTTGCGGTAATCCTCAGCAAAAGTAGACTCTCCATCATATTCAGAGTAAAAATAATCTTTTTTATTTACCGGTGCCCAATTGTCTGTTGGGGTATAGTACCGGAGTAAATCACCTTGCAACACTTTATCTGATAACCCTAGTTCATGCAGGATTGTATCGCGCATCTCTTTCATTTCTTCTGTAGGTTCTTCGATTGGTTCTTCGGTTTCATTGTCGTAATAGGTGTCTTGTACCATCGTATATTCTGGTGTAATAAAGTCACCATTTCGAAAGGCAACATATTGTTTATGATCTTCAGAAAATACATCTGTTCCTAACTGGATGTAATCTTGTGCTCTAATTCCGACTAAATGAAGCATTGTTGGCATGACGTCCACTTGGCCAGAGTAATTCGAAACGGTTCCTTGTCCTTCTACACCAGGAATACGTACCATGAATGGAACGCGTTGTAATTGCGCACTCTCAAATGGTGTAATCTCACGATCAAGTAGCTTACTCATGGCTGGATTATGGTTATTTGAAACCCCATAATGGTCCCCATAAATCATAATAATAGAGTCGTCGTATAATCCACTTTCTTTCAAATCAATAAAGAATTGTTCTAAAGCTTCGTCTAAATAACGTGCTGTTTGGAAGTATCGATCAACTGATTTATCACCAGTTTCAGCTGGAGCAATCGTTGCATCCTCTTCATCAATCAAATATGGGTGGTGATGCGTCAAGCTGATTAAATGTGCATAAAATGGTTCTTCAAGAGACTCAAGCATTGGAACCGAATCCTCGAAAAATGGTTTGTCTTTTAAACCATATCCAATGACATTATCTTCACTCATATCGTAATATGTTTCATCAAAAAACTCGTCAATCGCAAATTGTTTATAAATCTCATCTCTATTCCAAAAGGATTTACCATCCCCGTGTAAAATCGCATTGGTATAATCTTGTTCATTTTTTAGGACGGATGGAAGAGATTGATACGTATTTTTTGCTTTCGTTACGAACGCTGCCCCTTGAGGGAGTCCGAATAACGAGTTATCGACAATTAACTCAGCATCAGCTGTTTTACCTTGTTCTGTTTGGTGGAAGAAGTTTTCAAAATACGTAAATTCATGGTTTTGGTCATTTGCGAGAGAGTTAATAAATGGTGTAACTTCTTTTCCGTGAAGCTCATAATCAATTAAAAATGACTGATAAGACTCTAAATGAATTTTAATAATATTTTTACCTTCTCCGATTCCAAAAAGTTCCTCATTTGGTTCAGCGAATTTATTCTTTGTATAGTTTTCGACTACGGTAATATCGTTACTATCAGCTAAAACACGCTGGGTCGAGGATTGTACATTTTGAACAATGTCATAGATTGCAAAATTATAAGCACCGATATATTTAACGATATAATTTCGGTCAAATGTGCGTTTAAGTAATTCAGGACGATCTTTTTCCGCAAAGTGTAAGTTGACTGTAAAGGCTAGGATACCTGCCGTCATCACAATGAGCGGTTTGCGGAACCTTGTTTTACTAATCGTCCAATCTTTTCTTGTCCAAACATATAGACCAATTAACAAAACAATGTCAACGATATATAATAAGTCGGACCATTGAGCTAGACTAGCAACACTTCCACCTAAACTCCCAAAGTTACTCGTTTGAGTAAGGACCGGTATTGTAATAAAGTCGTTGTTAAAACGATAAAACATGACGTTCGCATATAAGAAAATTGTCATCAGTGCTTGAATCGTAATGACCCAAACACCCATTTTTTGTCCTTTTATAAATAGTGCAATTCCCAAAAAGAAGAGAATTGAACTGATTGGATTAAATAACAATAATAATTCTTGAAGACTGTTGTTAACACCTAAATCAAATTCAAATATATAAACGAGATACGATTTTATCCAAAGAAACAATGCAGCAATGATAAAAAAGGTTGCTTTAGAAGAAAGAGTCTTTCTCATTTTTCATTCACCTCATTATTTAATACGTACATTGTTCGTTAAACAAGCAATGACACGTGTGTACATGTGAAAAGCCCTAGATATCGATCACTTTTCATACAAGTTCATCTTTAAAAAACATCCATGTAACAACTCTTGATTTTACTACAATATCCATTTTAAATCAAGTTACTTCACGTGAAAATAGACCATTTACTCATGATGAATAAGAGTAAATGGTCTAAAAGTCTTGGCATAAAAATACCTTTAACTATTAGTGAGTCGTATTACCTTGCATTGGTGCGAAACCATTTTGTAATGCTTCTGCCTGCATTTGTTGTAGCTGAGGCAATTCGTAGTAATGATTATGGTTTTGGTATAAGAAGATTTCATAAGCCATTTCGATAATATTTGGTACACTATCAGCGAAAATCCTTCGCATGACTGGGTTGGTTGTTTCAATAGCTGCAGTTGTGAAACCTGTCGCTATTGCTTTAAGGCCACTTAGCAAATAACCTGACACACATTCGTCGTTGATCTTTTGAACGGAATCTGCTGGAGACTTAGGTGCACCTGGTTGCATTCCAAATACCGCGTTTGTACTTTCCATCATATTGTACGTTTGCGTCGGAACTGCAGGATCTTGTCCAGTTTTCATCGTATCCACAAGGGTATTATATAGACCTTGTAAATACGTGCGTTGTTTTTGAGCCATTTGCATCAATCGCTGGTCTTGAATATGATTTTCATACAATAACGACTGTTCAATTGTTGCGATCACTGATCCGATTGTATTATGGGCTTCTAATAAAGAATGTGCAGCATGAATTTGTTGCTGGCCCATTTGGTTAGACTCTGTATATCCTTGCTGTTGTTGTTCGTTATGCATAGAAACTCCTCCTATATTATGAACTCACGGAATATTGTTCACAAACGAGTGTTTTTTATGCATGAAAACAAAAAAAGGTACCTATTCAATGAATGAATAGGTACATCAAGTGTGAGAATAAAACACAATTTATTTAAGCTACATCTTCTTCAGGTTTCATAAATGTTAACACTAAGAAGATGAGGAAGCTTACAAGAAGTATAGTTCCACCGGCAATAAATAGGATTAGTGGAACTGGGTCTGAAAAATTAAATGGGTTTAATTTGTATACCCACATTCCGAAAGTCAAACCTATCGTTCCAATAATTGCAGTCCAAACTTGTATGGTTGCTAATAGTGATTTCTTTTTTCGGAATACTTTATAATAAACGGCAAATGCGAATAAAGATAGCCAACCTACTACTAATACGTGTGCGTGAATAGACTGGAAATTAAAGTCGCCTGATCCAGCCATATGCGCTCCGAGAAATGCCCCAAGTAAAGAAAACATTGCTGCGAATCGAAGTAAAATTGTACTGTAAGAATTCATTTGGTATATCCCCTTTCGTACCAAAAGACAAGGATGTCTTTTCTATCCAAAGAGAAGTATACCTTTGCTGTGTGAACGCATGATGAACAAAGAGTTACAATGACTAGCTGAACCTTGACTTGATTATTTAGACACCATATAATTTAAATTATAAATGTTTTGAAAACGGTTACTAGTAGAGTGAATTAAACATAGGGGGAATAGAAATGGAAGCATATATTTTACCAAAAATGACATGGCCTGAAATTAAAGAGGCACTTCAAACAGCTAATATAGCACTGATTCCGATTGGGGCTCAAGAACAGCACGGTCATCATCTTGCTGAAGGATGTGATTCATACCGGGCGGAAGCATTTTGTGCATTGCTTGCTAAGCGCTCATTTCCAAAAGTGGTTGTAGCGCCAACGATTAACTATGGAGTATCTCCTCATCACATGGACTTTCCAGGGACGATTACCTTAAGACCTGAGACGTTGATTGCGGTGCTAGAAGATATTGTACATAGTTTAGAGAGACACGGAATTAAAAAGTTTTTATTTGTGAATGCCCATGGTGGAAACTCAACGACAATAGGTGTTGCTGCTGAAAACCTTGCACGCAAGTATGATGTTGAAATTGCCCACACAAAATTTGTCGATGCAGCCAAAAATGTCATCCAAGAAGAAATTGAGTCGACACATTTTGGACATGCTTGCGAACGAGAAATATCAGAGTGTTTATATATGGTTCCAGAAATTGTTCGGAAGGATTTGGTTGAAAAGGGCGATATGAATGAGGACTCTTTCGCGCTGCAATATACGAAAAGTGATTTTGTAAAAGTAGTATATCAATTTAATGAAATTACGAACAATGGAAATCTTGGAGACGGTACTAAAGGAAGTGTTGAGCTTGGGGAAAAAATTATAGAAGAAGCCCTTGACGGCTTAAGCGCATTTATTGATGAGTTTAGTGTATCCAAAAGGTGAATTTAGCGTTTAGAAGAATGTTAGGAGAGAGAAGATGAAAGCTTTTACGAATGTATCGAATCCGTACCCGATTAAACGAAATGCTACCTATGCCCGAAATGGTATGGTTGCAACATCTCAACCACTTGCATCACAAGCCGGTCTTGAAGTTATGAAAAAGGGTGGTAATGCCATTGATGCGGCGATTGCAACAGCTGCTTGCTTAACGGTGGTCGAACCAACATCGAATGGAATCGGGGGAGATGCTTTTGCACTCGTATGGACCAAAGGAAAGTTACACGGTTTAAATGGTAGCGGGAAGTCTCCTCGTTCTATTTCAATAGATGCTATAAAAGCTGCAGGACATTCTTCCATGCCAAGATATGGCTGGATGCCAGTAACTGTCCCTGGAGCTCCCGCAGCTTGGGCGGAATTATCTGAGCGCTTTGGAAAACTTCCTTTTAAAGAAGTGTTACAACCTGCCATTACTTATGCTGAAGAGGGGTTTCCCGTTTCTGTAACCTTAAGTAAATACTGGCAACGTGCATTTCAAATCTTTAAGAAACAATTAAAAGGAAAAGAATTTGATCATTGGTTTACCACATTTGCTCCAAAAGGTCGTGCGCCATTGCCA
Organism: Caryophanales bacterium; assembly: GCA_026168805.1. Taxonomy (GTDB): domain Bacteria; phylum Bacillota; class Bacilli; order Bacillales; family Amphibacillaceae; genus CALAMD01. The sequence goes on along the minus strand of JAPFDS010000017.1, from coordinate 104,750 downwards.
GGGGAGATATGGTCTTCACCATATCATGCCCGCACATTGCGTTTACTTGCTGAAACAAATTCGGAGTCTTTTTATACGGGCGAAATTGCGGATGAAATTGCATCCTTTTCAAAGGAATATGGTGGGTTTATCACGAAAGAAGACTTAGCAGCGAATCAGCCCGAATGGGTAGATCCTATCAAAGTGAATTATCGAGGATATGACGTATGGGAAATACCTCCAAACGGACAAGGGATTATTACATTGCAAGCCCTAAATATTTTAAAAGGCTTTGAATTTCGAGAAAAGGAATCAGTTAAGACGTACCATCAACAAATTGAAGCGATGAAATTAGCTTTTGCTGACGGTTTGAAATACGTAACTGATCTAGAAAAAATGAATCACACAACTGAGGAATTGCTCGACGAAGCATATGCGGAAGAACGCCGTTCACTCATTAAAGACTATGCACAAAAACATGAACCAGGTGACTTGGCGAAAGGTGGAACGATTTATTTATGTACGGCTGATGGAGAAGGGAATATGGTTTCATTTATCCAAAGCAATTATATGGGATTTGGCTCGGGAGTAGTTGTTCCTGGATATGGGATTACATTGCAAAACAGAGGCCATGATTTTTCACTTGATCCTAATCACGTCAATGCCCTCGCAGGTGGAAAGAAGACATTTCATACGATTATTCCAGGGTTTTTAACGAAAGGAAAAGAAGCGGTAGGACCTTTTGGCATCATGGGTGGACTCATGCAGCCTCAAGGACACTTACAAGTCGTTATGAATACGATTGATTTCGGGTTAAACCCTCAAGCAGCACTTGATGCACCCCGTTGGAAATGGAGTACTGGAAATGTAGTTGAGGTTGAGCATCGATTTTACCATCATATTGCCGAAGAGTTGACTCAATTAGGACACGATGTTCAATACGTTGTAGAACCGAATAACTTTGGACGTGGCCAGATTATTTGGCGCGATCATGAATCAGGCGTTTTGATTGGTGGATCAGAGTCGAGAACAGACGGATCAGTGGCCATGTGGTAAAAACAATGCGTCAAGGAAGTTCCCAACAATTGGTATTTCTTTGACGCATTTTCTTTTTTGTGTATATATCAACAGGAATTTAGCCATCGGAGCTAATATGTGTGATAATGAATATAGTTCATGTATGCATCAATTAATACATACATGTAAATAGAAGGGTGATACCTTATGCGAGAAATACTATTACATACACGTGACCCAGTCTTTGAACAAATCATCCATTACTTTAAAGTACTCATCGCAAATGGTGAGTTACAACCTGGTGAAGAAATGCCTTCACGGAGGGAGTTAGCCAAAGCTTTTGAAATTAACCCCAATACGGTTCAACGCGCGTATAAGGAGATGGAAAAGGAACGACTCATTCACACAGAGAGTAATTTTCCTAGCAAAATAACGACCGATCAACAGCTTTTAAAGAATGTACGGGAGGAATTGATTCATCAAGCTGTTCAGGCATTTGTAGAATCGATGCAAATGATTCAAGTACCCGTAGATGAAGCGCTTATCCGGATAAAAAGTCAGCTGCAACAGGAAAAAGAGGTGAAAGAGTCATGATTAAGTTGTCGAATGTAACGAAAAGGTTCGGACGAAAATGGGTCCTGAAAGAGATTTCTTTTCAGATACCCAAAAAACAAATAACTTGCCTGGTTGGCCGTAATGGGGTTGGGAAAACAACCATTATGAATATGATCATGGGGCTAACACACCCAACAAAAGGCAACATAACCATCGATGGGGAGCGCATCCATTCTTCTTTATATGACAACATATCTTATGTCCCTGATCAAGCGACGATGCTGAATCAGATGACCGTTGGCGATGCTATGGATTTCATGCGAGGGTTTTATAAAAATTGGAATGATGAACAGGCGCTTGAATTACTCTATTTATTCTCTTTACACAAGTCAGATCGTATTCAAGCCTTATCCAAAGGGGCGCGAAAGAAAGTTGATATATTATTGGGGCTTAGTATGGATGCAGAATATATTTTACTTGATGAACCTTTTTCAGGAGTGGACCCGAACAGTAGAAAGCAAATAATAGATGTATGTACCGGGCACTTCATGGAGAATAGAGGTATTTTAATTTCAACCCATGATATGCTTGAGGTAGAACACATTGTGAATCGAGCCGTAATGATTGAAGATGGCATGGTACATCGTGTGTTAGAGATTGAGGAAGATGAGGAAACGGAGAAAAAGACGATTATAGATATGCTTAAAGAGGTAGATGCTCATGCGGAAAGGAAGTAGATTGATCTTTTTTGAATTTAATCGGGCGAGTAGGATGTACTTCACATTACTCACGGTGATGTTTTTTACGCAAATACTCGGTTTCTTTGTCATGTCAAAAGGGTATATGGGGCAAGTAGAACATTATATTCGAACGTACGGATTAGATATTCCTGCCATTCAAGAAGCGATTGGTATATTTTCACCTGAGCAAATTATTCAATCTCCTTGGGTGATGGCTCCCTTATCGCTTTGTATCGTGTATATGATTGCTTATACCTTTTTTATTTGGTACAGAGATTGGTATGGAGCAAATGTTTTTATTTACCGATTATTCATGCTTCCAGTCAGTCGAACGTACGTATTTATTAGTAAAGCCGTTACAATCTTATTAATGGTTATAGGTATAATCGCTTTTCAACTATTCGTGTTATATATTGGAAAATGGATAATTGCTGGAAATATTCCTATTGATTTTAGGGGTTCGCTTTCGATGTTAGATATCGTGATGGGGTTCAATTATTTAACCATTTTCTTTCCTTTTACAACCGTACAGTTTTTTACATTATTTGGCGGTATGTTTATTTTTATAACGATTGTATTTACAGCTATTTTGCTAGAAAGAAGTTTCCATCTAAAAGGAATTATATATGGTCTTATGTATATCATTGGGTCTATTGTATTATTGATTTCACCTTCGATTACAGAAATAATTTTGCAGCGCTCGTTTGTCTATCCTGCTGAAATGTTTTGGATCCAAGTAGGCTTATTTTTAATCTCTGCTTATATCTCCATTCGAGTAAGCACTTATTTATTAGAGAAGAAAGTACACGTGTAAAAGGGAGGGTATGGTAGATGATCAAGCATTGGAAAACCATTGGCTTAGTCGTATTTGTTAGTATAATATTTTCGTTATTTTATGTTCAAATGTCACGTGAAGTAGAAACATATCCGACCTTTACACTAGAAACAACTGAAGGCAATGTAGAAGTCGTTCATCCAATTACATTATACGGAGATTTTCATACTGGAGAACATACACATTTGTTTTCATATAATCTTCAAGAAACCATGTATGTTCAACAAATGCCCTCCTTAGAGCGCCTCAATGGTTTTTATAAATATGCGGAAATGGAAAGGCTCGAACAACTCTATCCAGCGTATATGCGAGGTAAGGTTGATGATGTATCCATGTACACAGAAAGTGACTTATATGTCGTACAAGCCGATATGGATTGGGGCACATATAAAAATGACGAACCAGTAAATATGGCTTTTAATTTATCTGTTTTACATAAAGAACTGCAGAAAGAGGCACGAATGACGATTGAAATTCCTAAAAGGGATCAATCCTCATTTATCTCTTTAGAAAAAATGTATGCGGTTGGAGAGGATCTCCATATAGTGACGAGTCATTCACATGATAGCGATCATGGATTGACTGTATTCGATTTACGCGTATATACCATTCAGCTAGACCGTGGAAAAATTGGTAGTACAGATGTTATTTACACATGGGAACAAGAAGATTTTACGGAGGATATTCGAGTGGCTCCAATAGAAAACCACGATTCCATTTTGGCTGATCAACGCATGCTGTTGTTGAAAGCAATTGTGGAAGAGGACACCGACATAGAAAATGATTTACAAATTAGTAAGAACCAGACAGAAAAAGTATCCTATGAATTAATTGCCTATGATTTTCGGACAAAAAGTCTTGATACATTTAAATTACCTTCACAAGTAAAAGATGGAGCAGAATTTATTTCTTATGAAGATAACAGTGATGTATTTCTTATTCAAGAGAATCAGGAAAAATTAGAGGTTATTGAATGGCAATTAGGAAGCGATGAACAGCCAGGGCCTTTAATGGTACCGACAAACAACCCTGTTCACTCGTATACAACATCCTATCAAGGAGAATATTTATATATATACGTGAATAGTAAAGCTCCGAACAAAAACATTGGAGAAATACACGTACTTTATGTTCCAACAGGCGAATGGGTGTATGCCGGTAATCTCATGTCGAATCGCCCATTAAAGGATGAAGAAGAGGTTATTATTCATAGTATTGAATAGCATGAAGTTGAGTAAAGCTAACTCATATACGAACATTCTAATGTAACATGTGGAATTACCCGCTTCGGAAATATACTTCGCTTTCCTGCGGGGTCTCATCGAGGCCTCTGCTCCCGCGGGGATGAAGAATTGCAGTTCATTCTTCACTTGTCTACGTATATTTCCTACGCTAAATTAAGAAAATCTTTTGTCTCAACCTCATTCAATAAACTATAGTTCGTAAAAGTTCTCATAAATGGATGCTATTTTTGTCTCTAGTTGGTCTAGATGGACAATTCGAGCCTCGCGAATGTGCTCCTTACCTTCGACGAATAATAGTAATACAGGTACTGTAAATATCGATAAATGTCCTGCGATGGAAGGGAGTTCATTCGTTTGTATGTGTGCCGGCTGAATGTGAGGAAACTTCTTCAATAGTTCTTCGACTTGTGGAAGTAATCCATGACAAACAGAACAATTTGGTTGTGAAAGATATAAAAAAGACAAAGTGTTATTTTCGATAAACGCATCTACTTCGGGTAGTGTTGTCAATGTTTTGAATGTAGCCATGAATAGGCCTCCTTTGTATAAAAGACATTTTAATTATATCATGTTCAATACATTATCTCGTCTTATAGGACTTATTCTTGTTCCTTGTGCACGTGACAAACACATATTAAAAGTGTTGAGAATTGTATATATTAATAGTTTTTTTACGTTAATTATATTATACTATCATTAATCATGATGAATTACCCTCTTAGAATGTAACGTACATATAGTCTTTAATTAAAAATAAAATAAAAGGAGGGGTTTATGTGGAAAAAGAACGCACACTTGATTTTTTAAAACGAATAAGTGATGGTTTAGCAGAAATGTTTGGTGAAAATTGCGAGGTAGTCATTCATGATATGCTAAATTTTGATTCATCAATCATTTATATTGCAAATAAGCATGTTACTCAACGGGAAGTTGGAGATCCATTTAAAATCCTTGGAACAAAAGATGTAGAGGAGTTTTTTAAAGGTAGCGATATCGTCAATTATAAAGGCGCTTCAAAACATAGTAACATGTTAAAAAGCTCAACATTTCATGTAAAAGGTGAAGGGTATCACTATGCATTAGGCGTGAATTTTGATTATACAAATATTTCAATTGCGCATTCAATATTAGGAGAGATGATGAATGTAGGTGAGGATTTAGATCATGCCATTGAACGACAGAATAGTGTCGATTATATTTTAGAAGATTTATATAATCAAGCGGTAGCCCGAATTGGAAAACCTGTTCCATTAATGCATAAAAACGAACGCGTACGACTCATAGCTTACTTAGATAAGAAGGGGGCTTTTACGATCCACAAAAGCATTCCAATTATTTCAGAGAAAATGGATATTTCTAGATTTACGATTTACAATTACTTAAAAGAAATTCGTGGAGAAGAGTAAATACCACGAATGATACAAAAAATAGCACATGTGCCCCATCAAATCGGCACATGCGCTATTTTTTTATGTTGGAAAGGTGGCTTGTATAAGCGATTGGATGTCTTCATATTTCTTTTCATGTAACCATTCAACAATTGCACTTCCGACAATGACACCATCACAATACGGACGCAATGCACGAACGTGATCACCTGTAGAAATCCCAAAGCCAACCAATACAGGTACTGAGCTTGCTGCTTGAACGCTTTGTAAGAAAGGATAAAGGTCTTTGTGCTGTTCAGTCCGGACACCTGTTGTGCCTGTGTCTGACACAGCATAGATAAATCCTTCAGCTTCTTTTGTTAATTGGTTGATGCGTTCTTTAGAGCTTGTGAGTGCAACGAGACGAATCCACTCAACTCCTCCTTGCTTCAAAGCGGGGGTCACAAGATCCTCTTCTTCAAAAGGAACGTCGGGAATAATGACACCTTGAACTCCTGATTCCTTACAGGATTGAACAAAAGCTTCAATGCCATAGACATACACTACATTTACGTAAATCATTAAAATAATAGGTATCTTTCGTTTATGTTTACTCTTCTTCAGTTGTGTAAAAACTTGATCTAGCGTTGTTCCCGCTTCTAAACTCCGAATTCCAGCTGCCTGGATTGTAGGACCGTCAGCGACTGGATCGGAAAAAGGAATACCAACTTCAATGGCTGAGGCTCCACATCGCTCCAAAAAGAGCAAGTCTTCTTCAAGGCGATCCATTCCACCATCACCAGCCATGATGTAAGGTACAAATAATTGTTTGTTTTGGTTAATCTTCTCCTCAAAGCAATGTTGAATCGACTTCATCCGTAATCACTCCCTATCGTTTGCTTGAATTTGTGGAACATCTTTATCTCCGCGACCTGATAAACAAATAACGATGGTTTCATTTTTGTCCATTGTTTGTGCAATGTTTTTCGCATAAGCAATAGCATGTGCACTCTCGAGTGCTGGTAAAATGCCTTCTGTTTTGGCTAGTACATGAAATGCTTCCAGTGCTTCTTCGTCTGTAACAGATGGATACGAGATGCGATCAATGGATTGTAAATAACTATGTTCCGGACCGATGCCTGGATAATCAAGACCTGCTGAAATAGAAGCGGTTTCTGTAATTTGTCCGCGTTCATCTTGAAGTAAATACGTCATCATCCCATGCAAGATACCTACTGTTCCAGTAGAAAGGGCCGCTGCGTGTTTGCCTGTTTGAATGCCGCTTCCACCAGCTTCTACTCCATACATCTTCACTTGTTTATCTTGAATAAATGGATAAAACATACCCATTGCATTGCTGCCACCACCCACACAAGCGACAATCGCATGCGGTAAGGCGCCAGTCTTTTCTATGATTTGTTCTCGCGTTTCCTCTCCGATAACAGACTGGAAATCACGTACAATCTTTGGAAAAGGATGAGGGCCGACGACAGAACCAATCATGTAATGGACATGCTCCACATGTTTCACCCAGTATCGAAGGGCTTCGTTGACTGCGTCTTTCAACGTTCCGCTTCCGTTTGTTACGGAGACAACTTTTGCCCCAAGCAGTTCCATCCGAAATACGTTTTGTTGTTGGCGCTTCATATCTACTTCTCCCATAAATACTGTGCACTGGAGTCCGAGTAAAGCACAAACAGTCGCAGTTGCTACCCCGTGTTGGCCAGCTCCTGTTTCAGCAACAATTTTTGTTTTTCCCATTCGTTTTGCTAACAATCCCTGCCCAAGAGCGTTGTTGATTTTATGGGCGCCGGTGTGATTTAAATCCTCGCGTTTTAAGTAGATATGCGCTCCGCCGTAAGCTTTTGTTAACCCTTTTGCATCATAAAGAGGCGTAGTCCTTCCGACATAATCTGTTAGATAGTCCTCTCTTTCTTTCGTAAACACAGGGTCATTGATAGCTTCTTCATACGCCTGTTCAAGTTCCTCTAGGGCAGGTATTAATAGCTCTGGAACAAACCTCCCACCGAACGTGCCAAACTTTCCTCTTTGATCTGGAATGTGTATATTCATTCGTTCATTTCTCCTTCCGCTCGCCTGGCTTCTTTTATGAAAGCGACTATTTTTGTTAAATCTTTTTCCCCTTCTGTTTCTACTCCGGAAGACACATCCACACCATTACATGTCGTTTGACGAATGGCTTCGAATACATTTTCTGGTGTAAGTCCTCCAGCAACTATGAAGGGGCGGAATACAGGTTTCTTTCGTTCTAGGATCCCCCAATCAAAGGGAATACCGGACCCACCTTTAAACTGAGTTGGGGGACTATCGATTAAAACGTAATCAGTTTTGTCTGTGTCACAACTCATTTTGTGCAATAGATTGATCGGAAAAGCTTTAATGACTGGATAAGAGAGTTGTTGAATATAAGCAGTAGATTCTTCTCCATGCAACTGAACCATTGTTAATCCCGCTTCTTTCACAATCAAATGAATGTTCTCTACCGATTCATTTACAAACACACCTACTTTTTCAATTTCTTCTGGAAGTGTAGCGATGATTTCTTTTGCATGAGCGACGGTAATTCTTCTCGTGCTAGGAGCAAAGACGAAGCCAATCATCGTTGCACCGTGTTTGACAGCGACTTGAGCAGCTTCAATGGTACGAACACCACAAATTTTAATCTCCATGAATGATTGATTCCTTTCCGTGATTTAATGCTTGACTCGCAATGTAGAAAAAGCTTTCGTCACATCATCTGTACGCATGAATGTCTCGCCAACTAAAATTGCCCGTGCTCCCGCTTGCTGCACAAATTCAACATCATCTGTTGTTTTCATCCCACTTTCACTGATCAATACGTTTGTTTTTCCACGGTCCATTGCAGCAATCTTTTTCGTTGTTGTTAGGTCTACTTCGAATGTGTGTAAATTGCGATTATTCACACCAATTATTTCGAAACCTATCGCTCTTGCACGCTCATATTCATCTGTATCATGAACTTCGCATAGCACTTCGATGTTTCGTTCAGTAGCATATGCGTATAAATCGTTTAATTGTTCATCTGTCAGTGCAGCGACAATAAGTAAAATCATCGTCGCTCCATGTTCTGCCGCACAGTCAATTTGTACCGGATCAATGATGAAGTCTTTGCAAAGCACAGGAATCGTAACGGCTTCACTAACAGCTTTTAAATCGGCAAATGATCCTTTAAAAAAGGGTTGATCGGTTAATACTGAAATTGCTTGAGCTCCTGCGGCTTCGTATTTTCGTGCTTGTTCAACGGGTTCTACATGAGTGTTTATCAGTCCTTTGGAAGGAGACGCCCGTTTGATTTCAGCAATGATAGACATATGTGAATCGTTCATCACTCGTTCAGTAAATGTCGACCGGTTGAGACGATTACGTGCTTGTTGCTGGCGTTTTTTTAGTTGCTGTACCTCAGATTGTTTTACCTCAATAATACGTTCTAAAATAGACACTATCCATCATCTCCTTTCTGATTGATTAGAGCATGTAAGGTCTTTAATGCTCGGCCAGATTCAATACTTTCAGTTGCACAGGTAATTCCATCTAAAACACGATCAACCTTTCCGTAAGCAAAGAGTCCAAGGGCCACATTGAGAATAGCCGTATCTGTATAGGCACTTTTTTCACCTCGTAATACGCGGAGTAAAATGGCGGCATTTGTTTTTGAATCGCCTCCTTGGATCGACTCGATGGGCTGAACAGGCAGCCCAACATCTTCTGGATGAAGGGAAAAAGAAGTGATTGTTCCTCGATCGACAAGCAAGCATTCATTTGTACCGGCAAGTGATGCTTCATCCATTCCACCAGCCCCGTGAACGATGAGCGCCCTTTTTCGGTTTAAGTGAATGAGTGCCTCAGCGATTGGCCGCATATGCTCTTTTGCATACACACCGATCATTTGTGCATGCAAGGACGTAGGATTTGTTAGGGGACCAATGGTATTAAAAATGGTTGGTAAGCCAATTTGTTTGCGGATACTCATCAGACGTCCTAAAGCTGGGTGGATATGTGGTGCATATAAAAATGCAATCGAATGATTTTGAATCGATGTTGAAATTTCCTTTCGACTCGCTTGCAGAGAGACCCCTAAGTGCTCGAGCACGTCAGCACTCCCGGTTTTGCTCGAAATACTTCTATTTCCATGTTTGGCAACATTCACTCCAGCGCCTGCCAAAATAAACGCAGCTGTTGTACTAATGTTAAAGCTGTTCGAATGATCTCCTCCCGTTCCGCAATTATCCATTACTTCAGGCAGTTGAAGTGCAGTATACGGAGATTGTTGTTGAATAACCGTTGCCATTCCTGCGAGTTCCTCTGCAGTTTCTCCCTTTGTTCGTAAAGCCGTTAAGAAAGCAGTGACTGCAATGTCTGAGATGTGAGGAGACAAACATAGAGATGCGGCTTTTTCCATTTCGTTTACCGTTAAATGATGACCTTCCATAATTTTTCTGGTGAATGATTTCATGGAATCTCTCCTTTTTATATTGAAATGAATGAACGTACTTTGTGGTAGATTTCTTCATACTCTTTTTCAGGAATGGAGTCCGACACAATGCCTGCTCCTGCCTGCACGTACCCATACTCTCCTAGAACTGTCATGAGTCGAATGGCAAGAACCATATTCATATCAAATGCTGTATTGATGTAACCGACAACACCTCCATACACACCACGGGAAGTAGATTCATAGCTATTGATGAAGTGCATCACATCTTCTTTTGGAGTCCCCGAAACTGTTCCTGCAGGTAAACAGTGGATGAGGGCATCAATACTTGAATACTCGTCACGCAATGTACCTTGGACTTTAGAAACAATGTGCATGACATACTCATACATTTCTACCGCTTGATACATAGGGACCGTTATTGAATCAAGTTCACAAAGATCTTCCATTTCTCGTTTGCTCAGTTCGAAAAGCATGTTGTGTTCATGTATTTCCTTTTTATTTTGCAACAGTTGTTTTTTGAATAAAGTATCCTCTTCAGCCGTCTCACCGCGCGGACTCGTGCCCGCAATCGGATTCGTAATAAGCGTATTCCCATTCGTTTGAACAACACTTTCCGGAGAAGCTCCAAATAATGTGTACGCCCCATACTCGATATAAAACATATATGGGGAAGGATTAGCTTTGCGTAATTTTTTGTAATACGAGAAGGGATTTTTGATTCCCTTTGTAACAAATCGTTTTGATAAAACAATTTGTTCGAATGTATGTTCCTCCATGAGATGTTGAGCATCCTTTACTTGTTCAAGAAACGTTTCTTTGTTTTCAGTTTCTTCAAACTGCAGGGGAGGGCAATTCGTTTCTGACTGCATAGGTGTTTGTATGGATTTCTTCATTTCATACACACGTTCTTCTAATATATTTAATGGCTCCTCATCATAGGCCATCGCAATATAGTGAATCACGTGTTCACTATGGTCAAAAACAATTACGTTGGTATACAGCATTAAATGAATGTCTGGCATGTTCATCTGATTGTCTTTTCGTTCCCCAATGTGTACATAAGACCTAACAGCGTCATAGCCGACATATCCGATGAATCCACCATAAAAAGGTACATCAATGGGTAGTGTGATTTTCGGAATGTGATGATTTATATACTGAAGGGCATCCCCTTTGTAGGTTTCAGATTCTCCAGTTGTTGGATGAAACACTGTAGTTTCATTTTTCATACTTGATAATTCTAAAATGGGATCTGAACAAATAAAAGAATACATTCCTTTTCCGACATGTTGATATGAACTTTCCAGCATTGCTTTATTTCTTCCTTGTATACCTTCAAATACATGCGCAGGTATCAGGTCTCCAGCAGGTTCTTGAATATGATAAAAATCTACTTGTTTACTCATGCATATTTCCTCCTCTAGATAAAAAAACGCCCTCTATCCCTTCATGAAAAGGATAGAGGGCGGGTATGACGCGGTGCCACCTCATGTGCAAAAGAATACATCTTTTGATCTCTGAAAATACGGGACATTATGTCCGATATTTGTTCCATGTAACGGTGGACATCCGGAATTCCTTACGTACTGTTCGGGAACTCTCTCATAAGGCCATTCTGTAAGATGTATAGCGTGTTAAGGTCTCAGTTTCCTTAACTCCCTGTATTCGCATCAATCAAACATACTCTTCTTAATCAACGATTTGCATATTCTTTTGTACACGGGAAGCCCGTCGTTTGTAGTTATTGAACACAAAAAAATCCTCCATCCAAAAAGGACGAGGAACCGTGGTACCACCTTTGTTAGCTTAATGAAAAGCTCACTTTACTCCTGTCGACGATGTTTTCGTGAACAGGTGTTTCTCATAACGTAGAAACGAAACCGTCTCAACTTACTAGAAGCAACATGCTTTGTTCAGTTAAGAAGCTCAGAAGTCCATTCATCAAACGGGATGTGCTAGTTCTCACCAACCACTAGCTCTCTTAAGAACATCACATTTTTGATTACTACTCTTCATCAACGCTTGTTATAAAAGTTATTGCAAATAAGATTATCTCATTTATTTCACGTTGTCAAGACTATTTTAAAATTTAAAAATCAATTACAATATGTATGAAGTGTCAAACTTAGTAAAAAAGCTTTCGTAAACAAGCATCATTGTGCTATTTTAATAGTATGAATATAAAAAAACAGGTGCAAGCGTATGATACACAGAGAAAAAAGGAGAATGAGCATGGGGAAAAAAAGAGTAGGAATTATTTTTGGTGGAAAATCAGTTGAACATGAAGTATCTCTACAATCTGCGAAGAACATCGTTGAAGCAATTGATCCTCATAAATTTGAAGCTGTTTTAATCGGTATTGATAAGGAAGGAAATTGGCATGTAAGTGATCCGACAAATTATTTACTACATGCAGATGACCCAGAGCGGATAGAGTTAAATACAACAACAGATATTATTTCGATTCGTTTTGGAGAGAAACAGAAAATAGATGAAAATGACAAAGCCCATGTTCTCAATGAACTTGATGCTATATTTCCGATCGTTCACGGAACACTTGGAGAAGACGGATCTTTACAAGGGTTACTTCGGATTGCTGACGTCCCATTTGTTGGTCCTGATGTATTAAGTTCTGCCATTTGTATGGATAAAGATGTTGCGAAAACGTTATTAGCAAGTGCAGGTATTAATGTTGCAAAAGGTGTTGCCTACGACCGAACAGAGCGAGAGTCAATTACGTTTGAAGACGTTTCAAGTAAATTAGGAAATTCATTGTTTATTAAACCTGCGAATCAAGGTTCTTCTGTTGGAGTGAGCAAAGTACAAACAAAGGAAGAGTTTGAAAAAGGAATCGATGATGCATTTACATTTGACCATAAAATTATTATTGAGGAGACGGTTGTCGGAAGAGAAATTGAATGTTCTATTTTAGGAAATGAGCATCCAAAAGCTTCTTTACCAGGTGAAATTCTCCCGCAAACATCATTTTACTCGTATGAATCAAAATATATTGATGAAGATGGAGCAATCCTTGAGGCTCCAGCAAACTTAACGGATGAGCAAGTAAAAGAAGTGCAAGATATTTCGATACGTGCATTTAAAACATTGCAATGTGAAGGACTGGCTAGAGTAGATGTCTTTTTAACCGAAGATGGGAAGATTTATGTGAATGAGATTAATACATTACCAGGATTTACGAAAATTAGTATGTATCCAAAGTTATGGGAAGTTAGTGGAATGACATATACGAACTTAATTACGGAGTTGATTGAGTTAGGAATGGAGCGCCATCAGCGAGATCAAATGCTCAAAAGTTCTGTTTTTGATGCATAATGGAAATAGTATGAAACATAGATATTCAAAAGGATAGAGGACATTTATGTTCTCTATCCTTTTGATTAAGATCCCTTAAATGAAGAAAACTTTTCATCGATGGGAGTGCGGTCTTTTGCTTCTGGGGCTTCATCGAAGTAGCCAAGGTGAATAAATCCAACAACACGCTCATCTTCACCAATATTTAAAATATCTTTTACTTCTGAGTGATAAATATGAGGATTCGTTCTCCATACAACGCCTAGTTTTTTCTCCCATGCAAGTAACCAAAAGTTTTGAATAAGTGCAGCAGTCGCACCAAAGTTTTCATCCCATTGTTTTTGTTTTTCTGGCTTTTGCATGACAACAACGAGAAATGCACTTGGTTCGTTTAAAAAGTTTTCACGGTTTTCTTGTAATTCCTCTGGATACGTTTGTGCAACTTGCCGTGCAAACGCAGGTTGTTCTTCTTTGCTAACGAAAATAAAGCGCCATGGCTCACGCATTCCGTGTGTTGGAGCCCAGCGTGCGTCATCTAATATTTCACGGACAGCCTCTTCAGTAACGACTTTATCATTGTATCCTTTTTTAACTGCACGACGTTCGCGAATGGTTTTAGCGATGATATCGTAGTTTGATTGGTGTTCATTTGTCATTCATAATCCTCCCTATAAATAATTGAGTGAATTGGATGTTGAAATTCACTACATTGATAACTATTATCAATTAAATTGTACCGCACTCAACGTTCAAAAGCAACAAAGCCCATGTTAACAGCTTTTTCTTCATAAAACTTTTCTTTAAATAAATAAGACTTGCATTGTGAAATGTTTCACGTATGATGTGAATATGAAATTCATTACGTGTTCGCACATAATTTTATGTGAATACTTTCACATGATGGGGAGGATAAGAAATGATTCGTTATTTACGTAGGAAAGGTGTATCGTTATCCGCACGAGAATATATTATTACTGCGCTTAGTTACATGGCACTTGGATTATTTGCCTCGCTCATTGTTGGATTAATTACAGAAACGCTTGGTAAACAAGTTTTCATTCATTTCTCACCAGAAATTGCAAATGCTTTAAAAGACATGGGAAGTTTTGCGATGGATCCAAAAATATATGGCGGGGCAATTGGAGTGGCCATTGCGTATGGATTAAAAGCCCCACCACTTGTATTGTTTTCATCCCTATTTGCAGGTTCATTTGGAGCTGAAATGGGAGGTCCTGTCGGTAGTTATGTAAGCGCATTGTTTGCGATTGAAGTAGGTAAGATTGTCTATAAAACAACACGTATAGATATTATTATTACGCCTTTTACAACGATTGTCGTCGGGTTTACAATAGGTTCACTGATCGGTCCACCCATGCAAATATTTTTAGAAAGTTTTGGAGGAGTCATTCAATGGGCAGTACTGCAACAACCATTTATTATGGGGATTGTTGTAGCTGTATTAATGGGTTGGGCATTAACAGCACCTATTTCAAGTGTTGCCATTGCATTCATGTTATCCCTTGATGGATTGGCTGCTGGAGCTGCAACCATTGGTTGTGCTGCGCAAATGATTGGATTCGCTACGATTAGTTATCGAGATAATGGATTTGGTGGAGTACTTGCTCAAGCGATTGGAACATCCATGCTCCAAGTACCCAATATATTAAAAAAACCAATCATCCTCTTGCCACCAACTATTGCCGGAGCAATATTAGCTCCAATAGGAACTATTTGGTTTCAAATGACAAGTAACGCAGCAGGAGCTGGCATGGGAACAAGTGGTTTTGTCGGACAAATTATGACGTTTGAATCGATGGGAATTTCTTTTGATATAATGTGGAAGGTTGTGTTACTACATATAATTGGTCCCGTGATTATTAGCTATCTATGCATCATGTATTTTAGAAAACAAGGTTGGGTAAAAGATGGAGATCTGAAAATTGTCTTTGAATAAGCGGATCTGATTGTAGCAATTATGAAATTTTCATGTCTGTTCAATCATGCAAAATTGTAGTTTTCCTTAGACATTCTTGGAAAAGGAACAAGAAATAGATTAGTATGAAGGAAAGTAGATAATGATATATATAGAGGAGTGGGAAATGTATGGATCAGTTTATGCGCCGTGCAGTTGAGTTATCTGCACAAAACGTGCGTGAAGGTGGAGAGCCGTTTGGAGCAGTACTTGTGAAAGATGGTAAAATTGTAGCGGAAGGGGTAAATACGTTACATGAAACATATGATATAAGTGGACATGCAGAAATGGTAGCAATCCGTAAAGCGCAAAAAGAATTACAGACCCATGACTTATCCGGGTATATTATGTATGCAAGTGGTGAGCCTTGTCCTATGTGCTTAACTTCTATGTACATGTCAGGCATTACGGAAGGCTATTACTGTGCATCGATTGAAGAAACAGCTGAATATGGAGGACTTGGTACATCCGTGGATATATATGCAGATTTGAAACGAGAGCGTGAAGATCGTACTGTCCAAATGAAACATATGCCACTCGAAGAAGGCCAGGAAGACCCGATGCAATTGTATGCTGATAAACAATAAAAACTGTGGTTTCGTTTGGCCATTCACAACTACAAATCGCACGGACATAGCATTAAGGTATTAGAAGCTGGGACAAAACAAAGTTGTATCATCCAAAATACGAATAACACTCTAATTTAGCGTAGGAAATATACGTAGACTCCCGCGGGAGAAAAAGCCTAGATGAGACCCCGCAGTGCGGAGCACGAGGAGGCTCATCAGCTGCCCGCTGGAAAGCGAAGTATATTTCCGAAGCGGGTAAGTCCACTTTTTTAAATTAGAATGTTCGTATGTGAGTTAACTTTAAATCTTTTGTCCCAGCCTTGAAGGTAATTATGAAATCCATTTGAGTTTGGGGGACAGACAATGTCTTTTTATATGATATTAGTGCTCATACATATATTTGCTGCAATTGTTGGCTTAGGGCCAGGATTTATCATGACATTTATTGTTACAAAAGCTTCCACGATGACTGAATTGAGGCATGCATATTATCTTCGTAATCGAGTGCACATATTTGTCATGGTAGGAGGAGTTTTTTTATTTGTAACAGGCATGTGGATGGGGCTTATTAACCCAAACTTATTTTTTCAATGGTGGTATATCCTTAGTCTGATTTTATTTTTAATTACTCTTGCAGCAGGTCCTCTCGTTCTGAAACCTCTGTCCACTCCAATTAAACAAATATTAGCTGAACATAAAGGTGAGGACATTCCAACTACTTATGAAACATATGCGAAACGGTTATTTTTATGTGAACGAATCTTAAATATAATCTTCTTAATTATTATATTCCTCATGATCGTAAAGCCATTTTAAAGGAATACGAACGAAACTGAGACAAAATGTTTTAAACGAACGTACATAAGCGAAATTCATCATCCGTAGTTTATGCTATTTCGAGCTGTGTGTAGTTCCGTTAAAGCGTTTGGTCTCTTATTTTTATGGCTTTTGTTACATGTTTGTAATATAAACTCTATAAAAGAGATATAGAGCATAAAATTGTTGGATAAACAAATTCTATAAGACAACTTATAAACAAAATTCAGCTCATATTTAGAGAAAGACACCAGTAAAACATTCAATACCATAGAAATAAGCCACATATAACCTGTTTTTATATATAGGTGCTTTAATTTGATGCTATTTAACTATAAATAATATTTTTTGCAGATTGAGTTATTTGTAAAACAAGCGTAATGTTATTGTATGTAGTCGTGATTATTTACAAAAAAACATATAACATCATTGCATATGTAAAAGGGGGAACAAGTAAGACCTTTCTTTATTGAAGATGGAAATCATGACTGACACTAAAAAATTACTTTTCAACTATAAATGAAGTGTAGAAGAAAAGAAGGAGTGAAGGATTATTTTTAAATCAAGTAAATTACGTATTTTAGCTTTATTAAGTGCATTACTCTTAGCAACGGTATTAGTTGCTTGTGGAGATAGCGATGAAGAGGAAGCAGAAACAGATGAAGGAACAGATGCAGAAACAAATGAAACAGATGAAGGTTCAGATGAAAGTGGTCTCGAACTTGGTCAAGAAGACTTGAAAATGCCTTATGTTGCATGGGCTAGAGAAGAAATCTCTACGCATGTTTTAGCAGCAGTTCTTGAAGATGTAGGGTATAATGTTGAAGTTAGCCAAGTAGAAGCAGGACCAATGTTTACAAGTGTTGCAGATGGAGATTCTGATTTCCACACGTCAGCATGGTTACCAGCTACTCACCAAAGTTATTGGGATGAGTATGGTGATGATTTAGAAAAAGTGAATGAAGTTCTAGATAAAGCACCACTTGCACTTACAGTTCCGAGTTATATGGAAGATGTTAACTCTATAGAAGATTTAATTGATAATGAAGAACTAGGTGAAAGTGTTGATTGGAAAATTATAGGTATTGACCCAGGCGCTGGGATTATGCAAAATACAGAAACAGCAATTGAAGAGTATGGCTTAGATGATTGGGAACTTACAGTAAGTTCTGAAGCGGCTATGTTAGCAGAATTGCAAGAAGCAATTGCAAACGAAGAGCCAATTATCGTTCCATTATGGAAACCACACTGGATTTTCGGGGTTGAAGACTTGAAAATGTTAGAAGACCCTCAAGAAATCTTCGGTGGTGAAGGGGACCAAATCTACACAGTTGCTAGAAAAGGTTTAGAAGAAGATGCACCAGCAGCATACCGTGTATTACAACAATATGAAGAAACATATGAAATGGTTGAAGAGCTCATGCCACTAGTTCACGATGAAGGACAAGACGTTGAAGAAGTAGCACAACAGTTCTTAGATGACAATCCAGATCTTTTAGAAGAATGGACAGAAGGCGTTAAGTAAGCTAAAAGCTTTCTTAGAATACGAATATGTTTAAAAAACTCCTCATTATCTGTTAAATAGCTTATTAAACGGTTAATGAGGGGTTTCTTCTTTTAATTTATAGGTACGTAATTTTGACCATCGTTAGTGTAAACGTTGGTCTCACGGGAAAAAACTAGAACATAGAGGTGAAGTGTATGCCCGAAATTAAAGTAGACAAATTAACAAAAGTATTTGGCAGGCGACCAAGCCAGGCAGTAGAATTGCTTGATGAAGGAAAAACAAAAGATGAGATCCTTGAAGAGACAGGTATGACAGTCGGGGTAAACCAAGCTTCATTTGAGGTCTATGCTGGTGAAGTATTTGTTATCATGGGATTGTCTGGAAGTGGAAAATCAACACTTGTCCGTTTACTGAATCGGATTATTGAACCAACAGCAGGTGACGTTTGGGTAGGAAGTGAAAACGTTGCTGATATGTCTAAAGAAAACTTACGAGAATTACGGCGTAAAAAAATGAGTATGGTGTTCCAAAACTTTGCGCTTCTACCGCACAAGACTATTATGGAAAATGCAGAATTCGGTTTGGAGATTCAAGGAATTGATAAACAAGAACGACAGGAAAAAGCCCAGGAGTCTTTAGAATTAGTTGGCCTTGGTGGTTATCTTACGAAATATCCTCATGAACTCTCTGGTGGAATGCAGCAGCGCGTTGGTTTAGCTAGAGCACTTGCGAATGATCCTGATATCTTATTGATGGATGAAGCTTTCAGTGCTTTAGATCCACTCATTCGAAAAGACATGCAAAATGAATTAATGGAACTTCAAGAAGATGTGAACAAAACGATTGTTTTCATCACCCACGATTTAGATGAAGCGTTAAAAATAGGGGATCGTATTGCATTAATGAAAGACGGTTCAATCGTGCAAGTTGGAACAGCAGAAGAAATTTTGATGCAACCAGCTGATGATTACGTGAGACGATTTGTAGAAGACGTTAACCTCTCAAAAGTATTAACGGCAGGACATATTATGAAACGTCCAGAAACAGTTCACATTGATCGTGGTCCAAATGTGGCGCTGCGCGAAATGAGAAGAAACGGTGTCTCAACGGTTTATGTTACAGGAAAAGGTCAAAAGCTTCTTGGCTATGTAACAGCTGACGATGCAAATGAAGCATCGAAACAAGAGAAGTCTCTACAAGATATTTTACAAGAAGTTCCTGGCGTAATTACGGCAGACACATTGCTTGATGAATTATTTGAACCGATGAATGAATCAGGTATCCCACTTGCAGTCATTGGCGAAGATGATCGTCTCCTAGGAATCGTCGTTCGTGGTGCAGTGATTGCAGCACTTTCAGGCGATGATGGAGTTCTTAATGGAAATGGTGGTGAAGAAAATTGATGGATAGATTATTTCCTAAAATGCCATTAGATGAATGGATCGTCTGGGGGGTTGATTTTCTAAAAGAGAATCTACGACCGTTTTTTGACGGAGTTTCTTCAAGCCTCAAATGGCTAACCGATCATGTAATCGATCTTTTATCAATTGGATCACCATTTATATTGATAGTTATCATTGCTGCGCTTGCGTGGTGGATTTCTGGATGGAAACTTGGAATATTTACATTAATTGGACTAGGCATTATAAATAACCTCGGTTATTGGGATGATACGATTACTACACTAACACTTATTTTAGTTTCCGTTCTAATCGCGATTATTATAGCCATTCCAATTGGTGTGTGGATGTCTCAAAACCAAACGGCACAAACAATTATATCACCTATACTGGATTTCATGCAGACAATGCCAGCGTTTGTTTACTTAATACCTTCTGTTATATTCTTTGGTATTAGTGTCGTTCCAGGGATTATTGCTACAATTATATTCTCGATGCCACCAGCAGTTCGTATGACGAACTTAGGAATTAGACAAGTGGATGAAGAGTTAATTGAAGCATCAAATGCATATGGAGCAACGACATGGCAAAGACTAAGAAAAGTTCAAGTACCATTAGCAATGCCAAATATTATGGCAGGTATTAACCAAACAATCATGTTATCTCTATCAATGGTTGTTATCGCCTCATTAGTAGGTGCACCAGGACTTGGTACAATCGTTTATCGTGCGGTAACACAAGTTAAAGTTGGTGTTGGGTTTGAAAGTGGTTTAGCACTTGTTATTTTAGCGATGATCCTTGATCGAATTACGCAAGGTGCTACAAAGAAAACATCTTAATCATATGAAAAAAACGCCCGCGAATACGGGCGTTTTTTTACATGCATTTTAATGAATTCCATAATACATATTTTACGCTAAGCCACTTCAACCTTTAGTTTCGTTGAACCTTTCGAAACTACTGGTTGTATTGACATAGCTGATTTTGGTAGTTATGAAATTCATTCATTTAATTCGATTTTTGCTCCATGTATTCTTCAAATGTTAATTGCTCTTCATATATTTCAGTCGCTACTTTTACTCCTACATATCGGAGATGCCACGGTTCATATTGGTATTGTGTAATGTCTTCTTTATCTTCCGGATAGCGAACAATGAATCCGTGTTCGTGTGCATGGTCGGTAAGCCATGTACCTTCAGGTGTTTCTCCAAAAGAAATATTTAATTGAAACTCGACGGAGGGGCTCGTAACATCCATTGTGAGACCACTTTGATGCTCACTTTGACCAGGACGAGCACTAAAGTTATTTGCTTCCTCTTCCCCATGTTGTTCTACATTAGAAGTAAAAATGCTCTCTTGTCGATCATATGATCGATAGCCTGATTGAGCGTACAATTCCAATCCAGCTTCATCTGACGCTGCAAATAATTCTTCTAATGCGTCCGCTGCTATTTTACGAAGCTGTTTTTTTGGTAAATCGTCTGTAAAAGGATAACGTACGTTCGGAATAACAAGATCCTCAGGCGTATAGTCTCCTGGAAGGGCATGTTCTTTATTAACAAGAGCTAGAACGTCATAAGGGTTCTCAACGGTCTCTGAGTCGTGCTCGTACAAATACGCATCACTCGGTAAGGCTAGACCTTCTTCGGGTGTGATTGAATTTTCCTCATCCAATAATGTCTCCATAAACTTTCTTGTTTCCTCATTATATATTCCAGTTGGGACGATATTTTCAGCTTGGAGCTGTATGTCAGTGATCGCCCATGTCGTGTATTCATCGAACGTTCCTAATGATTCTACTTTATAAGATAATTTGTTTAGTATTTGCTGTACATTTTCAACGTCTTCTCCTTGATCCCACTTTTGTAAGACAGATTCAGGAAGTGTTGGATCCTCTACCACTTGTTCTTGGGACTCATTCGTCGTTACTGATTCATCCTCAGTTAAATCAGGAGCTCTGTTTGTATCATCACACGCGACTAAAACGAGTAGGCAAGATAGAAATGCATATGAATAGAGTGTGAGGATTTTATTGTTAAACATACTTTCACCTCGATTAAAAAATGTTGTACTAAAATAGCGTACAATAGTATTATGAAATTCATTAAAGTATAGCATGTTTAGATAAAAACAGATACGCATATTGTATTAAAATATTGTCTATTGTATCTCTTATCGGTTACGATAAGAGATACAATATCCTTATGGAGGGATTCTATGTTCATTACAGTTACAGCAGATTGGGTTTATGAAAAAAAGAACGATTCACAAATAGATATAGCGATATTTGATACACGGTTTGATTTAAATGATCCTACGTATGGCTTAAAAACGTTTAAAAAAGACCATATTGTTGGAGCCCATTATTTAGATTTAAATAAAGATTTATCTGGTGACGTACAAGTACATGGTGGAAGTCACCCTTTGCCAGATCCAGAAAAGTTTGCCATGAACGTTGGGGAAAAAGGCGTTGGGAACGACACAATTGTAGTCGTATATGATGAAGGCAATGGCATGTTTGCAGCTCGTGCATGGTGGGTTTTTAAATATTTGGGGCATACGCAAGTTTATGTATTAGAAGACGGAATTAAAGGCTGGAAGCAATCAGGATATGAGACAACCGATAAGTTAACAGAGCCGACACCTCGTACATTTACACCAAACGTTCACGAGGAAGAGATCTCTCATATGGAAGAAGTAAAAGAGAAAGTGTCGCAAAATGAAGCGGTTCTGTTTGATTCGCGAGCACATGACAGATATGTAGGTAATGTGGAACCTATGTATGCAAAAGCAGGTCATATTCCAGGAGCGAAAAATTACTTCTGGCAAGATGTGTTACATGAAGATGGCACATGGAAAAATGAAGCATTATTACAAGAGCACTTTAAAGATTTTGATAAAGATGAAGAGATTATTGTTTCGTGTGGGTCTGGTGTTTCCGCTTGTCCAAATATTATTGGTTTGAAAAAAGCTGGATTTACAAACGTGAAACTGTACCCAGGGAGTTTCAGTGATTGGATTAGCTATAAAGAAAATAAAGTAGAAACAAAGGTAGAATAGAGATGGAACGTTGTGCGTGGGTTACGGATGATCCTTTATATAAAGATTATCATGATTATGAATGGGGACCTTTTTTCACAGAAGGATTTCCCCACACAGACACCTATCTATTTGAAATGTTGACACTTGAAGGTGCCCAAGCGGGTCTCAGTTGGATCACCATTTTGAAGCGAAGGGAAGAGTATCGAAAAGCATTTGCTTCTTTTGATGTGCATAAGGTTGCGAAGTATACGCAGGACGATGTTGAGCGTATACTAACAACGACAAATGTTATTCGAAATCGATTAAAAGTAACATCTGTTATTCAAAATGCAAAAGCCTTCATTCGTGTACAAGAGGAATTTGGCAGTTTCCGTCAGTATGTATGGGAGTTTTTCGGACGAAAACAAACCATTCATCATTATCAATCACATGAAGAGGTTCCTGCATGGACTGAGGATTCAAAAGCGTGGAGTAAAGATTTGAAAAAACGTGGATTTTCATTTGTTGGTCCAACCATTTGTTATGCTTTTATGCAAGCGACAGGAATTGTATTTGATCATACGATCCATTGTATGCAGTATAAAAAAATGGCGGACGATCTGTAAAAACTAGAGCGCTTCATACGCTCTAGTTTTTGTCTGAAAGTGTGATTGCGCGAACGAATGTTATGAAAAGCTATGTATTAGGAGGTAGATTCAGATGAATTATCATGCACTACCAGCAGCATACATATCACATGTTTCATTAAATGTTTCAAATATGAGTCAAGCGCTTGGCTTTTATCAAGAAATTATAGGACTTCATATTTTAGAAAAAACGAACAATCGAGTATTGTTAACAGCAGATAAAGAAGAACCCATTCTCACATTACGTGAAGTCAAACATGGAAGACAAGCGAAAGATGAAACATCTGAAAACTATCACCTTGCATTTTTACTACCAGCACGTAAATATCTTGCTGCAATTTACATATATGCCCATAAAAACGAGCAGTTATTTGTAGGGGCAGCTGATCATTTAACATGTGAATCTATTTACTTGTCAGACCCAGACGGGAACGTAGTTGAGTTATATGTTGATCGTAATCCCTCAGAATGGATGTGGGACGAGCGATTTGTTGCGATGGATCTTATTCCATTAGATTCCCATGAATTAATGCGAGAAACAAGCGAAAGTTGGAATGGCATTCCTAAAAACACTATTATTGGACATGTGCATGTAGCGGTAGAAAATATAGAGTCTTCTACCGAGTTTTATACGAAAATATTTCCTTACGAAGTTGTCAATGCATATGATGAAGAATCAATCTTTCTCTCAACGAATAAATATCATAATCACCTTGCATTGAATACTTGGAGTGAAAGAAGCACATGTATAAAGAATGGAATTGGGATTCGCTCTTTCACAATCGAAATGTCGGCAAAAAACCGTTTGCAAACTGTTAGGAAGTTACTGGATAAAGGATTTTTGGTCCAAAGAAAAGACGGAGAATACATCGTACAAGATCTTACAGGCTACACGATATACTTTTAAGGCTCTCCCTTTCAATTCTATTCAACTTTGGTATGATAAAAGGTAGAGGTTTTACTGTGAGAAATACTCAATGTTATTGGAATGCACGTTTATTCATTGGCATTGTTTTAACAACAAATAAGGGTGTGATCATTATGGAACCAGAAATTAACAAACGAAAAACAGAACATATTCGTCTTTGTTTAGAAGAGAACGTAGAAGGCGTAAATATGTCTACAGGATTAGAGGGCATTTCATTTATACATAACGCCCTTCCTGAAATTGACTTCAATGATATTTCAACCGAAACGTCTTTTTTACAAAAGAAATTATTAGCGCCATTTTTAGTGAGTTCAATGACGGGTGGTTCTGCCTTAGCGACTGAAATTAATCAAAACTTAGCCATTGCTGCGGAAGAAAAACAGTGGGCTTTTGCTCTCGGGTCAACAAGGGCTTTACTGGAAAGTGATGCACACCGAGACTCATTCGTCGTTCGAAAACATGCACCGACCATTCCGGTGATTGCTAATTTAGGAGCTGTTCAACTAAATTATGGGTATGGAGTAGACGCATGTAAAAAGATTGTTGAAGAAACAGAAGCGGACTCACTTGTACTTCACTTAAACAGTTTACAAGAAATTGTTCAAGATGGTGGGGACTTGAATTTCAAGAATCTACTATCAAAAATTGAGAAAATCTGCCGGGATTTGCAAGTACCTGTAGGAGTCAAAGAAGTAGGGTTTGGAATTGATGGAACCGTAGCTAAAAAGCTTCATGATGTTGGCATTCATTATATAGATGTTGCTGGTGCAGGAGGGACATCTTGGAGCCAGGTGGAAAAACTTCGTACAGAAGATCCTTTACGAGAAGTTGCGGCAGAAGCATTTAATGATTGGGGGACTCCGACGAAAGATTGTATCGTATCTGTTCGTGAAAAGTTACCAGAAGTCCCACTCGTTGCTAGTGGCGGTATGAAAACAGGTGTCGATGCTGCTAAGGCAATAACGATTGGAGCAAATCTGATTGGGTATGCGAGACAATTATTAGAAGCGGCGACAATATCTGTTGATGAAGTTCTAAAAGAAATGGAAAGAATTGAATTTGAATTAAAAATGACAATGTTCGGAGTAGGAGTCAAATCATTAGATGACTTACAAGCTACAAAACGCTTGAAAATTATGGGTAAGTCGCTACTCGATGAATAAGGAAATTCTATAGAGAAAAAACCGTACTGCAAACTATTCAAAATTGTGCGGTTTTTTTGTTTTGAAAAGCAATGAATGTTTCGACATTCGGAGCGTCATCATATTGTCAAAAACATATGAGCTCAATTCTTCAGCTAAGCTACCTCTATATGCTACAATACATATGCAGAAGCGAGGTGGCTATATGCGAGTGGAAATGTGGATAGATCCCGTCTGTCCGTATAGTTATATAGGCAAACGATTATTTGATCAAGCCCTAGAAGGCTTTTCCCATCAAGAGCATATACATATAACGTATAAAAGTTATTTGTTATATGAGGACGCATTACGTGTACAACAACCAGATATTGTTGATCAATTATTTGTCGATTGGGATTGTTCAAATAGAGAAGAACGAATACAACAACTATATACGTGTGCCGAAATTGTCGGACTAAAAGACGCATTCTCAACAGCCCAAGAACCAATAAATACACTAAACGCTCACCGTTTAATTAAATATGCGGCACAAAATAATAAAGAAGAGCAAATGGTCAATCGATTATTAGAAGCACATTTTTTTGAACATCAGCCTATTGACCGTATTGACTGTCTCCTGGATCTGGGAAAAGAAATAGGACTATTAGACATTGAACTGAATGACCTACTCTACTCATGCAAATTCACGACAGATGTTCGAAATGACACAGAAGAAGCCAAAGAATTAGGAGTAGAGCATATTCCGTTTTTGATTATAAATGAAACATGTGGAATACAAACATTTCATACTCCAGAACAATTTATCTATATTTTAAATTCGCTCTGGAATGAAAATGGTATGAAAGCTACGAAACAACCAAACAGACAAACAACTTATTGCACTGCAGAAGGGTGTCATGAAATAAACCATCCTTAAGTATTCTATAAAACAGGAGATATCTCACATTAGATGTCTCCTGTTTTGATGTGCGTTAGTGAGAATGCATTGAAAATCACCCCTTATAAAGTTGTGAAATACATTGCTGTTGATTGTGTTGTGTGCTATAATCTTTTATAGAATCTAATTGATAATGAATATCATTACTAATTAGATTAATAATCATATGATACTTATTATCAATAGGTCTTCAATGGAAAGAAAAGGAACATAATATGAAAATTAGATACTTGTTCATAACTTTTATTATACTTTCAATTATATCTATCTTTATAGGCGTTTCTAATGTTTCTATATGGGACATATTTTCTTTAACGGAAGAGCAAGCAGAGGTATTAATCATTAGTCGAATCCCGCGTCTCCTCAGTATTGTAATTGCAGGAGCTAGCATGAGTATCACCGGTTTGATTATGCAACAACTTAGTAAAAATAAGTTTGTTTCTCCAACGACGGCAGGTACCTTAGATTCGGCACGATTAGGAATACTCGTTTCCATGATGTTATTTACATCAGCAGGATTATTCCAAAAAATGATCCTTTCGTTTGCATTTGCGTTACTAGGAACATTTGTCTTTATGAAGATTTTGGAAAAAGTTAAATTTAAAGACGCCATATTTATCCCACTCGTAGGAATAATGTTTGGGAATATCATATCGTCTGTATCCACTTTTTTTGCATACCGATATGATTTAATTCAAAACATGTCTTCTTGGATGCAAGGAGATTTTTCTATGATTATGAGTGGAAATTATGAATTAATATTCGTTAGTTTACCTATTTTAATTGTTGCTTATCTCTTTGCAAATAAGTTTACCATAGCAGGGATGGGAGAAGATTTCTCAAAGAATTTAGGCTTGAACTATCGTCAAGTTGTAAATTTAGGGCTTGCGATTGTCGCTCTTGCAACTGCGTCAGTCGTATTGTCAGTAGGAGTTATTCCGTTTCTTGGCTTAATTATTCCAAATATCGTAACGATTTATCAAGGCGATCATTTAAAAAATAATTTACCACATACAGCGTTACTAGGAGCAGTATTCGTTCTCGTATGCGATATCCTTGGCAGAGTAATTATTTACCCATATGAAATCCCAATAAGCTTAATGGTAGGAGTAATAGGTAGTGGAGTATTTATCTATCTGCTCATGAGGAGAAGAAAATATGGGTTATAAAAAGAAAACAATTTTATTAGCAGTCGTTGCTGTGTTCTTAGCAGTGCTTTATATCGTGTATGATTTAAAAGGGAATATTGGGTATGTTTTACCACGAAGAATCATTAAAGTGGTTGCTATTTTAATTACTGGAGCTGCCATAGCATTTTCAACAACTATTTTCATGACCATCACACATAACCGAATTTTAACACCAAGTGTTATGGGACTTGATTCTCTTTACTTATTACTTCAAACAGTAATGGTATTTATCTTTGGCTCAGGTTCTTTCGTATTAATGAATAGCAATGTAAATTATCTCATTTCGATTGGTTGTATGATTTTATTCGCCCTTGTGCTATTTCGATTTTTATTCAGGGGTGAAAATAACAGCATTTATTTCTTATTATTAATAGGAATTATCTTAGGTACATTTTTTAGTAGTATCACATCCTTTATGCAAGTACTCATTGACCCAAATGAGTTCATGATTGCACAAGATCGAATGTTTGCAAGTATTAATAACGTAAATGGCGATCTTGTCTATGTGTCCATTATCTTATTTGTGCTGATATCCTTGTATTTCTTACGATTTTACAAGTATCTAGATGTCATAGGGTTAGGGAAAGATCAAGCGATTAATTTAGGAGTGCCATATGATTATGTTGTAAAACATTTACTTGTTATTGTAGCAATGCTTACGTCAATAGCTACTGCCCTTGTTGGGCCCATTACGTTCCTTGGACTCCTTGTTGTAAACGTATCCTATGAGTTTCTAAAGACATTCAGGCATTCGTACTTAATCCTTGGCTCCGTATGTTTAAGTATCATTGCATTGATTGGTGGACAATTTATTGTTGAGAAAATATTCACGTTTCAAACGACATTAAGTGTCATTATAAACTTTGTTGGTGGAGTTTACTTCATCTATCTATTATTAAAGGAGAATAAATCATGGTAAATATAATGAATGTTTCCAAAAAATATAATGATAAGACAGTATTAGATGATATTTCCGTGGATATACAGAAAGGTACGATCACTTCCTTTATAGGACCAAACGGGGCAGGGAAAAGTACGCTTATTTCTCTTGTGAGCCGTCTCATTGCTGAAGACGATGGTCAAATTAAAGTAGGAGGCGAAAATATTAAGGAGGTGAAAAGCGAAGAGTTAGCGAAGAAACTTTCAATTTTAAAGCAATCCAACGCCATTAATATGAAGCTGACGGTCCGAGAACTTGTCTCATTTGGACGTTTCCCATATTCAAAAGGTCGATTGAAGTCAGATGATTGGGCGAAGGTAGAAGAAGCGATCGACTATATGGAGTTACGTGATATGCAACATAAGTATTTAGATGAATTGAGTGGTGGACAACGTCAAAGAGCTCATATTGCGATGGTGATTGCACAAGATACAGAATATATTTTACTTGATGAGCCACTGAACAACCTAGATATGCGACATTCTGTACAAATTATGAAAACATTACGCAAATTGGTTGATGAGCTCGGAAAAACTATTTTGCTTGTCATACATGATATTAACTTTGCATCATGTTACTCAGATAACATTATTGCTCTGAAAGATGGAAGAATTGTTAAACAAGGACGTGCGTGTGACGTTATCGACGAGTGTGTCCTGAAAGAAATTTATGATATGGAATTCAATGTCCAAAACATTAATGATCAACGAATTTGCATTTACTTCGATTAATGTTTCGACATAATAAACAAATATTTCCCAGGAAATATTAAATAATGAATGAAGAAGGGAATTTGTACAATGAAAAAAATAATTACTGCCAGCTTTGTGGCTATGCTCATATTGTTTTTAGCTGCTTGCGGAGATTCAAATACAGATTCAAGTAAAGACTCAGGGGATCAGGATATAGAAGTAATCACAATTACACATGAGCTTGACGAAACAACGGTAGAGAAAAACCCGGAGAAAGTAGTTGTATTTGATTTTGGAGCGCTCGATACACTAGATGCTTTAAGTATTGATGTGACAGCTGTTCCACGCGGTGGAGTCATACCTTCCTATTTAGAGAAATATGATTCAGATGACTATGAAAACGTCGGAAGTTTAAAAGAACCGGATTTTGATAAAATAGCAGAAATTGATCCGGACTTAATTCTTATTTCTGCAAGACAAGCAGATTTATATGATGAATTATCAAAATTAGGACCAACCGTTTATGTTGGGGTTGATACAACGAGATATATGGATTCATTTAAAGAAAATGTACATACGATTGCCGAGATCTTTGATAAAGAAGATGAAGTAGACAAAACGCTAGAAGAGATTGATCAATCGATTGAAGACTTACATGCAAAAGCACAAGACAGTGGAAAGAACGGTTTAATTGTCTTAGCAAATGATGACAAAATCAGTGCATATGGACCAAGCTCACGTTTTGGGCTTGTACATGATGTATTTGGTGTAGAACCTGTAGATGAGGATATCGAAGCATCTACTCATGGGAAAAACGTATCCTTTGAATATGTCACAGAGATGAATCCTGACATTTTGTACGTGATTGACCGTACAGCTGCTATAGGGAATGAATCAAATGTACAAGAAATGATTGAAAATAAATTAGTTGAGAAAACAGATGCCTATCAAAATGACGATATTTACTACTTGCATGCTGACAACTGGTATTTATCAGGTGGAGGTCTTATTTCAGTTCAAAATATGATTAATGAAATTGAAGAAAGTTTAGCAGAGTAAATTTCAATCTTTACATGGATAGATTTCATTAAAATAGATAGATATATATGTTCCGTCACTAAATCTTAACATATGAGGATGTAGTGGCGGATTTTTAAAATATAGCCTTTTATTTGCTTGCGTAATGAAGGGCTATTATGGTTGAATGTACGTATAAGAAATAACAAAGGAGTATCAAATGTATGAGAAAATGGTTAACAATTTTGAGCGTTACAATGTTGATAGGTGTGCTAGCAGCTTGTGGCTCATCTGAAGATAAAGAAGTAGAAGAAGAACCAGCAGGAGATGTAGAAGAACTAGAAGAAGTAGAGTTTTCAGATGATGAGCTTGCACCTGAAGATGATATTGTTCTCAATATTGACGGAGAAGAAATCAAAGGTGAAGAATATAATCGTCTGTACAGGAATAGTAAGATTATCAAGAGTGCAAACCAACAACTAGGCGATCTAGAAGAGGTCAAGCAAGATACAGTAGATTTAATTATTTTTGAAACAATTCTAACGCAAGATGCAGCTGATAAAGGAATTGAAGTATCGGATGAAGAATTCGATGAAGAATTTAGTTTCATTAAAGAGGAAAATAGTGAAGGATTAGAAAATTTACTTGAACAGTTCCAAATGACAGAAGACGAGTTTAAAAAGGAACTTCGCTACAATATTTTATCTCAAAAGTATATAGAATCTGAGTTTTCGGATGTTGAAATAACTGATGAAGAAGTAGAGTCCGTCTATAATGAGTTGAAAGAAGAAGATAGTGAAGATCTTCCTCCTTTAAAAGATATACATGAAAATTTGAAAGCGCAATTGAAAGATCAGGAAATCAATGAACTTCTTACAGAGCATATTGATACACTGATTAAAGATGCATCCATTGAAGAGAACATCTAATAACAAGCTCGTCCTTACACATGTTAGGTAAGGACGAGCTTTTTAGGTGTTAGATATTTTTGCTAATGATATCTTTAAGTGCTGTAAAAAATTGCTTCATTTCCTCCTCGGTCCCAATTGTAATACGGATATGGTTATGAAGTAATTCGGTGTTAAAGAATCGAATAAGAATTCCCTGCTCTTTTAATTGCTCGTATATGACTTGTGCTGGAACAGAAGGATGCGTAGCAAAAACAAAATTTGTTTGGGAAGGAAGTACTTCGAAATTCAAATCCTCTAGTTGTTTTGTTACCGAAGTTCTCGTTTGAATAATTTTTGTTGTTAATTCTTTCGTGTATGTTTCATCTTTGATGGCGGCAGTTGCTGCAGCCATTGCGACACGATCAATCGTGTAAGAGTTAACCGAATCTTTAATGCGTGAAAGACCTTCAATAAGTTCAGGATTACCGATCGCATACCCTACACGCAGGCCAGCAAGAGCGCGAGATTTTGATAGCGTTTGAATGACTAACACATTGTCGTATGTATGTACGAGAGATAGAGCAGAAGCAGAAGCGAAATCAACATAAGCTTCATCAATCATAACGACATGATCTTGATTTTGTTCAATGATTGTTTCCACTTTTTCTAATGGCAAAAACACACTCGTTGGTGCGTTAGGATTTGGGAAAATGACGCCACCTTCTGATTGGAAAAAAGACTCTGGCAGAATTGTAAAGTCGTCCTGCAAAGGTACTTCTTCAAATGGAATATCAAATAATGTGGCGTACACAGGGTAAAAGCTGTATGTGATGTTTGGAAAACGTATCATCTTGCCAGGTTCGAAAAACGCCATAAATGAAAATGCAAGTACTTCGTCAGAGCCATTTCCGACAAATACATGATCCTTGGTCACTCCTTGTTCTTGAGCGATTGCTTCTCTTAATGAATCGACTGTAGGAGAAGGATATAATCTTAATGCGTGATTCGTTGCATTTTTCATCGCATCATTCACCTTTGGGGAAGGTGGATATGGATTTTCGTTCGTATTTAATTTAAGGATATTCGGACCTTCGACTTGTTCTCCGGGAACGTATGGTTTTGCCCGTTTAGCCATGGAACTCCAAAATTTACTCATCTATTGGATCCTCCTTCTTCGTAATGTGACGATTCGTTAATTCCTGTTTAATGTCTGCTACATGAATACCCATTTCCTCCATAAGCACAAGCGTGTGATATACGAGGTCTGCTATTTCCCAGACCACCTCTTGGCTATCATTATTTTTGGCCCCGATGATGACTTCACTTGCTTCTTCACCAATCTTTTTTAATATCTTATCCATCCCCTCATGGAATAAATAAGTGGTATAAGCTCCTTCCATTGGATGAGCTTTTCGATCAGCAATTCGCTCTGTTAGTTGAGAAATAATGGTGCGACTGCTCGGTGATGTTTCCAAGACGGCTTTGTAAAAACAGGAGGTTTCTCCTGTATGACATGCAGGGCCTTTTGGGCGAACAGTTACTAAGAGAGCGTCTGCATCACAGTCAAGAGTCATCTGTTTAATTTCCTGTGTATTTCCTGACAAGGCACCTTTATTCCATAGTTCATGACGAGAACGACTATAAAACCATGTTTCTTTTGTTTCAATTGATTTTTTTAATGATTCTTTATTCATATACGCAAGCATTAATACGTCACCAGTATCATCGTCTTGTACAATAGCTGGTATGAGCCCCTGTTGATCAAATTGCACATCATCTATATCGAATGTCATTTCGTTAGCACCTTCTTTTGTAACCTTCTCTTTTTCAATCGCTTGTTTGACGGATGTTATAGTGAGTTCACCATAATGAAAGACGGATGCAGCGAGAGCACCATCGGCATGCCCTTCTTGAAAGACTTCGATGAAATCATCGATTGTGCCGGCCCCACCACTTGCAATTAGAGGGACGGAAACGGCTTCTTTCATTGCTAAATGGAGAGGGATATTGAATCCGTTTTTCATTCCATCTTGGTCCATCGAATTTAAAACGATTTCGCCAGCGCCTAGTCGGACCACTTCCTTTGCCCACGTAACCGCATCTATTCCGGTATCTTTCTTTCCTCCATGTGTGTAGGCATTCCATGTATTTGGTCCGATTTGCTTTGCATCGATGGCAATGACAATTTTCTCACTGCCAAACATAGCAGATGCTTCTTTAATGAAAACAGGATTTGTTATTGCAGCACTATTGATGGATACCTTTTTAGCTCCTGCTTGAAGCGTGCGTTCTATATCTTCAATGGTTTGAATACCTCCACCAACGGTTAAAGGTATTGAAATGAGGTTGGATACTTGTTCAATCATCTCTGTAAAAATTGTTTTTCCCTCTGAAGTGGCAGTAATATCATACATCACGAGTTCGTCTGCACCTGCTTTATCATACATTTTGGCTAATGTTAAAGGGTCTTCTACATCTTTTATATGTGTAAATTTCTTTCCTTTCACCACTCGACCATTGCGAATATCTAAGCAGGGAAGAATGCGTTTATGTTTCATGTAATTCACCTACAATCTGTTCAAAGGTAACTTTTCCGTCATATAATGCTTTACCGACAATCGCACCATAGAGATCTAACTGTTTGAGTGCTGCGATATCTTCTGTTGTCGTTACGCCACCTGATGCAATGACATTCATTGAGGTTGCTTCATTCATCTTCGTTAGTTCAGCAACATTCGGACCTTTGAGCATTCCGTCTTTAGCGATGTCCGTATATACAATGGTTTGTACTCCAATTTCCTCCAAGGTTGGAAGGATGTCTCGTGCACGAACTGTGCTTGTATCTGTCCATCCGTCTGTTGCTAAACGCCCATTACGTGCATCTAAAGAGACCG
Organism: Caryophanales bacterium; assembly: GCA_026168805.1. Taxonomy (GTDB): domain Bacteria; phylum Bacillota; class Bacilli; order Bacillales; family Amphibacillaceae; genus CALAMD01. The sequence goes on along the minus strand of JAPFDS010000017.1, from coordinate 70,662 downwards.
CAATTTTTTCTTTGTATACGTCTGTAGCTTCGCTTAAAAATGTGAGGTTATCAATTGCCGCTGTACCAATAATGATGCGGTCAACTCCGAACGACGTATATTGTTCAATGATATCTAACGAACGAATCCCTCCACCGACTTGAATAGGGATGTTGACATTTTTCGCAATGTCTTGAATAGCTTGAGCATTTTCGGACATTCCAGATTTTGCTCCATCTAAATCTACGATATGAATATACTCGGCTCCTTTTGCTTGCCAAAGTTGTGCCATTTCGACAGGCGAGTCTCCATAGACTGTTTCTTTGTTGTAATCCCCCTGTTCAAGACGGACACACTTACCTCCACGAATATCGATTGCTGGAAATATAATCATCATAAAAACTCCTTTTCATCCATTAGAGAAGACCTTTTGTAGAAGGAATTCCCTTTATCCGATTATTTTTCATACTTGCCTCTGCAAGTGCCCGTCCAAAACCTTTAAAAATGGATTCAATCATATGGTGGGTATTAACACCATAATGAACGGAAATGTGTAATGTAAGCTGCGCATGATTGACAAATCCTTGAAAAAATTCTTGGACAAGCTCTGTATCAAAGGTTCCGACTTGATCCTTCAAACCTTCGACGCGGTAGACAAGACAAGGTCGTCCACTAATATCAATTGAAATGGTAGAAAGGGATTCGTCCATCGGTGTTGTTATAGTCGCATAACGATTGATACTTTCTTTTGTTCCTATGGCGTACTGAAATGCTTGGCCAAGAACAATACCGATGTCCTCGACGGTATGATGTTGGTCTACTTCTAGATCCCCATCACAGAAAACCGACAAATCAAACAGGCCGTGTTTTGTAAAAAGAGTGAGCATATGATCCAAAAATCCAACACCTGTTTGTATATTTGTTTCACCTGATCCATCGATTCCAAATGAAAGTCTAATATTCGTTTCTGCTGTGGAACGTTTCGTTTCAAAAGAACGTGTCATTATTTTTCTTCCTTTCTACGTTTGATGGACTCTGCGTGTGCAGGTAGCTGTTCATGTGATGCAATGGTTATAATGTCATCTGCAACATGCATCAATGCCTCTTTCGAATATTGGATGATACTCGATTTTTTAACAAAATCATAGACGCCTAACGGAGAAGCAAACGTTGCAGTTCCGCTTGTTGGCAATGTATGATTTGTTCCTGCCATATAATCGCCTAAAGGCTCCGGAGAGTATGGGCCAATGAAAATTGCACCCGCGTGTTTTATTTCATGTATGTGTTCGGAAGCTTTCTCCGTCATGAGTTGTAAATGTTCAGGTGCAATCGTGTTTGCGAGTTCGAAGGCTTCTTCTAAAGTTTTTGTTACAATAATTCGACCGTGTTTTTGAATCGATGTACGGATGATCTCTTCTCGTTCCGCTTGCATTGTTTGGTTTTCTACTTCCTTTTGCACGCGAACGGCTACTTGTTGACTCGTCGTAATACAAATGGCTTTTGCTTCTTCATCATGTTCTGCTTGTGATAGTAAATCAGCGGCAATGAATGCTGGGTTAGTCGACGCATCAGCAATGACACAAATCTCACTAGGTCCTGCAATCATATCGATGGCAACATCTCCAAAGACCCACTTTTTGGCTCGGGCAACAAATTGATTGCCTGGACCGACAATTTTATCTACTTTAGGGATGGTTTCTGTACCATAAGCGAGTGCAGCAATTGCTTGAGCTCCACCGACTTTATAAATAGTATGCACCCCCGCAATGTGTGCAGCTGCAAGGACATTCGGATGAATAGTGCCATCCGGTTGCGGAGGTGTGACGATTTGAATCGATTCCACTTGAGCAATTTTTGCTGGTAATGCGTTCATCAATACGGTAGAAGGGTACACTGCTTTGCCACCCGGAACATAGATGCCTACGCGATCAAGAGGTGTTACTTTTTGTCCAAGCATGATTCCATCTGGTTGGTTGATAAACCACGATTGTTCTGTTTGTGCTTCATGATAGGTTACAATGCGCTTTTTTGCTTGAAGAAGTGCTTCATATAACTTCGGATCAACGATATTTAACGCTTCTTCCATTTCTACCGGAGATACTTTTATGTCTTTCACGTCTACTTGATCAAATTGTTTTGTATATGCAGCTAGTGCTTGATCACCATTTGTTTGAACGTTCCTAATGATATCCAGAACGGTTTTATCAATGGATTCCTCTGGCGATTGATTGAAATTGGCTTGTTCTGACAGATAGTCCTCTATGTTAACAATTTTCATTTACATACCCTCCTTTGCTAAAACACTTTCTACATTTGTAATGAAATCTTGGATAAGTGGTGTTTTTGTTGCAAAGCTTGCTTTATTTACAATGACTCGTGTACTAATCGGTTCAATGGTTTCTAAAATGGTTAAGCCATTTTCTCTAATCGTCGTCCCTGTCTCAACAATGTCTACAATCATATCTGCCATGTGAATCATTGGAGCGAGTTCAACCGAGCCATTTAGTGTAATCGTTTCTACAGGTATATGTTTATCATTGAAATAGTTCGCCGCGACTTTCGGATATTTAGAAGCAACTGTAATGGACCGGTAATCATTGAGCGGTTTCGTAGATGTACTGGCAACGACAAAGTCACAACGACCAATTTGTAAATCGAGCATTTCATAGAGATCAGCCGTCGATTCGAGAATATTATCTCGGCCAACAATACCTATATCTGCCGCTCCTGTTTCGACATATGTCGGAACGTCTACTGCTTTGACATACAACATTTTGATGGTGCATGATTCGTCTTCAAAAATGAGTTTTCGACTTGCTGGATGAAAAGTAGGGAAGCGAATATTCGCTTTTTCTAATATGCGCAAAGAATCCTTTGCTGTTCTTCCTTTTGCAAGAGCTAATGTAAGTTGTTGCACTGTTTATGTCTCCTTTTGCATGCACTGTTGTACATAAGATGCTACTTCTTTAAAAGATGTACACTTTTTTGTCGTATGTTGATAGATTACTTGAATCACTTGCGTTTCATTATTATCCAGAAATGCACATGTAATGATTGGTTGAATGGATGGAAGGTCATTGGTAACTGTTCGAGTAGACCAGCCTGCATCTCGTAAATATGTAGCAAGAGATAAGCTATCCTTAAACGTTTCTTCCGTCTGTAAGATGCCGATATCGATTGTATGTACATACAGATCATCTTCATGCTCACTCGCTACAATCGCATCAACATCACAAGCGAAGCCGATGGCTGGCATTGAACTTCCAAAATGTGCTGTTAAATTATTGTACCTACCACCCATGAGCACTGGCTTTCCCACATTATGAATAAACCCTTGAAAAATAATATCCGAGTAATAATCCATATGGTTCATTAAACTAAGATCGATAACAACATGACTTGCAAGGTCATACGCTTCTAGCAATTCGTTCAGTTTTTCAAATTGGTCCATCTGTGTATGAATGATTGGATCATCAATCGTACTTCGAACAAGTTCGATAATTTTTAGCGGTTCTCCATATAATCGAGGAATCAACTCAAGCACTTGTTTCCAATCGTCAGCTACTTGAATGGTCATGAGAAACTGCTTAAGTTCCCCCATATTTTTTGTTTGGAGAATTTTCTTTAATGTATTTCGCTTTTCTTTTGATAAATCCAGAGCAGAGATACACCGTTCAAAAAAACCTGCGTGTCCAATTTCTAATGTATATGAAGGTCTGTTTATATCTATTAGTGTATGCATAGCAAGGGCGATAATTTCAGCATCTGTCTCAATCCCATTCGAACCAAAACATTCAATCCCTGCTTGGGTGTTTTCTTTTGGTTTCATAGAACTGACTGGATACCGAAAGACATCTAGTACATAGAAATATCTTTTTTCTGTCATGTGACTTTGCTGCTCACGAATTAGCTGTTCCGTAATTGGAATAGTAGCATCTGATCGAAGGGCCAAAATATTTCCTGTATGGTCAATTGTTTTAATCATTTCATTTGTTTCGACGGTTCCTTGTAGGCGCATGTAAGAATCATAGTCTTCAAAGGTTGAAGTAGATATTTGTGAAAATCCGTATGTTGAAAAACGGCTAGTTAATTGTTTGATCCGTTCATTTTTTCTTTGATAGTTTGTGATAAGGGCGTCTGTATGTGCTTGGCTTGTTGTAAAATCTTGCATGTTAAAACTCCTTTCACTACATTGCTTTATTACTTTACTACACTAAAGATAACATGTATTATAATAGGCACTATTAAAATTGTCAATGGGGGGCTGTAATATGTTTGATTTTCATATGCACAGTACATTTTCGGCTGATTGTGATACGCCGATGGAAGATACGATTGAACAAGCAATTGCAAAAGGGTTTACGGATATTTGTTTTACGGAACATATAGATTATGAATATCCAGATCCGACGATTCAATTTGAATTGGATATCGATGCGTACCGGAAGAAAATTGCACACATGAATAACATATATGGCGACAAAATAACGATTCGCCGTGGGGTAGAGATAGGCGTCCAACCACATCTATTAAAAAAATATGAGAAGCTTATTCAACAGGAAAACTTTGAATTTATCTTGTGTTCGATGCATACGACGGATCAACAGGGGCTTCATTCGCGTGATTTATTTAAAGGGCGTACAGTAGAAGAGGCATTTCGGGTATATTATGAAGAACTTCTTTATTGCGTGCAAAACTTTGATGCGTATGACGTGCTTGCACACGTTGATTTGGTGAAACGTTATACTGATACACCAACTACAGATCAATGTTATGACATCATAGAAGAGATATTCAAAACGATTATCCCTAAAGGTAAAGGAATAGAGGTGAATACATCAGGATACCGATACGGGCTTGGCACAGGAATGCCGAGCGAAGATATTTTAACGTTGTATAAACAATGCGGGGGAGAAATCATTACACTCGGTTCTGATTCACATGAAGCAGATACAGTTGGTTATAAATTTAAAGACAGTTTAGACGTACTTAAGAGGCTAGGATTTACGTACGTAACATCATTTGAAAACCGTACACCTAAAATTCACCCGATTGAAACATTAAAATCATTAAATTGTTAAGTCATCATAGTACATATCCGTCAGATTAATGGTATAATGAGAACCGGTTGAACCCATATGTATATACAATCATGGATTGTATAAAAAGATGTCACACATTTTTGGTAAACATATAAGATGATAATAGTCTATGGCGACAACCTACTGAAAACTGATAAAGGAATGATCTTTGATGGATGTACGTGACTCCGTATATGAAACATTACGAACAGTTGTTTCAAAAGTTGATGTGATAAAAGATAAACAATTAAAAGACCACACATATACGAAACTGGGTGGAACAGCGGATTACTTTGTGACACCAAAAACATATGAAGAAGTTCAAGAGGTTGTTCGTTTTGCACGCCGCGAACATATTCCATACACATTACTTGGAAATGGTTCAAATTTAATTATTAAAGATGGTGGCATACGAGGAATTGTCATTTGTTTTAGTAAGCTAAATAATATTCAAGTAACGAATCAAGCGATTGTCGCTCAAAGCGGGGCGCGAATTATTGAAGTTTCTCGTGTAGCATACCGACATTCATTGACAGGACTTGAATTTGCATGTGGTATACCAGGATCTGTTGGTGGAGCTTTATTTATGAATGCTGGTGCATATGGTGGAGAGGTAAAAGACGTTCTTGTCTCCGCCAAACTGATGACAAAAGAAGGGGATATGATTGACTTGGCTGCTTCTGAGCTTGATTTGCAGTACCGAACAAGTAATATCCCTGCAAATAAATATATTGTCTTGGAAGCTACATTTCAGTTAAAGGAAGGCGATCCAGAAGCGATAAAAGCTGTCATGGATGACCTGACGCATAAACGTGAAAGTAAGCAACCGCTAGAATATCCATCTTGTGGAAGTGTATTTAAACGACCTCCAGGATACTTTGCTGGAAAGTTAATTCAAGATAGTGGACTTCAAGGGAAACAAATCGGTGGAGCACAAGTCTCTCTTAAACACGCGGGCTTTATTGTTAATAAAGAAGAGGCTTCAGCAGAAGAATATATTTCGCTTATTACACATGTACAAGATACTGTTTATGCAAACTATGAAGTACGTCTTGAACGTGAAGTGAAGATTATTGGTGAAGATTTATCACGCATTAACGAGCAGTAATACCCTCATTGAATGAAGTTTCACTTTATAATACAAAAAGCATTGGGAGCGCAAAAAGGAAGTGCGCAACCAATGCTTTTTATCGTTCGTATGAAAAACATTTGGATTAACTGCGGAAGCGACGTAAGAAGCTCTGAAGTCTTTCGTTTTGTGAATGTTCGATGACTTCACTTGGAGTACCACTTTCAGCAATAACTCCATCGTCCAAGAAGAGAACTCGATCCGCGATATCAAGAGCGAATTCCATTTCATGTGTGACAAGGACCATCGCCATTTCTCCCTCAAGAGCAATATCACGAATAACTTCAAGGACTTCTTCAACAAGCTCAGGGTCAAGTGCTGACGTAACTTCGTCAAACAACATGATTTTCGGGCGCATAACAAGTGCTCGAGCCATCGCTACACGTTGTTTTTGTCCCCCTGAAAGTTGGTTTGGAAAATTGTCGAGTTTGTCTCCAAGTCCTACTTTTTCTAACATTTCAATGGATCGTTTACGTGCAGATTTTTTATCTTCTTTTTGCACCTGTACGGGAGCCATCATACAATTTTCTAAAATGGTCATATGGGGAAATAGATTAAAATGTTGGAAAACCATTCCGATATCTCCACGAACTTTACTTAAATGTTTCTCATCGGCGTCAACGAGTCTTCCTTTTTCCTCCATTTGCCATAAATTTTCACCGTCAACTATAATTGCACCATCTGTAGGTTGTTCGAGTGTCATCAACATACGAATAAGTGTCGTTTTACCTGAACCACTTGGTCCAATGACAGCAACTTTCTCAGAAGGCATAATATCTAAATTAATTCCTTTTAAAACTTCCACATCACCAAAAGATTTTGTAACTTCATCATACGTTACAATTGGTTTTGACATTTTGTTAATCTCCTTTCTATACGTTTAATTCATTAAATCGCAAGCTTTTTAAGCTGTTTATTTATTCATTGTTGTCCAAGTATAAATTTTCTTCCCCGTAGCGACGATTCATTTTTTCTTCTAGTTTACGAACCAATATTGCAGAAGGATAGCTCAAAGCTAAGAACAATAGTGCTACGACGGTAATAGGTTCTAAGAAACGATAATGAATTGCACCGTAATCATTTGCTAAATGTAAGATTCCCATAACCCCGATTGTGGAAGCAAGTGGAATCTCCTTGAACATAATGATTAAATAGTTTCCTAGCATAGGAATTGTCGGTGGTAAGGCTTGTGGTAAAATAACTTTCGTCCACTTTTGGAATGTTGATAAATTGAGCGCTTGTGATGCTTCCCATTGTCCTGCGTCCACTGATTCGATTCCAGAACGATACACTTCCCCGATATACGTACTAAAGTGAACACCTAAGGCTAGTACCGCGCACGCGAAAGGTGATAATGAAATTCCGATATATGGAATAAGCGGTAGGGAATAAAATAAAAAGTATAATTGGACAAGTGGTGGAGTAGAACGAATAAACTCCATTGTCCATGTGACGATCCAAGCGATTGGACGATTCGGTATTCTTCTTAAAAACGTCCAAACAAACCCAAACAAGAGTGCAAATACGTAACAAGCGATTGTTAAACCGAATGTGATGTATAAACCTTTCGCAACAAATGGAAAGGAATCCCAAAATAAATCCCATTTCCAATTGAGTGGAATATATTCTCGTACTTTATCCATAAATCCTGATAGTAGAATCATATTTCCCATCACTTAAGTCTCCACTCCTTTCTTAGAAATCTCTTCCAATTTGCGTGTAAGAAAAATGAGTGGCAAAGCAATGATAAAGAAAAAGATTAAAATAAATAGATACACTGTAGACTCAATGGCTAAGTTGGAACTACGTAATAGATTTCCGTAGTAAAGCACGTCTGTCATACCGATTAATGATATGAGTGAAGTAGCTTTTAGCATTTGTATTAAATAGTTTCCAAATTCCGGTAGCATCATTCGTAATGCTTGTGGGAAAATAACGTATCTCATACGTTGGAAAGGTGTTAAGTTTAATGCTATCCCCGCTTCTGTTTGCCCATTTGAAACGGATAAAATTGAGCCTCGTACAATTTCTGACATATATGCTCCATAGTTTAGTGAGATTGCTAAAATACCAGCAACTAAGTCACTACCTAATTCAATTCCGAATAGCATCGGTAGAGCATATGAAAACCAGAAAAGCTGGACGATTAAGGATGTACCTCTGAAAATTTCCACATAAAACCCTGTAAATTTTCTGATAAAAGTATTATTAGAAAGACGGCAAAATCCGGCGATAAATGCCATTAAATATCCTAATATAATCGATCCACCTAGAACTGTAAGCGTAATACCCATTCCCCGCATAAGTTGGGGGAATATTTCCATAAACGTGCTAATCGTAACCACTCCAATCAAAATTAGTAGAACGCTTTTTTAAAAGAAGAATTGGGTCTGACCTCGTTAGGCGAGCGTCAGACCCAATGAAGTTTTGGCTTACATTTTATCTACTTTAGTACATTTCAATAAAACTTAAAACTCACCGTTACATACTTTTTCAGCAGTAACTTCATCTTCAACCATGTTAGAAACTTCACTGAAATCGTTAGCTTCTAATAATTCTGCTACAGTACCATCTTCTTTTAATTTTGCTAAAGCTTCGTTATATTCTTCAAGTAATGTTTCATCTGACTGTCTGAACGCTGCAGAACCATAACTAGGGTTCCCTTCAACATCTGGCTGTTCGAACTCTTCAACGAACTCTAACTCATCTGTATCAGCAGAGAGTAAAGCCATCTTAATTGTCATTTCAGTTCCAGTTGTTGCATCCGCTCTTCCAGATTGAACGTCAGAGAACGTCGCTGGAATATCTGGAGCTGTTTTAATTTGATCTTCATCTACTCCAACGTCTTTTACGAATCCAATTTCAGTTGCACCTTGCATGATCGATACTGTAATATCTGGATCATCTGCAATGTCTTCATAACTTGTTAAGTTTTTAGGGTTTCCTTTTTTAACAATTAACCCTTCACCATATTTCATTTCTGGTTCACCGAAAGCTACGTTTTCACATCTTTCAGGTGTAATTGCCATACCAGCTGTAACAGCGTCGAACTTACCTGCGTCAAGTCCAGCAACTAAGTCACCGAAATCAGCTAATTGACCCTCTACTTCATCAATCCCTAGCTCCTTAAATACAGCTTTAGCGATATCAACCGCTGCTCCTTTTAATTCACCATCTTCTTCGTAAGCATATGGCTTCTCGTTAGCAAAACCAACCTTTACTTTTCCTTCTTCCTGTAATTCAGCTAATGTATCATCATCTGAACCAGAACCACATGCTGCCAGTACGATGAATGATAGAAATAATATTGAAGCTAGTACTACCTTTCTCATGATCTAAAAAATCCTCCCTTTTTTTATAAACCCCAATTTGTCCTACATGGCTTTCTCAAAAACGGTACATACTGTAATTAAATACGGAATATTCCGTTGATTTACCATAGTCAGACATGTTTGTTCGCACACAATTAATGAATCAAACGAAAATAGAAGTAGGACGTTATCTACTTCGTTTATTATTTGTGTGTGTCTGTATGTTTTTCTAAAGAAGCTATCTATAATACTAACGAGGATTAAAAAATGGTTCAAACTTCATTAGCTGATAGATTTCCGTGTATAGTTGCATATACATGAGTGGGAATAATTAGGCTTGTTATAACAAAAATATGCTCGTAAATGATAACGTTTACTATAATATCCACCAAATATGGTAAAAAACATTTAAAGAATAATAAATTCGATTATTTGGACAATGGAGAACATTTGCATGTATGGTATATAAATGAAGAAAATACGATACAAAAAGATAAAGAGGGATATTATGCATATAGTTGTGTTAGGTGCTGGTGCATTAGGAGTGTATTATGGAACTAGATTACAAGAAGCTGGAGCGAAAGTGACGTATGTTGTTCGTGAGGGAAGAGCTAAACAAATAAAGAAGCATCATTTATTTGTCAGTAGTCCTCAAGGGGATGTTCGAAATGATCAGGTGAATTATACAACAGACATTGAAACGATTGATTCACCAGATATTATTTTATTAGGTGTAAAAGGATACCATTTAGAGGAAGCACTTCCGCAAATTAAACATTTTACAAATCAAGGAGCATATGTACTCCCATTATTAAATGGGATCGAGCATGTAAAGACTTTACAGGTATATGTAGGGAAGAAACCTGTTCTGGGAGGTCTTGCATTTATTATCGCTACGCTTGATGAGAAAGGACATGTGCTTCATACAAGTGATTTTCACAAGTTTATCTTCGGTCCTTTAATGAAGGAACAGGAATCAATTTGTGAAAAACTACATACATTCGCACGTAAAGCAAATATAGAAGCCATCTATACTTCACATGTATACTATGAAATGTGGAAAAAATATATGTACATTACGGCATTTTCTGGGATAACAACGGCTTTAAATGAACCGATAGGAATACTTCAAGAAAATAAAGCAACCGAGCGAACGGCTTTTGCTATATTAAAAGAAATGCAACAGCTTGCTCAAGCATATGATGTTGATTTAAAGCAAAAAGATATCGAGGAAACCATGGAAAACTTTTTAAGCCTTGAGGCACGTGCAACTTCTTCTATGCATCAAGACCTGAGAAAAGGCCTTCGATTAGAAGTCAATCATTTACAAGGAGGGGCCATCCGACTTGCCAACGAAAAACAAGTAAAGGTACCAACCATTCAAGCAATTTTTGGAGTGATTGCACCATTTGAATATCCTAAAGGATAGCAAACCGAAATGCATGAAAAAAATGATGAAATTTGATACGTTAAACAGTGAAAACGAAAACAAAAACACTACATGAAAAAGGCAAATGAAGGGAATGCATACGAATGGTAAAACCACCACGTGTACTAACGATAGCTGGATCTGCTGCTGGAGGGAGTGCAGGGATCCAAGGAGATATAAAAACGTTTCAAGAATTGGATGTATATGGCACCAGTGTGATTACTGCAATTGTTGGTCGACATCCAATCACTGATAAAAACGTACATCCTCAAACGATTGAAGCAATTGAAGGTCAATTTCACACAGTGAGACAACAAGTAGGCATTGATGCGATTAAAGTAGGGATGCTTTTTTCTGAAGAAGTCATCGAGCGTGTGACTGAATTGATTATGGAAACAGGGGTAAAAAACCTAGTCGTTGACCCAGTAATGGTTGGAAAGTTGCGTTCTGTATTGTTGCGTGATGATGCAATCGATATGTTACGGAAAAAACTGTTACCACAAGCGATGATTATAACTCCTAATATGCCTGAAGCATCTTTATTATTAGATGGCCGAACGATTGAAACACCTGAAGACGTTCGGCAAGCAGCGATTGACCTACAAAAACAAGTGAAAACTGCTGTACTCGTAAAAGGAGGTCGCCTAGAAGGTCCGGCAAAGGATGTGTTATGTGATGGTACATCCGTGACTACATTTGAAGCGCCACGTATTGATACAGACCATACAAGTGGAGCAGGTTGTTCATATGCAGCTGCAATTGCAGCTTATATTGCAAAAGGTGAAACATTGCATGATGCCGTTTTAAAAGCTAAGCAATTTGTTACAACTGCCATTGAACATGGATTTACATATACAGAAGAAGTTGGCCCAACATACCACGCCGCAATGCGACGCTTTGGGATCGCTCATGATATAAAAGTGTATGAATAATTATCCTAGTAAAAAGCGCTTTCAATATAGCGTTTTTTATGTATAATGGTATGTGAATGATTGCACAATCTTTTTGTGTTATTTCAATGAGGGGGATAAAAAAATGAAACGAGCACTCTTAAATATTGATTACACATATGACTTTGTTGCACCGGACGGGAAATTAACGTGTGGAGAGCCCGGACAAAATATTGAACAGGCAATTACGTCCATTACAAGGGAGTTCATTGAAGCTGGAGATTTTGTTGCGTTTGCAATAGACGCCCATGAGTTACATGATTCTTACCACCCGGAGACAGCGTTATTTCCTGCACACAATATCAATGGAACAAAAGGAAAAGACTTATATGGCGCATTACAAACACTTTTCCAAGAACATCAGGAAAACGAAAATGTGTTTTATTATGATAAGACGAGGTACAGTGCGTTTACTGGAACAAATGTAGAATTAAAACTACGTGAACGTGGTATTACTGAACTGCACTTAGTTGGTGTTTGTACAGATATTTGTATTTTACACACAGCTATTGATGCGTTTAACAAAGGATTTAAAATTGTGGTTCACAAAGATGGAGTTGCTAGCTTTAACCAGTTAGGACATGAATTCGCTTTGGAACACTTTACAAACACGCTTGGTGCTACAGTTGTATAAAATAATATAAACATATAATGCGATGATAAAATGCTCCCTAAATATAGGGAGCATTTTTTATATACATGTTCGTATATTTAGAAAATTCATTTTGCTTATTTCATAAAAACATGGTATGATTTTTTGCACAGTTACACGAGTTTCATAGAGTGTGAAAGCATATATGGACATATATACATACGTTGTAACTTTTATTTTTGGAAAACATAAACAATATAGAAAACAGCGAGGAGAATACACCATGTTTCCAGAACAAACTATTTTACGAATACCAGGACCGACACCTATTCCACCGAGTGTACAAAGTGCTATGCAACGACCGATGATTGGTCATCGTGGAACAGAAATCAATGAATTATTACAATCGATTCAGAAACGAATAAAGCCATTATTTGGGACAAAGGAAGATGTATTATTAATCGCAGGCACAGGGACTGCGGCGTTAGAAGCGGCCGTTGAAAACACCGTTTCAGCAGGAGAAGAAGTACTCGTTCTCGTGTCTGGAGCTTTTGGTGATCGATTTGCAAAGATTTGTGATGCGTTTGGTATGAATGTCCGAAGATTAGAAGTTCCTTGGGGAGATGCTGTTCGTCCAGGAGATGTTACCGAACAATTAAAAAAATACCCACATATAAAAGCAGTGTTTATGACGCATTGTGAAACGTCAACAAGTGTACTGAATCCAATAGAGAAGTTAACCAAAGCCATACGTGCCGAATCAGATGCATTAATCATTGTAGATGGAGTATCTTCTATTGGTGGAACGCCGACATATATGGATGAGTGGGGTGTTGATATTTATGTCGCTGGTTCTCAGAAGGCCTTAATGGCACCAGCTGGATTGGCTTGTGTAGCTATAGGTCCTAGAGGATGGAAAAGAATTGAAGTAAATAAAGCGCCAAGATTTTATTTTGATTTTTTAGCATATCGAAAATCACTTGAACGAAACTTTACACCGTTTACAACCGCTATTTCATTATTGTATGGACTAGATGCTTCATTGAAGGTGATTGAAAAAGAAGGGGTGGACGTAGTTTTTGAACGTCATCATCTGATGAGAGATATGACTCGAGCCGCCTTAGAAGCACTAGATTTGCCTTTGCTTGCTGAAGAAGAATTCGGAGCACTTACTGTAACGGCCTTTAAGCCGTATGACATAGACGCAGAAAAACTTCGTACATATTTGCGAGAAACGTTTAGTCTCCAACTCGCAGGAGGACAACAACACCTGGATGGGCGTGTTGTTCGGATTGGACATATGGGATACTGTACACCAGCAGACATTTTACAAACGATTAGTTTACTAGAGATTGGCTTAGAAGCATTAGGGAAAAATATAAAACGAGGTAATGGTGTAGCTGCTGCGCAAGATGTGTATTTACGTAAGGGGATAGAAAAATAATGCATGCTCGGGTATTAATCGCAGATCCTTTAAGTGAAGAAGGAATAGAACCTTTATATAACACTGATGGTGTAAAAGTGGACATAAAAACTAGTTTATCTAAAGAAGAACTCTTGAATAGCATCGATCAATATGACGCCTTACTCGTGAGGAGTCAAACACAAGTTACTAAAGAAGTCATAGCTAAAGGGAAAAAGCTACGTGTGATTGGCCGTGCGGGTGTAGGGGTCGATAATATTGATATCGAAGCAGCAACCGAGCATGGTGTTGTAGTTGTGAATGCTCCTAACGGAAATATGAATGCGGCAGCGGAGCATACATTAGCAATGATTATGTCTCTAGCACGAAACATTCCCCAAGCTTTCCACGCACTGAAAAATCATGTGTGGGATCGATCTACCTATATGGGTGTTGAACTTAAAAATAAAACCTTAGGAATTATTGGGTTAGGTCGTATTGGCGCAGAAGTGGCTTATCGAGCAAAAGGGCAGAGAATGAACGTCATTGCCTATGATCCATTTCTAACCGATAAACGCGCTGAAACGATGGGCATTCAAAACGGCGAATTTACCGAAGTAGTGAAACAAGCTGATTTTCTAACTGTGCACACTCCACTCATGGATGCAACGAGAAACATTATTAATGAAGAAGCCTTTAAATTGATGAAACCAAGTGCATATATTATCAACTGTGCACGAGGAGGCATCATTCATGAAGAGGCTTTATATAATGCATTAAAAGAAAATAAAATTGCAGGAGCAGCAATCGATGTTTTTGTTGAAGAACCAGCAATCGATCATCCTATTTTAACATTGCCAAATGTGATTGCCACTCCTCATTTAGGTGCTAGTACCATTGAAGCACAGGAAAACGTGGCGATTGATGTAAGTGAAGATGTGGTTCGTATTTTATCAGGAAATCTTGTTCGAAACCCAGTGAACATCCCTTCAGTTCCCGAGGAGTCCATGAAAGAAGTAGCGCCATATATGAACTTAGCTCTAAAAACAGGTGAATTCCTGGCGCGCATTCAAACAGAAGCAATTGAGGAAATGCATATTCGCTATGCGGGAGAAGTAGCAAATATTGATGTTGCTCCACTCACACGGAATATTATTAAAGGGTACTTACGCCCTCATTTAGGTGCGCGAGTGAATGATGTGAATGCAGCTTATGTTGCAGAGAAAAAAGGAATCGCCATTCACGAACATAAAACAAATGCAGCAAAAGGCTTTACCAATGCCATTACTGTGGAAATTCGGACGAGCAATGAAGTTCGAACAGCTACTGGAACATTATTAAATGGACTCGGAGCTCGGATTGTCAATATTGATGGGTATCCTGTCGATGTCGTTCCTGAAGGCCATCTCGTCATGGTCCATCATAAGGATCAACCTGGAGCGATCGGAAAAGTAGGAACGCTTTTTGCTGATGAAGGTATTAATATAGCTTCCATGCATGTTGGACGAAAGCAAATCGGTGGAGAAGCCATTATGATGTTAACCATTGATCATGAATTGCATGAGGGAGCTCTTGAAAAAGTGAAGCAACTAGATCATATTTATCACGTAACTCCGATTAATTTATAACCGTGCGGACAAAAACACATGTAGAGTTTTCTACATGTGTTTTTGCCTGTCTTATGAGCCGATGGGATGTGCTATCTTTTTTCGTTGGGTAAATGTTTGGATTTCTGTATATCCGACAGAACGTGCTAGAGCAATTGCTTGGTCATAGGCAAATCCTATATGTTTAGGCATATGTGCATCGGAACAAATAACGATTTCGACACCCGCATCAAAACATTTTTGCAACAAACGTGGAGTTGGGTACATCTCCCCAACAGGCTTACGCAGACCTGCTGTACTTATTTCGATACATGTGCCTGAAGCAGCTAAAGCTTGCACAACCCGGTCGTATTCTTGATCGATAAAATCTTGATCCTTTGGGGCATATCCAAATATTTTGATTAGGTCAATATGACCAACGAAGTCAAATAGCTTTGATTCTGCAAGTGTAACAATTTGATCAAAATACTTGGTGTAAACCTCTTTCATATCTCTTTTTTCATATTCGTCTTTATATATGTCTAAATCAATTCCCCAGTCACCAATCCAATGAACGGAACCTATGACATAATCAAAAGGGTGTTGCTGGATAAAAGCTTCCATTTCTCGTTCTTTACCAGGCGTATAGTCCATTTCAATCCCCATTTTAACACGTAGCCCTGCAGCATTTGCGTCTTTGAAAAACTGTGCATAATCTGCAAAATGCAAGTGGCGCCGTCCGTCTACCCAAGGGTTGGATAAAATGTTTTTCGTTTCATAAAAAAAGTACGCATGTTCAGAAATACCGAGTTCCTCAATGCCATTTGCTTTGGCGGCTTCAATATATTGTTTGAGATAGTCAATAGTAAATGATCCTGTTTCAGCCATATGTACGTGATAGTCTGTTAACATCATATTCTCTCCTTGGATACTATATTTGTATGTATATTACAGGGTGGAGCGTATGCGTGCAACAAAAAGTTATTGAAAAGAATCATGGAAATGACTGAAACACTCACTATTCTTGACATTTTAAAGGCACAGATATATATTGAACGTATAAATATATTGAAACGTTGAAGAAGACTAGTATCTTATTTTGTCTTTTGTAGAGAGGAAATGGCTGGTGAAAATTTCCAAAGACGTATGAGAGAACCTACCTTACGAGTTCGCCATTGATGCTTGATTGTAGAAGCTACAATTGTGCGCGGTTAATCCCGTTATTAAATGAAGTGTTTATTCATGTGTATAGACATGGATAAAAACAAGGGTGGTACCACCAGACCTCGGTCCCTTATGATGGATTAGAGGCTATTTTTATGTGCATTTTTAACAAAATATATAAAATATAAATGAAAAGGTGGAGCAAAATGAGTAATAAAAAGTTTGTAGAAAAAGTAACAGCAATGGAAGATGATTTTGGCCAGTGGTATACAGATGTTGTCAAACAGGCGGACCTTGTTGATTATGGTTCTGTACGAGGAACGATGATTATTAAACCATATGGATTCGCCATTTGGGAAAATATGCGTGATGAGCTTGATCGCCAAATTAAAGAAACAGGACATTCTAACGTATCGTTCCCTCTCTTTATTCCAGAAAGTTCTTTGCAAAAGGAAAAGGATCATGTGGATGGCTTCGCTCCAGAAGTTGCTTGGGTAACACATGCAGGGGATGAAGAATTAGCTGAACGTCTGTGCGTTCGTCCGACTTCTGAAGTGCTTTTCTGTGAATATTATTCAAATAACATTCATTCCTACCGTGATTTACCAATGTTGTATAACCAATGGGCAAACGTTGTACGTTGGGAAAAGACGACACGTCCTTTCTTACGTTCACTCGAGTTCCATTGGCAAGAAGGGCATACGGCTCATGCGACACATGAAGACGCAGCTGAAGAAACAGCAAGAATGTTAGAGGTTTATGCAGATGTCGCTGAAAATCATTTAGCGATGCCAGTTATAAGAGGGAAGAAAACAGACAGCGAAAAGTTCGCTGGTGCTGAATATACATTAACGATTGAAAGTTTAATGCATGATGGTCGAGCACTTCAAGCAGGAACATCCCATTTACTTGGAACGGGATTTGCGGAAGTATTTGATATTCAGTACTTAGATAAAGAAGGTAAGCAACAATATGTCCATCAAACATCATGGGGAATAACGACCCGTCTCATCGGAGCATTAATTATGGTTCATGGTGATAACCGTGGATTAGTGATTCCACCACGGATTGCGCCGACGCAGGCGATGATCGTTCCGATTGCCCAGCACAAAGAAGGGGTTCTGGATCAAGCGTATGATTTACGTGATTCATTGAAGGATATTGCCCGCGTAGATATCGATGCAAGCGATAATATGCCTGGATGGAAATTCAATGAAAGTGAAATGAAAGGATATCCTGTCCGCATAGAAATTGGACCTAAAGATATTGAAAAAGAACAAGTAGTGCTCGTTCGTAGAGATACAGGGGAAAAGGAATTTGTAGCTATGGACGCACTTAATGAGCGTCTCCCGGTATTACTTGAAGACATTCAACAAAGTTTATTTGACGCAGCATTGGCTCATCGTGAAGAGAATACAAATGTAGCAACAACTTTTGAAGAATTTAAGGAAACACTCGAAAAAGAATCAGGATTTATTAAAGCTATGTGGTGTGGAAAAGAATCATGTGAAGAAAAAATTCAAGAAGAAACAAAAGCAACATCCCGTTGTATTCCATTTGAACAAGAAAAAATCGCTGACACGTGCGTATGTTGTGGAGAAGAAGCGGAAGATATGGTTTATTGGGCACGTGCATATTAATTAAATGATTGGTATCAAGAGCGACTGGACATTCCAGTCGCTTTTTATTTTGTCTTTTTTTAAAAATGTGTTGCATAAATATTAACATCATGGTATAAATATACAATAAGGTGTATGAATATACGTCGAGTGGAATCTAAGTGCCTCGATTCCGTGGCCTGCTCGGAATTGAGGGACTATCGCAAGCGTTAGTTCCTTGATTCTGAGACTGATCTGTAATTGAGGCACTATCTATAGCTTTAGTCCCTCAATTCAGCAGTCTACTCGGAATTGCGTCGTTATCCCGGGTTTTAGTTCCTCGATTTCGCGTTCCACTCGCAATTGAGGTTCTATCCCAGGTCTTAGTCCCTCGATTTTGAGGTCCGAGAGAAATATTCAACAAAAAGAATAAAAATAAATAGAAATGGGGAAATACGATGAAAAAGAAATTAGGAATGATTGGATTGGTAGTAAGTGTTTTATTGATGTTAGCTGCATGTGGAGATACGGAGAAAGCCTCAGGTGAAGAAAAGAAAACACTTAAAATGGCTACTTCGGCAGATTATCCACCTTTTGAATCCCATGATACAAATGGAGATTTTATAGGATTTGACATTGATTTAGCGAAAGCCATTGCAGAAGAGTTAGGATATGAACTTGAAATAACAGATATGAGTTTTGATGGACTTATTAGCTCCCTTCAAGCAGACCGTGTCGATTTTGTTATTTCTGGAATGAGTGCGACAGAGGACCGGAAAGAGAATGTGGATTTTTCAATGGAGTATAATCGCTCCGGAGAAATGTTCATTAGTACAAAGGACAATGAGTATACAGATGTAGATCAATTTGAGGGGAAAACAGTCGGTGTTCAACTTGGATCCATTCAAGAAGAAGGTGCTGAGAAGATTCAAGATGAATACGGATTTGAAGTAAAAAAGATTGATGATGCGGGGATGTTAATTCAAGAACTTGTGACTGGTCGAATTGATGTTGTTTATTTAGATAAAGAAGTAGCCCGAGGATATATGGAAGCACAAGATTTAGTAGGCTTTGATGATCCAACGAGAAGTTCGCCGGGAATGGCTATTGCTTTTCCAAAAGGAAATGACTTAGTCGATGAAGTAAATGAGGCGCTCGAGCAATTAGAGGAAGATGGAACCATTGATGCATTAAAAGAGGAGTGGCTCACAGAGTAAATAGCCGCGCTAAGGAAAGGTTAGGTGATAGGGCATGAAGTTGGATTTTAGCCTACTCGTGCCCTATATTCCTTTTATTTTGGAAGGAATATGGGTGACATTAAAATTTGTAAGTATGTCGATTGTGATCGGTTTCATACTAGGTACACTGCTTGCTATTTGTAAAATAGGAAGCATTCGGCCACTAAAAGTTGTTGCGGATGTGTATACATCTATATTTCGTGGTACACCTTTGCTTGTGCAATTGATGATTATTTATATCGCCATTCCGCAATTAACGGGCTATGATATTTCACCATATGTATCAGCAATTTTAGCATTTGGACTGAACTCATCCGCATATGTATCTGAAATTATTCGAGCAGGAATTTTAGCAGTAGATCGTGGCCAGACAGAAGCGGCAGCAGCTCTTGGTGTACCTTATCGCCAAATGATGATGAATATAATACTGCCACAAGCGATTAAAAATATTTTACCAGCCTTAATGAATGAATTTATTACGTTGACGAAGGAATCAGCAATTGTATCGGTCATCGGTTACGTGGATCTCATGCGCCGGGCACAAATTGTTGGAGCGAATACGTACCATAATTTTGAACCATTATTGTTTGTTGCACTTATTTATTGGGTGATGGTTTATGGCTTAACACTTGCTGGAAAAGGAATTGAACGGAGGATGCGTGCTAGTGATTAATATAGAAGCATTGACAAAAGATTTTGGCTCATTAACGGTTTTAAAAGGAATATCGACATCTGTCCATAAGGGAGAGGTCGTTGCCGTCATTGGGCCATCTGGTTCAGGGAAATCAACTTTTTTGCGTTGTTTAAATGGTCTCGAGCAAGCGACAACAGGTGATATTAAGGTTCAAGGAATCGATATTACTGATCCAAGTGCAGATATTATGAAGGTTCGCCAAAAAATTGGAATGGTATTTCAACATTTTAACTTGTTCCCTCATATGTCTGTCTTAGAAAATGTAGCGTATGCGCCAAAAACGGTAAAGAAGCTGAAAGAAGAACAAGCACATGTCATTGCAGAGGATTTAATTGAACGAGTGGGGCTTGGAGATAAATTATCCGCATATCCCAATCAATTATCAGGTGGACAAAAGCAACGGGTGGCGATTGCGCGCGCTCTTGCAATGGAACCAGAAATGATGTTGTTTGACGAACCAACTTCAGCACTTGATCCCGAAATGGTCAAAGAAGTTCTTGAGGTGATGCAAGGACTTGCAGAATCCGGCATGACGATGGTAGTCGTGACACATGAAATGAATTTTGCAAAAGAAGTAGCAGATCGAATTCTCTTTTTAGATGATGGACATTTAGTTGAAGAAGGAGATCCACACACATTTTTTACACATCCACAAAGCACTCGAGCAAAAAAGTTTTTAAATAAAATTTTATAACAACGTATTGTTTGTATGGTATAGTAGTAATGATGAAAATACAGATAAAAGGGGGTGCGTTATATGTTTTTAGAACTTATTAGTGATGTCCTTATGAACTCAGCGATGTTTTATATGTATTTCGGCTTGATTTTAGCAACGATAGGAATCAGTCAACTTCTTATCATGCAATATCATACCGTTTATACGCGAAACAGTTTATATACTGAAAAAGTAAACATTCAATTGTATGCGACCTTTGAAAAACAATCCGTTGTATTCAATGAGCCGTTCATTGTTTGGTTTGGGAAATCGTGCAAACGAATGTTTACAACTGATGATGATTTAGAAGACGATTCCCTCTCTTATTTTATGCAAATAGATAAAATAAGAGGAGGACAATTATGGGGAAAAACAGTATACGCACCACCTTTCGGAAATATAGATATGTACTTTTAGGAATTGGAATCATTCTTTTATTGACAGGTTGCAGTGGGGATTTTTCACCCATTGACGAGACATCTACTGGATTTTTCAATCAATGGATGGTTTATCCGTTTTCACAACTCATTAAATGGGTAGCCGTTTTATTTAGTGGAAGTTATGGTATGTCAATTGTAGCGATTACGTTAGCTTTAAGGCTTGTGTTACTACCTTTCATGCTGAACCAAGCGAAGCAAACCCATATAGGTCAGCAAAAAATGCAAGAATTAAAACCAGAAATAGACGAAATTCAAGAAAAGTATCAAGGAAAGAAAGATAATGAAACCCAAATGGCTATGCAAAAAGAATTAAGTGCTCTGTATCAGAAGCATGACTATAATCCACTGAAAATGGTGACAGGATGCTTGCCTATGCTCCTTCAAATGCCTTTTTTAATTGGATTTTATTATGCGATCCGCCGCACTCCAGAAATTGCGAATCAGTCATTTTTATGGTTCAATTTAGGTGAAATTGATTTTTTACTGATCGTAGTCGCATTCCTTACGTATTTCCTCCAGTCCAGAGTGAGTCTGATTGGAACAGAAGGGAAGCAACGTAAACAAGCTTCACTGATCGGTTTATTATCACCAGTAATGATTGGATTCATTTCATTCACGCTACCTGCAGCTTTACCTTTGTATTGGTCTGTTGGTGGAATGTTTATGATTATCCAAACGTTTATCATAAAGAAATATGTAACTGCTTAAATAAAGAGGTTGAGACAATAGATTTAAAGTTAACTCATATACGAACATTCTAATGTAACAAGTGGAATTACCCGCTTCGGAAATATACTTCGCTTTCCTGCGGGCGGCTGGCAAGCCTCCGTAGGCTATCGCCTTACGGGGTCTTGCCTATGCCTCTGCTCCCGCGGGAGTCTACGTATATTTCCTACGCTACATTAGAATGTTATTCGTATTTTGGGAGGTACAACTTTGATTTGTCCCAACCTCTTTTTAAAATTGTGATACGATTCATTTAAAGATATACGGAACAGAAAACAATTGACTAGAAGGAGCTTCTATGATGAGGAAACGACTTTTCATATTGCTTTTAATAAGCATGATCCTCCTTGCAGGATGTATTAGTAATGCTAAAGCACGGGATCTAACAGAAGATGAAGCGAAGAAAATTGTAAAAGAAAAACATTTTACTGAACATGGGAATGTAGAAATTATATCGGTATGTGATAAGTCGGATAAATATGTCATTGAATGGAAAGTTCGATTGATTGAACATGGAAAAGACAGCGTGATGAAAGAAGATGGTACTTTAAAAGAAGTTTCATCCTCACGTGGAAGTTGTAAATGGAAATAATTGCAGGACTACCTTTGGTGATAGTGCTTGGATTCAGCAGTCTGCTCGAAATTGAAGCTCTATCTTCGGTGATAGTGCTTTGATTCAGCAGTCTGCTCGAAATTGCAGCTCTATCCTCGGTGATAGTGCCTAGATTCAGCGGTCTGCTCGAAATTGCAGCTCTATCCTCAGTGATAGTGCCTAGATTCAGCAGTCCGCTCGAAATTGAAGCTCTATCCTCGATGTTAGTGCTTTGATTCAGCAGTCTTCTCGAAATTGCAGCTCTATCCCGGCCGCCAGCACATAAAAAAGCATACAAACACAGAGATGATGCTGTGCTTGTATGCTTAAAAAATGTTTTTTAGCGCGCTTTTTCAGTCTCTGGCAATTCTTCGCCAATGGCTGCTAAGCGCTCACGAACTTCATTTTCCGAGAGCCCGTGTTCTTTTACGTACATATTGCGCTCGTCTACTCGACATTCGTGCGAGCAACCGCGTAAATATTTGTGTTCATTTTCTTCTGAACAGAGAATTTGTCGGTTACATTCTGGTTTTCCGCAGTTTACGTAACGCTCACAAGGCTTGCCGTCAAAAAAGTCTTTTCCAACAATGGTGTGCTCTTCTTTATGGTTGATTGGAACAACCAGTCGTTCGTCAAATACGTAACACTGTCCATCCCAACGTTCTCCCTGTACTTCTGGGTCTTTTCCATAAGAAACGATCCCACCATGGAGTTGTCCTACGTCTTCAAATCCTTCTTGAGCGAGCCAGCCTGAAAACTTCTCACAGCGTATACCACCTGTACAGTACGTTAAGACTTTTTTACCTTCTAATAAATCTTTGTTTTCACGTACCCATTCTGGTAATTCTCTGAACGTGTGAATGTCCGGACGAATGGCTCCGCGGAAGTGTCCAACGTCATACTCATAATCGTTACGAGCATCAAGGATGACTGTGTCTTCTTCTTCCATTGCTTCAAGAAACTCTTTTGGAGATAAATATTCTCCAGTAATTTCATGAGGGTTAATGTCATCTTCCAGCCTCAACGTAACGAGTTCTGGTCGAGGACGTACGTGCATTTTCTTAAATGCATGTCCATCATGTGGGTCGACTTTAAATACCATACCTGTAAACATGGGATCATTGTTCATGGATTCCATGTACTTGTTTGTTTGCTCGATGGTTCCAGATACTGTACCGTTGATACCTTCATTTGCAATCAGTACTCGACCTTTTAAGTCTAAGTCGTTACAAAATGCAAGATGTTCCTCGGCTAGTGTCTCTGGATCCTCAATATCAACATAGTGATAATAGAGCAATACTTGATGTGAATATGTGTTTGTCATTGTGTTACCACACCTATCATTTATATTTGCAAGATACAAATGTGTAGGATTTAAAAACGATTCATAATCTTGCACTCGCAATTATACCAACGATTGTTTTGAACAGCAACTGAAAGTTCTTAGCAACTTTTTCACTTTATGGGACTTGTTTTTTCATTAAAAACAGAAAAACAACCACTTTTAACAATTATTTGAAGGAAAACAAAAAGAATTGCATGAATCGCTTGCTATTTGTTATGATTAATAGTAAAGTAATAATTAGCAAAAGGAAATTGAAGTTTGAATAATACTTTACGATCTCTTTAACAAGTGGTGTAAAAGTATTTATGATTCAATTACTTTGCACGATATTTGTATAAGGAGGTCATAATTATGACTGGTAAAGTAAAATGGTTTAACGCAGAAAAAGGTTTCGGATTCATCGAGCGTGAAGACGGAGACGACGTATTCGTACATTTCTCAGCTATCCAAGCTGAAGGTTTCAAAACTCTTGAAGAAGGTCAAGATGTTGAATTTGAAATTGTTGAAGGCGAGCGCGGACCTCAAGCAGCTAACGTTGTAGGTCTTTAATTAGATAATGAAAAAGACTTATCTCATTTTATGAGATAAGTCTTTTTTTATTTTGTGTTATACTATTTTTTAGAGATGTGAAAGGAAGTGTAGTTGTGCAGGAGTTCAATTGGCATAGTACCGCAGAAGACATCTGGGATGGGATGGCCGAACGTTGGAGTAGTAGAAGTCAAAACATGTGGGAAAATGGCAGCAGAAAAAATATCGTACCTTTCATGAAGAAACATCTGACAAAAGGAACAGTGATCGATATCGGGTGTGGCGATGGATACGGCTCACATATGTTGAAAAGAAATGGATTTGACGTTGTTGGTGTAGATATTTCTGAGGAAATGATCAAGCATGCAAATGAACGAAAAATAGATGATTCCATTACCTTTAATCAAGCAGATGTACAGAACTTGCCATTTTCAGATGAGATGTTTGACGCAGCACTTGTAGTCAATGTAGTGGAATGGACAGAGCATCCGCTTGATGTATTGCAAGAATTAAAACGTGTAATTAAGCCAGGGGGAATGATCTGTATTGGGATATTAGGACCGACGGCAGGGCCGCGTGCGCATAGTTATCGACGTTTATATGGAGAAAAAGTAATCTGTAACATGGTGATGCCATGGGAATGGCAACAAATGGCTGAAGAAAACGGACTTACATATATCGATGGGATGACTGTGCCCAAACAAGGGATGCACGATAAGGATATTTCACATTTTCCTTTTGAATTGCAACAAGCCCTTTCGTTCATGGGTGTGTCAATGTTTAAAAAAGAGGGTGAATAAATATGGAACATGTATCTGATGAAAGTAAATATGTCATAGAACAATACCAAGAAAAAGAACGGTTAATGATTGTGATTTATGCACAGTGGTGTCTTGATCATGATTTTGATCCGGTGCAAATATATGAACAGGCATATCCAGATCAAGAAAAGAACAAACTACTAATAGAAGTATTAGAAGAGCCGCTAGAGAAGGAGAACCCAAGTGCGATTGACATAGAGACACTGTTTGAAGTGTTGCAATTATACGGAAATGAAGATTTAGCTATGGTTATTCAAGAAGAACTTGAAAAACGAGCATCCTCATCAGATGAATGATGCCCGTTATGTATTATTGCTTTCGTTCAAAAAAAGATATTAATGCTTGTGTACCGCTATCATTTTCTCCATGTTCGGCAATGTCTTCATACAGTTCAAGGGACAAAGCCAAACCGGGTGTTAGGAGCCCCATACCCTTAGCAGAATCAAGTGCAATTCGCATATCTTTAATAAAATGTTTCACATAAAATCCAGGTGCGTAGTCACCAGCAATCATGCGCGGAGCTAAGTTCGATAATGACCAACTTCCTGCTGCTCCTGTCGTAATACTTTCTAAAACTTTTGTCGGATCTAGTCCTGCCTTTTTCGCATATACGATTGTTTCACACACGCCAATCATACCTGAGGCAATCGCAATTTGGTTTGCTAATTTTGTATGTTGACCAGCACCAGCATCCCCGAGACGTGCGACATTTGTTCCGAGCCGTTGGAAAATCGGTAGAACGGCGTCAAAAACTGTCTCAGAACCTCCCACCATAATGGCTAACGTAGCATTTTTCGCTCCGACATCTCCACCTGAAACGGGAGCATCTAGTGCATATATATTACGCTTTCGAGCCGCGGCATGAATGTGCACCGCTAACGAGGGTTTAGATGTAGTCATATCAATGACATAGCTGTTTTCTTTTGCATGCGCTAAAATTCCGTCGTCACCAAAATATACCTCTTCTACATCTGAAGGATAACCGACCATTGTAATAATCACATCAACTTTTGCGGCAAGTGCAGCAATAGAATCTTCCCAAATCGCTCCTGCATCGAGCAATTCCTCCGCCTTTTCCTTTGTCCGTGTAAATATGTGCAATGGATGTCCTGCCTGCAACAAATGATGTGCCATACTACTTCCCATGACACCTGTACCAATAAAGCCAATCGTTTGTTTTGAAGACATAGATACATTCATCCTTTCTTTTTCATGATACCGCTACCTTTATAATATCATGATACATGAAATTCATGTTAAAATTAGAAAAAATACTGAACAAGGTGGATGTGGAAATGAACTGGAAAATAAAAACATTTGAAGAACTAACCAATGAAGAGCTTTATAAAATATTAAAATCTCGTGTAGACGTGTTTGTAGTTGAACAAGAATGTCCGTATGAAGAGATAGATGATCATGATCAGAAAGCCATCCATTATTTTGCTGATAAAAATGGTTCGATCGCTGCACTTGTACGGATTTTGCCGAAACATATGACATACGATGAGGTAGCCATTGGACGTGTGCTCGTTACAAAAGAGTTTCGTGGTCAAGGGTTAGCAAGAGAAATCATGAAGCGCGCAATTTCTTTTGTTGCTGATGAGTGGAATGAAAATACAATAAAAATTCAAGCGCAAACGTACCTCCAAGCGTTTTATGAGTCGTTAGGTTTTGAGAAAATTTCAGCCGTTTATGAAGAAGACCAGATTCCGCATATTGACATGATTTTACATATAAAATAAAGAATCAACTCGATGAGTTAGCGCATAGTATAGAAGGAGGAGTTTCTTTAAAAAAGAACATTCTATACTGGAGGAGCATAGATGCTATCACAAAATCAGATGAAGCAATGTGAAAATGTGCTTAAAGAACGGCAATTCACGCTCATTCGTCAGGCAGAAGAAAAAAATGATCGCTCGTTAATGCTAACAGAAATGAGCGGTGAATTATCGAGTTATGATAACCATCCAGCTGATATGGGGACGGCTTTGTATGAACAAGGAAAAGATCATGCTTTAGAACGACATGCAGAAAAAGAACTCGAACAAATTAATGAAGCTCTTCACGCAATAGAGGAAGGAACGTATGGATTATGTGTTGTATGTGGAGAGGATATTGGGTTTGACCGGTTACAAGCTGTACCAATGGCCGCCCATTGTAAAAAACATGCTGCCGAACAAGCTGAAAATGAGACAAGTGTTGACACCCACACATTTGAGCCTCACATAGGTTTGCGCGACCATGCGTATAAAGTATTTGAAGATGATGGTAGAGAAAATGCATGGAGTGATGTGGAAGCATACGGAACATCTACTTCTACCCACACAGATGTGGAAGAAGATGAGGACTCATATGATTGATTATAAAGTGAAACTTCTCGTTAATGCGTGATAAAAAATCCCTTTGTATATAAAAAATATATACAAAGGGTGTTTTTTACCATGGTATGTTATCAAGGATATTATCACTGATATCATTCACGGAGTTATTGATATAAACATAGGCAATATACGAAAATAGTACAAGCGCAATTGCTGTGTATATATAGTCGAAACCTTCAACTGCTTTTTCGGACAGAATGAATACTGGAATAAGTAGAACAGGTCCAATCATAGCAATAAATCCTACAGTACTAAAAGGTAATCCAGTCATGTCAATGAGGTCTAAAACAATTGCTACTGCGAAAAGAAGTAGAAAAGGAACGAGATAGGCTCCGTACTTCGCAAGAATATCCTGAATGCTCACGTTTTGAGAAGCGACACGAACTGCCCCAAAAATAAGACCTATGATGATAGCAAATAGTAAAACATATTTTAAAAATGGCACAGCTAGGTCATCAAAAAACTCTGCGGAATATTCCCTCTTTAAATACGTAAAGTGCTCAATTGAAATAACGAGAGTAAATGCAACAATCATAATGATTCCTGAAATGTATTGTGCACCGGTTACGTTTTTAGCCGAGCTAGGCTTTTTCAAAGCGTTTAAAAAGAATGTTCCAAAGTTGCTCCCTACTTGTTTCGTTTTTTCAGCGATATCAACCTGTTGTCCTTGTTGAGGTTGTTGCTGTTGTTGTGCTGGCTGTGCTTGTTGTACAGGTGGAGGAGTTTGTTCTTGTTGTTGAACAACGGGTTCTTCAGTTGCCGCCTGCTCTTGAGTTTGCTCTGTTTCTAGTGGTGCTCCACATTGTGTACAAAACTTGCCAGCTTCTGTTTCTTGATTACAGTTCTTACAAATCATGCTATAATTCCTCCTTTTTTTATAAAAAAACAGCTACATGTTTACCAAAATTCTGTTAATAATTGAAGTTGGAAAACATTTCATGTAAAAGTATACCGTTTGTAGATTAAAAAAAGAAGGGGTTATACGACTTTCATAGTGAAAAAACGAAAACCGAAACTTTAGACCTACCATTCAAAAGTGGTTCATACATGCTAAGGCCCATATTTCCACTAAGTATAGTAGAAGTATGGGCTGTGTAGGTGCTCTAAAGACTATAGTGAGTGGTCTTCTATCCGTTAGTTTGCATCACTCTCTGTTAATGTAACAGTTTCTTGATGTTTTTCACCGTTTCGATAAAATGTGAATGTCACTTGATCGCCAATGTCTGTTTCTGCGTATACATATCGTTTGAAATCAAGCATAGAATCTACTTTTTCTCCGTTCACTTCAGTAATGAAATCGTATTGTTTCATTCCTGCTTGATCAGCTGGTGATCCGGGTTGAACATTTGCGACGACAATTCCTTCATCGATATCTTCTGGAATACGAACATTGTGTACATGTTGTTGTGGGACTTGTGAAATGTGTACGCCTGCAATACCGACAAATGGTCGAGTGACCTGGCCGTCTTGTTCAAGTTGCTCGATCACAGGACGCGCTTCACTCATTGGAATCGCAAATCCTATACCTTCAACAGCTTGTTCGTTAATTTTCATCGAGTTAATCCCAATGACTTCACCATTTCCATTGACAAGTGCACCACCACTGTTTCCTGGATTAATGGCTGCGTCAGTTTGAATGACTTCCATGACCCAATCTGGGTTCCGATCGCCAGTCGTATCTACTTTAACGAGACGATTTAAACCACTGACAATTCCTTTTGTAACAGAACCGGAGAAATCTACTCCGAGTGGGTTTCCAATCGCATAGACGGCTTCACCAACATGTAGGTCTTCAGAATCGCCAAGAGGTGCTACGGATGGAAGATGTTCGTCATCTGCTACGAGAACAGCCAAATCTGTTAATTCGTCTGTTCCGACGACTTGTGCTTGTACTCGTTGTTCATTATTTATGTCAATTTCTACTTCTGTAGCATTTTTAACGACATGATTATTCGTAACGATATACGCTTTACCATCTTCTTTTTTATAAACAATTCCAGAACCTGAACCAGCTTCCTGTTGAGGATCCCAGACGGTATTGTTTTGCAAATTAATAATACCAACAACAGCTTCAGATACATCTGATAAATCGGATGAATCTTGATCTTCAGTTGAGACAGTAGCTACATTTGGATCGCTTTCTTGGGATTGCTCAGTCTGATCAGCAGCTTGGTCGTTTACGTTTAATTGCGGAATCGTAATGACTTGATTCATCAATAAAAGTACAACTGTCGCTACTGAAATAAACCCACCAAGTACACCGCCTAATAGACTACGCATAAAGGGGCGCTTTGATTTGCTTCGTTGTGGTGACGGTTTATTTGTATGTGTAGGGTGAACAATGATTTCATTTTTTCGTTCGTTATTTTGATCCATGAGTATCTTCCTTTCATACGTGTTATAACTAGTATAAAAATAGATTGTGGCATAAGTTTGGGAAAAGTGTGTAAAAAGTATGTAAAAGGAATCTCTTTTGTGTAAAATATATTAAAGTAGAGGTATCATTCGTTATCTGGGGGTGGATTCAAGTGGAAAATTACCATATATGTATTGTGGAAGATGATCCGAATATCCAGCATATTGTGGCATCATACTTACAAAAAGAGCAATACAAAGTAACGGTTGTTTCATCTGCTGAAGAAGCGGCTGTAGTTTGGGAAAAAACACCTCCACATATGTGGATATTAGATATTATGTTACCTGGGATGGATGGGTATACGTTTTGTAAAAAGATTAGAGAAAAAAGTAATGTACCGATTATTATTATTTCGGCTAAAGATGATGAAGTTGATAAAATAATCGGACTGGAACTAGGAAGCGATGATTACTTAACGAAACCTTTTAGCCCTCGAGAACTCGTCGCACGAGTGAAAAGGCTATTTGCCCGTTCAAGACCAGTGAGAATATCTGAAGAAAAGGTGCTTTCCATTGGGGATGTTTCGTTATATGAAAATGAACGAAGAGTGTTTGACCAAGGAAATGAAATGGACATGACAACAAAGGAATATGATCTATTGCGTTTACTCGTATCGTATCCGAATCGCGCATTTTCCCGTGAGGAGTTACTCAATACTATTTGGGGATCTGACTACTACGGAAGCGACCGCGCGGTGGATGATTTAATTAAACGCCTAAGAAAGAAACTTCCACGGTTAGTCATAGAAACTGTTTGGGGATTTGGCTACCGATTGAAAAAAGAAGCTGAACAACCATGAGATTACAATATCAGCTTCACATAGCATTCACCGCTTTGTTACTAATTGTCCTGACAGTAACGGGATTTGCCGTTCACTCATTGTTGCTAGATGGTCTCATTCAAGATGAAAAAAGACAGTTGGAGCAAAAAGGTGAATTGTTAGTCACGTTATTAAATAATGATCAATATTATCCAAGAGAACGAGTGGATTATGACACATTTTTCAAAGAGCAAAACTTACAAGTGTTTGTGTATGACAGACATGCAAATGATATTTTATTCACGACATTTCCACCAAAGATTGCCACAGAATTTTTACGCAAAAATGAAAAAGAGAGCAAAGTGAAAGAACGTTTTGATCTTGGAGGTAGTACGTTTGTTACCTCAACATTGTATTTATATAGCGTAGACAGTGGGCTTGAACTTGTTTTACTCACACCGTTAACAGATTTAGAAGCCGTTCAACAAGCATTGTTAAAGCGACTCCTATTCATATTTGTGATCGGTGCGATTGGAGCTATCGGCTTAAGTTATCTATTTACCAGAAAGCTGGTCACACCTTTATCACGATTACAAGACCAAGTGCAAAAAATCGAAAAACGAGAATTCGATCAATTAGAACGAGTAAAAGCGACAGGGGAAATAAAAGAAGTTGAGCAAAGTGTCTATGATATGGCAACTGAATTACACCGTTATATATTGTCGCAACAAAAATTTATGCAAAATGCGAGCCATGAATTAAAAACGCCATTAATGACCATTCAAGGATATGCTGAAGGAATACGCGATCACGTATTTACTGCAGAAGAGGAAGAAAAAGGGCTTGAGTTAATGGTCGAAGAAGTAAACAGATTGAAGAAAATTATTAATGAAATGATCCTGCTTGCAAAACTAGACAGTGAACAAGCTACGTATAAACCAGAACATGTAGATGTAAATGACCTACTAGAAAGAGTTATTGAACATGTTTTCCCTCTAGCTCATGAGAAAGAGGTAACTGTTACGACAGATGTCGATCAGAAGTATTTTATTTGGGTTGATAAAGAGAAGTTATTACGGGCATTACTAAATATAACGAATAATGGTATTCGTCATGCCCACTCTGAAGTGACGTTAACATCGAATGCTTGCGAGCAATTTGTGTACATTCAAGTGAGAGATGACGGAGAAGGAATTGACGAACAACTATTACCACATGTATTTCACCGGTTTATGAAAGGACAACACGGTGAAACAGGGTTAGGTCTTGCGATTGCTCGGGCAATTGTCGAACAATCAGGCGGAACACTTGAAGCTTTTTCAGATGTAGGTGAAGGAGCAACATTTATTTTAAAATTTCCACAAAAATCGCACTAAGTGTCGAAAACTGTGATATAATAGGAAAGTTAGAGGTACGTTATTCATTATAGAGGAGCGGGTTTTTATGCAATTAAGAGAAGACATTCGTAATATCGCTATTATCGCCCACGTTGACCACGGAAAAACAACGTTAGTTGACCAACTATTAAAATATTCTGGAACATTTAAAGAACATGAGCAAATTGATGATCGCTTAATGGATTCAGATGATATAGAAAAAGAGCGCGGTATAACGATTTTATCAAAAAATACAGCAATTACGCACGAAGGAACAACGATTAATATTTTGGACACACCAGGACACGCAGATTTTGGTGGAGAAGTAGAACGTATTATGAAAATGGTCGATGGTGTTTTACTCGTTGTTGATGCATATGAAGGTACGATGCCACAGACGAGATTTGTGCTGCAAAAAGCATTGGAACAAAATTTAACACCAATTGTCGTCGTCAATAAAGTAGACCGACCGAACGCACGACCGACGGAAGTCATTGATGAGGTGTTAGATTTATTTATTGAACTTGGTGCAAGTGACGAACAAATTGAATTTCCAGTTGTATACGCTTCGGCGATCAACGGAACATCAGGTGAAAAATTTGATGACCAAACTGAAACGATGGATCCGATTTTTAATATGATTCTCAATCATATCCCGGCACCAGTTGATAATGTAGAAGAGCCTTTACAATTTCAAGTGACCCTACTTGATTACAGTAAATATTTAGGCAGAATTGGTGTTGGACGAGTGTTCCGCGGGAAGATTTCTGTCGGACAACAAGTAGTCGTGATGCGTAAAGACGGCACGCAAACATCCTTTAGAATCACAAAGTTATTTGGTTTTATCGGGTTAAAACGGGTTGAAATTAAGGAAGCGAAAGCAGGAGATATCGTAGCTGTTACTGGTATTGAAAATATCCATATTGGCGAAACGATTTGCCCAGCGGATCATCCTGAAGCACTTCCATTATTACGCATTGATGAACCAACATTACAAATGACATTCTTAGTGAACAACAGTCCGTTTGCAGGAAAAGAGGGAACGTATTTAACTTCCCGCAGAATTCAGGAACGTTTACTCACACAATTAGAAACAGATGTAAGTTTACGAGTCGAACAAACAGAATCTCCTGATGCATGGGTCGTCTCGGGACGAGGAGAGTTACACTTATCGATTTTAATTGAGAACATGCGCCGTGAAGGATATGAATTACAACTTTCGAAACCGCAAGTTATTTTAAAAGAAGTCGATGGAGAGACATGCGAACCTGTTGAACGCGTACAAATGGACGTCCCTGAAGAATATACAGGTCCGATTATGGAATCCATCGGTGAACGAAAAGGATCTATGTTAGATATGATCAACCAAGGGAATGGTCAAGTGCGGATGATTTTTAAAGTTCCATCGAGAGGACTTCTCGGCTATATGACAGAATTTATGTCCCAAACAAGAGGATATGGAATTATGAACCATACATTTGAAGGGTATGAACCTGTTGTCAAAGGACAAGTAGGCGGACGACGTCAAGGTGTACTCGTTGCCATGGAAGCAGGAAAAGCATCCACTTATGGAATTATGCATCTAGAAGATCGCGGTACGATTTTCATTCAACCTGGTACAGAAGTATATGCCGGTATGATTGTAGGAGAGCATAACCGTGAAAATGATTTAACCGTAAATATTACGAGAGAAAAACATTTAACGAATATGCGTACGTCATTCAAAGATCAAACAGCAACCATTAATAAAACGAAAGCAATGTCACTTGAAGAAGCATTGGAATATATTGCTGATGATGAATATTGTGAAGTAACACCAGAAAACATTCGCTTGCGCAAAAAACTTTTAAATCAAAGTGAACGTGAAAAAGCTGCAAGAAGAGAGAAGTTTGAATAATAAAATACGTATAAGAGGTTGAGACAAATCAAAGTTGTATCTCCCAAAATACGAATAGCATTCTAATTTAGCGTAGGAAATATACGTAGACTCCCGCGGGAGCAGAGGCCTAGGCAAGACCCCGTAAGGCGATAGCCTACGGAGGCTTGCCAGCCGCCCGCAGGAAAGCGAAGTATATTTCCGAAGCGGATAATTCCACTTGTTACATTAGAATGTTCGTATATGGGTTAACTTTAATCTTTGTCTCAACTTTTTTTTGCACAAAAGTCAGTTTATTAACCTAAAATGATTGAACTATTTAGAAAATACTAATATAATATGGAACAAGAAAGGTGAGATGATGGATGAAAAAAGACTTACGTATTAACAGTAAAGTGTTTGAAGATTCAAAAAGAGCTCCAAACCGAGCAATGCTTCGTGCGGTTGGTGTAACAGATGAAGATTTTAAAAAACCAATGATTGGAATTGCGAGTACATGGAGTGAAGTAACACCATGCAACATACATATTAAAGATTTAGCTGAACGTTCGAAAAAGGGAGCCCGTGATGCAGGCGGATTCCCAATGATTTTTAATACCATCACTGTCTCTGACGGTATTTCCATGGGGACAAAGGGAATGAAATATTCTCTTCCAAGCCGTGATTTAATTTCAGATTCGATTGAAACGGTCGTTGGTGCTGAAAACTTGGACGGTCTTGTAGCTATTGGAGGCTGTGATAAAAACATACCTGGATGTATGATGGCGATTGCTAATGCGGAAGTTCCTGCTGTATTTGTGTACGGTGGAACCATTTCACCAGGATTTCATGACGGGGAAAAATTAGATATTGTTTCGGTTTTTGAAGGTGTTGGACAAAACAACGCTGGGAAAATTGATGATCAACAATTACGGAATATCGAATGCAATGCATGTCCCGGAGCAGGATCTTGCGGAGGAATGTATACAGCTAATACCATGTCCTCAGCAGTTGAAGCAATGGGAATGAGTTTACCAGGTAGTTCGTCAAACCCAGCAACTTCAGAAGATAAAGCAGCGGATTGTGAAGCAGCTGGAGAGGCAGTGTATCATCTTCTTGAAAAAGGTATTTACCCTAAAGATATTATGACGAAAGAAGCATTTGAAAATGCGATTACAGTTGTCATGGCTTTAGGTGGATCAACAAATGCTATCCTTCATTTAATGGCTATAGCCCATGCAATTGAAGTAGATCTTACAATGGATGACTTCAATCGTATCCAGAAGAAAACGCCACATATTGCTGACTTAAAGCCAAGTGGAAAATATGTGATGGAAGATTTACACCGTGTTGGCGGGGTGCAAGCTGTTCTTAAGTTACTCTATGAAAATGGCTACATTCATGGAGATTGCCTAACGGTTACTGGAAAAACAGTTGCAGAAAACTTAGAAGAAGCGCCGTCATTAACAGAAGGTCAAGATATTATCACGTCATTTGATGAACCAAAACGTGCAGATGGCCCACTCGTCGTCTTGAAAGGAAGCTTAGCACCAAACGGGGCAGTAGCAAAACTTTCAGGAGTAAAGGTAAAGAAACATACCGGACCTGCTCGTGTGTTTGACTCTGAAGAAGAGGCAACAGAAGCGGTGATGAATGATGAAATTAAAGAAGGAGACGTTCTCGTGATTCGGTATATTGGACCGAAAGGTAGTCCGGGAATGCCTGAGATGTTATCTGTTTCAGGAATTCTTGTAGGGAAAGGGTTAGGTGAAAGTGTAGCCCTTATGACAGATGGACGCTTTTCAGGCGGAACTCATGGGCTCGTAATTGGCCACGTAGCTCCTGAAGCTCAAGTCGGTGGTCCAATTGGTCTCTTGCAAGAAGGCGATACTGTAACAATCGACACGATTGCACAAACCATCTCGATTGATGACGTCACAGATGAAGAGCTGGAAGAACGTCGTAAAGATTGGGTAGCACCACCAATGTATACGAAAGGTGTACTAGGGAAGTACGCACATAATGTTTCTTGTGCGTCTAAAGGTGCCGTCACAGACGATTTTTAAATCAGCAACGCAAAAGAGCTGTCCATTCGAAGGACAGCTCTTTTGTATGGGTTATTTCGGTGATCTTTTCCCATTTGGAATATATTTTGTAAAATAGGCAGCAAAAATAAAGAAAATAAATGCAATACCCCAAGAGGCAATGCCGCTCCATCTTGCTTCAAATCGCAACCCAATAAACAATGTAGCTACAGCTAATAAAACAAATATAATGGTTAAATAACGCTTCACAAAAAACACCTCAAATGGAGTATATATACAAACACTGTGTATCTTTATTTATAGCACAAAACGTTCTACTTCGAAAGCAATTACAGTTGTAAGGATGATTTAATCCCCTGCAATGTCTCTTTTTGTAAACATGAACCATGCCAAAAGTAAAAAGAGTATATAATAGGCTGCGTATACAGTTATTGAAAATAGGGGTGTGTTCCCTTCGAAAATAGGTGTATTTGATGAACTAAATTGGCTGAAATCTGTATGGGCAAATAAAATATACTTTGACCAAGCATATTTCTCAAACCACACGTAAATTTGTGTGCCTGTAAACATCAGAAACAGTGTTGCGCCTAGAGCCATCGAATTGCTTTTGAAAATGGTTGAAATCATAAATGCTAATGTAATCAACATAATAATTTCAATAAAAGGGAATCCATAATCTGCTACTATTCCTTTATACAATGATGTAAGCTCTAATGTACCGTCAGAAGCGCTTATTAAGTACATAGGATTTGCTCCTTCAAACCCAAACAAAATGAGACCGATCACAAATAAACCTACTATTAAGAAAGCCATCATTGATAAAGCGAATACTAAAACAGAAGCATACTTAGAAAAAAGGATCGTCGTTCGTGAAATTGGCCGAATAAGTAATAGTTTTATTGTCCCCCAACGATGTTCGTTTGCTACAATACCTGCGGCAACGATGATTGAAAATAGACCAATGAGTAAGACGAATATAGAGTTTTCATAGACAAAGCTAAGGGCCCCATATTTCGTTGGTTGGATGTCGTTTTCTAAATAAAACATATTTTCCTCTATAAATCCCGCATTAAAGGTTTCGAAAAACTCATCTTCCGCTATTTCTTTTTCAAATTGTTCATTTTCTTCCTCTAACGCCGTGCGCCACTCATCAGTTGCTAGACGAGGGTCTTGTTCATCTAATACTTTCGTAAGAATTCCCATTCCGATTAAAAGTACACTTAATAAACCGACCATAATCCATGTAGACCGGAGTAAATATAATTTCATCTGTTCATTTCGAATAAGCTGAAAAAATTTATTCAATAATATTCTCTCCAATCAAATCAAAAAATCGGTCTTCAACAGAAATTTCTGCTAAAGAAACCCCGTAAATTAAAATATCTTGTTGTACGAGGGATTGAATCAGTTTCGGGATGGTATCTTTTTCACATTGAACGAAGATTGCTTTACCATCTTGCTTTACTTCAACATGCTCGTGTTCTTCAAGGATGGACGTAGCTTTTTCGATTGGTTGCACTTCAAATGTAAAGGTCTGTGCAAGATCCGTTGTTTTTTCTGAACGAACATCTTCAATCGCTATTAATTCACCATTTTTAATGATTCCAATTCGATCACACATGAGCTGGATTTCAGATAACATGTGACTCGAAACGATGACGGAAACCCCTTCTTCTTCAGCGAGTCTTCGAATATACTGGCGTATTTCACGAATCCCAGCAGGGTCGAGTCCATTGGTAGGTTCATCCAAAATCAATACAGATGGCTTGTGAAGTAACGCTTGTGCAACTCCGAGTCTTTGCCTCATACCAAGAGAATATTTTTTAACTTTTTCATGAATCGGCTTTTCGAGTCCGACAATTTTCACTACTTCGTCAATCCGTTCTTTTGTGATGTCAGGCATCATCCGTGAGAAGTGAAGCAAATTCTTATACCCACTCATAAACGGATAAAGCTCCGGATTTTCTACGATTGCACCTACTTGTTGAATAGCTTGTTTAAAATCCTTTTCAATACTTTTTCCGAGAATCCGTACTTCTCCTTCTGTAATCCCGATTAGGCCAACCATCATACGGATCGTTGTCGTCTTACCAGCCCCGTTCGGACCAATCAACCCAAAGACTTCTCCTTTACGAATAGAAAACGTCAGTCCTTTAATGATATCTTTCTTCCCTATCTTTTTATGTACATTTGAAATTTCAATTGTATGCTGCAAACAAATCCCTCCAATCAATTTCATTGTACATATACACATGAAGATCTGGACCAACTTTATTTATTTTTTATAGTTTGTACGCGCTTGCGTTTATTTTTTCATGAATCGCCTGAAATTTTTGACGCACCGCTCACTTGCGTTTAAAAATTGGGGCGCCCTCGCTGAAAATTAGACTCAAATCGGTGATGCGTTTAAAAATCAGAGTAAACTCCTTGAAAATTAGACGTAAATCACTCATGCGTTTAAAAATCATAGTGAGCTCCCTGAAATTTAGACTCAAATCGCTAATGCGTTTAAAAATCATAGTGAGCTCCTTGAAAATTAGACTCAAATCGCTAATGCGTTTAAAAATCCGAGCAACCTCCCCAAAAATTAAACTCAAACCGCTCGCGGGTGACATTGTCCGCTTTCATCTGTTGGGAGAGTAGCTAGCTTCATAATAAATAACCTTTGAGGCGCTTTCATTATAATTGAATTATTAGTATACTTAACGCATATACGAATGAATGAGGTGGCAATGGATGAGAGAAGTAGTTATTGTTCATGCAAGTCGTACGGCGATTGGTCGGAACAAAGGGGCACTAGAGCATACACGCTCAGATGAATTACTAGGAGCATTGCTTGATCAACTCATGAGCGATGCGCAAGTTCCTAAAAATATGGTGGAGGATGTCATCATAGGATGTGTGACACAAATTGGGGAGCAAGCAATGAATATTGCTAGAACTTCTGCGCTTATTGCAGGATTTCCAGATCACGTTCCAGGCGTCACCATCGATCGCCAATGTGGGTCCAGTCAGCAGGCTGTTCAATTTGCAGCTCAAGCAATTGCTTCAGGAGATATGGACGTCGTCATCGCTGGTGGAGTGGAGTCGATGTCACGGCATAAAATGTTTGCCAATGTCGGAGACTCGAAGCCAAGTCCGTTATTAACAGAGAAATACGAAATTGTGAATCAAGGAATTTCTGCTGAAAAAATTGCAGAACAGTGGGGATTCTCGCGAGAAGAGCTTGATTCTTTTGCATTTGAAAGTCATCAAAAAGCAATCCAAGCAATCGATTCTGGAAAATTTGCAGATGAAATTACTCCCATTCAAACAACAGATGAACAAGGAAATACATTCACTTTTACAGAAGATGAAGGTCCACGAAGAGATACTTCGGTTGAAAAATTGAATGAACTTTCACCTGTATTTAGGGAAAACGGAACAATCACAGCAGGAAATGCGAGCCAAATGAGTGATGGCGCGAGTGCTGTACTATTAATGAGTAAAGAAAAAGCTGAGGAATTAGGTGTTCGTCCACGAGCGAAAATAATTGCGCGGACAGTCGTTGGATCTGATCCTACACTCATGTTAACTGGTCCGATTGAAGCAACAAAACAAGCACTTCATCGAGCACACTTAACGATTGATGATATGGATTTATATGAAGTAAACGAAGCATTTGCTCCTGTTCCTCTCGCTTGGCTACATGACACAAAAGCAAACCCGACAAAATTAAACATTCATGGGGGAGCAATAGCTTTAGGCCATCCACTCGGAGCAACGGGGACAAAATTATTAACCACTCTATTGTACGCACTTGAAGATCGCCAAGAAAAGTACGGCCTCCTTGCGATTTGTGAAGGAATGGGAATGGCTAACGCGACGATCATTGAACGACTGGATGCAGATAAAAATATAGGATGTTAGGAGAAGATAAAAATGAACTTCGAAGATAAAAATAAACAAGAAACTTCCGAAAATCGTTCACCCATTAAAACGATGTTTGATAAATTTGCTAATCATAAAGATGTAACCCTCATCTATGGGGAGCCAATTTTACATGAAAAACAGTGCATTGTCCCTGTAGCAAAAATGAAATACTCTTTTGGAGCTGGTGGTGGAAAGGGAACAAATACGAATAAAGAAAAGACCACTTTGGAAAAAGGCGAAGGGGAAGGTGGTGGCGGCATGATATCTGTAAAACCATTAGGCGTTTACGAAATGTCCCCTTCCCAAGTCCGATTCAAACCCGTCATTGATATCAATTTCCTAGGTCTGATGTTCACTGTTTTAACGTTAGGCTCCATATTATTATTAAGAAAAAAGTAAACAATTTCAGTAATGATCCCCGGAGCCAATACAAATGAATAATGGAGAGATCGAATGGAAATGATGTTTTATGGCGTTGAACCATCTTTTTGGCTTAAACTCCTTCTATTATTAGTCATAATTTGGCTATTGCTATTTTCTTTTAATACTATTATGAGAAGTCTTCTTAAAGTAGAAAAAACGAAAATGTTCTCACATAATCACGTGAATTTCTTGCATAAAAAAATTGATTGGACACTTAGAATTATTTTTATAGTTGCTATCATAGTCGGAAGTATTATTAATATTTTGCGAGATCCATTGGACTCAATTCTATTTTTAGAACCATACTTTATTGCTTTTTCGTTAATTTATGTAACTGAAATAGTAAGGGCAGTTATGGAATGGATGTATGCAAAAAATAGAAATGCACCCGTTTTTACAATTACGCAATTAATGTTTTTAACCGTATTACTGCTTTCATTGTATTATACGAATTTTTTTGGTTTTTTCGGATAGATATATTCTAAAAAGTAAGCAGTATTCTATCTTCTGTTTCATTTTAATTAATATGTTAAATAACGAACAGTATTCAATGATAAAAATATAAATATGGAGGATTTTATAGTGAAAAAGCTTAAAAAACCAATGCTTTTTATGTTACTAGCACTTGTCATTATTATCATTGGGGATGATGAGACAAGAGATTTTTTAAAAAAGACAGCTAAGAGAATACGGAACCGGAATGGGAAAAACGTTTAATTGCTTCGATGTAAAGAGAGAAGATACTAGAAGTCGTAAATATACAAAATGTACGTTCACTATAACACAAAAATAATGCAGATTAGGATGTGAAGGATATGCCAGTTTGTCAAAGTTGTCACCATAAGTGGAGCTGGAAGCAAACGTTTGTTAAGTCTTTTGCCTTAATTGGTGGAATGAGATGTCCTTATTGTGATGAAAAGCAATATATAACTGCACGAGTGAAAAAGAGAAGTACAGTTATACCTTTATTTATCGTACTATTAACGGCAATAGGAAATTTTTTTTTTACTCCTACGCATGTATTCTTATATTCTCTCGCAATTTTGCTTCCATTGGTTTTAGTTATAAACCCGTTTTTCGTTGAATTATCAAGTGAGGAAGAGCCACTATTCTAGCAAAAAAATTACAATGGATGCACAGATGCTACGCCCTTCATCCAATTCCTGATGAGGGGATTTTTATTTTTGAGAGTATGTGTAACATTTATACCGCCTAAAACGTTTGATAACTCTCATCCAGTTTCTGATGGGATTTATTTTTTATAGACTCAGCAGCTTTGAAAAGAATGAGTAGATGCACCCATGAGGAGCACTGTTATTTTGGAAGTGATACCTATCATAATACTATAAACAAATTAATAAAAGAGGGTTTTTATCAAATAGACATGCGCATTATCTTACTTCTCATATTCTCGCCAAAAACTATGATGGGTTTTTAGTCATTGACTATGGATGAGAAAATGTGTATTTGTATAGGTTGAAACACCTACTCCGATGATGAATGCTCCAAAAAACCCTATAAGCAACTTCGTTTTTCTACTAAATTAATACATTACTAGTCCTATTCTATTGTTTTTACTAATCATAAGTTGTTACAAAAATAACTTAAAATAGACAAACCTTATACTGACAACGTTTTGCAAAATATATATATCTTACGAACTATTATTCTGAGGATTATAAATAGGTAGAATAACTCAATTTGCTTACGCCCATAATGTTCGATAAACTTCGACAACTTTTTTGAATTCTATCCAATACCATAGTTATGAGAGCAATTCCTAGGATTTGTTAAAAGATCAAAGAAAAGGAGGTGTTAAAATCTGTTCGCAAGATTACTAGAACGAGCTTTTTTGTTGTAGACACCAAGTTAAGTATCATTATTCAACCAAACTATATTGGAGGGAAGCGAATTGATATTTAAGAGAAAACAAAAAGCAAGTCTATTTAGTATGATTGCAACGTTTTTAATGGTGTTTTCCTTAACAACACCTGCATTTGCCGTAGCGGAATCAAGTAACGGACTACATCGCTCTGCACATGATGCAAAATTAAATGTGAAGGAAAAAATGAGCGAGCGGTTAATGGGTGACTTTGACAAGGAAGATCAAGTGACTTTCTTAGTTAAATTCACTGAGAAAGCAGAAGTAAAGAAGGTAGCTGAAGAAGCAGGCGATCAAGCAAGTTTATCTGATTTATCAGGTCAGGAAACACAGCTGTTACAGCGCTCGGCTATTTTATCTGAATTAAAATCAACTTCGTTTGAGTCACAAAAAAACGTTATGGCATTCTTAGAAGAACAAATGGAAGCTGGAAACGTAACTGACTACGAATCTTATAATATTGTGAATGGAATGTCTGTAACATCCACAAAAGAAGTGGCTGAAAAAATTGCAACATTTGAAGAGGTTGATAAACTTCTGAAAAACGAGACGAGAGAATTGCATACGACGACTAAGACGGAAGAGAAAGCTCCAGAATCGAATCTGGAAGATGTAGAATGGAACGTAGATCGTATCAATGCACCAGATGCATGGGGAATGGGCATAGACGGAACGGGAACAGTTGTAGCGAGTCTTGATACTGGTGCAGAGTGGGATCACCCAGGATTAAAAGAAAAATATCGTGGGTATGACGAATCAACTGATGAAGTAGATCATGAATATAGCTTTTATGATGCTACGGATGCTGGGAAAACGGAAGCATATGATGACAACGGACA
The DNA here is from genome assembly GCA_026168805.1 of Caryophanales bacterium. Lineage (GTDB taxonomy): Bacteria > Bacillota > Bacilli > Bacillales > Amphibacillaceae > CALAMD01. The sequence continues at coordinate 27,453 of JAPFDS010000017.1, read as the reverse complement.
TGGAACACACGTTACTGGTACGATGGTGGGTAGTGAACCCGACGGATCAAATCAAGTTGGTGTTGCTCCGGGAGCCGAGTGGATCTCTGCAAAGGTTTTTGATGCAGCAGGGGATACTACGGACGCAACTTTATTATCAGCTGCGGATTGGATACTTGAACCAGGTGGACGTGTTGATTTAGCTCCAGATGTTGTAAACAACTCGTGGGGTGGAGGACCAGGATTAGACGAATGGTATTTAGAAGCAGTTGAAAATTGGCGTGAATATGGAATATTCCCTGAATTTTCAGCAGGAAACACAACGTTAACGAATCCAGGAGGTCCAGGATCGATTGCAGTACCAGCAAACTATCCAGTTTCATTTGCTACTGGAGCAACAGATAGTGACGATATGATTGCTGATTTTTCATTAAGGGGACCATCACCATATGATGAAATTAAACCAGATATTTCAGCACCTGGTGTAAATATTCGTTCCACAGTTCCTGGAAGTGGTTATGAAGGTGGCTGGAATGGAACATCAATGGCAGGACCAGCGGTTGCGGCAGTTGCTGCTATGTTACGTCAAATAAATGCAAATATTACTGTTGATGAAATGGAAGAGATTTTGATAAATACAGCAACACCGAGAACAGATGATGAGTATACGGAAGTTCCAAATGATGGATATGGCCATGGTATTGTAAACGCAGGTGACGCAGTATCATCTATTTTAGATGGTCTAGGTACAGTTGAAGGACAAGTTACTAAAGATGGTGAAGACGATGAAGCACCTGAATTTAGTCATGATCCATTAACGGAAACGTATGTTACGATGGACTTAAAATTGGGAATTGAAGCGACTGATAATGTAAGCGTTACCAACGTTGAAATTGACTATCAAGTAGATGGTTCTGATGTAAAGACAGTAGAAGCAGATATTGTTTCTGGTGACTTCACTGATGGTGTTTACGAAGCGGTCATCCCTGGAGAGGATATAGATGGAGATACGCTTACGTATACAATCACTGTTCATGATTTTGGTAATAATGAGGTCGTAAGTGATGAATATTCAGTTGAAATCAAGGAAGGAATTTCACCAGGGTATGCAGAAGATTTTGCCACTGACCCGCAGTGGAATTCATTTGGAGATGAAAATAGTTGGGAGTGGGGTGAACCAACGTCCGGACCAGGAGAAGCAAATACGGGTGATCATGTATATGCAACGAACTTATCTGGTGAATATGCTAACAGTATGGATGCCACTTTAACATTACCACCTGTAACATTACCAGAAGGAGAATCTTATTTACAAATAGATCATTGGTATGACCTGGAGATATTTTCATCCGGATCAGCCTATGACTTTGGTTATGTAGTCGTTTCTACAGATATGGAAGAATGGACGGAACTTGCAACGTTCGAAGGATTATCAGATGGTTGGGAAAATGATGAAATTGATTTGTCTGAGTATAGCGGACAAACAATTTACGTCGGATTTAATGCAACATCAGATTTTTCCGGAACGTATGATGGATGGTATATTGACCAAGTATCATTGACAGATGAATCAACAGAAGCCGATGAAGAGAACTCTGATGTTCACTTAGGAGTTATGGATTATAGATTTGGAGACATGATCAGCAAGCCATCAATAGCACCAGGTCCATCCTTAGGTAATAATAATGACAAAGAAAAAGAAAAAGAAAAAGAGAAAGAAAAGCAAAAAGAGAAAGAAAAAGCGAAGAGTGAAGATGAAAGTGCGGATCAATCTGAGGGATCTGAAGAAAAAGATGCCGGTGTTATTGCACCAGTAGATTTACCGTTAGGGGCAACCGTTAATATACTTGAGACTGACCGGACGGTAAATACAAATCCAGCAGATGGAACGTATTCAATCACACATCCAACTGGAGAATTTACCGTAGAAGCAGGAGCATATGGATTTGAATCTGCTCAACAATCTGTGACGGTAGAAGATGGAGAAACTTCAACAGCGAACTTCTCATTGGACGAACTTCCGCAAGGTGATATTACGGGGGCCGTTGTAGATGAGAATAGTGGAGAAGCAATTGAAGAAGCGACAGTATTACTTGTTGAAGACGCGAACGTTGAACCGGTAGAAACAGATGAAAACGGGAACTTCGAAATGACTGCCTATGAAGGAACGTACACATTAAAAGTAATGGCACGAAACTATCATGGTGCGGAAGTTGAAGTAACTGTTGAAGAAGGAACGGTAGATGTGAATGTTGAATTAGAGCCTTACTACACGTATCCTGGAGGGGAAATTGGATATGATGATGGTTCGGCAGATAACGCAAGAGTATTTTACGATGCAGGTAATGGCTGGGCTGTAAAAATGTCATTGCCAGAAGGAAAGGATTCTGCAATCGTAACAGATGGAGTCTTCAAGTTCTGGGATCCTGAGTTTCCTGTTCCAGGTGGAGTAGACTTCCAAGTTGAAGTTTGGGATGCTACAGGTCCAGATGGCACACCAGGTGAAAAACTTGCAGGTCCAGTGGATGCAGAAGCTCTACGTGATAAAGATGATTGGACAGTTGTTGACTTATCAGAACACAATATTGTCGTAGACGGCGATTTCTATATGGTTTATATCCAAACAGATATTAGTGACCTATCGCCAGGACTTGCAACCGATGAAACAAGCCCTAATGCTGAAAGAAGTTATCAGTATGTTGGTGGAGCATGGTCGAAATCACCAGCAGATGAAGGAAACTATATGATTCGCTCACGTGTATCTTATGAAGTCGAATCACCTGTCATTAGTTCACCATCAGAAAACCAAATAACGAATGAAGAAGATATCACAATTGAAGGAACGGCATCACCAACAACGACTGCTCAACTAATGAATAATGGAGAAGAAGTTGACACAGTAGAAGTTGATGAAGATGGACAATTTAGTTTTGATACAACATTAACAGAAGGGGATAATGAATTAACCGTTATCTCATTACTAAACGAATCCTCCGTAGGGGAGTCTGAGCCTGTCACAGTTACACTCGACACAATCGCACCAGAATTAACGATTGATAATCCTCAGCACGGAGATAAGACGAATCGTGAAACAGTTACTGTTGAAGGAACTGTAACGGATGAAAACTTAGATTATGTAGAAGTAAATGGTCAAAAAGCTGATATTGACGGTGAGGATTACTCCAAGCGTATTTTGCTAGATAATGGTGAGAACGTTATTGAAGTAACAGCTGTTGATGAGGCAGGAAATAAAACGACTGAATCCGTAACGATTGATGTGAAATACAATGCACCGGAAATTTCAAACGTAACACCAGAAGAAGATGTATATCTTGAAACTGGTAAGAGCGTGAAGATTGAAATGGAAAGTGAGCCAGGATTACGTGCTACATTCGTTGTCCATATGCCACTAACAGACGTAAATAGTGTACAATCCAACCCAACAGAACTTCCTATGATGGAAATGGAAGACGGTACGTACGTTGGTTACTGGACAGTACCAAATAATGCTTACGCTGACGGTGCAAAGATTGAAGTAAAAGTTCGTGATGATTATGAGAACGTCGCAACTGAATTAGCGGATGGTCTCCTATTCATTAATGTAGATGATGAGTAAGCTTTCAAACAAAAAAGAGTGTAGGGAGTAAAATCCTCTACACTCTTTTTTGTTTGAAATCCAGAATGAAATAAAATAACGCGATTCTTATGATTAGAATCGCGTCTATCTTTAGAAAATTATTGTTTTAAAGCACCGCTCGCTTCAGGAATATCATTGATATCAAGAACGTTCAATTTACAGAAGTATTCTAAAAAGCTTTGCGCATGTTTGATTTCTTCTTCATCTGTTTTAAGTGCGATGATATCTTTTAAGATTTGCGCCGTCCATACATTATCAAAATAACGGTATTTACCTGAGTTCCATGCTGTACGGTCTGGATAGTTTTTGTTCAAATAGTAATTCCAGAAAAGCATTTGATCTGCTTCTTTTTCTGAGAGCTCAATTCTGAATTCCTCATGAGCTGGAACTATACCGTCTTCACTTAACTGTCCAGAAAACATCTCACCTACCATGTAAATTCCAATAATGCGCCTTTCAGTTTCTTCTTGATCAGATTCTCTTACTGTTAAAAGCCCAGCACTATTTGGGCGCAAGCGAACGGCTCTGTTTGGCTGTCCTTTGCTTTTCCCACTTTGAACTGTACCTGTGAAAACCTGCCAGTCTGTAAACACATTTTGTTGTTCTTCTTCATCCAGCCAGAAAACAATTTGTGAGCTTTCATGAATCTTGTGATTTCTTAGTAAAGCTCTACGCTCTTGTTCAAGTGCGCGCTGTCTTCTTTCTTCTTCAAGTCTTTCTTGACGAGCTTCTTCTTCTTTCATACGCTTCAAAAATACCTCTTCAAAAACTTCGGCTATTTTTTCATCATTCAGCGTAATGAAAGATTTAAATGCATCTGGATAAACAAATTTCTTAAGGTCTTTATCAAAATCAATTGTGATAATTGAATCGTCTTGTTCGATGATGTTTCCTTCGCCAAAAACCTTGTGAGTTACCTTTTTATTAATTAAATTCACGAATCAACTCTCCTTATATAAAGTAATGATATAGCATTGGTACATCTTTGTTGTGTGAGGTTGTTTATACCATTAAAAAAACGTACTCAAGTCTTCTTTAAAAGAAAGTTGTGTACGATTGTTCATTACAATTTAAAACTATTCTAACTATAGAATAACATATATTTGTGAAAACATCAAATTTACTATTGACAATGATATTTTGTTTGTCGTATAATGAATTGTTTATTTAAAAAAATAAAAACTTTCACCATGAATTTGGCTGATTATAAACCATTTCCATGAATAGTTTTATTCATTAAGAATATACATACGATACATATATTTGGTATGATAAGCACGTATTGAAATGCGTGTGTCATTAAAGGAGACTTGTAAGATGAGGTGGACAAACACATACCGTGGTTTTATTATGGGAATAAGCGAGTTAATTCCTGGAGTAAGTGGGGGAACGATCGCTTTATTACTTGGTATTTATGATGAATTAATTGCTTCGATTAATGGATTGTTTAGTAAACATTGGGCGAAACAACTGAGCTTTCTGATTCCTTTAGGAATAGGAATGGGATCAGCACTGATTGTGTTAAGTAGATTGATGGACTATTTATTAGTGCATTATACAGAACCAACGCATTTTCTTTTTCTAGGTTTAATTATTGGAGTGCTTCCGTTTTTGTTTAAAGAAGCAGATGCGTCGCATACATTTAAAGCAAGTCAGTATGTGTTGCTCATTATAGGTATTGTCGTTGTAGGTTCTTTGGAAGTTTTCATAGACCCTAGCGAAGGAGGAGCGATCGCAGAGCTTACCGCTTCCACATATGTTCTTTTGTTTGTCGGAGGAGTGTTAGCGAGTGCTGCGATGATTTTACCGGGAATTAGTGGGTCAATGGTATTTTTAATTTTAGGCTTATACCCTACCGTTATTGGGGCGCTAAAGAATTTTCAGCTCGATCGGATGATTGTGATTGGACTAGGCGTCGTTGTTGGAATTGTGACGATGAGTAAGGTCATCCACTATTTCTTAAAGCGCCACGGGACAAGTACGTATGCACTCATTATTGGATTTGTCATCGGTTCAATGGTTGTCGTTTTCCCTGGATTTTCGGATGATACGTTCTTATTGATCATAAGTATTGTGACGTTTGGAATTGGATTAAGTATCGCATTTTTGCTTGGTAAAACAGAGCTGAAAGAATAGTAAGAAGAGGTTGAGACAAAAGAATTACAGTTAACTCAAATACGAACATTCTAATGTAACAAGCGGAATTACTCGCTTCGGAAATATACTTCGCTTTCCTGCGGGCGGCTGGCAAGCCTCCTCGTGTTAAGGAAGGTCGACTAAACCCGGCCTTTGCGAGCCAACTCACGACTACACTTACCGGGGCACCGGGTCTTGCTTAGGCCTCTGCTCCGACGCATAGGACGTGCTAGTGTCGGCGGCATCACAGGACGTGATGTACTAAGCCGACCCGCGGGGAAGAAGAATTGCAGTTCATTCTTCACTTGTCTCCGTATATTTCCTACGCTACATTAGAATGTTATTCGTATTTTGGGAGATACAACTTTGATTTGTCCAAATCTCTTCTTTTTTTGTCATTCTTCATCGATACTGAATGTTAGTTGATGTCCGACATGTAAATGAATGGTACTATTTTGTAGTTCGATACGTTCAGACCCAGCTCGTGTAGGTAAATGAAATGTTTTTTTGAAAGATTCCACATTTTTCCGCTCATCTGTAATGGAGGTAATCGACAGTTTGTTGATTACCTCAGGATCTGTAGGTATGTTGGGAACATCTCCCCATTCAATTAGAAAAGGGAGCGGATTCATCGTTGGGCAAATGGGAAAAAGCATTTTCCACTCGAGTACAGAACCGTCAGGACGTCCACGACTACCTGTGAAAGGTTCGCTATATGCAAATTCCATTGCATCAAAATGTTCCATATATTGGTTCATTTCATCCGTTCGTAAAGCATATTGAACAGGATGTTCGATATCATTTGATAGAGCTTCGACCACTTGTTCAATGAGAGGATTGGTGCTTTGTTGAGCAACTTCTATATCATTAATTCCAATCCATTCAATATATGCGTTATTTTGAAAGTATGCGAGATAATTATATGTTCCCCAATGAGGATGTTCTCCTCCTTTGGTGATACGCAAGGAATGTTTACGGGCAAATTCTTCTGCAGCTTCTTTTGGATTATGTGCTGGAATAATAATATGATCTAGAGCGAGCATGTGCTTTACAACCCCTTTCACATAGTAATACAATCGTAGCAAGGAGCTGTATATTTCACAAATGAAAGGAAGTGACTCTATGAATGCACTTCGAATTGATAACCTACAAGTAGATATAGGTGATCAAACACTTTTAAAAGATATCTCCTTACAGGTCAAAAAAGGATCTGTTGTAGCTTTGCTTGGGCACAATGGAGCTGGTAAATCAACGCTTCTCCGAACGATTATCGGGATGAATGAGAAAGTAAAAGGAACGATTGAAGTGTGTGGACATGATATGGACAGTGCATTTTTAACATATAAGAGACATATATCATATTTACCAGAAGAACCGATGCTCTTGTCTGAACTAACGGTTGATCAGCATTTTCAAATGTACGGACTCGCTTATGAGATGCGTGAAGACATTCTTGAAGAGCGAACGAATATGTATGTGACCGCATTTGAGTTAGAAGATAAACGTGATCACTACCCAGAAGAGCTATCAAAAGGAATGCGTCAAAAAGTCCAAGCCATTTGTGCATGTTTACCAGATGTTCCCCTCTTGTTAATTGATGAACCGTTTATGGGACTTGATATTTATGCGATGGATTATATGGAGCAAATGTTGCGCCAAAAAGCTTCTGAAGGTGTGACGATTATGATTAGTTCCCATCAATTGGAGCTCATTCGTAATATAGCCGATGAGTTTATATTACTCCAACATGGTACATGTATAGAATCAGGGGCGATTGATACGTTCGATACGATTAAACGAGGTTCAGACTTATGACTGTGAATCGAACGCTTTTTACGATGTATCGTACGATTAAACGTAGTCGCTTTAAAAAGAAAAAGAATATTTACAAACAAGTATATCGGATGTCCTTTGACAAAACCGTTCTTCTCTATGCACTAGCTTTATTAGGATACATAATAACAGCGGTATTTATTTCGGGTAATTTTACGAATCCTTTACAAAATGGATTTGCATTTCTAGAAGAAATCGGAACGAGGAACTTTTTAGTTGTGATCAGTATTTATCCGCTTCGGTATATGTTTCAAGCTTTTAGACAACCAGGGATTATTCTTTCAAGTAGTGAATACCAATTATCCATTTTACCTTTTGGACTCCGCGACGTTTGGAATGTGATTGTTCTAGAGAAATGGATGAAACGTATAGGTGGCGGTTTAATCCTTTGGCTGATGTTCGTAGTCACTCCCCTACCCAACACGTTGACGGGAGCATACATTCTCACATTGGTACTCATTGATATCGGTATGACAGCCCCACTGTGGAGAATGTATCAACAACGACTTTTACCCAAACTAGCCATATTTCTTGGAGCCGTATTATTGATAGGATTGCTTATATATATCGAGCCAATTTTGGCGAGTGTCGTTGTTTTCATAAGTATAATTTTATGGAATGTTTTTGCCTGGAAACATCTACTTAAACAAGTAGATTGGGGAAGAGTTGTGGAAGGAAGTGACCACAAGGTATGGAAAATGCCTCTCATTTCCTCGATTACAAAGGTGCCATTCAAACGTGAAAAGCGCATATATGTTTTGCAAAAGTTGAAATTTAGACGTAAAAAGTTTGACTATCACGCAGCTTCTATTCATCATCGATTATGGCATTCGTATGTTCTTAAAAATGTACGCGTACTTTTTCAGATGTTCGGAATCTTGCTTGGATTTATGACGGCAATGATTTTTGTCAATCCATTTATCTTTTATTTGAGCATAGCGATATCTGTCTACATATTTACGAAAATGAGTGCGAGTTTATTTTACGATCGGTTTAAAACAGATGTTTTGGAAGTTTTACCATGGGATGTCAGCTCTTTTAGGAAATCATTTTTGCGCTGGAATCTATATGGAGGGGTTCTTTTAATCGTACCGATCATTGCTTATGATATCTTTCACTTGACGTGGTGGGTGCCGCTTGAAGTTGCTTTGATTATTTCAGTAGCTATATATGCGCTTAATAATGAACTCGAACGGGCGAGTGTCTTATTAGCAAAAAGTAAAAGAGAGTTTTTCATATCAGATGCATTTGTCGTGATAGGACTCTTTGCAATCGTGTTTACTGGAACATATCCATTCGTATCATTGCTGACAATTGTATTTGGTTTCTTATGTGTACAACAAAGAAGGCGGTTGTAACAAAACATGTGCCTACACCATATATTAATAGAAAGTGAAAAGAGGTGTATTCACATGGAGGAGCACTATCCGATAGACAATGATGACAGATTCGTACAAGGGAATATGTCTCATGGAGGTGGGCACTACTATTATGACAATAACCATAATCCCATTTCTTCACATATGAATCATCAGCAAGGAAATACGCCTAATCAACCATTTATGCAAGCAAACCAACAACCTGTTTCTCCCTATCACATGTACGCAAAACCTCCACAACCTGAAGGATGGGCAGGACAAATGAATGAGGAATATTTCCAAGAGCCAACGAAGAAACCGAACGCAATTATGCAACACTTTTATGATGAAAATGGGCAAATGGACATTCAAAAAATGATATCCACTGTGAATCAGCTAGCAAATACTGTTCAACAAGTAAGCCCGGTGTTTCAACAAATAAGTTCTCTTGTACGTCTTATACGTTAAAAATCGAAACGTACTTTTTAGAAATCAATTGTTCATATGCTAATATAGAGAGACAGATACGTTAAAGACATTCAACATCGATACAGAGAGGATGCCCGCCAATGAGTACTGGTTGTCTCATGCTACATGGATTTACTGGGGGAACTTATGAAATTGGTCCGTTAGCATATTACTTACAGGAAAATACGACATGGGATATTCGACTGCCAACGCTACCAGGACATGAAAAAGATGCGAAAATTGAAGAGTCGACGCATGAAGAATGGTTAGAGATTGCTGAAACAACATTACAAGATTTACTCATCAAAAATGATACCGTTCATATTATTGGCTTTTCAATGGGGGGTATGATTGCTGCTTACTTAGCTGCAAAATACCCAATTGAAAAAGTAGTCTTGTTAGCTCCAGCTGGTAAAGTTTTATCTGTGCGTCAATTAACGATAGACGTCACAGAGGTCATAGCTGATGGAGTAAGGGGACGCTTAAGTGAAAACATGATTTATGAGCATTACAAAACAAAACTACGCACAGTCCCCGCTAAAGCCGGAATTGAATTTTTAAAGTTACAAAGATACACACGTGCATACTTAAAAGAAGTGACTGTGCCCGTATTTATTGCACATGGAAGACAAGATACAATCGTCCCTGTCCAAACTGTTCATTATCTTCAAAAAGAAATCCCATCTTTAGAGAAACAAGTCGTTATTTTTGATCGATCACGCCATTTATTATGCTTAGGAGAAGACCATCACGTGCTGATTCGTATGGTTTATGAATTTTTATTATAAATGGTTACGTCTCTTTTTCGTCCGGTACTTATAATAAACAACATCAGTCCAAGAATCACTATGGAGCCACCGAGCCATTGTTGCCAAGAAATCGTTTCATGTAAGAAGACATACGCCAGCAATGCTGCTCCAACGGGTTCAAATATAGTCGCCATAGAAATGGTTGCTGTACTAATCCAGCGCAGTGCCCAATTAAAAATAGAGTGACCAAGAAATGTTGGGATGACTGCAAGGGCAAAGAATATCGTCCAGTGACTAGCTGGATACGGGAAAAAAGGTGCTTGAATGATAATGTTATATCCAATAAGTAGGAGAGCACTAATCCCGTATACGATAAATGTATAGGGGATTAGCTCCATTTTCTTGCGTGCTTGTTGACCAAACAGAAAATATCCAGTTATTGTAATCGCACCAACAAGCGCTAATATATCACCGAAAAAGGCATCTCCACTAAATTGAAAATCTCCCCAAGCAATAATGATTGCTCCCATAACAGTAATGATCATACTAATAATGGTACGAGCAGTAAAACGTTCGGAAAATAAAAAGTATGTCCCTATAAATGCAAAGACTGGTTGCAGGGATACGATAACAACGGAGCTTGCTACAGATGTATGGTTCAATGATTCAAACCAAAACACAAAATGCAAAGCTAAGCATATTCCAGCCCCTATACATATAGCCCATTCTTTTACACGCATATTTTTAAAAATATGAGGATGGGACACAATAACAATAGGCGCGAGTAATACAGTGGCAAACAGTAGTCGATAAGCCGCAATAATGGAAGCAGGAGCCATATGTGCCATCTTCACAAAAATAGCTGAAGTTGAAATAGCAATGACGGCAATTGTAAGTGCTGTGTATGGATTCACTGGTGGGAAACGCATATAATTCCTCCTGAATAGAAAATAAAGCCATTGTATGTCTGTTTTTTTGCTAATAAATAATGAAATGGGTTTTAATAGTAGATATATCATTGTTGGTTGTGGTAAGATAGGTTGAATGTTTATTTATATGAGCGTCTAACAATGAGGCCTCAATCCACTGATGGAGGAAGCCTTTTTTATACTTTATGAATGATTGTATAAGCGAATCGATTTGATACTAAAAATAGATGAACCGTCATTCTATTCTATTATATCCTTATTCGGCAAAAATAAGAGCAACGAATTGCAAAAGCCGAAATTTAAAGTGTAAGAAAATATTAAAAGGCTTTTCATCAAGTGAATTTCATGCGTGCGTGAGATAGGTAAAAAATACGTATTATGAAATTCACTACATCAAGAATCAATTTCATAAAAATTGACTTTAAATCCTACGAGTGAAAATAGATGCTACCTATGAAATTGATCAGTATAAGAAACATATCACACTAATTTTATTTTAAAAGGAGTAGACGAACAACGTGACAACATTTAAAGAACTAAATCTGTCAGAGCCAATTTTAAAAAGTATTGAACAAATGGGTTTTGAAGAGGCAACACCAATTCAGAAAGAAACAATTCCATATGCAATGGAAGGTAAAGACGTCATCGGACAAGCACAAACAGGAACGGGGAAAACAGCAGCATTTGGTATTCCAATGCTTGAAAAATTTGACCGTAACATTCGGAAGGTCAGAGGATTAATTATTGCCCCAACGAGAGAACTTGCGATTCAAGTCGCAGAAGAATTAAATCGAATTGGCCGGAATAAAGGTATTCGAGCACTTGCGATCTATGGTGGCCAGCCAATGCAACGACAAATTCGTGCATTAAAAGATGGACCGCAAATGGTTGTAGCAACACCAGGACGTTTAATGGACCATATGCGTCGCAAAACAATTCGTACAACTGATGTTGAAGTAGTAGTCCTTGATGAAGCAGACGAAATGCTCAATATGGGTTTCATTGATGACATTCGCGATATTTTAAAAGGTGTTCCATCTGAACGTCAAACATTACTGTTCTCAGCAACAATGCCGAGAGAAATTCGTGAAATCGCATCAACAATGATGAAAAACCCAGAAGAAGTAAAAGTAAAAGCAAAAGAAATGACAGTTGAAAACATCGAGCAATACTTTATGGAAGTTCCTGAGCGCTATAAGTTTGATACGTTAACAAACCATTTAGATATCAACGCTCCAGAGCTTTCGATTGTATTTAGTCGTACGAAAAAACGCGTTGATGAAATTGCTGAAGGATTACAGGCGCGTGGGTTTAAAGCAGAAGGAATTCACGGTGATTTAACACAAGGGAAACGTGAATCTGTTTTAAATAAATTTAAACATGGAAGAATTGAAGTCCTTGTCGCAACAGATGTTGCAGCGCGTGGACTTGATATTTCAGGTGTTACACACGTATACAACTTCGATATTCCCCAAGATCCTGAAAGCTACGTACACCGTATCGGTCGTACGGGACGTGCTGGAAAAATGGGAGAAGCAATTTCATTTATTACCCCAAGAGAAATTGGGCATTTGCAAGTGATTCAAAAAGTAACGAAAGGTCAGATTAAGCGACTCGTTCCACCAACAAACCAACAAGCTCAACTTGGACAACAGCAAGTTGTTGTGGAAAACATTGTAAAAGCAATGGAGGATCGTAATCTGAAAGAATACAATGAATCAGCGACTCAATTGTTGGAGGAGCATGACTCTGTATCCATAATTTCCGCAGCACTTAGCTTATTAACGAAAGAACGTAAAAACACACCAGTGCGCTTATCATCGATTGCACCAATTAGTGTACAACGTTCAGGACGCGGTGGCGGAAAAGGTGGAAATCGTCGTTCGAACAACAAACGATTTTACGGAAAACGTCGTGGTCAAGGTGGCCAAAAAGGCGGACGAAACCGTAAAGGTAATTTCCAAAATCGTCGTGGCGGCGGAAGAAAAAGATCATAATACCTATTTCTATAAGCGGTTTTCATCATGAGTTTTATGGTGAAAGCCGTTTTTTTATATGCAATTATTTGAAAAATGAAACATTTATGAAAAACATACGTATTTGTACAAAGGAGGGAATTAAAATGGGGAAAAATCGTTATGTTTGGGCGGTTCTCATCTTAATTTCAGTTGGCATAATCATTACTTTTGTTTTTCCAAGTGATCCAAGTGAGTATGTAGGGGAAAGCGGGGTCGTGAATAGCCATATAGAAAAAGATGATACAACATCCAAGAAAATAAAAAATGAAAAACAAATTTTAAGCAATACTGACCCGTTAAACACTATGCCTGATTATATTGATGAAGGAGAGCAATGTTATGAAGTTGATGATGTGATTGAACGCGGGGATTGCTTTGTAGATGTACATTCAAACTATTTTTTATGGACAGTTGATACTTCTAAAGAAACCTTTTACTACTCATTTCATCATGACCAAAGTCATTGGAAAGAAGTGTTTTATTTCGAAATAGAGGATGATGATGAGTTAAGTGAAGTGATTCACACAGAAGACTATGACATGTATGAAGATAAATATGCATCAAGATACGTTACAGAATCAGCAGATGAGAGAGGTATAAACACTGTTAATGAATACTGGTATGTGTTTTCATCGTTAATCCCAGAAGAAGCACGGGAAATGTTAACGGAAATTTCTTGGTATGATACAGGGGAGGATGCCTTATTAGCGGTCGGGGTAGCGGGAGATGATGGAACAGAAGCATCGTTGCTTATTTCTGATAATGTGGGAAATTATGGGCCATCATTAAAGAAAACTTTAATTCATGAATTCGCACATATGTTTACTTTGGATGACACCCAAATGGAAATCGATGCAGACTTAGTCTATTCTGAAGATGAAGAACAGTGGGAGAGAGCAGCAGATGAATGCTCAACGATGTTCGTGAATCCAGGGTGTTTAATAGAAAATAGCTACTTATATGTATTTTATGAAGAGTTTTGGGAAGATGTTTCTGATGAATATGAAGCGATTGATTGGGAAGATGAACGTTCGTATGAGGAGTTTTTCTTTGATCACGAAGAACGCTTCTACAACAGCTACCAAGGAACTAGTGTGGTAGAAGATATAGCTGATTCGTTTTCATTCTTTGTGATGCAGCCGAGTGAGGTAGCATTTGATGCGGAAGAAATAAAAGATGAAAAGCTCGCATTCTTTTATGAGTATGATGAACTTGTAGACGTGCGAACAGTAATTCTAGAAAACCTCTTTGAGTTGAATAAGAAAGATGAACAATTTTACTAACATTTGTAAGCGCAAACAATGTTCGTATGGTAATATACAATCAATGGACAAACTAGTTGTAGGAGGAATGTATAATGGTCGTTGCACGAAAAGATACCATCGTAGAAGATTTTCACGGAACAAAAGTTGCTGATCCATACCGGTGGCTTGAGGACCCGAATTCAGATGAAACAAAAGAATGGGTGCAAGGGATGGGAAAAGATTGTGAAGCGTATTTTTCTGATGGGGATGTGCGTGAAGAGGATAAGGAACGTTTAACAAAATTATGGGATTATGAAAAATTCGGCGTGCCTAAAAAGGTCAATGGTCGCCTGTTTTTTCAGAAAAATACTGGACTGCAAAATCAAGCCGTGTTATATATGCAAGATGAAGGGGAAGAACCTGTTGCATTCATTGATCCGAATACATTAAGTGATGACGGCACAGTTGCTCTCATAAACTATGGGGTTTCAAATAACGGCAAATTTGTAGCGTATTCCGTATCGACCCACGGAAGTGATGAACAAGAAATCCGTGTGCGAGATATTGAGACAAAAGAAGATACTGGAGACGTTATTGAACATGTAAAGTTCTCAGGTCTTGCTTGGACACCAGACGACTCAGGGTTTTACTATAGCCGTTTTCCTACACCAGGGACGGTCGAAAAAGAAGATGAAAACAACTTTAACAAAGTATACTTTCATACGTTAGGTACAGATTCATCAGAGGATCAGGTGATTTATGAACGACCGGATGAAAAGGAATTGATGTTTCAAGCATTGGTGAGTGATGATGAGGAATATTTATGCTTGCATGTGAATGAAGGAACAGCTGCGGAAAACCGCTTTTATGTGCAAAAGTTTGGGGAGGAATCATTTGTACATTTGCTAGATGAGCAAGATGCAGAGTATTCCTACATTACAAATGAAGGCTCTATATTCTATTTCAAAACGAATCATCAGGCACCGAATGGGCGAATTATTCAGGTGGACCTCAATCAATCTGGAAGAGAACATTGGCAAGAAATTGTTCCTGAACAAAAATCAGCTATGGCAGCTGTCGTCTATTTGAATGAAGAATGGATCATTGCTTTTGTTGAAGACGCACATCATGTTCTTCATGTGTATGATAAAGAAGGAACATACTCTCATGAGATTGAGCTCGATGGAATGGTTTCATTGACAGGAATGAATCGGAGTAAAGAATCAGGAGAAATCTTTTTTGGAGTTGAATCCTATCTCCATCCTACGACTACATATGTCTATCATTCGAATGAACAGAAGACAGAGGTTCTGAAAGAGACAAGCCTTCCGGTAGATACAAATGGGTTCGAAACAACGCAAGTGATGTATCCTTCAAAAGATGGTACAATGATTCCAATGTTTTTAACCCATCGAAAAGGACTCGAATTAAACGGTCAACACCCTGTTCTTTTAAATGGATATGGTGGATTTAACATTAGTTTAACACCTGCATTTAATCCGGCAATTTTACGATGGGTGGAGAAAGGCGGAGTCTACGCAGTAGCAAACTTACGCGGTGGAGATGAATATGGGGAAGAGTGGCACCGCGCAGGAATGCTTGAACATAAACAAAATGTGTTCGATGATTTTATCGCGGCCGGCGAGTGGCTCATTGAAAACAACTATACGAGTAAGGAGAAGTTGGCCATTACAGGCGGATCCAATGGCGGATTACTCGTAGCGGCATGTATGGTGCAACGTCCAGATTTATTTGGAGCAGTCATTTGTAGAGTACCGGTAATCGATATGTTACGCTATCATAAATTTACGATTGGTCGGTACTGGATTCCGGAATATGGAAATGCAGAAAAGGAAGGCGACTTTCCATTTCTATATGCCTACTCGCCCTTACACAACATTCAAGAAGGAACGACATATCCACCAGTCCTCATTGCGACAGCAGAAAGCGATGACCGCGTCGTACCAGCACATGCGAAAAAGTTTGCGGCAACATTGCTGGAAAAAGCACATCCTGATTCCACGGTTGTTTTGCGACTGGAAGCTAAAGCTGGGCATGGATTAGGGAAGCCTGTTAGCAAAGTGATTGATGAATGGGTCGATTTCTTTGCGTTTTTAGATAAGGAATTACAGTAAAAAATGAATGATAAAAAGTATCTCAACCAGAAATGGGAGAGGTACTTTTTGTTTGAGGGGGATTTTTTGAATCGTCCCCGGATTTGTTTGTGCTTCTGATTCCAGGTAGTGTATCGGGTCTACTCGTCCCCGGTTTCGTCCGCGCGTCAGATTCCAGGTAGCGTGCGCTTGTTCTCGTCCCTGGATTCGTCTGCGCGTCAGATACCAGGTAGTGTACGCGATTTCTCGTCCCCAAATTCGACTATAATTCTAGTTTCTGTCATCAAAACTCAAAAAATAATACGCGTTCACCCTTAAAAAAATCCCCCTGATTGCACTAGTGTACACTAGGACAATTAGGGGGATCGTGTTAAGTATATTAACCAAAAATCAACGTCCTCAAAAGGATGATGAGTACAACCGCGCCAAGAACAATCCAAATGAGTTGTTGTTTTTGTTGTTCCGTGCGTGGACGTCTCTTTTTCCATCTGTCTGGGTTAAATTGGGGACCTTGAGCTGAACTGCGTGATTGCCTATTTTGCTTTTTCAAAACATTTCTGTAGATCGAAAACGGTTGTGCATGTTTTAGGGCAAGTGGAGCGACAAGCACGCCGCCAATTAAGCCGAATAAATGTGCGGCTGTATTAATTTGTGGATTCGCGAATGTCATGACTACCCCGAGGACGAGTATGATGAGCACGAGTCGCGCGTTTGCTTGGTCAATTAATTCTTTTCGCATAAACATCATGTACACATAGACCCCAAACAATCCGTATACGGCACCAGAAGCTCCGATATGAAATGTTGGTGACGTTGGTTCAATGAAATATGTACCAATGTTTCCGATAAGACCTGCGCCTAAATAGGCGAAGACGAACTTCCATTTCCCGATCATTTGCTCAAGGGCCGGACCAAAGAGTACGAGTGAAAAGCTATTAAATAACACGTGCATAAAACCGGCATGTAAAAACATTCCTGTAAAAATACGCCAATATTCACCATTAAGCGTAAGTAAGTTGTTTCCAGCTCCCCAGTTCAATACTTTTCTTCCAAACTCTGTCGGGAAAAAATCAGTAAGCAACCAAATGAGCAAATTGATAATCACAAGGGTGGTGACAACAGGATAAAAAAGCATAAAATCCTTTACACTTCGTTCCGTTCGAATAAACATTCACATTCTCCTTACTCAATTATGAAGCATTTATTTATTTCAAGCGTTCATTAGTGTACGATATACAATGAAAGGTGATGAACAGCATGATTGTAGGAATTGGACTTGATTTAATTGAATTGTATCGTATCGAAAAAAGCCTTCAAAAAAGTAATCGTCTCGTAACACGCATTTTAACACAAAAGGAACGAAATGTATTTGCTGAGCTTACGTCAACGAGACGTCAAGTTGAATTTTTGGCAGGCAGGTTTGCGGCAAAAGAAGCTTTTGCAAAAGCGACCGGTCGCGGGATCGGTGAACTTAGCTTTCAACATATAGAAATACTCTCTCGGGCGAACGGAAAGCCGGAGCTAACCGCTCAAGGATATGAAGACGTGCGAATTTTTATATCGATTACCCACAGTAAAGACTATGTAGCAGCACAAGTTATTATCGAAGAATAAAAAAACAGAACATATTCAATGAGGTTGTCTCATATATTGTTAGTGCGAGGGACAGGGAACGAAGAACCATTTTCTCTTCATGTAGTTGAAGCTGCTTAGATGTGAACGGAAATAAGCGGTTTTTATGAATGTATAAGCTACCTCATTGCCCCTCCTCCATTGATATAAATGAGGCAATACATTCGAGCATGTTCATTCAACATCTAGAAGAGAAGTAGTTCCCTTTGTCCAAGTCTAATGAGGAAAATGGACAACTAGTCATGTACAAACTAGTCGTCCTTTGGAAATGAGACAAGGGAGATATGTCTATGAGGAAAAAATGGGTCATAACAGTCGTCGTGTGCAGCGCACTTCTGCTTTTTTTAGCGGGATGTGGTGGGAAGTCACAAGAAAAAGTCGTATCGAAGCTTGAAGATACAATGGAAAAGATGACCGGTTATAAAGCCGATGCGACGATGGAAATGAACACGGGACAAGAAGAACAAGCATATGAGATTGATGTGTGGTATCAAAAAGATGACATGTACCGGGTGTCATTATCCAATCCTGCCGATGAGCAAGGGAATCAAGTGATTTTGAAAAATGAGGATGGCGTATTTGTCCTCACACCAGCACTGAATAAAAGCTTTAAGTTTCAGTCAGACTGGCCAGAGCAAGGAAGTCAACCGTATTTATTTCAATCGCTTGTAAAAGATGTTACAGAAGATCCGGAAGCTACGTTTGAGGAAACAGACGACCATTATGTATTTGAAACAAAAACAAATTATCAAAACAACCATACACTTCCTTTTCAAAAAGTATTCTTTGATAAAAAGAAGTACACCCCTTCACACGTACAAGTGTTAGATACAGATAAAGAAGCGGTTGTAGAAGTGAAGTTTTCAAGCTTTGAACTCGATGCGAAATTTGCTGCAGATGATTTCAAACTCGATGAAAACATGGCAACTGCTAAGGAAGATGTCCCGGTGTACCAAGATGAAGAAGATGTGTTTATGGTTTTGTTTCCACTAGAGACATTCGAGGCTGAATTAGAAGAAAAGAAAGAAATTGAAGTAGACGAAGGCGAACGAGTCATTATGACGTTTGCTGGAGAGAAGAACTTTACATTAATTCAAGAAAAGATAGGTGTTACAGAAACCGTAGCAGTAGAAGAAGTGAATGGGGATGTCGTTGACTTAGGTTTTACTCAAGGAGCAATGTCGAACAACGCGATTGAATGGTCGTATCATGGGGTAGACTTTGTGCTAGCGAGTGAAGATTTAACGAAAGAAGAACTAGTAGAAGTAGCCCGGTCGGTTCAAGGAAAAGAAATTAAATAATAGATGTATTCCCTTGTCTGTTGAACATTCAATAGATAAGGGAATTTTTTTGCTTGTATTTAAGTTCAATCAACAAGTGAACATGTGGTAAGATAGAGCTATACATAGATGTAAAGAGTAGGTGTGAAAGGAGTGTATTCTGATGGGGGAACCATTTTACCGGGATACATGGGCAGAAGTAAATCTATCTGCAATTGAACATAATATACGAACAATTAAAGGGAATCTTCATCAAGACCGAGAAGTAGTAGCTGTTGTGAAGGCGAATGGATATGGTCATGGAGCAATTCCTGTGGCAAAAACTGCGCTTGAAGCAGGTGCTTCGACTCTAGCGGTGGCCACATTCGATGAGGCCCTTGAACTAAGGGAAGCACAAATTACAGTACCTATTTTTGTACTTGGTTGGGTAGCGGCAAAATTTGCGCCGATAGCAGTCGAGAAGGATATCACATTAACATGCTTTCAAAAGGAATGGGTCGAAGAAGTGGCAACCCTTGATCTACAAACACCTGTGAAAGTGCAATTAAAGTGGGATACGGGGATGGGCCGCATTGGTCTTCGTTCAAAAGAGGAATTAACTGAGGTAGTACATGCATTAAATAAAACGGCTTGCATACAATTAATAGGAGTGTTTACACATTTTGCGACAGCAGATGAAGTAGATATTCAATTTTATCAACAACAATACGCGCGCTTTAAGGAAATGAAACAGACATTTGATACGTTGTGGAATAAAAAACCAGTCGCTTTTCATGTTGGGAATAGTGCAGCTTCTTTACGCTTTCCTGAAAAAATGTTTGATTATGTGCGAATAGGAATCGCAACATATGGGATCTATCCTTCAGATGTGGTACAAAAGGAAACTACACCGCATCTTCTACCAGCTCTTTCATTACATAGTCGCCTTGTACATGTTAAACAAGTCGATGAAGGGAGTTTCATCGGGTATGGAAACACCTATGAAGCATCACAAGGCGAATGGATTGGAACAATTCCCATTGGATATGGTGATGGATGGCCAAGAAAATTACAAGGAATGGAAGTGCTTGTCGAAGGTCACCGAATGCCAATTGTTGGAAGAATTTCAATGGATCAGACGACAATTTCTTTAGACAAAAAATACCCAGTTGGAACAAAAGTTACACTCATCGGAAAACAGAAGAGTGATGAAATATTGGCTAAAGAAGTCGCTGATTATTTGGATACGATTCCATATGAAGTTACGTGTATGCTTACGCAAAGGATTCCGCGTGTGTATATAAAAAACAAGTAATGTGTATTCGTTCTGAAATAATTTCACAAGACAAAACATTCATCCATGCATAAAGAAGTGGAAACATGTGTAAAATGTACATAGATGGAACATAGTTCTATGTATAAATGGAATCAAACGTGTAGAATTATGGTGAAAAATGACTAGAAGCCTTTGCAAAGAGATAGATTCAATGCTATTATTGTAATGGAATTACATTTATAGTTTTGGTCAACAGTTGGCGGGGGTGTAGGTTTTGTCAGAGAATTTACAAGAAATTTCAGTGAAATTACCTAAAAACCTTTTGAATGAGGTGGATGGATTAATGGAACATGAATACCGTGATTTGAGTGATTTCATATGTCAAGCGACAAGAAGTTATTTACAATCTAAAAAGACTGAACATATCCATCAATTTTATGAAAGAGTGCAACGTGGTTATGAAGAAATGGCACGTATCAACTTAACGATGGCTTCAGAAGCTTTTCAAGCTGAAGAGGAGGCTGACAACACCTTAGAGCGCACTGTGATCGGGGTGTAGGAATTTGATGGTTCAAAGAGGCGAAGTTTATTTCGCTGATCTATCTCCTGTGGTTGGATCAGAACAGGGGGGCATACGGCCAGTATTGATCCTACAAAATGATATAGGTAATCGGTTCAGTCCAACGGTTGTTGTTGCAGCGATTACAGCGCAGATCCAAAAGGCTAAACTTCCAACACATGTGGAAATAAGTGCAAAACGATATGGA
The DNA here is from genome assembly GCA_026168805.1 of Caryophanales bacterium. Taxonomy (GTDB): domain Bacteria; phylum Bacillota; class Bacilli; order Bacillales; family Amphibacillaceae; genus CALAMD01. The sequence continues at coordinate 6,054 of JAPFDS010000017.1, read as the reverse complement.
TTTGATCGCAACTCCGTTATTTTGCTTGAGCAAATACGGACGCTTGATAAACAACGATTGACAGACAAAATTACGAAGCTAGATACCGACATGATGCACCAAGTCGATGAGGCGCTTCAAATAAGCCTTGGACTGAAAGATATGTATGAGTAACCATAAAAAACCCTACCTTGTTATGATGACGAAGTAGGTTTTTTTGTGTCGAAAATATAAAGTTTATACACAATAAGATCTCCTTTTGATGAATGGATGGTCTCGAGTATGAAATGGAAGCTCTTTTTGATAAGATAAAAGAAGCGAAAAAAGGAGGCAGGAGTTTTGACTACAAATGTAAAAGACCATATAGAAGCATGGGTAGCTAAAGAAGTATCCGTAAAAGAAACTACCGTTCAAAAAGTGATTGAATTATTAAATGAGGGAAATACCGTCCCGTTTATTGCTAGGTACCGAAAAGAAATGACAGGCGGACTGGATGAAGTTCAAATCAAGAACATTCAAGATGCATGGCAGTATGCAACTCAATTATCAGACCGTAAAGAAGAAGTCATTCGCTTAATTGATGAACAAGGAAAATTAACGGATGAATTAAAACAGGAAATTGAACAAGCTACAAAACTTCAACGGATTGAAGACTTATATCGTCCGTATCGACAAAAAAGACGAACACGTGCGACAATCGCTAAGGAAAAAGGGCTTGAACCCCTTGCTCTTGAAGTGTATGAGCAAATTGAAATAGAGCTCCCGGCTGAGGCGGAGAAGTACTTTTCAGAAGAGCATGAATTACATACCGAAGAGGAAGTACTTGCTGGAGTGAATGATATTATTGCGGAGTGGATTTCTGATGAACCTGCGTTTAGAACGTATATCCGTGATATTACATGGAAGCAAGGAACGCTTGAAACAGCTGTTAAAAATGAAGCAAACGATCAAAAAGGCGTTTATTCCATGTATTACGAGTATACGGAACCGATTCGCTCCATTGTTTCTCATCGTATATTAGCTGTGAATCGGGCAGAAAAAGAGGATGTCTTGCGTGTGCGTTTACTTGCACCAGATGAAAAGATTTTGTCCTACGTAGAGAAGCAAGTGGTACAACCAACAGGATATACTGCAAGTGTCGAACTCATCCAAGCTGCGATTGAAGATAGTTATAAACGTTTAATTGCACCTTCCATTGAACGTGAAATCCGTAATGAGCTGACTGAAAAAGCCGAAGCGCAAGCCATTCATATTTTTTCAGAGAACATACGCAATTTATTACTACAACCCCCTTTAAAAGGAAGAACCGTTCTCGCAGTCGATCCAGCATTTCGTACGGGTTGTAAACTAGCTGTTATTGATGAAACAGGAAAAGTAGAAGATATTCATGTGATTTATCCGACAGCCCCTCGAAATGATATTGCCGGAGCGACAAAGAAAGTTCTTTCGTGTGTGAAGGAACATGGGGTACAACTGATAGCCATCGGAAATGGGACAGCATCTCGAGAAACAGAGCAATTTATTGCTGACGTCATTCAAGAGAATGCCCTCGATATTCCGTATATTATTGTCAATGAAGCGGGTGCAAGTGTGTATTCAGCTTCACCACTAGCGCGAGAAGAATTCCCAGATTTAGAAGTAGAGGAACGTAGCGCAGTATCGATTGGAAGACGTGTACAAGATCCGTTAGCGGAACTTGTGAAAATTGATCCGAAATCCATCGGTGTCGGTCAGTACCAACATGACGTAAGCCAAAAAGAGCTAACCGAATCTCTTGATTTTGTCGTGGAAACAGCCGTAAACCAAGTAGGTGTAAACGTAAATACAGCATCAGTATCATTATTGGAACATGTGGCAGGTTTAAGTAAAACGGTTGCGACGAATATTGTTGCGCAACGAAATGAGCAAGGGAAGTTTACAAAGCGAACAGAACTTAAGAAAATCCCTCGCTTAGGACCTAAAACATATGAACAAGGAATTGGGTTTTTGCGAATTATTGATGGAGACCATCCACTTGATCGCACACCAATCCATCCAGAAACTTACGGCCAAACAGAGAAGCTACTTCAAATGATTGACTGTACCGTTGAGGATATAGGAACTGCGAAGTTAGAAGAAAAAATTAAAGATTTAAACATAGAAGAGCTTGCCGAGACATTAGATATTGGTATATTGACGTTACAAGATATTGTCGATGCTCTGCAAAAGCCAGAGCGCGATCCAAGAGACGACTTCCCTCAACCATTACTACAACAAAACGTGATTGGAATGGATGATTTAAAAGAAGGCATGGAAATGCAAGGGACCATTCGAAATGTCGTTGATTTTGGAGTGTTTGTTGACATTGGGGTGGAGCAAGACGGCCTTGTCCATATTTCAAAAATGGCGAATCGTTTTGTGAAACACCCAATGGATATCGCTTCTGTTGGAGATGTAGTTACGGTTTGGGTACAAGATGTAGATAAAGAAAGAGGACGTATTGCATTAACGATGATTCAAGCATAACAAAAAGCCTGTATGAGAATTTCTCATACAGGCTTTTTAACATTCATTTACTTATTTTCTACTGCTTCTTTCACTTCACTCATTGGAATACCTACTGCTTTTGCTACACCTTCACCGTAAGCTGGATCCGCTTGGTAGCAATGATGAATGTGACGAATAATAATATGTCTGTCAGCGCCATCAATATCGCGAGCTGTATTTTGGAAGAGAACTTCTTTTTGTTCATCACTCATTAAGTTAAATAACTTACCAGGTTGTTCAAAGTAGTTATCATCATCTTCTCTGAAATCCCAGCGGTTTGCAGCACCATGAATTGCTAAATCTGGTTCATGATGTTCCGGTTGTTCTTTCCATTCACCATATGTGTTAGGTTCATAGTGCAATGTACTGCCAAGGTTACCATCTGTGCGCATTGCACCATCACGATGGAAACTATGGAACGGACAACGTGGTTGGTTTACTGGAATTTGATGGTGGTTTACACCAAGACGATAACGCTGTGCATCTCCATAAGAGAACAAACGTCCTTGCAACATTTTATCTGGTGAGAAACTAATTCCAGGAACAACGTTTGCTGGAGTAAATGCCGCTTGTTCCACATCTGCGAAATAGTTGTCAGGGTTTTTATTTAATTCAAACTCACCAACCTCAATCAGTGGGAATTCATCTTTATACCACACTTTCGTTAAATCAAATGGGTTGTATGGCATGTTATCTGCTTCTTCTTCCGTCATTACTTGGATATACATTTTCCATTTAGGAAAGTCGCCTTTTTCAATAGACTCATAGAGATCACGCTGGTGACTTTCACGATCAGCTCCAACCAGTTTTTCTGCTTCAGCATCTGTTAAGTTATGAATCCCTTGTTCAGGTTTAAAGTGGAACTTCATCCATACACGTTCATTTTCAGCGTTGATCATACTAAACGTATGGCTTCCAAACCCATTCATAGTACGATAGGATGCAGGGATACCACGGTCACTCATAACAATAGTAACCTGGTGTAGTGCTTCCGGCAAACTTGTCCAGAAATCCCAATTGTTATTTGGTGAACGCATGTTTGTTCTTGGATCTCTTTTCACTGCGTGGTTTAAATCAGGGAATTGTAATGGATCTCTGAAAAAGAATACTGGCGTGTTGTTACCTACTAAATCCCAGTTTCCTTCTTCTGTATAGAACCTTAAAGCGAATCCACGAATGTCACGTTCGGCATCAGCTGCTCCACGCTCACCAGCAACTGTTGAGAAACGAGCAAACATTTCAGTTTCCTTCCCTATTTCTGAGAAAATATCAGCTTTTGTATATTTCGTTATGTCATGTGTTACTGTAAACTTACCGAATGCGCCTGAACCTTTCGCATGCATTCTGCGCTCAGGAATAACCTCTCTGTCAAAATGAGCTAGTTTTTCAAGGAACCAAACATCTTGCATAAGCATTGGACCTCTTGGACCGGCAGTCATTGAATTTTGGTTATCTGATACCGGAGCACCAGCGGCCGTTGTTAATCTTTTTTTATTTTGATCATGATTTTGATTCATTATTAAAAGCACCTCCGAAGTGTTGTTTATAATTATTATAATATCATACCTATTACAATAAGACAATATATATAACCTAAACTGATGAAATGGTAAAAATAATAGATTCGCTTATCTCATATATATGTGTGTATAATGAGAGTTATGTTGAGAAATCTATTAAAAAGCAAAGAAAGCGTACAAGAAAAGGTGAAACAGAAATGATCTATAATACGGATGAAAGTAAAAAACATGTGACGCGACTATGCGACGAAGAATTAAGGAATGAAATAAATAATATATCCAACACATATTTTGAAAAGCCATTTGTCCATCATGCTCGGTATAATAATCGATTGCGGACAACAGGCGGGAGATACATTCCGGGGAAACAGATGATTGAAGTCAATCCAAAGTATGTTCATGAAATGCCTTATAATGAAGTAATAGGAATTATAAAGCATGAGCTATGCCATTATCACCTTCATATGGAAGGAAAACCATTTGGTCATGGAGATCGTGCATTCAAACAGTTGTTAAAGAAAACAAATTCCCCACGCTTCTGTAAGCCACTTCCATCTACAATGAAAAATAAGGTTATCCATTCGTATGTGTGTAAGACATGCAAAACGATGTATCATAGAAAGCGTAAAGTTAATGTAAACAAAGTACGCTGTGGAAAATGTAGTGATAAGATTGTTTTTAAGGAAACTATAAAACGTTATTGACGGCAAATGTTGTGTGTGTTATATTAATAGAGTCGCTTCATCTTCATAAGAAGAAATGAGCGATAGAGAAATACTTCAATTAAATTATTGACAATACTTTCAAAGCGTTGTATGATAGTCCTCGTCGAAATCTTTCGATTTAAAAGCACTTAATCGTACTTGTGATTCTTAGTTATGCTGAAAAGAGCTAAGAGTTATGCTATGATATATGAAAGTTATTCATACTATTCCACAGTAGCTCAGTGGTAGAGCAATCGGCTGTTAACCGATCGGTCGTAGGTTCGAATCCTACCTGTGGAGCCATTAGGAGAAGTACTCAAGTGGTGAAGAGGCGCCCCTGCTAAGGGTGTAGGTCGCGAAAGCGGCGCGAGGGTTCAAATCCCTCCTTCTCCGCCATTGAAATTAGGCCCCTTGGTCAAGCGGTTAAGACATCGCCCTTTCACGGCGGTAACACGGGTTCGAATCCCGTAGGGGTCATATCTTTGGGCTGTCGCCAAGCGGTAAGGCAACGGGTTTTGGTCCCGTCATTCCTAGGTTCGAATCCTAGCAGCCCAGCCAATGAGGTTCATTGTACATCTCTTTGGTTTGAGAAAAGCGTAACCTTACTATAAGATATTAAATAGTAAAACTTTTAAATGCGAGCCATTAGCTCAGTCGGTAGAGCATCTGGCTTTTAACCAGAGAGTCGGAGGTTCGAATCCTCCATGGCTCACTTGTGTTTTTTAGTAATGACGCGGTAGTGGCGGAACGGCAGACGCGCTAGGTTGAGGGCCTAGTGGGGGTTGACCCTGTGGAAGTTCAAATCTTCTCTACCGCACTAAGAAAGACCTTGCATTTTATAATTCCGCATGTTATGCTAGTTCTTGTCGCTTTAAGACGAACTAAAAGTTATTTGTTTACGGGAAGTAGCTCAGTTTGGTAGAGCACATGGTTTGGGACCATGGGGCCGCAGGTTCAAGTCCTGTCTTCCCGACCATTTCAAATCCTATATTGCGGGTGTAGTTTAGTGGTAAAACCTCAGCCTTCCAAGCTGATGTCGAGGGTTCGACTCCCTTCACCCGCTCCAATATGGGCCTGTAGCTCAGTCTGGTTAGAGCGCACGCCTGATAAGCGTGAGGTCGGTGGTTCGAGTCCACCCAGGCCCACTCATGGCACAACTTATTTATATTGTTTGCTATGTTGTAATTTGTTCCTTGAAAACTGAACAGAACAATCATTATGGTAAGAGAAACATATAACATGTTTACTCGTTAATTTTTGAAATTAGTCAGCAATAGCTGATGCCAATAGAATAGCGAACGGTGTTTCGCTATGCTTCAAACTTT
>JAPFDS010000049.1 GCA_026168805.1 Caryophanales bacterium | reverse complement strand
TTTGATTTGTCAAATTAAGCGAGACAACATACTATTATCGAAATTTTTATCAACATGATTCATGAAACACTCGATGGGCGTTTGATAATTTAGTGACTTTCTAGGTATGTTGTTTCTTTGTAATGCAACATCAGAAATTTGTTCTTGTGACACTAGATTGAAATCCATCTCTTTTGGTAGTCCACTTTTTCGAAGTAAGCCATTAGAATGTTCGTTTAAGCCTCTTTGAGAAGGTGTACCAGGGTCAGCAAAATAAATGTCTATGTCTTGTTTATTACTAATGGTTTTCCAATTGGAAAACTCCTTCCCACAATCAAAAATAATAGACTTGAATAAATGCTTTGGCAGTTGATTTAACCATTGATTAAGGGAATCTTCTACGTTAGCAGCCTGTCTTCCAGCTGGCTTAATAGCGATAATGCATTTTGATAAACGTTCAACTAGTGTAATAACAGCACTTTTGTGATGTCGACCAACGATGGTATCGCCTTCTAGGTGACCAAATTCTACTTGATGGTTTGGGTGTTCATTATCTCGATCACGAATACTGCGTCTGAAGCTCTGTTTACCTCTTTTTTCTTGGTAACCATTAGGTTTTCGTTTGCCTTTCATGGGTAATGTTTCTTGATCGAATTCACCTGATTTAAATTTGCGATACAAAGTGCGCATACTGCAAGATATCGGTCTTTCTTTTCGACCTATAATAACATCAGGAGTCCAACCTTCATGGACTTTTTCCTTGATGTAATCTTTTTCTGAAGGTGTTAATTGGATTTTTTTACGACCGCATTTAGATTTGTTTTCCTTATATTGTAAGTAAATCTCTATAGCGGTTAATCCATTTTTCAGTTGTCTCACAACCCGATATACAGCTTCATGACCGCGCTTTAATTTTTCAGCAATCTTTCGACCTGAAAGACCAATTGCATGATATTCCTCTATGAATATTAGCTCTGTTTTGGTAAGATGTGTGTAGGACATGTCTGATACACTCTCCTTAACTTTGGTAGGTTATAGATTGAGTATATCATGACATGTCTTTTTAATGTCTCGCTTAATTTTACAATCCAGG
>JAPFDS010000069.1 GCA_026168805.1 Caryophanales bacterium | reverse complement strand
CGTAAAATACTAGATTATCAGACAGCTCAAGAAGCCTTCTTAAAAGAACTGCAATTGCTTGTTAGTTAGTAAAAATAAGTAATTATAAATATAGCAGAATTACACAAATCAAAGTGGCTAACTTAAACTTGAAATTCTGGTTAAATAGATTAAATAAATCTTTGTCGAAAACATATACTTTCTCTTTTACACATAAATAAGGACTTGACTATTGAGGCACTAACCTGTGAGATAGTGCTTGGATTATGATGCGAGCTCGTAATCAAGGGACTATCCCTCGTGATAGTCCCTTGATTTTGAATTGAGCTCGCGAATGAAGCACTAACCTAAATAATAGCGTCTATAGAACCTTAATAAAACGGGGAGGATTCCAATTGAAACCCTTCAATCTCAACATCTTCATCAATTTCGAGTAAGAGACATCTTTTTCCGTTATGCATAATGTATTTCACATTTTTTAAATCTTTTGGACTGAGCGATAGATTCGCTACTTCTGTATTAATTTTAACGGCTTTTGGTATTAAGTTACTTGCTTTAAATGTATGCCGTTCATTGGCAGTGATTCGGTCAAAAGCTTCTTTTACACTGGAAGATTCAACGTTTTCGATTCCGCTTGTCGTTAAAATATCACTGACATCTCGATAGCCTAAACTTGGCGCTTCCTCTTCTTCCTCATCTTCAGATTCTTGAATGCGTTTATCAATTTCTTCATAGATATTTGAAACAACATCTGAATTTACCCGCTCACCGGCAACATCATGAACGATTAATTGAAACGTGTCTTTATCTTCCGCCGCTGTACTAATGTCTTCACAATTCAGCGTTTCTTCAACAAAGTCTTCATCTGGATGGTTCACTTTCCCGCAGTTGTATAAAATGTGATTCACATCCGCTGCATTGTCTGTAAATACTGGGAATAAAAAGCCAGCTAATGGTGTTGTTAAATTAATCACAGGATCCACTTCTGTATTGGATCTAAATTCTTTTTCTATGTAGTCAAATACGAGCGCGTTTTTTGGTTGTGTTGTTTTATTTAAACTACAAAGAATGAATCTATTCGCATATACGTTGTCATTTCCACCTTCTCCAGATTCAGGGTTACGTTTTAATGTAGGTTCTCTATATTCGCCCGTAATAAACGTGACAACTGTATCGAAATCATACACTTTATTTGCATACATTTTTTCTACAATTTCTAGCATATAATCTTGCCAGTCTTCTGGATCCTCTGCGCGCATGCCTTCAAAAAGAATGTCTTGCGTACTATCTTCTACATCTCTTTTAAATTTCAATTCAAATAACTTCGAATCAAGTTGGCCTGTAAGTACCTTTTTAAAGTTTACGAGAAAAAGTTCTTGGCTTTCCCGGTCAAGCATTCCAAAGGGTTGGCTCACGTGGTGATAAATATCACCGGATTCTTTTTGTACATACACATTAAAAATGTTGTCAATATGCATGAGTTCATTATCTAATTTAAATTGTCTGCGAATCGCAGCGATTTCTTTTTTATTCATCTATCTCAACTCCCCTAAATGATTATACCTGTTTCATATTAAAAATGTAATGGTAGTGTGTAGGAAAACAATGTACAATAAATATAAAAGGTATTTAGATGAGAGGGAAAGACTTGAAATATAGTTTTATAATTATATATTTAGTAACAATGAACGTCCTTGGGATATATATCATGTATCAGGATAAAAGAAAAGCTCGTCAGAAAAAGTGGCGGACAAAGGAAAGCACCTTCTTTTTACTAGCTCTTCTGGGCGGTTCACTTGGCATTTTATTAGGGATGAGGAAATATCGTCATAAAACCAAGCACCTGTCATTTACCATTGGGATTCCTTGTATAATCATCCTACAATTGATTGTTATTGGTTTTGTTCTGTATGATTTTTAAAAAGGCGTGAGAAAGTTGATTCGTTGTTTCACCTAATTATATGTAGTAAGTTAAAGATAGATAATTACAACTAGGAGATGATCATTATGGAAAAAGAGCACATGTCCGTTGCGCAACAATTTAACGAAGAGCGGTTTACGAAAATAGATATTATGAAACGAAAAACAAGTAGTGCGTTTTTATTAAATTTTCTTCCAGACCAACATATGAAACCACATGGTCACCCGAATCGCGAGTTATATTTACACGTACTCGAAGGAAATGGAACGTTAATTGTCGATGGAGAAGAAGTGGTGGTCGAGCAAGGTGAAGTGATTTTCTGTCATCCAGAAGAACAAATAGGATTTACGAATACGAGTACTGAAAATGTGGTCATGTATGGCGTTATGACACGAATAAGTGAATAATACAACATGTAGTTAAGAATGGTCCAACGACACTACATACTGAAGTGACGCATCATAAAATACGTATTATGACATCTAGTGTTTGAATGAAAGAGTGTTATTACAATTCGGGCGTATATGTAAGTATTCAAATGAAAAACATCCTTTGCGCTCTTTATGCCAAAAGAAACGAGACTAAAAGCAACATCTATACAATTAAAGAGCGCTCTTGTAAGGTAGAAATATACTAGAATTCGACCATTTTGTTGAACAAGGTAGAGTGATTTTATTGAAGGTATTGGCGAATAGGAAGTTCATTATAGGAATTATGACAGCGATAGTTTTTGCAATACTTGTAATGTTATATTTTTTATTTTTGTCAAATTCTAATTCTCAAATGAATAAAAGTATTAGTATGAGTGCTTTTAAAGTCGAAGAAAAACACGATTATACAAAACCTGGAGAATATACAGAGATGTGGGTTATTGGATACAACGCTGCTGAAAAAGAAGGGAATCGTAATCCGTATAAAATATTTATTGAAGATGCAATGGTATACAACCTTATAAAAGAAGATGAAGAGTATTTGGTAAGTGCTACATCTTTTCGAAAAGATGAAGATTATGATCATGCTTATGAATTAGAGCAAATAAGCAACCAGGAAGAATATCAGATAACAGGAAAAGGAAGGATACAATAGAAAATCGTTATTAATTCAACACTAGGGCCAGTTAGCGAAAATTTTGTAGTGGGAAATTCGTAATGACGTGAGGAGGGGAAATGTGAAAATTTTATTTTTTATCATAGTATCAAGTTTACTTGTGTATATGAATTTCAAACCTCATTTAACGGGTTTGCATTTACGGCGGTCAATGCAGACAAATAAACAAAATTAACACGTTTAACATAATGCCTTATTAAAGAATAGGGCGCGATTATGGAAGACATTTTAAAAACAATATACAAAAATGAATTATAGGACTCTTTATAAAGAGTCCTATAACTTAACGCTATTTTTTTCGATCCATCCCGCTATTTCTTCCATTATATTTGGCACTCTATCTTTTTGTTCTACTATGAATAGAGTAAAGCTTTCGGCATTTTTTTCACTTGCTGTAAATTTAAATCCATTTAAGTATAAAAATTGAATTAATGATGAAAGTGCTGTTCTTTTATTGCCTCCAACAAAAGCATGGTTATTAGCTAAACTGTAATAAAGTGCTGCACCTTTTAACCATAATGTAGGATATGCATCTTTACCAAATGCACTTTGTTTTGGGTTATTGACAGCACTTTCTAACATGCTAACACTACTTACTCTTGATTCTTCTTTAGGTGTATAATGATTAATAACAAGAGCGTTTATAAGAATGACTTCTTTGGCTGTAATATATCTAATCATACGTCACTTATCTGCTAAATTTCTAAGAGCATTGTCATAATTAGCGAACAAATGCTCCAATCCATCTATAAACTCTTGATCTACACCTTCAATACCATCAAGATTAAGTTTTTCATTCTTCTTAAACGAAACAGTACCATCCTTCTCAATATTAAATACAATATTGTCACCCTGCGTAATGCCGATATGCTTTAATACTTCAGGCGGGAGTGTAACCCCCAAACTATTCCCAAACTTCGATACTTTTCTTTCCACTTCTTTCACCGCCATTTTGGTATCCATGTTATAAACCTCCTTCTAGTATATCCATATATAACATAAGTTATGACGTATTAACGTACTAACATAATAACATTCATGCAAGGTATACACAAATATGTATTACTATTGTTATGTAATCCGCCACTGATTGGATGAAGTAGAAGTTAGATGGAGACTTAATGAGTTTCTATCGTGAAAAGCTGATGCTAAAAAATATCAAAAAATAACTGTGCAACGAATGGGCACTTTAGTTTAATAATTATAAAAAACAGGCTTAGAAATTGAATTTTTCTAAGCCTTTACGTGTAATCATTCGTTAAACATGCAATTTTTTCTATGTTGTTCCCTAATCCAGGTCAATATCTAAAATATTCCCTGTCTGGCGATCAACATCTACCTCATATTTGACACCTTGTGCGGTGACAATCTCTACTTCATACACTTGAATACCACTTTTTGTTTCCAACTCTGCACTTACAACTTCTCCAGGTACTTGCTGGACTGCTATATTGATTGCTTCAATAATATCAATTTGGCGATATTCATTTTGCCTATAGCCATATCCTTGATTTTGCCAGTTCATATACCCGTTTGGCCCCCAATAATTATACATAGTACGACTCCCTTTCAGCGTTGTTTTACACAATAGTATGGTATGCGAACACCTAGATAAGTGTGTGTTATTTATTGGATGTATTGGTTAATGGGATGGAGGGTTTAACCCTTAAGACAAAATGTGGTGTATCTATTTATTCAGATGTAACACTTTCTACTCCTTCATGTTGTCATTTCGTTTATCTATATATAACGTTCCATCTTTCTGTAGTTCCACATAGAAAACGTCTTTTACATCTAAACCTGAAATATGAAGTTGATTTTTCAACCATTCTAGTGATACCCCGGCTTCTTTAAGATTTTTCTCAACTATATTGCCATCAGAAATTAATTCCATAGGGATATACATTGGTTTTACCGTAAATATGTTTTGATCCTTTTTTGTTACTGGCTGTTTCTCCTCTTTAATCATAACGCTCAATTTCCCATTAGGCTCAAACACTGCATTTTCTACATCCATCACGGAAAAAACCTTCTGCTCACGCAACAACATTCCCAAATCATCCATGTTGAGGCGCAATTTCCCTAATTCATTTTCTAATATGTTGCCTTGTTTAATAACGGTTACGGGTTGTCCATCAATGGCAACCCTTGCAGTTGAAAACTTTAAGCTTAAGTATCCAACAAGTATTGTCAAGATAGTCCACCACAGTAAACTAGTAATTCCGTTCAGATAATGCACATTTGTTTCACTAGCGATATTAGCAGCAATCGAACCTAATGCAATACCTGTAATATAATTAAAAAAAGTCAGTTGGCCCAATTGCTTTCTTCCCATTAATCGTGTCATGAGTAATAATACAAAAAATGCCCCCGAAGCACGAAGAATCATCTCCCAAAAATCCCAGTTCTCGAGCATAAAAAACGTTCCTCCTATTTAAGGTATAATTTCATTGTGTAGACAGCCTTACCAATATATCCTTACATGCATATAAACATACTTCCGCGCTCATAATAAACTTGGATAAATTAAGAATTAAAACACTAAATTGTGTCAAAATTTAGTTCCAAGATTTGTTCATGGAGGCGGTTTATATGTCACATAAAAATACAATTCCACGAGAAGAGGGAAGTGAGCCTTGATTACTTAGTCAATCGCATGGATTATGAAGTTCCTGACCAAGATTTAAGTTTCAGCATGGTTCGTATACCGAGTATACCCAACAGTAAAATCATCCTACAACATATACAAAAGAGGCCGTGACAGCCTCTTTATACTTGTTGGTAAAGCTAATTTTTGTAATCCACCTACATCAGAAGTACTCCAACAATACAAGCTACAAACAGCCCAACCATCACGGGAATGAAATTACGCCTGACGAGATCGACTGGTTTCACCCCTGCAACACCTGAATCTGCGGCGACACCGAACGCCCACGCAGCGATCGTTCCACCTCCGACAAAGATACCAGCCACTTGACCTAAGGATGCTAAAATAGCAACATTTAATCCGGAAGCTGACCCTAGTGCTGCTGACAAAGATCCTGTTAAAGGTAATCCGGAAAAACCTGACCCGTCTAATCCTCCAAGAATACCGACGATAGCGATCCCAAATGACGTTATCAGAGGACTGTTCCCTAAATTGGTCGCAATGATCTGTCCCCAGTCAAATAAGAAACCAGAAGTACCTTCCCCTAATATGGCTCCAGCATCATCCGGATTTCCTAAAAAGAAGAAACCGGCAATCGGAATGACCGGTGCAAAGATTTTAATGGCAAAATAAAAACCTTCACGTAGATGATCAATGATTTTTTCAAAGCCCTTCGAACCTTCTTGGCTAAACGTTGCAAGAACTAACAGGATGATTGCTGTTCCTCCTAAAAATCCGGTTGCATCTCCTCCTGAAATGACATGGTCTCGATCAAAAATGGCCCGATAGACCATGATTGAAACGACGGTTAGTAAAACGACAGGAACTAATATAGCAAATACCTTCGCATGTTTTCCCTTCTTTGGTGTTTCTGATTCAGTTTCAGTTGTATTGAAATTTGCAGTCTCCTCTGGGGGTGGCGCTGTCAAGATGCCTCTGTTCATATCTCTGCGAATCGTATAAAACGCAATCGCAATAGCGACACCACCAGTAATCACAGAGAATAAAGCAGTGTATGTTAAAATTTCCCCTGTACTCACACCAGCAGAACTCGCTGTTAATTTAGTCGCCCCTTGAATGACTAAGTCACCAGATAAAGCCATTCCATGTCCAAAGAGACTGATCGCTACAGCGGCTCCCATAGCGGGTAGCCCCATTCGGATGGCAACAGGTATTAGTACGACTCCGATCAAAGCAGTCGTAGGAGTAGGCCAGAAGAAGGTTGCTGCTATATATGTCATAATCCCCAAAACAAAGAAAGCAGTCGTAGGGTTGACCATCAACTTTTTTACAGGTGCAACCATCAGTACATCTGCCCCTTGCGCTTGCAATGATTTAAGCATGGCCACCATCAAGGAGATAATAAGCATAATATCAAACAGCTCTACCCCTGCATTTAACAAAGATTCAAAGACGGTTTGCAAACCATTAATAAACTGATCTGTTACGCCTTGCCCTTGTGCAGCCAATATTCCTAATATAAAAATCCCAGCGAGCGAAGGAACGACAACTTCCCGTCTAAATATAATGAATGCTAGAATCAAAACAATAACGGCTAGATACACCCAATGGGAAGCGGTCAACATGACCTGTTCTTCCATAGACAATACCACCTCTTTTATTTAATTTTACAAATAAGTCGCTCTTATCGGTGAGTAGTGTAAGAAGATAAGAGCCTATATCCAAATGCATTTTTATAATATGCACGAAAAAAATTGGTGTGAATCATTTGCCTAGAGAAGTTGATTGTCTACAAAAAAACTCCACTCTAGTAGATTAGAGTGGAGCCCTGTTTATTCATCATTTTTCATTTCTTTTTGTTTCGTCCGAACTAAATACCACGCATTAATTCCTGCGGCTATTGGAATGACAAGTGCTATTCCTATTCCTGCACACATAATCATAATCATTTCTGAACTAAAGATTTTCGAGTTGACGACTTCACCGAAGGAATACGATAAATCTTTAAACCAAATGAGTAATGCCATATATCCGCCAATAAAGGCGAAGAACAATGTATTCGTATTCGAACCTAAAATGTCTTTTCCAATCGTCATCCCTGATGTAAATAATTCCTTGCTTTTCAAATGAGGGTTGTGATGGAAAATCTCTTTCATTGGTGAGGTAATGGATATTGCAACATCCGTAATCGCGCCAATGGTACTCATAATAATGACAGACGCACTTAATCGAATAAAGTCTATTCCAATATAGAGGGAGAAAATACGAATTTCTTCAAACTCCTCTTCACCAAACCCTTGGATTTGCACTTTTTTTGTAATGAAGTAAATAAAGAAAAACAAAATACCAATCGTAATAATCGTTGAAATGAAAGCTACCGTTGTTTTGCTATTTACTTCGTTAATATAAAATAGGTTGATACAACTAATGACGACACAGGCAATCATTGTTAGCAAAATTGGATCAACGAGTGGTGATGCCATAAATATAACCGTTACTAAAATAACAATAAAGTTGAGAAACAGTGAGATGAACGAACGCGCGCCTTTCGCTCCTCCAATCGTTAGCATCAAAATGAATAAAATCGCTGCAAGTACAAATAAAACATTCATGATTTCGCCCTCTTTCTCTCGATAAAGTAAAGAGTGGTGTACAGTCCAATTGGAATCGTAATGACAATTCCGATCCCACCGGCAAGCGCGCGAGCGAGTTCAAGGGATAAGTTAATGGACAATGTAAATCCAAGTTGTGAATGATTTTTTAAATATAAAATGAGCGTTGGAATGGAGCCACTAATATAGGCAAAAAATAAAATATTTGTCATCGTTCCCATAATATCTCTGCCGATATCAAATCCTGATTTTTTTAGTGCATCAGGAGAGATATTATTGTTTTTATGATACAACTCAAACATTGCTGAAGATATCGAAATAGCTACATCCATCACAGCGCCGAGGGAACCGATGAACAATCCGGCTAAAAAGACAATATCATAAGGCCGTGTTAAAAATTGCATTTCTTCATACCGTAACCCATTTTCATTTGTGAGCCACATCGTCACATATGCAACAAACAACGCGAAAAACGTACCGAGTAGTGTAGCGATAATGGCCGCATATGTTTTTTCGTTAAAGCCATTCACAAGTAGCAATGAGAACACAGTGAACAAAATAGCTAGAATACCACTAATCCATAATAAGTTAATGGATGTATGTACGTATAGATCAAGTGCGTAGGATAATAAAATAATATTGATTGCTAAACTAACACTAGCAAAGAGTCCTTGTCTCTTTCCAATTAGAAGTAATGTAAGGATAAACACCCAAGCGATCATCACCAGGTATTTATCACGTTTTACATCCGTGATGCTTGCGGATGTTTCTCCGTCTTCAGTTGTATGGTTTTGGATATGAATGAACACTTCTTGACCAGCTTCATATTTGTGATCGTATGATCCTGAGGACGAATATTCATTCGTAATGTAGACCTCTTCACCTTTCTGTTCTCCATTTAAAATATGAGCGATGATTTGTTGCTTAAAAACTTCATCCTCATTTCCATACCGATCAACGACTTCATCTTTTTCCTCTAAAGAAATTTCGGTAATTTGGCCGATCGGTCGCTTATATAAAGAATGATTATTGTACACAAAAATGATTGACGTAAGTAAGCAAAAAGCGATAATTGCAATATAGATGTACTGTTTCTTTGATAGTTTTTGTATGTTTTTTAAAATAATCTTCACCCCGAGTCTTCTACAAGAGCGTATAAGAGCTATTATGACGTAATCTGTTTCTATTTTACAGTAAAAGAAGTCGGATGAAAATGTTTTTTCTAGTTACAAAGTCGTCCAATGTAAGCGAAGGGAGTTTAATACGACAGATACAGAACTAAGAGCCATTGCAGCAGCTGCGATCCAAGGTGCTAACAATCCAAACATTGCAAAGGGAATCATAACGACATTATACAAAAAGGACCAACCTAAGTTTTGTTTAATGTTTCGCATGGTTTGCTGACTGATGGTCATGGCTTGTATGACCTTTTGTAAATCGCCTTTCATAATGGTAACATCCCCAGACTCAATGGTTATATCTGAACCTGTTCCGAGAGCGATGCCAATGTCTGCAACAGCAAGGGCGGGGGCATCGTTCATCCCATCTCCAATCATAATGACTCCGGTTCCATTTTGTTGGATATCTTGAATGATGGCTGATTTTTCTTGTGGAGTTACTTCTGCTTGAACATGTTTGATCCCAACTTCTTTTGCTACTTGATTGGCTACATGTATATTATCTCCAGTGAGCATACTTATGTGTACATCCATTTGTTTCATTTGCTTCATCACTTCTTTTGCAGAAGGTTTTAATGCATCCGTCACAGCAATAATCCCCGCAAACAATGATTCGATGAACACAATCATCACCGTTTTCTCTTCATTCTCTAACGTTGTAATGACTTCACGTGCTTCGAATGGAAGGTGCATAGAACTTTCCTGAACATATGTACGATTCACAATCATTACTTCTTTATGATTGACCATGCCTGTAAGTCCATGACCAGGAATCGATTGTACATGATCGGCTTCATGAATAGGGTGCTTGATAGATTCAGCTTCATGGATGATGGCTTGAGCAACTGGGTGATTGGAGGTTTTTTCAATCGCACCGACCATTGCTAAGAATTCTTGACGTGAAAAATCTTTTACATATAAATCTGTTACGGTTGGTTTCCCTTTGGTAAGAGTACCTGTTTTATCTACGATGATTGTTTTGTATTTACCTAACAACTCAAGGATTGCACCTTCTTTAAATAAAATACCGAGTTGAGCTGCTCGTCCACTACCAACCATGATTGATGTAGGAGTTGCTAACCCTAGAGCACATGGGCAGGCGATAATTAATACAGCAATGACTTTTTCTAAGGCGGCACTAAATTCCCCTGGCTGTAACATAAGATAAGACAGTACGAATGTGACAGCGGCAATAACAATGACAACAGGAACAAACACTTGTACGACTCGATCTGCAATACGTTGAATGGGAGGCTTTGAGAGTTGAGCATCTTCCACGATACGAATAATTTGTGATAAGACTGTCTCTGATTCTTGTTTTGTTACTTGTATTTTTAAAACTCCACCAATGTTCATCGTTCCTGCATATACTGCATGTCCGATATTTTTTTCAGTTGGAAGACTTTCACCCGTTAATAAAGATTCATCAATGGTTGAACTTCCTTGAATGACCTTTCCATCAATGGGAAGTTTGTCCCCTGGTTTAACAACAATAATATCCCCATATGTGAGGGAATCTACTCGTGCTTTTTGTTCTTCTCCATTGATTTCAATGAACGCTGTTTCCGTTTGTAAATAATATAAATCTTTGAGCGCTTTAGTCGTTCGTGATTTTGTTCGTGCTTCGAGTAGTCTACCTAATAAAATAAACGTAATAATGAAGGCACTTGTTTCATAATAAAGTACCATTGGTTCCCCTTTTTGGATGGTTTCAATGGATGTGAATGTGAGATAATGACTATAGAAAAAGGCAGCAGACGTACTCAAGACGATCAGTACATCCATATTTGCATAACCGGACTTAATCGCTTTCCATGCCCGTTCATAAAACGGAAATCCGATGATAAATTGTATAGGAATTGCCAGTGCGAGTTGGCTAAAAGGATGCAGTAGTATACTAGGGATGTATAGATTACTGGCCCATTCAAAATGAATGAGATTTGCCCAAGCTAAAGGTATGGTGAGAATGACCGCAAGCATAAAGTTTCGTTTAAGCACGACATCTTCTATCGATTTTTCGTAAACATCAGACCGGTTTTTCATCACACGTGTAGCAGTAAATCCAATGTTTTCGATGGCATGTACAATTTGCGGAAGGTCGATCTTACCTGGTTGAATATGCACGAGCGCTTTTTCGGTTGTGATATTTACTTGAACCTTTAACACACCAGCTAACTTGGAAACTACACGTTCAATCCTCACTGGACAAGCTGAACAATGCATTCCTCCTATTTGTAATTCGAGTATTTCTTCAGACATTAACGCCACCGTCCTTTTATATTGCTTTATCCTATGAATGGTTCATGATTGTTAGAACATACGTATTTCGAGCGTTATGGAATACGTTTAAAATCGATGTTTATCTAGTCTTCTTGTCATTAATAATCCCAATTTATGCAATCCAAACATAGACACTCCTGCCATAAATTGATCTGTTTTTGATTGAAAAAATGGGGGAAGGAAATCTTGTGATTTGGAATCAGGAATACAGAGGTGCGCAGACATTTGTGTAAGAAATGAATTGCTCTCAGCATCGATAAAAGCCGTCACAATAAAGAATAGACAAGCAGGTGTAATCCAGACACCACATTTAAAAACATAGCGTTTGAGCTGATGCGGGTGTAAACGATCGTTCGTGCACGGTGAAGTAAGAGGCCACCACATAATAATTGCTAGTAGAAACAAGACGATTTCATAACTGTTTACATAAAGAGTAGATTGTGAGAGCGTATTAAATATAAACGGCACGTGGTAGAAGAATAAAAGAATGGAAAACAAGTATAGTGCGTGTCTGGGAGATAAAAAGTAGTACTTTTTAAGTCTCGAAAAAAGCTTCTCGTACATATCATTCGGAATCCCAAGTAAAAATAAAGGTGGAATTACAAAATACATCATTCCCATTTGAACCATATGCAGGCTAAATGAAAGTTCAATGAAGGAAGTAATCGGGCTCCCTACAAATACATAAAACAGACTGACACTACTTAAAAATAGGATCGGCTTCACATGTTTTGTTCCTTGTTTTAACAGGATTCCATACACCAACACAAGACATAAGAGCAATGCAAGTATATCTAAATTCCAAGTTCCACGATCTTCAAGCATAATAGCAAAAATAATGGTTCACCTCCTGCGTATAAAGGGTTCACCATATTTTATGAGATGAATTGCAGATTGATGCTAGTTTTACGTACAAATTCAATTATGAAAGCACTTACTTCAAAAAAAAGCCACATGTATGTTAATATACAAATATACTGAAAAGTTCAATGAATTTCATACGAACTAAAGAGGTGAAGGTAAATGTTTATTAAATGGCGCAGAGCAGAAGAAAAAGACATGAGACGAATCTTCACGTTAGGATATGATCAGTGGGGGAAAGGACTCACACTTGAAGAGCATATTGACAAATGCATGCACTCACCGAAGTATGAAAACGGAGAGTGGTTTGTGATTGAAGATACGGATAATGAGGAAGTCGTCAATGCACTGATTGCTTATGATCTTCATAAAGAGGGAGAGCCTGTCGTCAAAGGTCTAGGAACATTTGCGACAGAACCTTTCACACGAAGAAAAGGATATGGGTCAAAATTAATTGATCAGACACTTCAAGGGCTTGAAGCTGAAGATTGTTATCATTTCTTTTTATTCAGTGATATTGACACAGAGTTTTATAAGCAATTTGGATTTAAAGAATTACCTGAAAAGTTTCAAACGTATGATGACACAGTGCTTATGTATTATGGAATGAATGACGAACTAGACTTAGAGACATTTACAATTCCTGAGTACTTTTAAGAAAGATTTTGTGTCACGAAAATGAGCCATACAAATACATCACTTATTGAGTGAAATGAAGGAGCAGTCGCTATGAAATTTAAAGACACATGGGATTTGGAAAGCATCTTCCCAGGAGGAACAAATTCAGAAGCATTGAAAGAAAAATTAGGAACCGTCAAAAAAGATATTGAGAGCTATCGTGGAACATTAGAAAAATGGAACTTTACAGAGGATTCATCAGCAAAAACATTGAAAAATATTTTACATCAACAAGAAGTAATTGGAAAAAAACTTGGACAATCCGCTACATTTATAAAAATGTCCCAAGACGCATATATGGATGATCCTCATGCTGGTGTGATGCTAGGACACGTAATGGATTTGAACAGTGAAGTTCAAAAGTTGTCAAATATATTTGTTAAGAAGCTCGTCGCTATTCCTGAAGCTGATTTCGAAGGGCTACTTCAAGATGGAGAGCTCTCCGACCTATCGTTTCGTCTCCATGAAATACGTGATCAAGGAAAAAGACTACTGTCAGAAGAAGAGGAAACCTTGATTGCCGAGTTAAATAAAGATGGACTCGCTGCATGGAGTAATTTATACGATACAGCCGTTTCTATTATGACCATTCCTTTTACAAATAAAGAAGGAGAAACGACAGAATTATCCGTTGGGCAAGCGATGAACCGTATGTCCGCTGATCCTGACCCAGAAGTACGTCAACAATTATTCGAAAACTGGGAAGAAGCATGGTCTAAGAATGCTCCGATCTTCGCAGATACATTGAACCATTTAGCTGGTTATCGTCTTACATTACAAAAAGCGCACGGAAGAGAGAATCACTTAGAAGAACCCCTTGAAAACAATCGTATGAAGAAAGAGACATTAGATGCAATGTGGGGAGCAGTATCTGACCATAAAGAACCTTTCATCAATTTCCTGCAAAGAAAAGCGGAAATACTAGGGATGGAAAAGTTAGGTTGGCAAGATGTAGATGCCCCTGTTGCCATTGGTGATGCCAAGGCAATTGAATTTACGTATGATGAAGCATGTGAATTTGTCATTGAACACTTTGAGTCATTTGGTCCAGAGTTAACATCATTTACGAAGCACGCGCTTGAAAACCGCTGGGTGGAAGCGGAAGATCGTCCAAACAAACGTCCAGGTGGCTATTGCACAAATTTGCCTGAGTTTGAAGAGTCACGTATTTTTATGACATTTACGGGATCACCGAGTGACACGAGCACACTTGCTCATGAACTAGGACATGCATTTCATAGCCATGTCATGAAAGATTTGCCACGGTTGAATCGAGGCTATGCCATGAACGTAGCAGAAACAGCTAGTACGTTTGCTGAAATGATTATTGCAAATGCAACAGTCGAAAATGCAACTTCCAAAGAAGATAAAATTGCTTTGTTAGCTACAAAATTGGAAGGGGCTACAGCAATGTTCTTAAATATTCATTCGAGATTTTTATTTGAAGATTCCTTTTATAATGAAAGAGCAGAAGGAATTGTATCTAAAGATCGTCTCAATGAATTGATGGAAGAAGCACAAAAAGAATCCTATAAAGATAGTTTATCAAGTTATCATCCACACTTTTGGAGTAGTAAACTACACTTTTTCATTGATCGTGTACCGTTTTACAACTTCCCGTACACATTCGGCTACTTATTTAGTTTAGGTATTTATGCAGAGTATTTAAAACATCCTGAAGGTTTTGAAGAAAAATACATTGCGTTGCTTAGAGATACAGGTTCGATGACTGTCGAAGAGCTCGCACAAAAACATTTGGGTGTTGATGTAACGAAGCAAGCTTTCTGGGAAGAAGGGATCAAAGTGATGGCGCGTGATGCCGAGGAGTTTATGGAATTAACGAAAGATCTATAAAATAGGATCGGAACGTCTTGCAAACAGAACACTGAAAAGGCACAACTGCTGAAACTTACGCAGTTGTGCCTTTTTTACCTTATTTATTTACTAAAATAATGTATACGGTCTTTCCAATACTCGTTAGCAGCGGCAACCGTTTGGAAGTGAATAGCAATCACTTCTGAAGCGAAAATAAGACTGTCAGCATTCGTTGAGTATTTTGGGCGGAGTTTTTTGCGGATGGATTCAGAGGGTTGCGTATATTCGACTCCTTTTTGAGCCAGTTTGATTGCGAGTTCAAATCCCTCTTTAGGAGTTTTTGTTTGTAAACTTGTCATCCAATCAGCCATATATGGTCCTCCTTATAAGCTTTTACCCATAATGTATGCCCAAGGTTCGGAGGATGTTCTTCTGATCATCTCGTTTACTTTTCGCGAACGGTCTGAATGACAGTTTCCCTTCCATATGCAGAACGAATAACTTTTCTCGCTCCAGCTGGAGTTCGAGCATTGACAGATTTTGTTTGGACTTTTTCATTTATCTCTACTTCAACAAGAAAACATTTAGCTCCACAACGCATGAACTTACCTCACTTTCACAATTAATCACTCACTAAAAGTATAAAGGAAACATAAAGAAGTTCCAACTCATTGTAGTTTTTGCAAAAAGAACAGTAAAAAAATAATAAAATGCTATCTTCTGTCGAAAATTCGTGCTATAAATAACTGAAGACATAGGCAAGATTTCTAATATGTGCAAGAATAATAATATGAGTGTATATAGTTGTGGGATTGTCCGCCAAGCTTCATGATGAAATTTATTCAGGTGTACATATTGCCAAGAGTCATTTTATGGTATACTAGTAGCCAACAAAAATCGAAAAAACAGTTCGTGAACTTCGAATGATGTAATTTACGGGAACAACATGCATTTGAAAATATAACTACTTCAATTAAGGTTCAGGTGTATGCGGATCCTGCTTATGTCGATACTATATAAGAGTTCAACGATTGTTTATTGAAAAAGGAGGGGGTTTGCGTGGAAGTATTAGCTCCATATATTGACCAGTATGGATACATATTTTTATTTTTTTATTTAATGCTTGACCTGATAGCTCTCCCTCTCCCTGGGCAATCATTAATGGCCTATGTAGGTTTTCTCGCTTATCGAGGACATATGGATTTAGGGACTAGTATTTTGATTGCAATTCTTGGAAGTTGTGTCGGAATGACGATCACATACTTTCTCGGATATAAGATTGGAAATCCATTGCTGAAAAAATACGGGAGATTTATTCGTATTAGTCCTAAACGAGTCGAGAAAACATCAGAATGGTATGGACGGCATGGAAGCAAATTATTAGCCATTGGATATTTTATTCCTGGTGTTCGTCATTTTACTGGTTATTTATCAGGTGTGGCAAAGCTGCGTTTTCGGACGTTTGCGATATTTGCGTATTCAGGTGCAATCGTTTGGACCTCAACGTTTATTCTTTTTGGGAATTTTTTAGGACCTCAATGGGATGCGTTAGATGATAAAGTAAAAAACAGTATTATTATTACGGCAATCATCGTATTTGTGTCCTTGATTTTTGTATATTTATTCCGGAAATACTTTGGACGGGTGCTGACATTTCTCATGGGACTTGTTCGGCGTGTTATTGACTGGTTTAAAACATCTGAATCATAAGAAATACCGAGTCCTCTTCATGAGGGCTCGGTATTTTTTTAAATCATTACATTTCTCCAGCTATTCCAAGTAAAACGATTCCTAACATCACGAGTAAAATCATTCGATATTGTTTAGCTGATAAAATTTCTTTTAAAAATATCCGTGATAAAATTACTGAGAAAATTCCGTGTGCTGCGATAATAGGTGCTGCAATCATCGCATTGCTCGCCATCGCAAATACGTAAAAGAATTGTCCCGTCGTTTCAAGAATTGCTGCGTATCCACGATCGCGTTCTTTAAAGATGTTGAACTTTTGTTTTTTAATCACACGAACGTACAGAAAAGCGAGGATCCCACAAATAAGAAACGTTAATTCATAAGCGATGAGGGCTGATTCTTCTGCGATCAATTTTAACTCATCTAAATAAACTCCATCTGCGAAACTTCCGAGACCATCAATCACCGCGTACATAATTGGAAAGATGATCGCTAGAAAACTAATTTGGTATTTCGGATCAATGACTTGTTTGTCTGCCTCTAGTGCAGCCGTTTCTGCACGCTTCTCTAGTACTGCAAGGCCAAATACACCAACGGTAATAATGACAACCCCTGCAATATCGAACCAAGAAATTTCACGTGGGAAAAAGATAAATAGTAAAATAGCTGTGACTGCACCGGATGAGTTTTGAACAGGGGCGGAAATCGAAAGCTCAATATATCTTAAACCAATGAAGCCAATCGTCATTGATAAAATATATAAAAATGAAACAGGCAGGTATCGAATCATATCGAAAGGATCGAATGCTATATCTTTAATAAACATATATGAAAAAGCATGAATCCCCATAACTAAACCAACCATCGTCACGATTTTTAAGTGGCTATACTTGTCGGTATGAGTAGAACCTTTCTTATAAAATAAGTTCGCAGCTCCCCAAGATAATGCTGCTAAAATAGAAAATAGAAACCACATAATTGCAAACTCCTCTATATATTCATTCAACATTGATTCAAACGTAATTATTATACCTTAAAAGCAAGGAATAATCGAATGACTAAAGACCGAAGTATTTGATTCATAAAGAAAAAACTTTAAAATTTTATTATATAGTCGATAAAAGTTATAGGAAGAAGTTTTACTCTGTTAGGGGGGATTGTTTGGATATTGCAGCTATGTCTGTAGTGATGAACCAAGCGCAAGTGAAACAGCAAGCAAGCTTGTCTGTGATGAAATCGGCGATGTCGACAGCGGAACAAGATGGAGAGGCATTGATTGAAATGCTAGAGTCATCAAATGCACAACAAACGCCACATCCTAATTTAGGAAAACAAATTGATTTGAAAGCATAAATGATATGCTTCTCAAAGTAAAGAAGACCAACAAAATGTGTTGTTGGTCTTCTTTTTTTCTTATGTTTTTTAATCTTTCTTATCATTTTGTTCTTCTCCCATTATTAGGTCATTCGCGGTTCGTTTAAATTCTTGTAACGTTTGCCCAGCAGCTCGACCCATTTCAGGGAGTCGCTTTGGACCAAAAATGAGAAGGGCGATAACAATAATCAAAATTAAACTAGGTATCCCGATATTTCCTATTCCCATATAGTTCACCTTCTTCACCGAAGATACGTTGCAGGTGTAGTTTTCCCGGAAAACCTTTAACTATTCTTTTATTTACACTGTATTTGTTTGTTTTGTCTGAGCAAGCGGTCCTGGATCGTCCAAATATTGTTTAATCCCATCAGCAGCACGATATGCTAATGCACCAATGGTTGGTGTCGGATGGTGTCCTCCAAATTGAGGGAAAGCAGATCCACCAACAACAAATAAGTTGTCCATATCCCACATTTGCATGTAATTATTAACGGCGGAAACTTCAGGATTATCGCCCATAATCACACCACCAGCATAATGCCCACCATGGTATATGTGGTCAAATTCCTCTGGCACTTCATCAACGTCAACAATATCTGCGCCCATTTCTTCCATAATTTCTTTACATTTTTCAATCCCGAACTTAGCAATATTTCGATCTTGATCGGTAAATTTATTTGTCACACGAATAAGTGGATCACCAAAATCATCCTTATATGTTGGGTCAAGGTCTAAGTAATTGTGCCACCAAGACATGGTTGCCGATGTATACCAAAGAGGTAAACTTCGGTATGTATAGTACACTGATTTTTCCTTAAACTCTGCTCCCCAATTCGGGGTTCCACTTGGAACAACGTTGTTTGCTATTGCGGTATCTCCGTATTGCCTGTATTCAATTGCACCGCCATGGATAAAATCAAGGTCGGTATGATCAAAGTTATCTGCTGCAAAATCGCTCATTGTTGCTCCAAGGGCTCCAGCACCTGCATACAGATTGAACTTTTTATCATCAAAAAATCCTCTTGCACCTAAAAACACATTATTAAATTGACCGGTAAAGTTTTTACCAATAATACCTTTTCGTGTGTCAGGATTATACGGCTCACCAATTTCCGACAATAGTAGCAAGCGGTTATTTGTAAAGGTAAAGGCAGAAAGAACGACAAGGTCAGCAGGTTGTTCAAATTCTTCTCCTGTTCGTGTATCGACAAACATAACTCCAGTAGCTTTGTCTCCTTCATATAGTACACGGCGTACATAGGCATTTGCCCTGAGTTCAAAGTTACCTGTTTTTTGAGCAGTTGGAATAACCGTTACAACTGCATCTGATTTCGCACCAAAATCACAACCAAAATAGGTACAGTAAGAACAATATTGACACGGGTTAAGAACTTCTCCATCCGGATTTTCATATCTTTCTGATAAATTACCCGCAGCAACTCGAAATGGATGATACCCTAAATCTTTTGTTGCTTCTGTAAACATTCGAATAGGAAGTGTTTCTTTTAATGGTGGTGTAGGATAGTCGCTGGAACGGTGAGCGCCTAGTGGGTCAGGCTCACCCGATATACCTGCTGTTTTTTCAAATTGGTCATAGTAAGGTTCCATTTCATCATACGTTATACCCCAATCTTGAATCGTCATTCCATCAGGTATTTTATCCTTTCCATATCGATCAACAGTTTGACTATAGATTTCAAAATCATATGGCCACCATCGATATGTCGCACCAGCCCAATGTACACTTCCACCACCTACATCTGTTCCAGCCATCATTTCATCTCTTGTTCTTACTGGAAGAGCAGTATCATCGATTGTATTTCGTGATGTTACTGTTTCATGTTTCAAATTTTGCATTAATTCAAAGCGGTTTGTATACCGTAAATCGTCTTTTACATCAGTAAAATCTTCTTGTTCTGCATTTTCGCCTCGCTCAAGCCCAACCACTTTCTTTCCAGCTTTAGCCAGCTCGGCGCTAATAATTCCGCCAGCCCATCCCATGCCGACAACGACAACGTCGACTTTGTCTAATTTGACTGCCATTTATTTCCCTCCAGTTTGATACGTTCTTAAACTCTTTGGTTCTAAAACAATAAACTCATCCGACTCAAGTTGTTCTACATACGAGGTACGAGGCCCAGGAAATTCTTTCATTTTCCAACCAAGCATGTTTTTATTTCCACCATATACAGGGTCTGCAAAAGCTCCTTCGATGGTCATTTGCAGTAGTAAGTTAAAGAAAGTAACCCCAGCAGCAGCGTTCATTTGAATCTCACCATTCTCGAACATTGTCAGTATATCTTCTTGCTGTTTATTCTCTAGATTGACAAAAGAGTCACCAAATTCTTTTTGACTCACATCCTCCATTGTTCGTAACCCATGTAAAAATAGATCACCACGGTTCAATCGAGTTTGATAACGTGGAGTCGGCGTTGGAGTTTTTGTAGATGAGTTTGGTCCAGTTTTATCTTGTCTCGTATCCTTATGTTCATACTCGCTCACTTCCTCGTTTTGCCAGAAGGGGTCTTGCATATATTCCTTCGCATTTGAGCCCCATGAACCCGCTAATTGTTTATCGATAAAATAAGGGACTCCTAGCTCAATTGCACCAGGTCCATTATCGTCTTTTGGATAGATTCTCTCCGTTGCGTCCGATAAAATAGCGAAATCACTTTTCCGTGAGAAAAACATTCGGGTATCTTGGAAGTCTTGCTTCATCTCTTCCGTAGCTGGTTCATCAGTTGTTTGAAATTGGTTGGTTAGTAAGCCACCAAGTAGAGAACCACCAACAATACCTCCAGCTACCATTCCAGTGTTTTTCATAAATCTTCGACGAGAGAGCGACTCTCGGTCATCTTTATGTTCATCAGTCATGTGAATCCACCTCCTAAAAATTTGTAGTATGTATCATTCCCGATAGAATGGAATATATGTATACGTTCATGAATAATTAGCGGTAATTCGCGAAGTGGTGGTATTGAGAGATATTTAATAGTAAAGTTAGAGGGAGCATAAGGATTGCGTAAAGTGAAACTTCATTCAGTGGGGGTATTACTGCTCGTTAATGCGTGATAAATAGGGAGGAATGAAAGTGCGTAAGTATTGGTTATTGGTATTGTTCGTACCTTTTGTATTATTGGTAGGTTGTAGTGATGGTGCAAAGGGGGAGTATTCTACTTTGGTAGAAGATGAGAGTCAGTTACCTACAGAAGGGGAGTATTTAATGTATTTCCATTCTGATGATTGTCCTTACTGTGAAGAGTTTGAGCCTACTTTGAAAGAGTATAAAGATGAAAAAGGGGCTTTAGATATTTACAAGTTTAATGCAAGTGAAGAAGAGTCTGCATCTGCCGCTGGATCAACGATTGGTAAATATGATTTAGAAATTCAGGGGACGCCTACTTTAGTTCATATGAATGGTGAAGAGGTATTAGACACAATTGTAGGAGTGCAAGAGTTGGAAAATATTCCTGTAACTGAGTGAATTTCATACGTACCAAAAACAGCAACGTCTCTATAAAAACTGAATAATGGAAGTATAGCTAAGAGGATCCTATTGATATGGGATCTTCTTTTTATCGTGGTATGTTTCGTTGTATACATTTCAAATGTACAGTATATACTTACGATTGATGACGCATGCTAGAACAATCTCATAAAAAGGGAGCCATAATCGATGAAACGAGCGGTGTTTTTAGATAGAGATGGAGTCATTAATGAAGTATTAAGTGATCGGGTAAAATTTGTGAATTCTCCACAGGACTTTTATTTACTAGATGGTGTTGGGGAGGCTATACACAAACTAAATGAAGCAAACTATGAAGTTTTTGTCGTGACAAACCAGGGGGGCATCGGTTTAGGGTATATGTCTACAGAAGATTTAAAAAAGGTTCATGATACTATGCGAGAAGAAATAGCACATTTTGGTGGGAGAATTACAGATATTCAGTACTGTCCACACAAACCAAATGCCGGTTGCTCTTGCCGCAAACCGCACCCTAAAATGATTATCGATTTAGCGAACAAATATGATATTGATGTATCGAATAGTTATATGGTTGGTGATCGAAAGCCTGATATTCAAGCAGGAGAGTATGCTGGCGTAAAAACAGTTTTAGTAGGCAATCGTGAAGAGAATATTGAAGCAGATCAACGGTTTAAAGACTTGCTTTCTTTTGCAAATTCATTACTGGACGACAAATAAAAAAGAGAACATGCGATTGAACGCATGCTCTCAATCATTCATTATGTCAGTGAAGGCTTTTTCCCTTGTAAAGGATTTGTTTGTTCAATGGCGTAGCCAGTATTTAGAACAAGGTCTTCACGGAATGCAGGTCCCATAATTTGTAGTCCTACAGGCATCCCATTATTAAGCCCACAAGGAACAGATAGTGTTGGGAGTCCTGTTAAATTACCAGGTCCTGTTAAACGAATAATGTTCATCATAAAGTCGACTTGTTCCCCATTCAAATCAACCGTGTCACTGCCGATTGTACTTGGCATCACTGGAGTTGTTGGTGAAATGAGCACATCTACTTTTTTGAAGATTTCTTCAAAGTCTTTCTGAGCTTGCTCTCTTACGATGAGTGCTCGTCTATATTCATCAGATGCAGGAGAAGCACCAGATGTGATCAGTCCGCGAATATCTTCACCAAAATCTTCCGGACGAATTAACGCATTGTTATAGTGATAAGTGGATGCTTCTGATAATGAGAATGAAAATCCAGCCCATTCAGCATCTTTCATGGAAGGAATTTTTACTTCTTCGACACGAGCCCCTTGTTCAACAAGTGTGTCGATGCTTTTGCGAACAATCTTTTCAATGTTTGCATCAATGTTATTGAAAAAGAACTCTTCATTGATTCCAATCACTAGACCTTTCACGTCACCGGTAATGCCTTCCACAAACGTACCGGACTCCATCTGAGCCGAAGCGGGGTCTTTTTCATCATAGCCTGTGATAATTTCAAGAAGTGCAGCTGCGTCTTTCACAGTTTTAGTCATTGGACCAACATGATCCATTGTCCAAGATAAGGGAAATACGCCTCGGGTACTGACTCTACCGCGTGTTGGTTTAAGCCCAACTGTTCCGCATAATGCAGAAGGAATTCGAATGGAACCTGCTGTGTCTGTACCAAGAGAAGCAACACTTGAACCAACAGAAACAGCTACTCCAGAACCTCCACTTGAACCTCCAGAAACTTTCGATAGATCCCACGGGTTATGGACGGGTCCGTAATGAGGGTTGTTATTGGTAATTCCCATGGCGTATTCATGCATACTTAATTTCCCAGTAAATATAACTCCTGCATTCCGTAGTTTTTCTATCACTGTAGCGTCATAGGTTGGAACAAAATCTTTATGAATCTTAGAAGACATTGTCGTTACTTGATCTTTAAAGAAAATATTATCTTTTATCCCCATTGGAATACCATGATACATGCCTCGATATGTTCCTTGGCTAATCTCTTTTTCAGCATGTACGGCTGATTCCATAGCCTGTTTTTCATACAATTCCATATATGCATTGACCTTTTCTTCTGTTGCGTGGGCTTGTTCAAACACTGCTTTTGTTAATTCAACGGGTGAGATGGTTTGATTTTTAATGAGTGGTGCTAATTGTTCGACCGATTGATCAATTAAATTGTTTGTCATATATTTGACCTCCGAAAATATGTATTTCTCGTACGTTTATAAACCCTTATTAAGTATACCAAAGAGGACTTTGTTATCAACTGTTACAGCGCTTTTAAATCTTTGTTGACGTGCTTACAACCTAACGTCTACGTAACATACGATTCGTTTGCGATAAATAATTGCATGAAGGTATACATATAATAAAGAATATATGAGAATTGGAGGAATAAAGTATGTCGTTAAATGTAACGCAAAAAATAATTCAAGACCATCTTGTTTCAGGAAAAATGGTTCCTGGAGAAGAAATCGGTTTAACTATTGATCAAACGTTAACACAAGATGCAACGGGTACGCTTGTGATGCTTGAACTTGAAGCGATGGGGATTACGCGTGCACAAACAGAGGTTTCCGCACAGTACGTCGACCATAACTTAATTCAAGTCGATAATAAAAACCCAGACGATCACCTGTTTTTGCATAGTGCTGCTCAAAAATTCGGGCTGCATTATAGCAAGCCTGGAAATGGTGTAAGTCATCCAGTGCATATGCAGCGCTTAGCGAAACCAGGGAAAACATTACTAGGTTCGGATAGTCACACATGTGCCAATGGATCGATGGGAATGCTAGCGATGGGTGCTGGAGGAATCGATGTCGCCTTAGCTATTGCTGGAAAACCCATTTATATAACGATGCCAAAGGTATGGGGAATACATGTGACTGGAACATTGCCTGATTGGGTCAGTGCAAAAGATGTTATTTTAGAAATGCTCAGAAGACATGGCGTAAAAGGTGCTGTCGGTTGTGTCCTGGAATATTATGGGCCAGGTTTAAAAGAGTTAGATGCGATGGACCGTCATGTCATTGCGAATATGGGGGCAGAACTAGGAGCTACTGGGACTGTTTTTCCGTCAGACAATACAGTGAAACAATTTTTAACCGGTCAAGATAGAGCTGATGATTGGGTCGAACTTTCTGCAGATAAAGGAGCCACATACGATCTTCATGAAGACTTGAATTTATCCGATATTGAACCACTAATTGCGAAACCATCAAGCCCTGGTAATGTTGTCCCTGTTTCAGAGGTTGAAGGAACACCGATTTATCAATCATATATCGGGTCATCTGCAAATCCAGGTTTCAAGGATTTCGCAATTGTTGCTGAAATTGTTAAAGGAAAACAAATTGCTGAAGATGTATCTTTTGATATTAACCCAACCTCTCGTCAAATGCTCAGTGATCTTGTGAAGGAAAGTCATATTGC
The DNA here is from genome assembly GCA_026168805.1 of Caryophanales bacterium. Classification (GTDB taxonomy): domain Bacteria; phylum Bacillota; class Bacilli; order Bacillales; family Amphibacillaceae; genus CALAMD01. The sequence goes on along the minus strand of JAPFDS010000069.1, from coordinate 3,650 downwards.
TAGCTTACTTCAAGCAGGAGCAAGACTGCACCAAGCGGGATGTAATGGGTGTATTGGCATGGGGCAAGCCCCGGCAACTGGACGAAATAGTCTACGCACAACTCCACGAAACTTTCCAGGGAGGTCCGGTACGAAAGAAGATAGCGTGTATTTATGTGGACCAGAAACCGCAGCGGCTTCGGCTTTAACCGGAAAGATTACGGATCCACGAACGCTTGATATGAAGTACCCTAAAGTAACAGAGCCTAAGAAACCGACCATCGATACGCAGTTAATCGATGAACCACTTCCCCTTGAAGAAGCAGAAAAAGTAGATTTGCACAAAGGACCAAATATAGCTTCGATTCCAGAAATGGAAGTACTGCCTGATTCTATGGAAATACCTATTTTATTAAAGATGGGTGATAACATTTCAACCGATGAAATTTTAGCAGGAGGCGCACGCGTTCTTCCGTATCGGAGTAACTTACCCGAAATTAGTAAATTTACATTTGAAATCGTGGATTCAACATATTATGATCGCGCCCGAGAAATCGTTGATGAAGGGGGGCACGCCATACTAGCTGGGGTTAATTACGGGCAAGGGTCTAGTCGAGAACACGCAGCACTTGCTCCAAGGTTTTTAGGGTTACAAGTAGCTTTAGTAAAAGACTTTGCTCGTATTCATTGGCAAAACCTAGTGAATTTCGGAATTTTACCGATTACTTTTGTAGATGCAACGGATTATGACACATTAGAAAATGGCGATATATTAGTACTCAAAAATATTCATCGTAATATTCAAAAAGGACATATGTTTACCATTGAAATCAAAGGAAAAAATCAAAAAATAAATGTTCAACATGCATTGTCTAACCGACAAATAGAGATGATGCTCCATGGGGGCGTCATTAACTGGGTAAAAGAGAAAAGTAAGGAGGATTCACATGACGACTCGTGAAGAAAAATGTATGGCATGTGCAGGTTCAGGTATGCTCGCAGATGACGAAGGATGGCAGTATGAATGTAGTGTTTGTCACGGCACAGGAGTAGCTTCAGAGGGGAAAGAGAAGCCTGTTCGAATATTAAGTGTTGATGAAAATAATCGATTGCTTGATTAAAATGGATGCGTATGAACTTTTAACATGTAGCTCTATCGCTTCGGTACGAAGTGATAGAGCATACACGTTAAATCATTGCATCAACTTACTTTGATTTTTACCTTAGAGCGCATTTTGTCTTGAATCCGTTTTGAATACATACTATATAAAATAATTCCTACGATTATGATAGCGAGACCCACAAGTGCAAAGTTGTTCGGTAGCGGTGCTTGTAAGAGAAGCATTTCTCCAACAACGACAAAACCAACTTGAAACGACTGGGTAGCTTCAACGGCTGCCAGTGTACCTGGATGATGACGGGCTCGATCGGTAGCAATGAAAAACAATGTCGTTGCAATCACACCGGAACTAACACCGACAATAAATGTTTGGATGATTTGATCCATTGGTGGCGGTCCACTCGTAATGAACGCAATCGTACAAAGAATGAGCCAGAAAGGCATACTCGCAATCATCATACCGAGTACGCGTTGAAAGGTATCTAATCGACCTCCACACAATTCCATCATTTTGCGATTTCCCAGTGGATAAGCAAAAGCTGCAATAACAATTGGGAATATGCTTAACAAAAGCGTTGGCAATGGAAGAGATTCCGCTTGTTGCAGTTGAATAAACCCCACACCGATTAAAATAAGCAGCGAGATAAATAAACCTCCGACTGGAAAGGGTGGTCGCTCAACTCCCGCAGGCAAAGCGGCTCCTTTTTTCGGTCGCATCAAAAGGCCGATAATAATCCCAGTAACTATTGTAATTTGCCACGTCCCAGCAACAAGCCATCCAGGACCAAATGAAGCAGCATATGTAAGTGGTGCATAAAAAAGACCAAAACCAATCGTACTCCAAAGAAGCCAATGGGGGAGATGTTGTTTCATTTCTTTAAATAAAAGGGCGTGATTTCCCCGATAGGTCACAATCAAAAACATAAATGGAAGCATCCATATAAACCGCAAGGAAGCACTCCACATCCAGCTTCCACCAGCTAAATCCATTGAACGGTTGAGCACGAATGTAACTGCAAAAAAGAAAGAAGCAACGACACCAATCCCAATTTCTCTCATACACTTCCTCCTGACTAGTGAAAAGATAAAAAGATGTTTCTATATTTCCTTAATTTAAGTATAATAGATGTAAGAAGAATAAGAAAGAATGTTCTAACTTTAATGAACATATATAAATTCATCAAAGGGAGTGATGAATATCATATTTAGGCAAGAGCACCCAGATGATTACGAACAAACGGAACATATGATTAAAGCAGCGTTTAAGAACACTCCAGTCCGAAGTGGATCCGAACATAAGATGGTTAGAAAGTTACGCAATGAATCAACATTTAATCCCAAATATTCACGTGTTGCTTTGAAAAACAATGAAGTAATCGGTCATGTCATTGTATCGAAAGTCCACATTATTAACGGTCCAAAGAAAACTCCAATCTTAAATGTAGGACTCGTTTCCGTTTCTCCTCATGAACAAAGACAAGGGGTTGGGAAACGTTTAATTAATCATGTTTTATCCATTGCAAGAAATGAAGGAAATGAAGCTGTTATTGTTTTAGGACATCCCTCATACTATCCACAATTAGGATTTAAACGAGCTTCCAATTGGGGGATTACTTTACCATTTGAAGCACCAGATGAAGCATTTTTTGCTCTTGAGCTAGTTCCATCTTCATTGAAAGAAACTGAGGGAATCGTTGAATATTCACCTGCATTATTTGGGTAATGAAATATATTACGGTATGGAGGAAAATAGATGAAAGTTAAAATTCTAGACGCAATGACTTCCAGTGGTCTTGAGAAAAAGGTTAATGAATTTCTAAGTAACAACGAACAGTACAAAATTAAAGATATTAAAATTTCAGCAGGCTTTGGAAATGTGACAGCATTAATCGTGTATGAGGAGTATTCCATCTCTTTATAAATTAATAAAACAACTGAACAATCATGTAAAGAAAAGGTATGGTGACGATGCATACAAGTGAGGTTTGTAATACTCCAAGAGATGCATAAAATGAGTCGGCACCATATTTTTGTGCATATAGAGATACAGTAGAAGCAGCTGGCATGCCAGAAACTACGACCGCAATCAATAAAATAGGATGAGGCACGTGAAATAATACAAATGGTAGTAATAATACAGGTAAACAAATAAGCCGCAAAAATGTTGCTGTCCACAAGTGAGCGTCTTTTATCATAACTAAAAGATCTTTATACTGTATTTTACCTAATAAGCATCCAATTAGCATCATAGATAAAGGAACTGTCATAGATCCCACACTATCGAGTCCTTTCGATAAAAGATCTGGTAAACGAACGGGTAATAAAAAGACAAATAGACCAAGAATGGTAGAAACAATTCCCGGATTAAAAAAGATAAACCTCCAGTTCACTTGATCCATATCTTTACTAAATTTGATTTGTCAAATTAAGCGAGACAACATACTATTATCGAAATTTTTATCAACATGATTCATGAAACACTCGATGGGCGTTTGATAATTTAGTGACTTTCTAGGTATGTTGTTTCTTTGTAATGCAACATCAGAAATTT
>JAPFDS010000041.1 GCA_026168805.1 Caryophanales bacterium | reverse complement strand
TGATTATTGCGGAGCAAAAGCTCCAGTCCTGCGGACTTTAGCTCCGACCGATGCGGATAATAGCCCCAAGAGTGCGGAAGCTGCTCCACTCTTCTACCATAAATCAACAATTTAATAGGTACACTTGTAACCCTTTTGTATAATGGTGACACATGCTATTAACCTAGTATGAATTCATTGTATAGGAGGGTTTATTTATGGTTAAATATCGAAAAATTCTTGAACACTATTTCAATGGTATGAAACAAAGAACAATAGAAGTCGCTGTTGGAAGTTCAAGGCATACCATTCGCAATATCGTGAATAAAGCTAAAGAAAGGGGGTTAACAGAACTAACTGAAGAAATGTCTGATCGCTGGTTAGAAGATTTTCTTTTTCCAGAAAAACGTCCACAAGCGAGAGGGTATTATCAAGAAGATTGGAATTATGTTCATAAGGAGCTAGGTAAGCCACATATGACTTTAAGTTTATTGCATAAAGAATATAGCCAACGGGCTAACGAACAACAAGCTATTCCATATGCTTACCGCACTTATTGTGAACACTACCAAAGTTATGCTGGTAAATATAAAGTTACTATGCCTCTAAAACATAAGCCAGGGGAATCAATTGAAGTAGATTGGGCAGGTACAACTCTCAAACTAATAGATCGTATGACTGGCGAAGATATTAAGGTTTACGTTTATGTAGCTACACTTCCATTTAGTCAATACAGTTATGCCGAAGGCTTTTTAGATATGAAATCTTCAAGTTGGTTAACTGCGCATATTCACATGTTTAAATATTTTAATGGTGTCGCTGAAACTCTTGTTCCAGATAATTTACGAACAGGTGTAAATAAAGCAGATTACGCCGAACCAGTTATCAATGAATCGTATCGTGAGTTAGCTGACTACTATCAAACGGTTATAGTTCCAACTCGCGTTCGAAAAGCGAAAGATAAATCTAGTGTTGAAGGCGCCGTTGGCTTTATATCACGCCAAATTATTGCATCACTTAGAAATGTTCAATGTTTTTATTTAGAAGATTTAAATGCATTAATATGGGAGAAGTTAGAAGAGCTGAATAATGAACCTTTTCAAAAGAAAGCAGGCTCTCGGCGAAGTGTCTTTGAAGAAGAAGAACTTCCCTATTTAATATCCGTAAGACAACCAGAATATCAGTTAACGGAATGGAGAATAGCCAAGGTTCAGTTAAACTACCACATTCAAGTTGAACGAAACTATTACTCCGTTCCGTATGAATATGTTCAATGTGATGTAGAAGCCCGTCTCACAAAGAACTTAATTGAAGTTTACTTCAATCAGTCTAGAATTGCATCTCATAAACGTATTAAAAATAAAATTGGTGAATATGAAACACTTCATGATCATATGCCAGACCATCACCGTATGTATGCAGAACATACACCCGATAACGTACGGAGTTGGGCTAAAAAAATAGGTGTTAATACTTCTGAAGTAGTTACGCAAATTTTAGATCAACAGGTTGAGAAACGTGCACTAAAGATTCTTTCGGGTATTAAAAATCTTGAAAATAAATATTCTGCACAACTCATTGAAGAGAGTAGCGAGGTTATCTTAAGTATAACCAAACAACCTACGTTGTCTACTTTCAAAACCATTATAAAACGTCAATATGAACAAAAAAAGAATAGCGGCTCATCACATTTGAAATCTGTCCGAACGGACAAAGATTATGGGTTTAGTCGTGGTTCAGATTACTTTGGAGGGAAAAAACTATGAGAAACGAAGAAACATTAGATAAATTAAATAAAATGCGATTAGGTGGTATGGCAGAAGCGTATGAAAATCAATCGGCTGATAGAGAAATCCAAAATTTATCATTTGAAGAAAGATTTAATTTACTTATTGATTCTGAGTATGCCCGCCGTCAATCAAATAAGCTACAAAGATTAATAAAACAAGCAACATTTAGTGAACCAGGGGCTTCTGTTGAGGATATTGAATATTATCCTGATCGCCATTTAGACAAGGAGTTTATGACACGATTGGCAACTGGCCAATATATTGAAAACGGGCAAAATATAATCTTTATGGGCGCTTCTGGTAATGGGAAGACATGGTTAGCAAATGCATTCGGCGTTCAAGCTTGTCGGCAGTTTAGGAAAGTGAAATATATCCGATTACCTGAATTAATTGATGAATTAAAGGTGGCTCGTTTTGAGGCAGATGGTAGTTATCGTAAGTTAGTTAAAAAATATCGGAATGTTGATTTATTAATAGTTGATGAATGGCTTCTCACGGAATTAAATCAGGAAGATTCGATCCATGTATTAGAAATAGTCGAAGCACGCTTAAATCACTCTTCAACAATCTTTTGTTCTCAGTTTTCACCAAAAGGCTGGCATCAGAAGATAGAAAATATGCAGTTGGCAGATGCAATTTTAGATCGTGTCGTGCATAATTCTTATAAGATTCTAATAGATGGGGAAGTTTCTATGCGTGAACGCCATGGTTTGGGTGACTTCTGATGCTTCCAATTGAGGTTAAAAACTGAATGAAACACTATTGCTTTCACTATTTTATCCCATTTCGAAATTATGGGTGAATTAGAGGCATCCCTCCCTTATTTATAAGGCGAAGAGCCTTCGGCTAATGGAACGTTATAAAAAGTTCCAAGCTTATAGAAAGACTAGAAGATTAATAGGAAGATCACTAGCTATGTAATGGCTGGTGGTCTTCTTTTCGACTCAGCGGTTTATTTCACCAAATCACTGGCACTAATCACGGTAATATCCGAAGGATTAAGATATTATTGGAGCAGCTTCCGCACTCTTGGGGCTTTTGCCCGCAAGCGGTGGAGCAAAAGTCCGCAGAGGTGGAGCTATTTATCCGCAGTATTCA
>JAPFDS010000057.1 GCA_026168805.1 Caryophanales bacterium | reverse complement strand
TTAATCTATTTAAATTAAATAGACAACATAAATTGAATTTATATTGCATATTTAAGTATTTGGGGCGTATTTAGCCACGTTGATTTTCACTGCAGGTGGATGCTTTCCGCGGGCATGGCTTGAGCCTCCTCGGAAGAAAATCACTTCCTGCGGGGTCTCAAGACTCATGCTATTCCCGCAGGAGTCACCACCTTCCGTTACAATCAACTGATTCAGTTTTGATAAAAAGGCTGCATTAATAATACTTATCAAATTGTTTAAGATATTGAGTGTTTTCCCATGATTCATCTAGATCCATCAGTATAGATCCGATAGTCCGTATAGCAGATTGGTCATTTGGGAATATGGAAATGACTTTTTCCCTTCTTCGAACTTCTCTGTTTACACGCTCTAACATGTTCGTTGTTCTTAAGTTTTTATGATACTTAGAAGGTTGTGAATGGTATTGCATAGCATCTTCAAAGCCACTCTCTAGAACCTCAATACTTCTCTGATACTTTTTATTATCTTGATATGTTTCAATGAATTTATCCTTTAATTCTCGAGCATGGGATAGCTTTGGAGTTCTAAATATTATTTTAAGATCTTCTCTCGCTTGAGTACTGTTTTTCTTTGGAAATGTAGCCAAAATATTTCTCAAGAAATGAACAGTACAGCGCTGCCACGAAGTCCCGAGAAACGTTTGATTAATAGAAGATACTAGCCCAGCGTGAGCATCAGAAATAACCATTTTAGGTGACTGAATTCCACGTTCCTTTAAGTAATCAAAGAATTCAGACCAATTCTCCTCTGATTCTCGGTGATTCACCTGTAATCCAATGATTTCTCTATAGCCTTTTTCATTCACGCCACAAGCAATATACACCGCTTTAGAAACAACTTTATTATCCTCACGAACTTTAATATACATTGCATCTACATAAATGTAAGGAAAATAATACAGGTTCAATGGACGGTTTCGCCAATCGTTTACAATTGGATCAAGCGACTTGGTTATCTCAGATACAAATGATTTTGAGACGCTTTCTCCGCACAGTTCCTCAACTATTTTGGAGACTTTTCTTGTAGAAACGCCGTTTATAACCATTTCCATCATCGAGAGCACTAAAGCCTGATCAAATCGCTCGTATCTTTTAAACGCCGAAGGAGAGAATTCTCCGTCCCTCGTGCGAGGAACCTGTAATGATAATGAACCAACACCAGTAATCAATTCTCGACCATAATAACCATTGCGCTGTCCCTTACGTTCTACAGTTCTTTCATGAGGAAATGCGTTAATATACTCGTCTCTCTCCTTTTCCATTAATGAATTTAAAATTAATGATATAGAAGATTTTACAGGTGATTCCAGGGAACTGTTTTCTACTTTTTCTTTAAGATCTTCTAAGTTTATAGTAATATTGATTTGGGTCATTTTTTCATGCCTCCATGTTTGTATTTTCTTCGTCGAAAACATTGTAACATGAGTCATGAAAGATGACCTTTTCTTTTACACAATTATATGGACTTTATCG
>JAPFDS010000028.1 GCA_026168805.1 Caryophanales bacterium | reverse complement strand
AGGCATTTCCTCATATACGCGATCTTTCATGTCGTCATATACTTTATCTTTCATTTCGTCGTATACCTTATCCGGCATCTCCTCGTATACACGTTCTTTCATGTCATCATATACTTTGTCCGGCATGTCATCATATACACGATCTTTCATATCGTCATATACTTTGTCCGGCATGTCACCATATACGCGATCTTTCATATCGTCATATACTTTATCAGGCATGTCATCGTATACTTCTTCTTTCATATCATCCATTAATACATCTTTAACGGTTGTTGCCTGGCTTCGTGACTCTTTTCTTTCTTGGATTTTATAATCTCGACTAAGCATAATTAAAATGGAGATGACCATACAAACCATGATAATCGCAAATGGTAAGGCAGCTACAAGTGATGCTGTTTGAAGGGCGTCTAATCCTCCACCACCACTTAATAATAAAACACTTGCAGTTCCCGCGATGAGAAAGCCCCAAATGAATTTAATTTTTAAACTAGGATCAAAATTACCTCGTGACGTCATCATTCCAAGCACATATGATGCCGAGTCAGCTGACGTAACGAAGAATATAAAGATTAAAAATATCCCTAGAATACTTGTAATAAGCGTGAGTGGTAACGATTCTAATGTAGCGAATAAGGCTAGCTCCACATCTGCTGTGACTAGTTCTGCTAGTCCACCTCCGCCAAACAATTCTACGTGTAAAGCCGTTCCACCGAATGTAACGAACCAAAGAACGGCTAGTATAGAAGGAACTAAAAGTACTCCAGTCATAAACTCACGTATCGTTCTACCACGTGAAATTCGTGCAATAAACAATCCCATGAAGGGCGCCCATGAAATATGCCATGCCCAGAAAAATATGGTGTTTTTACCAAGCCATTCACTTTCTGAGAAGGGGTTTAAGGTCAAGCTCATGGGGACTACTTTTGATATGTATCCTCCAAGAGTTGTTACAAAGTTTTCTGCAATAAATAGTGTAGGACCAACGATTAAGAGAAATAATAGAAGAAGTCCTGCCACACCAACGTTTATGTTACTCAATAATTTAATTCCGCCATCTAACCCTCTAGCTACAGAAATCATAAAGCAGGCGGTTACGATGATAATGATAATAATTTGTACCCAAGCATTGTTAGGAATAGGAGATAAATAAGATAATCCCCCTGTAATTTGCATGGCGCTAAGGCCAAATGTTGTTGCGACCCCAGTACATGTTGCGAGTACTGCTAAAATATCAATGGTCTGTCCCATCCAACCTTCTGTTTTGTCTCCAATTAATGGATAAAAGGCAGAACTTATTAATGCAGGACGTCCTTTTCTAAATTGAACATACGCTAATGTTAACCCAACAATGGAGAAGATCGCCCAAGGGTGCATGGCCCAGTGATATGCTCCGTATCTTAAGCCTGCTGCGGCAGCTTCGTCAGTTCCAGGCTCGACGCCAACAGGAGGGTCTAAATAATAGAGAACCGGTTCGGCAACTCCGAAGAATACGAATCCGACTCCAATACCTGCAGCGAATAACATTCCAATCCAAGATAACCATGTGTAATCTGGTTCATCATCTGGTCGACCAAGCTTCATTTTTCCGAAAGGACTAATAGCTAGAACAATAACAAATAAAACAAAAAAAGCTGTAATAAGCATATAAAACCAACCAAAGTTTGTGAGTAGCCAATCTAAAGAATTTTCGGCTACAAACTGTAGCGAACTTGGTGAAGACATGCCCCATAAGACAAATAACGCAACGAATGATGCGGATATTATAAATACAGGATTTCTTGTGTTTGATGTGTCTTTTTTCATGTGATGATCCTATCTATAGAGAAAGATAGGTTCCTCCTTTTCCGTCTGTAAGTGACATTTTTTATGGTATATATATATTTATTTATGGACGTATGTTGATTAAATTGTTCGTTCATCCTTTCGAAGGTTTTTATTACTTTGTATTATCCTACATGGATTTTAACATTAATTCAAAGGAAGATATCCTGATAAATAAGTAGATGTTTGTTGGATTTTATCGAAAAAGGGTCATTGGTACGGGTTACCTTGCAATTACTCAAAATTCATGCGTTATTCGAGCTTATGTAACAAAAAAGATGATAAAAAGCTCGAATGTTAAAGGATATTAACATTCGAGCTTTCGGTTATTTCTTATCATTTCGACGTTCGACGGTGATATTTGGATCCTTTTCTAGATCTTCGATAATTCCCTCTTTAATCTCATCGATTACTTTACTTTGAATGTCATCGTATACTTCATCTTTAATATCATCATATACTTTGTCCTTCATTTCATCGTATACTTTATCGGGGATATCGTCGTATACCTTATCTCTCATCTCATCGTACATATCTTCTTTCATTTCTTTATACATTTCATCTTTCATCTCGTCGTACACTTCATCTTTCATTTCGTCATACACTTTGTCTTTCATCTCATCGTAAACTTTATCAGGTAAGTCATCATATACTTTGTCTTTCATTTCATCGTAAACTTTATCAGGTAAGTCGTCATATACTTTGTCTTTCATTTCATCATAAAACTTATCTGGTAAGTCGTCATATACTTTGTCTTTCATTTCATCATAAAACTTATCTGGTACATCGTCGTATACTTCATCTTTCATATCGTCGATTAATACATCTTTCACCGTAGATGCTTGTTCTTTAGATTCTTTCCGTTTTTGAATGCGATAATCTCGTCCAAGCATAATGAGTATGGAAGCAATCATACAAATCATTATAATTGAAAACGGTAAGGCTGCAACGAGTGAAGCGGTTTGAAGGGCATCAAGTCCTCCGCCTCCACTTAATAATAGTACACTCGCAGTTCCAGCAATGAGAAAACCCCAAACTAATTTCGTTTTTAATGACGGGTTAAAGTGACCACGCGATGTCATCATACCAAGCACATATGTTGCTGAGTCTGCTGACGTAATAAAGAAGATGAAAATCAGCAAGAGCCCTAACACACTTGTAATTAATGTGAGTGGTAATGTTTCAAGTGTAGCAAAAAGTGCTAACTCCACATCAGCTGTAACTAATTCTGCAAGTCCTCCTGAACCGAACATTTCCACATTTAAGGCTGTACCACCAAATGTTGTAAACCAAAGAATCGCTAGAACTGTAGGAACAACTAAAACTCCTGTCATAAATTCTCGAATGGTCCTACCACGAGAGATTCGTGCAATGAAGAGTCCCATAAACGGCGACCAGGAAATATGCCATGCCCAGAAGAAGATGGTATTCGTCCCTAACCATTCACTCTCGGAAAATGGATTTAATGTCAAACTCATGGGAAGCACATTTGTAATATACCCACCTAGCGTCGTTACAAAGTTTTCTGCAATAAATAACGTCGGTCCTACGATTAAAATAAATAGAAGTAAAAGACCTGCGACTCCGATATTAATGTTACTTAATATCTTAATCCCTCTGTCTAATCCTCTTGAAGCAGAAAGCATAAAGAAGAAAGTAACGATTATAATGATAATAATTTGTACCCAAGCAGTATTAGGAATAGGAGATAAGTAAGATAATCCCCCGGTAATTTGCATAGCACTTAATCCAAATGTCGTTGCAACACCGGTACATGTTGCAAGTACGGCTAAAACATCAATGGTTTGTCCAATCCATCCTTCTGACTTATCTCCAATGAGTGGATAAAAAGCCGAACTGATTAAAGCAGGACGTCCTTTTCTAAATTGAACATATGCTAACGTTAAACCAACAATTGAAAATATTGCCCAAGGATGCAATGCCCAGTGATACGCTCCGTACCTTAGTCCCGCAGCGGCAGCTTCGTCCGTTCCCGGCTCCACTCCAACAGGTGGATCTAAATAGTAAAGTACAGGCTCAGCAACACCCCAGAAAACAAACCCTACACCAATACCTGCAGCAAATAACATTCCGATCCATGAGATCCATGAATATTCTGGTCGATCACCTGGTCTACCTAGCCTCATCTTCCCAAAAGGACTGATAGCTAGAATAATGACAAATAATACGAAAAATGCTGTAATAAGCATGTAGAACCAACCAAAATTTGTGATGAGCCATGATAAAGAATTATCAGCAATATAGTTGAGTGAACTAGGAGAAATAAATCCCCATAAAACAAATAAACCTACAAACGTCGCAGATATTATAAATACTGGATTCGTAATATTTGTGTTGTTTTTTTCCATATGGATACCTATCTTTTAAAAGTGATAGGCACCTCCTTTTCTGTAGAAATATGTAACTTTATCTTATCCTACATGTCTTTAAAAATAAAATCAAAGAAATAATAACTTAAAAAAGAAACAAATGAAGAATTAGATTCAATTATAATAAACATGCATTAAAATCTTTCTGTATACTACATATAGGGGTGGTATTTTTGACAACGATTTGTTTGATTCGACATGGTGAAACAGATTGGAATGTAGAAAAAAGGATTCAAGGGAGAAGTAATATACCATTAAATGAACGTGGAGTTCGACAAGTGCGGGAAGTCCATGAAAATATATGGAATACGAAGTGGGATGTCATTTATTCGAGTCCGCTAGATCGTGCCGTACAAACAGCACAAATCATTCATGAGCCGTTTGAAATTCCATTCGAAATAGACGATGCCTTTATTGAAAAGTCATTTGGTGACGTAGAAGGGGAACCGTATGATGATGTTTTTTCTACGTATCCTGACGGAATATTTCCTCAAGCTGAAACAGATGAGGAAGTTGTTGAGCGTGTACGTGTTGCTTTTTCAGAAATCGTACGAAAACATAAAGGTGAGCATATTCTCGTTGTGACACACGGGGCAGTTATCCATGCGCTTTTAGCTCATTTACAAGCCATTCCTCGTGGTCTAGAACATATTGTTTTACATCATTTATGTATGAATACGTTTGTGTATACAAACGAACAATGGAAAGTGGAATCATTTAATCGATTACCAACAGAATAACGAGGCTGGGACAAATTAAAGTTGTATCACCAAAAATACGAATAACATTCTAATTTAGCGTAGGAAATATACGTAGACTCCCGCGGGAGCAGAGGCATAGGCAAGACCCTGCCCCGGCAAGGGGTATGTCGACGTTGGCCGCAAAGGCCGGGTTTAGTCGACCTTCCTTAGACATGAGGAGGCTTGCCAGCCGCCCGCAGGAAAGCGAAGTATATTTCCGAAGCGGGTAATTCCACTTTTCAAATTAGAATGTTCGTATTTGATTTAACTTTAAATCTATTGTCCCAACCTCGTTCTAGATACTTTACTCACCCCATACTTCACGTGCAATATCAATTACGTACGCTATTTTATCCCACTGTTCTTGTTCTGTTAGCTCATTTCCGTGGTGTGTAGATGCGAAACCGCATTGTGGACTGAGACATAGTTGTTCGAATGGTACATATTGACTTGCTTCTTTGATCCGATTAATAATTTCGGAACGATCTTCTAATTCACCAGTTTTAGATGTGATGAGTCCTAAGATAACACGAGGGCCATCTTTCGGAATTTCTGCTAATGCTTTGAAGTCTCCCGAACGCTCATCATCATATTCTAAAAAGAATCCATCTACATTTTCTTTAGCAAGAAAAGTAGGTGCAATGCGGTCATAACTACCTTCAAAAGCGTGAGTGGAGCGGTAATTCCCACGGCATAAATGTGTTGTAACAATTAAATCCTCTGGCTTATTTTCAAGTGCACCATTGGCAACACGTAGTGCAAGATCAATTAAGAACTCACGGTCATGTGCACCATCACTAAACGGTACCTCTGGAGCACATAATCCGGCAATGTATACATCGTCGAGCTGAATATAACGAGCGCCAGCATCATAAAATGCTTGAAATGCATCTTGATATGCTTGAATAATATCGTTTGCATACTCTTCAATATCTGGATAAATGTCTATGTTTTGAATACCAGCATTGAAAAATTGATTCGGACTTGGGATTGTTTGTTTTACAACTGCTCGACCATCAACAAGTTCGTTTAGTTCAATAAAGTCTTGAATGTGTGGATGATTTTTATTGAAAGATATTTTCCCGATGTTTCGAACATTATATTTTTCAGTCTCTACACCGCCGTTAAAGGAATACCCTGCTTCAGGAACATATCCTTCAAACCCATTCAAATGTTCCATGAAGTCAAGGTGGAACCAAGTGCGACGGAATTCACCATCTGTAACGACATCTAAACCAAGTTCAATTTGTTTTTCTACAATTCTCTCAATCTCTTCATTTTCGACAGCTCTTAACTCGGAATAATCAATCTTTCCATCTTTAAAATCTTTTCTTTTTGCATGCAATCTTTCAGGGCGTAAAAAGCTTCCTACATGTTCTGCGCGAAATGGCGCTGTCTTCGTTATATTTGTCATTATATATACCTTCTCTCGTTTATTTTAATTTATGGGAGTATTGCGAAAGATCTCACGGGAAAACCGGATGCGTTCTCAGGTTTTGCTACAAAATTGGCAATAAATGCTCCTTTTGCAGGTAATTTATCTAAATTTTTCAATAATTCAACTTGGAATGTATCTTGATCTAGTACATAAGATTCGCCAAGTAATTCTCCGTTTTTCTGGAACTCGATGGAGGAATCAGTGTCATAGGTTTCATGGCCGACAGCTTGAATACATCGTTCTTCAAATAAAAACTTTAAAGCTTCAAGGCCCCAACCAGGGATACGATTGTTTCCATCTGCATCTTGATTGTTGAAAGCTCCTTTATCAGGCCATCTTTTACTCCAATCGGATCGTAGAGCGACAAATGTGCCTTGTTCAATTTTTCCATGTTTCTTTTCAAATGCTAAAATATCATCTACCGACAATGTAAAGTCATGATTTGTCGCACATTGTTCAGATACATCAATGACAACAAGGGGTAGAATAAGTTCTTTTAATTCGAGTTCATCAATGAACCGTGTATCTCGAACAAAGTGAATCGGTGCATCAATATGAGTTCCATATTGTCCAGCAAACGTGAATTGTTGTGCGGAAAAACCATCGTCATGGGTATACAACGTTTTGAATGCAGCATCATCAAAAGCCGAAAAATGTGGTGTGTCCGGACCAAACGTATGGGTAAGGTCTATCCATTCTTTTTCTTTAATCGTTTGAATTGCTTTAGCCAAATCTTGAACCATTTTTCTCCTCCTTTAAATTTTGCGAAAATAAAAAAGGTCCCTTCCTATATATAGGAAGAGACCTGTACGTTTCATTTTCGCTCTTCTTATCTTCTAGCGCACGCTACTGGAATTGGCACAGTACTTATGAAAGTCTGTTGCCGAGGCTTCGAAGGGCCAGTCCCTCCACCTCTCTGGATAAGAAATTAATTATTAAGTTGTTTGTGTATAACACTATAAGTACTATAATTGGGAAAGTCAAGGGGGAATAAAAAATGATTGAGTCAAGTATTTGTGGGTGCTAATTATATAACCCTGAAACTACTTTTGTATTTAATTGAAAGTCACATGTTTAGGACGCTTTTTATAGAATACATCTTTTAAATAAAGATAGTAAATAAAAATCCGAATATTTTT
>JAPFDS010000020.1 GCA_026168805.1 Caryophanales bacterium | reverse complement strand
CCATAGCCTTGCAAAGAGCATTGCAGACAGTGCGTGGAATCAATTGATACAATTTACTACTTACAAAGCTGAAAATGCTGGTAAACAAGTGAAATGTGTCGATCCATATAACACAAGTCAGATGTGCTTTAACTGTAAAAAGATTGTTAAAAAGACACTCACACAAAGAGTGCATGAATGTCCTTGTGGGTATAAAGAACACCGAGATATTAATGCGGCTAAAAACATTCTGCACCTTGGGATGCAATAAATAGCTTAAATAAAAATTTTCAGGTGCGGAACGCGCCTTCGTGGAGAGTGCGGGATTGCTCGGCTCTATGAAACGAGAAACATCTTTGATGTATCCAATTTTTGGATGCTCGGTACTTCAGTGCCGAGAGGTTCACATGAGCCTTCGAATGAAGCGAACCGAGGCCCTGATAGTATTCATCATAGATATGTAACAGAAGACGTACCAGTAGGCTGTAAAATCTATCATGAGTTAGGCCTTGTATATGGTGTAAAGACTCCTATTATTGATTCTATGATTGTCTTAGCTTCATCAATGGTTGGGGAAAACTATTTTGAAGAAGGATATACGCTAGATTACTTAGGAATTAACGACATGTCCAAAGAAGAGTTACTTTCATATCTGAATGAAGGAATAATAAAGGAATAACGAATAGAGCTGAAAATCTTTATGATAAAGATCTTCAGCTCTATTTTTATTGTTTTCTACCCATTATATTGTTCACAAATAAATATAACGGAATGTGTCTGGTATGCAAGCGGTATCAAGGAAAGTGAGCTATTATATACAGTTGACTATCTTTTTTCAAGCGGGTATGATAGACACATGTTAATCAATTGAATACACCTTGCGTATAATTTAGGGAATATGGCCCAAAGTTTCTACCAGACTACCGTAAATGGTCTGACTACGTTATGAAGAGGAAAATGACATTTATTTGAAGCGATATGTACTTGCATATAAATATATGTGCATTCTTTCTACCTTTTTAACGTAGTAGTATACACGGGATTTCGTGGATACTACTTTTTTTAATTTCATGCAGGTCTAGGAGGAAAAGGAAGAAAATGAAAAAATACTTTCGCTTTGAAGAACTCAACACGAATTATCGTACAGAATTTATCGCGGGCCTAACAACGTTTTTAGCTATGGCGTATATTCTTTTTGTGAACCCTTCTACGTTGTCACTGGAAAGTGTGGAAGTGTTACCTGACGGTGTGACAAGAATGGATAAAGGGGCTGTGTTTACAGCAACTGCAATTGCAGCAGCGGTCGGAACACTCTTTATGGGGGTTATTGCTCGTTATCCGATTGGTCTTGCACCAGGAATGGGATTGAACGCATTTTTTGCTTATACAGTTGTTCTTGGGTATCAAATTCCGTGGGAAACAGCATTGGCGGGAGTACTCGCTTCTGGAGTTATTTTTATTTTCCTTACGTTATCAGGGTTACGAGAGAAGATTATTAATGCGATCCCAGCAAACTTAAAGCTGGCAGTCGGAGCGGGAATTGGTTTATTCATTGCATTTATCGGTTTTCAAAACGCAGGAATTATTGTTGGGGATCCAGATACATTGCTTGCTTTAGGGAACTTAACGTCTCCAACGGTATTATTATCAATCTTTGGACTTATTATTTCAGTTATTTTATTAACGTTAAATATTAAAGGCGGTATTTTCTATGGAATGATTGCCACGTCAATCGTTGGAATTTTAGTCGGTTTAATTGCTGCACCGACAGGAATCAATGATGTTGTTGGAAGTGTGCCAAGTGTAGCACCGACGTTCGGACAAGCGTTTCTTCATTTTGGTGATATCTTTACGATTGAAATGCTCGTCGTTATTTTAACATTTTTATTTGTAGACTTTTTTGATACGGCAGGTACACTTGTGGCAGTAGCTACACAAGCAGGTCTGATGAAAGACAATAAATTACCACGTGCAGGAAAAGCATTACTTGCGGATTCTTCAGCAACAGTTGTTGGAGCGACATTAGGTACATCAACAACAACTTCATTTGTAGAGTCAACGGCAGGTGTTGGAGCCGGTGGAAGATCGGGATTCACGTCCGTTGTTACAGCAGGGTTTTTCCTACTGGCACTATTTTTCTCACCATTATTAAGCGTAGTGACAGCGGAAGTAACCGCGCCAGCCCTCATTATTGTTGGAGTGCTCATGGCATCTTCGCTAAAAGATATTGAGTGGGATAAATTTGAAATAGCAGTCCCAGCATTTTTCACGATTATTATTATGCCCCTTGCCTATAGTATTGCAACAGGAATTGCGGTTGGATTTATTTTCTACCCAATCACAATGGTTATTAAAAAACGGGCGAAAGAAATTCACCCGATTATGTACGGATTATTTGTGATATTTATTCTCTACTTTGTATTCTTAGCATAAATGAGCAAAACCTCGGATCTCTACTGAGATCACGAGGTTTTGTTTTGTTTATATGTCAGCAAACGATATACGAGTAGTAACACGGTTCCAATTGCTGCAGAAGCGGCCATGCTCATATACAGTGCTGGGCCACCAAATGCATCTAGAATCCAGCCACCTCCTAGAGAGCCGATAATCCCTGATACTCCAAAAAACACAGAGTAAAATATGAGGTGCCCAGTTGATTGCAGTATTTTTGGAATCAACTTTGATATGTAATCAAATGCTGCTAAATATAAGACAGCAAATGTAACTCCGTGAAACAATTGCAACAAAATAGCTGCCATTGGTGTTTCTGCCTGAGCAAATAATATCCACCGAATCGTATACAAGAATCCAGCAATAATGACAAACACAATCGAATGATATTTTCGAAACCATAGCGCTCCTAACGAGAATACGAGTGCCTCACTCATAACTCCTACAAACCAAGCAACACCAACAAGTTGCTCTGATCCACCGAGGTTTTCAATGTATAACCCTATGAAGCTGTCGTTCGCACGGTGAGAAATAGCAATAAACATAAAAAACAATAAAAACAAAAGTAACGGTTTGTTGCGAATGAGTTTTTTAATGTCGCTTATGTGGACAGGTTGTTCGCTAGCGTCAACGTCTGTTAAACGTAACGCAAAAATTAAAGCAATTGCTGCTAAGACGAGGTAAGGCCAAATCATGTACTGGATTCCGAACTTTGTTAAGAAAGCACCGATGATGAGAGAGGACGTTGCAAACCCAATGGAACCCCAATTCCTCACAGTTCCAAAAGAGATGCCTAACTCCTCTGCTCTCCGCTGCCCCAGACTATCTCCTAAAGCAGATACAGGCGCAGTGAAAAAGTAAAATACTGCACCAAACATTAAAATGTATCCTAATGTTTCAGCTTGTAAAAAGAACACACTACTGACGAGCAATCCACTAATACAGATGACAATCATCCATTTAACGGTTTTGTATTTATCGCTCATATACCCCCAGAAGGGCTGTGAAAAGATTGTCGCCAACGGACCAATCGCAAGTACGTAGCCTATTTCTGTTTCCGTTAACCCTTTATCGCGCAAAAATATGCCAAGAAAGCTGAGAAGAATTGTGTTTGTGGCATAATAGGTAAATAAGAAAACTTTTAGCGACGTGAGTGGACGATTTTTTGTCATACATATCGTCCTTCAAGAAGAAACATATGTTTTGTTTCCATTATTGATCTTTCCAATGCGTCTCAATAAAAGCGTCACGACCAGATTTTGCGCGATCTGCTTCGTAGGCTTCTTTGTTTGTTTTATAAAAGTCTTGGTGGTACTGCTCAGCTACATAAAACGTTTGTGCCGGAAGAATAGGCGTGACGATCGGTTGACTGAATCGTCCACTTGCGATCAATGCTGCTTTTGATTGTTCGGCAATCTTCTGTTGTTCCTCTGTTGTATAAAAAATAGCTGTTCTATACATGTCGCCTCGATCTTGAAACTGTCCGCCATCATCTGTTGGGTCCACTTGTTGCCAATAGATAGTAATGATTTCTTCATAAGAGATCACCTGAGGATTGTACACGATTTCAACAGCTTCATAATGTCCTGTATGACCTGCTTTTACTTGTTCATATGTAGGGTTGTTTACGTGTCCTCCGGTAAAACCTGATCGTACGGATGCCACTCCATCCCACTGATCAAAGGGCTTTACCATACACCAAAAGCAACCTCCAGCAAATATTGCTTTTTCTAAATTGTCTTTCACAGTCTATTCCTCCACTCACGTTAATAAATTGAAAGTATAGAAACTATATCATATTTATCATGAACTAGCATGTGAGTGAATTGAAGAATTCCCCAAGAACAAATCTACCTGTTTCACATTCCGTTTCTTTCCTTTTTGTCACGCATTAACGAGCAGTAATATCCCCCACACCAAATTTTCAAGAAATCCAAAGAAAATAAGTGGGGGATAAACTGCTCGTAAATCCCTGATTCTGTTCAACTAACATTCAGTGGAGGGATGAATAAAAAATCCCCCCACTGAATGAAGTTTCACTTTACAAAAAAATTGGTTATACTAGAGGAGTATGAAAGGGAGTAGATGTTGTATGAATGAGCCATTTGTACATAAATTAATGGTTCGAAAAGAAAACAGTGAAACTTCTGTTTTGCCCATGAAGCCTGTGGAAGAACAAATATGGCTTGCAGAAAAGGGATTAACAGGTGATGAAGCTGCAAATCCGAACCATCAAAGAGGGAAGGATCAAGCGATCTTTGCGTACCCGATTCAACATTATACGTACTGGAAAAAAGTAGCTGAAGTGGAAAATGTAGATGTAGGCTCCTTTGGGGAAAATTTTTCTGTTTTAGAAATGGATGAACATTCGGTTTGTATAGGAGACATTTACAGATTTGGAGATGCAGTTATTCAAGTATCTCAACCATTCCAACCATATAAGAGGCTTGGTGAAAGAATTAAACATAAAGACATAGCCACACAAATGAATCAAACAGGTCGATTAGGCTGGTATTTTAGAGTATTGGAAGAAGGATATGTTCTTTCAAGAATTGATCTTGAGTTAGTTGAACGTCCATATCCTGAATGGTCTATCGCGGCATGTCAAGAAATTTCCTTAGCCCCGATTGATAATTTAAGAAGAACTCGTGCATTATTAGCGTGTGATGCATTAGCACAAAGTTGGAGACGCCGACTTCGTAAAAAGGTATTTGGTAAAGCATAATAATGAGGGAATTGAAGATTGTAAGAGCATGACCATTGCTGGAAAAGCTCTTTTTTAATTACTGAACTCGCTTAAAATCATGTTATATGCATGATTTGTACTGTACTGGAGGGAACAACATGCTTGAAAGTGCTTTTGTCATGGTTTCAATTATTTTAGTTGTAAATATTATTTATGTATCGTTCTCCACCATCCGAATGATTTTAACATTAAAAGGAAAAAGATATATCGCCGCAAGTGTCAGTGTGCTAGAAGTATTTATGTATATTATTGGTCTAGGACTCGTATTGGAAAACCTCGATCGTTTTGAAAATATCATCGCTTATGCGATTGGATATGGACTAGGTGTGATTGTCGGATCCATCATTGAAGAAAAGTTAGCACTTGGTTATATAACGGTCAATGTCGTTTCCTCTGATCCACATATTGATTTCACACGTCAATTACGTGAAAAAGGATACGGTGTAACTAGTTGGTTTTCGTACGGTATGGAAGGCGACCGTTTGTCTATGCAAATATTAACCCCGAGAAAGTACGAATTAATGCTCTACGAAGTCATTAAAAACATTGACCCGAAAGCATTTATTATTTCGTATGAACCAACGAATATTAAAGGTGGCTTCTGGGAGAAGCAAGTACGGACGAAGCGTTTAGAGAAATCCCAGGAAGAATTTGAAGAACATGGAGAAATTGAAGAGGAGTTGCTTGAAGACCAGGGAACAAAACTAGCAGAAGAGTACTTTGGCGATCAAGATGATTCAATGTTTACTTCTGAAGAGGAAAAAGAAGCTACGAACGGTGGATTATCAAATAAAAACTCTAAATCCGAACATTAAGCACGGAAGTATAATAATTGTTCGAGAATCATTGACAATAGACAAGTTTTTTTGTATTGTAAACGTATGAAAACAAACGAGCGAATGTCGCGATTATTAACGTTGGCTGAGCCAACCGAACTTTATACCTCATATATTTTTAGGAATATGGCCTGAAAGTTTCTACCTTGCACCGTAAATGTTGGACTATGAGGGAAGATCAATGATTATATGCGGTTGATACCAAAACCATTCTTTCCATAGGAGGAGCACGCATGTGTACAAATCATCAAAGATTGTCTTCTATTTTATGGTCAATGGTTGTTCCTTATCACCGGATAAGTCTATTCACCTTCTCTCATACTAGAGAGTAGAGGAATAGATTTTTTTAATTGAGTGAATTTCATAATTACCGAAACTAGCTATATCGATACAACATGTAGTTTCGAACGCTTTAACGAAACTACATGTTGTATTGGTGGAGCATAAAATACGTATTATGAAATTCAGTAAATTGAAGAAAGAAAAATTGAGTATATAAAAAGGGTGACATATATGGCACAAGTTGGCGTAATTATGGGAAGTAATTCAGATTGGAAAACGATGAAGCACGCATGTGAGATGCTAGAGGAATTAAATATACCGTATGAAAAAGATGTTATTTCAGCACATCGAACACCCCAGTTAATGGCTGATTATGCACGACAAGCAAAAGAACGTGGATTGAAAGTGATTATTGCAGGGGCAGGAGGGGCAGCGCATTTACCAGGAATGGTTGCTTCACAAACACAGCTCCCGGTCATCGGTGTACCGATTCAGACGAGTGCACTGGGTGGAATGGATTCATTGTTATCAATTGTCCAAATGCCAGGAGGAATACCAACGGCAACAATGGCGATTGGTAAAGCAGGGGCAATTAATGCTGCTTTATTTGCCGGAAAAATGCTTGCTACGACAGATGAAAAACTAACAAAGAAACTCGAAGAATATACAGAACAATTGCATGAAAAAGTAGAAGAAATGAGGGATACTCTTGGAACAGAAGACGAATAATCAACCAACATTACCACCTAAAACAATCGGAATTATTGGCGGAGGACAACTTGGAAGAATGATGGCACATGAAGCAACAGCAATGGGATATAAAGTAATCGTTCTTGATCCGACAGAAGATTGCCCAACAGCTCAAGTAGCACATGATCAAATTGTTGCAGCGTACGATGATATGGCTGCGATTAAACAATTAACAAAAGCGTGTGATATTGTCACGTATGAATTTGAAAATGTTGACGTAGAAGCTGCAACATATATCGAGAAAAAAGGTAAGTTACCTCAAGGTGCTGAAGCGCTTAGAATTACACAACATCGTGCACGTGAAAAAGAATTACTAGAAAAGTTACAATTGCCAGTTGCTCCATGTGCAGTTGTTGAAACGGCAGAACAAAGTAAGGAAGCCATCGAAACGATTGCACTACCTGCAGTTGTTAAAA
The DNA here is from genome assembly GCA_026168805.1 of Caryophanales bacterium. Classification (GTDB taxonomy): domain Bacteria; phylum Bacillota; class Bacilli; order Bacillales; family Amphibacillaceae; genus CALAMD01. The sequence continues at coordinate 45,442 of JAPFDS010000020.1, read as the reverse complement.
CATGCCGTGGCGGTTATGACGGTAAAGGACAATTGAAAATTGATACGGAAGAAGATATTTCTGACGCAATGGAGTTTGTCGAAAAAGCATATCCATGCATTGTTGAAAAATGGATGCCTTTTACAAAAGAAGTGTCCGTTGTATTTACACGTGGATTAAATGGAGACATTACGTTCTTCCCTCTCGCGGAAAACGTTCATATGCATCAAATATTGCACACAACCGTCGCACCAGCGCAAGTGAACGAATCGATTGAAAAGAAAGCTATGATTGCGGCAAAAAGAATTGCCGAAGAGATGAATATCATTGGTACATTTGCGATTGAAATGTTTGTTGTGGAAAATGAAATCTATATTAATGAAATGGCACCACGCCCACACAATTCAGGACATTATACGATCGAATCGTGCAATATCTCGCAGTTTGGGCAACACATTCGCGCCATTTGTGGCTTGCCACTCATTCCTGTTCAGCAACATCAACCAGCTTGTATGGTGAACATTTTAGGAGAACATATGGAACGCGCACTTGAAACACTCGCGACGGACGAAAAGAGTTTTGTTCATTTATATGGAAAAGCAGAAGTAAAAGTAAAGCGTAAAATGGGACATATTACGTGGATTGGTAAAGATATCGAGGAACTACTGAAAAACTCTATTCCCTTCGAGGAGGACTTGAAATGATTGAACGGTACACACGTAAGGAAATGGGCGCCATTTGGTCCGAACAAAATAAATATGAAGCATGGCTTGAAGTTGAAATTGCTGCCTGTGAAGCATGGGCTACACTTGGAGTGATTCCAACCGAAGATGCTGAAAAAATTAGAAAAGACGCCTCCTTTGATGTGGAGCGAATTTATGAAATTGAAGCTGAAACGCGTCACGACGTTGTTGCATTTACACGGGCCGTTTCTGAATCCCTCGGGGAGGAAAGAAAATGGGTTCATTATGGACTAACGTCAACGGATGTTGTTGATACAGCTTTATCATATTTGCTTACACAAGCGAACACTATTATCCGTGCAGATATTGAACGATTTATTGATGTGTTACAAGAAAAAGCACTCGAACATCAACATACAGTGATGATGGGGAGGACCCATGGTGTTCACGGCGAACCAACAACATTCGGTTTGAAATTAGCGCTCTGGTATGAAGAAATGAAACGGAACTTAGAACGTTTTGATGCAGCGGCAAAAGGGGTTGCCTTCGGAAAAATGTCTGGAGCGGTTGGAACATATGCAAATATTGACCCGTTCGTAGAAAAACATGTATGTGAACAACTCGGATTACAAGCGGCACCCGTATCGACTCAAACACTCCAACGAGATCGTCATGCTCATTATGTGTCTGTACTTGCACTCATCGCAACATCGATTGAAAAGATGGCAGTTGAAATTCGGAGCTTGCAACGAACGGAAATTCGCGAAGTAGAAGAGTTTTTTGCTAAAGGACAAACTGGTTCTTCAGCCATGCCACATAAACGCAATCCAATTGCTTCAGAAAATATGACGGGAATGGCTCGAGTCGTTCGTGGATATATGACGACAGCGTATGAAAATATACCGCTCTGGCATGAACGTGATATTTCCCATTCATCCGCAGAACGGATTATTTTACCGGATGCGACGATTGCACTCAATTATATGTTGAATCGATTTAGCAACGTCATTCAAAAATTAACCGTGTTTCCTGAAAATATGAAACGAAATATTAATAAAACATATGGGGTTATTTTTTCACAAAGAGTACTCCTTTCATTAATTGATAAAGGACTTGCCCGAGAAGATGCGTACGGAGTTGTTCAGCCCCTTGCGATGCAAGCGTGGGAAACCGAAACTTCATTTAAGGAACTTGTTTCAGCAAATGATACAGTCACAAGCCATTTAACAAAAGACGAAATAGACGATTGCTTTGATTATACGTACCATTTAAAAAATGTGGATCAGATTTTTGATCGGATTGGTTTAGTTGAGAAAAAGTAAATACATGGGTAATACAATAGAACACACGGAGGGATTATGATGGTACAAGAGTTGGATCCAAAACAAATTGAAGAAGAAAAAGCATATGTTGACATGGGGTTGTCGAATGAAGAGTATGAAAAGGTGAAGAGTATTTTACAACGTCGACCGAACTATACGGAGACAGGTATTTTCGCCAGCATGTGGTCAGAACATTGTAGTTATAAATCATCGAAACCACTCCTTAGTACATTTCCAACAAAAGGTGAACACGTCATTATGGGTCCTGGAGAAGGTGCAGGAGTCGTTGATATTGGCGATGAGCAAGCAGTTGTATTTAAAATGGAAAGTCATAATAGTCCATCATATGTTGAACCTTTTGAAGGGGCCGCAACTGGTGTAGGTGGTATTGTCCGTGATGTATTTTCCATGGGAGCAAAACCGATTGCTCTATTAAATTCCCTTCGTTTTGGTCAACTTGGAAATAAAAAAACGAACCATTTATATACAGAAGTGATTCGAGGGATGGCACACTACGGAAATACATTAGAAGTTCCGACAGTAGGCGGAGAAATTCAATTTGATGATTGTTATGAAGAAAATCCCCTTGTCAATGCGATGTGTGTCGGTCTGATTAATCATGAAGACATCCAAAAAGGAATTGCAGCAGGTACAGGAAACAGTGTTATTTATGCTGGGCGTGATACAGGAAGAGATGGTATTCATGGGGCAACATTTTCGTCAGATGAAGTTGCAGCAGAGGAAGACCATACATCATCTGTAGCCATCGGGGATCCAGAGATTGAAAAGCGTCTCATTGACGCATGTTTAGAAGTCATTCAGTCTGATGCGTTAGTCGGGATGCAAGATATGGGTGCAGCTGGTTTAACGTCGTCGGCGGCAGAGATGGCGAGTAAAGCCGGTACAGGAATTTCCCTTTATATGGAAAAGGTTCCTCAAAGAGAAGAAAATATGTCTGCCTATGAAATGATGTTATCTGAATCCCAAGAACGAATGTTACTCGTCGTTGAACATGGTCGCGAACAAGAGATTATTGATGTCTTTCAAAAACATGATGTGGAAGCTGTTGTTATTGGTGAAGTGATTGAAGATAAAGAGTTTAACATTTTTCATCATGGTGAAAGTAAGGCATCCATTCCAGTAGATGCGTTAGATAAAGATGCTCCAGTCTATCATTTACCATCAAAAGAAGCAGCATATTATCAAAAATTCCAAAAACGTGGATCCGTTACGATGCAAGTAGAAGACGTAAAAGAAACATTTTACGAACTACTGAAGCGTCCAACGATTGCTAATAAACAGACAGCATATGAAGCTTTTAATAGGGATGCCCAAGGACAAGTACTTAGTCAATCAGGATTTGGAGCAGGTATTGTCGGAATCCCTCATACAGACAAAGCGATTGCAATGACGGCAGATTCAAACGCACGCTATATGTATTTAGATCCTGAAGTGGGTGGAAAGATTGCTGTAGCAGAAGCAGCTCGGAATCTAGTGGCAGTCGGTGCTCGTCCTCTTGCATTAACAGATGGGTTGAATTACGGAAATCCTACGAATGAAGAAGTGTTTTGGCAAATGGAAAAGAGTATCCAAGGAATTAGTACAGCTTGTGAAACGCTGGATGTGCCAGTTGTAAGTGGAAACGTATCTCTATACAACCAATCTGCAGGAGAGCCAATATTCCCAACACCAATCATTGGAATGGTAGGCCTTCTTGAATCAACGGATTACATGACGTCAAATTCTTTGCAAGAAGCAGGAGACCTCATTTATGTCATTGGTGATACAGCTGCTGAGTTTGGTGGAAGTGAATTGCAACATATCGTAACAGGAGGATATGAAGGCATTCCTCCACAACTTGATTTAGCGAAAGAACAAAAGCACCAACAACTTGTCCTAGAAGCCATTCGTGAAGGACTGATTGCTTCAGCAGAAGATGTCGCTGAAGGTGGACTTGCAGTAACACTCGCAGAAAGTATGATTGGCAGTGAAGCTTTAGGAATAGACGTTCAACTGACTGGAGATGCAACGACTGCACTCTTTAGTGAAACACAATCACGTTTTGTCGTTACCGTACACCCATCAAATCAAAAAGCGTTTGAGAAAAAGGTGAAAGAAGCGACAAATATTGGAACAGTTACGAGTGAAAACACGTTCAACATTCAAGTGGATGAAGAAGTTGTCTTAGAAGAAAAAGGAGAAACAATCAGTACAGCATGGAACAATGCCATAGCTGACTTACTGAAATCTACTAAATAAATGAGGAATGCACTGTGTTTGGAATATGGGGCTATGAAAAAGCGGCAGAGATCACTTATTATGGATTACACGCATTACAACACCGTGGACAAGATGGAACAGGACTTGTTGTCAATGACGGTGAACGACTAAAACATCATCGTGGCGTTGGTCTTGTGAACGACGTGTTTAAAGATGTTGATTTCAAGACATTATCAGGAAAATCTGCCATCGGTCACGTACGCAATGCTACACAAGATGAAGAAGATGAAAATCATGTGCAGCCACTACTTTTTCCTTCACAGACGGAAAGTATGGCCATTGCTCATAATGGTAATATCATGAACGCTCACGCATTGCGCGGACAATTAGAAGAAGAAGGTAGTATTTTACAAACACGATCAGATACAGAAGTGCTCGCACACTTAATGAAACGAAGAGGCAATACATTAAACGAAGAGCAAATCGGAGAAGCTTTACGTGAACTTGTAGGTGCCTATACATTTTTAATGCTGACAGAAAAAGCATTATATGTGGCGATTGACCCGCATGGAATTCGCCCGCTGTCGATTGGTAGACTAGGAGATGCATATGTTGTTGCATCAGAAACGTGTGCGTTTAATATTATTGGAGCGACGTTTGAACGGGACGTTTTACCAGGTGAGCTCATCACCATTACAGATGAAGGTATGAAAGTTACAGACTTTACTAAGCGCAAAACGAAGAAAATGTGTGCGATGGAATATGTGTATTTTTCGAGACCAGATAGTGATTTGAATGGAATTAACGTTCATTCCGCTCGTAAACGAACCGGTATTCAATTAGCAAAAGAATCTCCAGTTGAAGCAGATGTAGTAACAGGTGTTCCAGACTCCAGTACGTCTGCGGCAATTGGATATGCCGAGGAAATTGGTCTCCCATACGAAATGGGAATCATTAAAAATCGGTACATTGGTAGAACGTTTATTAAACCTTCCCCTGAACTGAGAGAGCAAGGTGTGAAGATTAAGTTATCTCCAGTAAAAGGGATTGTTGACGGGAAACGTGTCATTATGATTGATGATTCTTTAGTAAGAGGTACGACATGTAAGCATATCGTACAATTATTAAAAGAAGCAGGTGCCAAAGAAGTCCACGTTCGGATTGCATCACCAATGATTACGAACCCGTGTTATTACGGTGTGGACATGTCGACAAAAGAAGAACTGATGGCAGCCAATCATTCGTTAGATGAAATTGGTAAAATTATTGGTGCAGACAGTATTGCGTTTTTATCCAATGATGGTATGGAGCAAGCAATTGTTGAACAGCCGACATTTGAGCGTAGTGTATGCCAGTCATGTTTTACGGGAAATTATCCCATTGAACCGGAACCAAGTGATCAAATGCAAAGAAATGAATAGAATGCAAATGCGATATACGAGGAGAGAATACGATGTCAGATGTATATAAAAAAGCCGGAGTAGACGTAGAAAAAGGCTATGAAGCAGTTGAACGAATGAAAAAACATATTAAGAAGACGAATCGTCCTGAAGTATTAGGGGGTATTGGTGCTTTTGCAGGAATGTTTGAACTAACGTCACTCGACTACAAAGAACCTGTTCTCGTTTCAGGAACAGACGGTGTTGGAACGAAATTGATGCTTGCATTTGATGAAGAGAAGCATGACACGATCGGCATTGATCTCGTTGCTATGTGTGTCAATGACATTGTTGCCCAAGGTGCAAAGCCCCTCTTTTTCCTAGACTATATTGGTTGTGGAAAGAACGATCCTAAAGTCATTGAACAAATTGTCGCAGGAGTTTCTGAAGGATGTGTACAATCAGGTGCTGCATTAATCGGTGGAGAAACAGCTGAAATGCCTGGTATGTATTATGAAAATGAATATGATCTTGCAGGATTTGCAGTCGGAATTGTTGAGAAGTCGGAAATCATTACGGGTGAAACGATCGCTGAAGGAGATGTAATTCTTGGTCTTGGTTCTAGCGGGATACATTCAAATGGATATTCCCTCGTTCGTTCGATTGTGAAAGATTTAGACCTGGAGCAAACATGCGAAGGAATGGATCAACCACTTGGAGATGTACTACTCACACCAACGAAAATATATGCACAGTCGATTGAATCTTTAATGACTGATGTAACAATTAAAGGTATTTCCCATATTACTGGTGGTGGATTTTATGAAAATTTCCCACGCATGATGCCTGAAGGGTTAGGCGTTTCCATTGATCAATCGAGTTGGGACGTTCCAGTCATCTTTACACTGTTAGCAAAAGAAGGAAACATTTCGGCAGAAGAGATGTATGGAGTGTTTAACATGGGGATTGGAATGGCTGTTGCTGTAGCAAAAGAAGATGTAGAGAAAGCAACAAGCGTACTACAAGAACATGGGGAAGACGTTTTCGTTATTGGGGAAGTAACTGCTACTGAAGGAGTGCAGTTTACAAAATGAGTACGCGTCCGAACATAGCAATATTTGCTTCAGGAAACGGAAGTAATATGCAAGCAATTATGGATTATGAACATTTAGCTGGGGAAGTTGTGTTACTCGTCTGTGATCAACCAGATGCATACGTCCTTGAACGGGCGAAGGAGCACAATCTTCCGAGCTTCGTCTGTTCGCCGAAACATAAGGCGAATAAACAAGCGTATGAACAATCGATCATACAAGCGTTACAAAAATATGAAGTTGATGTCATTGTGTTGGCAGGGTATATGCGACTGATTGGTCCAGATTTATTGCATGCCTATGAAGGAAACATTATTAATATTCACCCGTCATTACTTCCATCATTTAAAGGGCTTCAGGCCATTGAGCAAGCGGTGGAAGCAGGAGTGAAAGTGACAGGAGTAACCATTCATTACGTGGATGAAGGAATGGACACAGGGCCGATTATTGCTCAAGAAGCGGTGGAAATTGAAGTGGATGATACGCTTCAAGATGTCGAGGAGAAAATCCATGCGGTGGAGCATCGATTGTATCCATTGACAATAAACAAAATCATCCAAGAACAATAGGAAATCAATCTATGAAAAGAGGACGAAAACGATGAAAAAACGGGCACTCTTTAGCGTTTCAGATAAACAACATATTACCGATTTTGCACGTGAACTTGTAGCGTTAGATTATGAAATCATTTCAACAGGTGGAACACTACAAACACTCGTAGATGCTGGCATTGACGCACGCCCAGTGGAAGAAGTTACACAATTTCCGGAAATGCTTGATGGACGTGTGAAGACATTGCACCCGTCCGTTCATGGAGGGCTTCTAGCTAAGAGAAGTGATGAAGCACATGTTGAGCAGCTAAAAGATAACAATATTACACCGATTGATCTTGTAGTTGTGAACTTATATCCGTTCAAAGAAGCGGTACAAAAAGAGGATGCAACCCATGATGATATCATAGAAAACATTGATATTGGTGGACCGACCATGGTGCGTGCTGCCGCTAAAAATTATGAAGATGTTGGAATTGTTGTCGACCCAACGGATTACGACGAAATTGTTCAAGCGATGAAAGACAACTCATTTAATGCATCTTTTAGAAAAGGTCTCGCTGCGAAAGCATTTCAACATACAGCTCATTATGACGGAATGATCGCGACCTACTTTAATGAGGAAATAGAAGAGACATTCCCGCAAACATATACAGCTACGTATGAAAAGGTGCAAGACTTGCGATATGGAGAAAACCCACATCAACAAGCTGCCTTTTACAAAGAACCTTTTGCACCAGAAGCAAGTATCGCAAACAGTGTGCAGTTACACGGGAAAGATTTATCCTACAACAATATCCAAGATACAAACGCAGCTCTTGAAATCGCGCTAGAATATACAGAGCCGACTGCTGTCGCTGTCAAACATATGAATCCGTGTGGAATTGGTTCAGCCTCATCGATTTCACAAGCATTTATGAAAGCATATGAAGCAGACGAAACATCTATTTTTGGTGGAATTGTTGCTTGTAATCAAGAAGTAAATCTAGACACAGCTGAACAAATGTCTCGTATTTTCCTAGAAGTCATCATTGCCCCTAGCTTTACAGAAGAAGCTAAAGACTTACTGATGAAGAAAGAAAATATTCGTCTACTCACGGTACCTTTTGAACGTTCAAAAGAAACAAGTAACCGAACCGTATCTGTACTCGGAGGTTTGCTCGTGCAGACAAACGATATTGGCGGTGAATCAGTAGACACATGTACATATCCAACAGAGAGAAAACCAACAGAAGAAGAATTGGAAGATTTGTTGTTCGGTTGGAAAGCCGTTAAACACGTGAAATCCAATGCAATTGTGTTGGCGAAAGATGGACAAACACTTGGTGTCGGTGCCGGTCAGATGAACCGGGTTGGAGCAGCAAACATTGCCATCGAACAAGCAGGAGAAAAAGCTACAACTGCAATCCTCGCATCTGATGCTTTTTTCCCAATGAGGGACACCGTTGACACCGCTGCAAAAGCAGGAATTACTGCAATTATTCAGCCGGGTGGTTCAAAGCGCGATCAAGATTCAATTGATGCTTGTAATGAACATGGAATTGCAATGGTGTACACACATAGACGTCATTTCAAACATTAAAACAAAAAGGAGCCATAATAGACTATGAATATTTTAGTAATTGGCCGTGGTGGTAGAGAACATAGTATTGTTTCCCATGTGAACAAAGATGAAAATGTTAAACATGTATATGCAGCTCCTGGAAATGCAGGGATTGAAAGAGAAGCTACTTGTGTTCCAATTGAGGAAACTGAAATAGAAGAGCTCGTGTCGTTCGCAAATGAGAAAGCAATTGATTTAACAATTGTTGGTCCTGAAGGTCCGTTAAATGAAGGAATTGCGAATCGTTTTCAAGAAGAAAACCTGCCTGTATTCGCACCTACAAAAGAAGCGGCAATCCTTGAAGGAAGTAAACAATTTGCGAAAGACTTCATGCAAAAACACGACATTCCAACAGCTGCCTATGCAACCTTTACAGAAGCACAAGCAGCAAAAGAGTACATTAAGGAACAAGGTGCTCCAATCGTTGTCAAAGCGGATGGGCTTGCTGAAGGTAAAGGCGTTGTCGTAGCAATGACAGAAGAAGAAGCACTCGAAGCGATTGATGCGATGATGGTCGAAAAAACGTTTGCAGAAGCAGGTAGTACGATTGTTATCGAGGAATTTTTAGAAGGAAAAGAATTCTCACTCATGGCATTTGTCCACGGAAGCAATGTGTACCCAATGATGCCAGCACGTGACCACAAGCGAGCATACGATGGAGATGCGGGACCGAACACTGGGGGAATGGGTGCTTTTGCGCCGGTACCAGATCTTACGGATGAAGTTATTCAATATACAGTGCAGGAAATTGTCCAAAAAACGGCTGATAAACTCGTCGAAGAAGGACGTCCATTCACAGGGATTTTATATGCAGGTCTCATGTTACCACCAGAAGGAATGCCAAAGGTGATTGAATTTAATACCCGGTTTGGAGACCCTGAGACACAAGTAGTTCTTCCACTGATGGAAAACTCACTCACACAAGTGTTACTTGATGTCCTTGCTGGAAAAGACCCACACATTACGTGGAAAGATTGTAGTTGTGTCGGTGTAGTCATCGCATCAAAAGGCTATCCACTTGCGTATGAAAAAGGATTCCCACTTCCTTTCAATGAAGATACATCAAATGCATTCGTTGTCCACGCCGGAACGAAAAAAGATGGGGATTCCTACGTATCTAATGGAGGTAGAGTTCTCCTTGTTGGAGCAGTAGAAAAAGACCAACAAACAGCTGCTGAAGTTGTATATAAAGAAATGGAAGTAAACGTAAATAAAGAACATTATTTCTACCGAACAGATATTGGTAAGTAAATGGAAGAAACGACTTTAATCATCGAATATATCCGGATGATTAAAGTCGTTTTTGTATGTGGGCAGTTAGGCAAAAAATATGTTACAATACAAGCAAGAATATGACTTTTGAACTAGATTGTGTGTTTAAGAAGGAATGCTTCATTCAAAGAACGAATGTTTGAAGTAAGCATGTTACATTATGAAAGAAACGAAGGTGTAGAAATGAAAAGATGGAAATACGTAGCAATAATTATTTTATGTATTGGTGTATTAACGATGTTGTTTGGCTGTAAAAAAGATGAAAAAGAACAAGGTGCTGATAATAAAGGATCAGATAGTAATACGTCACAAAAAGAAACTTCCTCAGCACATACATATCCTTTTACAGGAATCGAAACAGATCATGACATTGACCATAGACCCATTGCTGTCATGATTAATAACCATACAACTGCCCGCCCACATACTGGAGTGGTAGATGCAGATGTTGTCTTTGAAATATTAGCTGAGGGGGATATCACACGATTTTTAGCACTTTTTCATAGTGAATTTCCAGATGAAGTTGGTTCTGTCAGAAGTGCTCGGGAATACTATTTTGAATTAGCACAAGGATACGACGCTTTATATGTGTACCACGGAGCTGCTAACTTTGTAAATGATATGATTCAAAATCGAAATATTGATCACTTAAATGGTGCGGTTCATGATAATGATCAACAGTTATTTAAACGAGATCCGGCACGAAAAGCTCCTCATAACTCATACGCATTACTTGACGCTGCCTATGATGTGGCTGAACAAAAAGGCTATGACGTAACAACAAATGTATCGCCATTTGAATTTACGGACGAAACAACACTTGAAGGCGAAGGTGCCAAAAAGGTAGAAGTTGGGTATAATGGAAGTAATCCATCACATCTCGTCTCATTTTCGTACGATGAGCAATCTAAAACATACGCACGATCTGAAGATGGTACACAAACAAAAGACTTAACAACTGAAGAACCAATCGAAGTCGAAAATATATTGATCATCGAAACGGCGCACAAAGTTATTGATAGTGAAGGTAGAAGAGAAGTAGACCTACAATCAGGTGGAAATGGCTATCTTATTCAACAAGGAGTCGCTCAAGCAATTGAGTGGGAAAACAAGGACGGCCAATTAATCCCAACGAAAGATGGACAAGTTGTCCCTTTTGTTCAGGGAAAAACATGGGTAAATGTCATCCCAACTGATCCAGGGATACAGTCTTCTGTTCATATCGCCGACGATGAATAAGTAGGGGGAACATACATGCAAATTGATAAATTGCGTGGAAAGCAGCTTGATCAGTTATTTGATGCAATATTATCACTCGAAAATAGGGAAGAATGTTATCGTTTATTCGATGATCTTGCTACTATGAATGAAATTCAATCCCTTGGCCAACGATTTCAGGTAGCAAAAATGTTACGTGAAGGGGCTACCTATAATGCAATTGAAAAAGAAACAAACGCATCTACGGCAACGATATCACGCGTCCGTCGCTGTATTGATTACGGAAGTGATGGATATGCAACAGTGCTCGAACGTATGGAAAAATAGCCTCGTCAAGGTATAATGTCGATAAAAAAGTCAGAACTCCTGTCGTAAAACATGGGATTCTGACTTTTTGTATGTCATCCCTGTTTTATCAAATGTTTTCTTGTGATAATTGACCTTTGCGTCAAAAATTTCCTCGTATCTGGTAAGAAATTAGACGCAAATGGCAGATGCGTCAAAAAATCTCTCGTATCTGGTAAGAAATTAGACGCAAATGGCAGATGCGTCAAAAAACCTCTCATACCTGTTAAGAAATTAGACGCAAATGGTAGATGCGTCAAAAAATCTCTCGTATCTGGTAAATAATTAGACGCAAATGGCTGATGCGTCAAAAAATCTCTCGTATCTGGTAAGAAATTAGACGCAAATGGCGGATGCGTCAAAATTTCCCTCATATCCAGCAAAAAATTACACGCAAGCAGTCCATTTATCAAAAAATATTTAAATCTCAAAATTACGCCTTATTCCCCCTATCCAAAATACAATTTTAAAGAAACATATGAAATTATATCTTTTCATTCAAAAAGAAACATGAAGTTTGTTATAATAAAAAGGATGAAGAAAGAACGGGGGATGAGATGTGCACATTCCAATGAATACATGGAAACATCTATTTAAATTAGATCCTGCGAAGAACCTTTCTGACGCACACCTTAAATTAGTTTGTGAGTCAGGAACAGACGCAGTTATTATTGGAGGAACGGATAACATTACATTTGATAATGTTGTTGATTTATTTGCTCGCGTCAGTGAATATGATATTCCTTGTGGACTTGAAGTTTCCGCAAAAGACGCAATTGCACCTGGGTTTGACTTTTATTTAATTCCTGTTGTAATGAATAGCAATGAAAAAAAGTGGATGATGGATATTCATCATGAAGCTATTAAGGAATACCGTCACTTTTTAACATATGAAACCATTATTACAGAAGGGTACTGTATCTTAAATGAAGATGCTAAGGCTTATAAAAAAGCAGCTTGTACCCTTCCCACAAAAGAAGATGTACTTGCATATGCATATATGGCTGAACATATGTTTAGACTTCCAGTTTTCTACTTGGAATATAGTGGAGTATATGGAGATCAAGCATTAGTAGAGCAAGTGAAACAGGAACTTGATGAGACACTTTTATTTTATGGTGGAGGCATCGAAACGAAAGCTCAAGCTATGGAAATGAAACAACATGCTGACGTCATTATCGTCGGAAATAGTCTTTATACAAATTTTGAAGAAGCACTTCAAACAGTAGATATTGAATAGAAGTAGGCGGTGGTAGAAATGGCAGAACATATACATAATCTTTTACATGGTTTAAATAAGGAGCAACAGCAGGCCGTTCAACATACAGAAGGGCCATTACTAATTATGGCTGGGGCAGGAAGTGGGAAGACACGCGTGCTGACCCACCGGATTGCATATTTGATGTATGAAAAAGATGTCGCACCTCACAATATTTTAGCAATTACATTTACCAATAAAGCGGCTAGAGAGATGAAGCAACGCGTACACGATTTAGTTGGACGTGGAAGTGAACGTATGTGGGTATCAACATTCCACTCTATGTGCGTGCGGATTTTACGAAGAGATATTGACCGGATTGGCTATGACCGGAATTTTACGATTTTAGATACGACTGACCAATTAACAGTGATGCGACAAGTTCTGAGAAACTTAAATATGGATACAAAGCAATTCGATCCTCGAGCAATGCTTGGGGCGATTAGTAATGCAAAGAACGAATTAATTACTCCTGAGCAATATCGTAAAAATCAGGGAAGTTATTATGAACGACAAATTGCCGATATTTATGAGGCATACCAAAAAATGTTACGGAGAAACCAAGCCCTTGATTTTGATGACTTGATTATGGAGACGACCCATCTGTTTGAACGGGTGCCAGAAGTGCTTTCGTATTATCAACGAAGATTTCAATATATTCACGTGGATGAATATCAAGATACGAACAACGCACAATACCATTTAGTGCAACAATTAGCAGCTAAATTTCAAAACTTATGTGTTGTTGGAGATTCTGATCAATCGATTTACGCTTGGCGTGGTGCAAATATCGAAAATATATTGTCGTTTGAAGAAGACTATCCAAATGCTCGTGTCATTTTACTCGAGCAAAATTATCGATCAACGAAATTTATTTTAGAAGCAGCAAACCACGTCATTGAAAATAACCTTGAAAGAAAAGCGAAAAATTTATGGACAGATAATGACGAAGGAAATAAAATTGTTTGTTATGAAGGCAGTACAGAACGAGATGAAGCAATGTTTGTCATTGAAAAAATACAGTCTCATTTAGATGAAGGGACATACAATCCAGATGATATAGCTATTTTATATCGTACAAATGCCCAATCACGAGCAATTGAAGACACGCTACTTAAGTCGAATATTCCATACCAAATGATTGGCGGTATGAAATTCTATGAGCGTAAAGAAATTAAAGACTTAACAGCATATTTACGCTTAATTGCGAATCCAGAAGATGATATTAGTTTTGAGCGAGCTGTCAACGAACCGAAACGAGGGATTGGTGCCACGACGGTTGAACGACTGCGCGCCTATGCTGCCGAGCACGACATTTCTTTGTTTGAGACCATTAAGGAAGTCGATTTTACTGGGGTAACACCACGAGCGGCTCAAGCATTGGCAAATTTTGAAGAACTCATTCAATCATTGGCTAAGCAACAAGAGTTTTTAACGGCAACAGATATGGTGGAACAAGTCATTGAACGAACGGGCTATGAAAAAGCTCTTATGAAAGAAAAATCCATCGAAGCGCAAAGTCGGATTGAAAACTTAGAAGAATTTTTATCTGTAACACGTGAATTTGAAAAAACGAGTGAAGATAAAACGCTTATTGCATTTTTAACAGATCTAGCATTAATTGCTGATATTGACGCAGTCGATGAAGAAGATCCTGAGCAACAGCAGAAAATTACATTAATGACACTGCATTCAGCAAAAGGGCTTGAGTTTCCGGTTGTATTTTTAATTGGAATGGAGGAAGGGTTGTTTCCACATAGTCGTTCCATGGATGATCCTGAAGGAATGGAAGAAGAGCGTCGATTAGCGTATGTAGGCATTACACGAGCGGAACAACGACTATATCTCACACATGCTCAAACACGAATGATTTTTGGTCGATGGCAAAATAATCCCGTGAGTCGATTTTTAAATGAATTACCTGTGCATACATTGGACAATGAAAAACCGCAGACAGATCCTGTATTTAGCCGTCCATTCGGTCAAAGTCTCGAAAAGAACGATGTCCGCATTCCGAAAAAACGGGCATCTAGAGTCATTAAACAACAAACAGGAACAGGTGCGGAAACGAAAGAATGGACCGTTGGAGATAAAGCCAATCACTCCAAATGGGGTGTTGGTACAGTCGTTCGCACACAAGGTGAAGGGGAAGATATGGAAATAGACATTGCATTTCCAGCCCCGACGGGTATTAAACGATTGCTTGCAAAATTTGCACCAATAACGAAACAATAAGGGAGTGCCTTATGTTGGATAAACAAGAAGCGAAAAAAAGAATAGATGATTTGGTTGAACAATTACGCACACTTGGTCACGCGTATTATGTCCTTGATGATCCAATCGTGCCAGATGCAACTTATGACCAATATTTGAATGAACTAAGAGAGTTGGAAGAAGAGTACCCTGATTTGGTATCTGCACACTCTCCAACGCAGCGAGTTGGTGCTGAGCCACTTGAAGGATTTCAAAAGGTACAACATGCCATACCGATGCTCAGTTTAAGTAATGTGTTTAACGAAGAGGATATTAGAAACTTCCATCGACAAGTAACCGATGTAATTGGAGAAGATGTAACATATGTATGTGAACTTAAAATTGATGGGTTAGCGATTTCTCTCATCTATGAAGATGGTGCTTTTGTACAAGGAGCTACACGTGGAGACGGTACAACTGGGGAAGATATTACTTCCAACTTACGCACGATTCATAGCCTTCCTTTGAAAATTGATGCAGAAGGGACGTTAGAAGTACGTGGGGAAGCCTTTATGCCACGCGCATCCTTTCTCTCTTTAAACGAAGCGAGAGAAGAGCAGGAAGAGGCACTATTCGCCAATCCACGTAATGCTGCTGCCGGTTCCCTCAGACAGCTCGATCCCAAAATTGCAGCCAGTCGTAACTTAGATGTATTTCTATTTGGGTATGGCGAGTGGGAGCAAGAAAATTTGCCTACACATGGGGAACGGTTGAATTACTTAGAGTCCCTTGGCTTCAAAGTTAACTCGCATTGGAAAGAGTGTTCCACAGTCGAAGAAATTATTTCTTTCATTGAAGAATGGACAACGAAACGTGCAGAATTACCGTATGATATTGATGGGATTGTCATTAAAGTCAATCGGTTAGCATCTCAAGAAGAACTTGGATTCCGTGCAAATAATCCACGGTTTGCAACAGCGTATAAATTCCCGGCCGAAGAGGCAGTAACGACCTTGCAAGACGTGGAGTTAAGTGTTGGACGAACAGGAGTCGTCACACCGACAGCGGTATTAGAACCCGTTTTAATCGACGGTTCGACTGTGCAACGTGCAACATTGCATAACGCAGATCAAATTAAAGAGTTAGACGTTCGAATCGGGGATACAGTCGTACTAAAAAAAGCAGGAGATATTATCCCAAAAATTGTGCGCGTCGTAGAAGAAATGCGTACAGGTGATGAGGAACCTTATACGATGCCTACGAATTGCCCGGCATGTAAAGAAGAACTCGTTCATTTAGAAGATGAAGTTGCCTTAAGATGTATCAATCCAGATTGTCCAGCACAGTTGCAAGAAAAGCTGATACATTTTGTTTCTCGCAATGCGATGAATATTGATGGTCTAGGTGAAAAGGTCATTCAACAATTGTATGTAGAAGAACTTGTTCAGACCATTTCAGATTTATACCATTTGAAGAAAGAAGATATCCTTCCATTAGAACGTATGGGTGAAAAATCAGCCTCAAATTTAATTGCAGCGATTAGTGATTCAAAAGACAACTCGTTAGAAAAACTAGTCTTTGGATTAGGCATTCGTCATATCGGTGCTAAAGCAGCAACCATCTTAGCGAAAAGGTTCAAAACAATGGATGCACTCAAAGATGCGACATTTGAAAAGCTCATTGAAATTGATGAAGTTGGAGAAATTATGGCGGATGCAGTCGTACAATATTTTGAAGCGGACCAAATTAATCAACTCATTGATGATTTGAAAGATGCTGGTGTGAATATGACGTACGACGGACCAGCAGAACCAGAGAATACAAATCACTTTCTATCCGGAAAAACAGTTGTCTTAACAGGGAAGATGGACCACTTCACAAGAAAAGAAGCACAGAGCAAAATTGAAGCCCTTGGCGGTTCCGTTACAGGGAGTGTCAGTAGCAATACAGACCTTGTCGTTGCTGGAGAAAGTGCGGGCTCAAAATACGAACGTGCAGTTGATTTAGATATTCTCATTTGGAATGAAGAACAGTTTCTTGATTCCGTTGGGGAGTAAATACGTACTGTAATTCTCAATGCGCTTGAGAAACAAACATGAAGGGGTTAAGAACTATGAGGAAGCAAATCATTGGATGTCTTTGTTTACTTCTTGTTCTCGTGAGTTGTTCTCCACGAGAACCTGATGAAGACATCATACAAAATCCAGACGATACAGCTGAAGACGAATTGTCTATTATACCGGGATACCAGCTATCATCAGAAAACTATAAAATCATACTTCCATACGAACCTAGTGCAGCACGTGGTGTGATTGTAAATCAAGTAGCGAACAGAATGGATATTGATGAAATGGAAGAAGGTTTACGTCGACTATCCTTACCGGAGTTTGATCCAGAAGATTACTATTTTGAGGAAGGCCAGTATTTATCAAGTGACGAAGTATATGACTGGTTAGGTCGTGATCTAACAAAAGATCAACTAGAAGCTACGATAAAAAATGAAGAAGAAGCAGCGAAGAAAGCTAATATGACATTTAATGAAGAGCGTCGCCGTAAAGAGCTCAAATTAGGCTTAAATCCTTCTTTAGCTTCTCCAGACGGTAAGAAGAAAGATGAGCAAATTAAAGCACATCGTGAAAATCCACGATATATTTCGCATATCCTTGAACAAAATTATTTAACGAAAAATGATGATCAATTAGCAGACCTTTCAGGAGTATCAATAGCTATTGCCCTTAAGTCTGTTTATCGATTTCAAGTAGAAACTGATGAGGGAAAACTTCATGGACCTTATTATGAAGACATTTCAGAAAAGGAAATGCTTAAACAAGGAAAAGAAGCAGCTCAAACAATATTAGAACGCTTAAGAGAAAAAGAATCTCTGACAGATGTGCCAATTATGATTACGCTGTATAAAGAAGAAAAACAAGAGCATCCCGTTCCAGGAAATTATATTGCAAAAACAGTAGTCCCTGCTCAAGATATGCTGATTGATGAATGGGAATCGATTAATGAAAAAAATGTGCTCTTCCCTTCCTCAGAAGCATCAAAGGATCATTCAGCGGACGAAGATTTATTTAATGCATTTGCAGAAGAAATTGCTGACTTCTTTCCAAATTACGTCGGAGTCATTGGACAAGGTTTTTATATAGATGATGACTTAAGAGAAATAAGCATGTTAATTCCAATGGATTTCGAAGGTAGCGGAGAGATAACTGGATTTACCCAATATTTATATGGAAGAGTCCAAGATATTTATGAAAATACAGACTATGCTATAGAAGTAAAGATTGAGTCAGGTAATGAAATTGAAAGTATCATCTATCGAGAAGCTGGCGATGAGGAATTTAATGTGCATATTTTACATTAAAAAGGTGTTTGGTTGAACTCATGTAAAGTTTCGGTTAAACTAATAGTTGGACAGAATATATTTTATATAATAAATAATGTATGTCCTAAATTAAAGGAGGTCTTTCAACAATGGTAGTAGCTTACAAACATGAACCATTCACAGATTTTTCAGTTGAAGAGAACAAAAAAGGTATGGAAGAAGCCTTCAAACAAATTGAAGCAGATTTTGGTAAAGAATACCCACTAGTTATTGGTGGTGAACGTATAACGACTGAAGAGAAGTTAGTTTCTGTAAACCCAGCAAATAAAGATGAGGTTATTGGTAGCGTTTCTAAAGCTGGCCAAGAGCTTGCTGAACGTGCTATGAAAGTAGCAGATAAAACATTTGAAACATGGAGAAAGTCAGACCCTAAAGTACGTGCTGACATTTTATTCCGCGCGGCTGCAATTGTACGCAGACGTAAATTTGAATTTGTAGCACATCTTGTAAAAGAAGGTGGAAAACCTTGGAAAGAAGCAGATGGTGATGTTGCAGAAGGAATTGACTTCTTAGAGTATTATGGTCGTCAAATCCTTGAAATTAGCAAAGGCGGACATGTACTAAGTCGTCCAATTGAACATAACCGTTTCGACTACATACCTTTAGGCGTTGGTGTAGTTATTTCACCATGGAACTTCTTGTTCGCAATTATGGCTGGTACTACAGTAGCTTCATTAGTTGCTGGAAATACAGTACTTCTGAAGCCTGCAAGTACAACACCAGTTATTGCATACAAGTTTGTAGAAGTTCTAGAAGAAGCTGGACTTCCAGAAGGAGTTGTAAACTTCATTCCTGGTTCAGGAGCAGAAGTTGGTGACTACTTAGTAGACCATCCACGCACTCGCTTTATCAGTTTCACAGGATCACGTGAAGTTGGAACGCGTATTTTCGAACGTGCAGCAGTGGTACACGCTGATAAAGGTCAGAAATGGCTCAAGCGTACAATCATTGAAATGGGTGGAAAAGATACAATTGTAGTAGATAACAACGCAGACTTAGAATTAGCTGCGCAATCAATTGTAACTTCCGCATTTGGATTCTCAGGTCAAAAATGTTCAGCATGTTCACGTGCTGTTATTCATGAAGATGTATATGATCAAGTTGTAGAGCGTGTAGTTGAACTTACGGAAGGTAAAACTGCAGGAGACCCAGTTACAAATGAAACATATACTGGACCAGTAATTGATCAAGCTGCATATGATAAAATCATGGGCTATATCGAAATTGGTAAAGAAGAAGGTAAGCTTGTTGCAGGTGGAGATGGAGACGATTCTAAAGGATGGTTCATCCAACCAACTGTATTCAAAGATGTTGATCCAAAAGCACGCATTATGCAAGAAGAAATCTTTGGCCCTGTTGTAGGATTAACAAAAGCAAAAGATTTCAATGAAGCAATCGACATTGCAAACAACACAGATTTCGGTTTAACAGGAGCAGTCATCACAAACAACCGTGCACATATTGAACAAGCACGTGAAGACTTCCACGTTGGAAACTTATACTTTAACCGTGGATGTACAGCTGCAATTGTTGGTTACCAGCCATTTGGTGGATTTAACATGTCAGGTACAGACTCTAAAGCAGGTGGACCAGACTACTTAATCCAGCATATGCAAGGTAAATCAACATCTGAACAACTATAAGTCTAGTAGCTATAGTAAAGGGAGATAACCCCTAAAAATCAATCAAAAAAGAGTCAGTTGCGTTCAATGAATTATTGATCGTAATTGGCTCTTTTTTTGTATTCAGACGTTTTCATGAACGAGATGTACAATAGTATTCGATAATTATGATATAATAAGACTTGAGTTCGCAATGATACTATTTCTATCCTTTATTTAGCACAGAATGAATGAACTAAATAAAGGATAGAAATAGTGTATAATAGGAGTTCATCACATGAGAATAGTTGCGTATAAAGACTGACATCTGCTATCATCAATGGTACTATAGTATGTTGTACACTTCATTAAACATACATACCAAGAGCGATAATGAAACAATAAAAGTTTTTTAGAGGAGGCCTACTATATGACACAAATCACAAAGGAACAAGTCGAGAGAATTGCAGACCTCGTACATTTAGCTGTTACAGACGAAGAAGTCGCAATGTATCAAGAACAATTACAATCAGTCATCAACTTTGCCAATCAATTAAGTGAACTAAACACAGATGATGTAAAACCAACGACACATGTACTACACGAAGGAAATGTATTGCGAGAAGATGTTCCAAAACAAACCATCACACAAGAAGAAGCATTAAAAAATGCTCCAGATCAAAAAGATGGATATTTTAAAGTACCACCAATCTTGGAGTAGGGAGGAAACAGTATGTCACTATATGGGTACACCATTAAAGAATTAGAAAATAAACTAAAGAAAAAAGAAATTTCAGCTGCCGAATTAACTGAAATGTCATTAGATCGAATAAAAGAATGTGAAGAAGATGTTCAAGCATTTATAACCGTAGATGAAGAAGGTGCTCGCACACAAGCGGCCAAGCTAGATGAATTGGATGAATCCGAACGCCAACCTCTCTTTGCGATTCCTCAAGCAATGAAAGACAATATTGTAACGAAAGGAATTCGTACAACTGCAGGAAGCCAAATATTAACAAACTTTAATGATCCTTTGTATGATGCAACTGTCGTCGAAAAATTGCAAGATGCACAATCGGTCATGATTGGGAAGGCGAACTTAGACGAATTTGGTATGGGATCATCCACAGAGAAATCAAGTTTTCATATTACGAGAAATCCATGGAATTATGACTATGTACCTGGAGGTTCAAGTGGTGGATCAGCTGCAGCAGTAGCATCTGGACAAGTGATGTTCTCTCTTGGTTCTGATACTGGGGGATCGATTCGTCAACCAGCAGCATTCTGTGGAGTTGTTGGCATGAAACCTACATATGGCCTCGTATCTCGATATGGATTAATTAGTCTAGCATCATCCCTTGATCATGTGGGACCAATTACGCAAACTGTCGAAGATAATGCACGTGTGCTCGAAGTTATTGCGGGGAATGATTCTAGAGATTCAACAAGTGCGAATACACAAGTTCCTTTATATTCCGAGGGGTTAAAGGAAGGTATTAAAGGATTGAAAATAGCTGTACCTGAAGAATATTTAGGCGAAGGTGTCAGTGAAGAAGTGAGAGAATCCGTACTAAACGCCCTACAAATGTTAGAGCTACTCGGAGCAACATGGGAGAAAATCTCTGTGCCTCACTCAACGTACGCCGCTTCCGCATATTATATTATTTCCGCAGCGGAATCATCGACAAGTTTAGCACGTTATGATGGTGTTCGTTTCGGAGCGCGTGCAAAAGACGCGAAAACGGTAGAAGATATGTTTAAACAATCGAGAAGTCAAGGGTTCGGAGACGAGGCAAAACTTCGTATGATGTTAGGAACATTTGCCCTCAGTGCAGGAAATGTCGATACGTACTTCAAGAAAGCGCAAAAAGTACGTACGCGCATTATTGAAGAATTCGAAACAATCTTTAGTCAATATGACCTTGTGATTGGGCCAACAACACCAAGACATGCATATAAGATTGGTGAAATTGTCGATCCTGTGACATCTTATGCCAATGATATATTAACGATTCCGTCCAACCTAGCTGGACTGCCAAGTATATCAGTACCTTGTGGTTTTACGGACGAAGGACTACCATTAGGGTTGCAAATCATTGGAAAGCACTTTGATGAACAAACCGTTTATCAAGCTGCATATGCATATGAACAAGCAACAAATCATCATAAAAAACGTCCAGTTATGGGGGGACAATAAATGAATTTTGAAACCATTATCGGACTAGAAGTACACGTTGAATTAAAAACGAAATCAAAAATATTTAGTTCCAGCCCAAATGCATTTGGTGCGGAACCAAACTCAAATATTAACCCAACAGATTTAGGGTATCCAGGGACATTACCAGTGTTAAATAAAGAAGCGGTTAGTTATGGAATGCGTGCAGCAATGGCGCTCAACTGTGAGATTGCAACAGATTCGTACTTTGACCGAAAAAGTTACTATTATCCAGATAACCCGAAAGCCTACCAAATCTCTCAAGACGAAACTCCATTTGCAGAAAATGGTTGGGTAGAGATTGAAGTAGAGGGTAAGAAAAAGAAAATCGGTATTACACGCATTCATCTAGAAGAAGATGCTGGAAAACTGACACATGAAGATGGCTATTCACTTGTCGATTACAATCGTCAAGGAGTACCATTAATTGAAATCGTGTCTGAACCAGACATACGTACGCCAGAGGAAGCATATGCTTATTTAGACAAGCTCAAAACAATCATTCAATATACTGGTGTTTCTGATTGTCGGATGGAAGAAGGATCCCTTCGTTGTGATGCAAATATATCTTTGCGCCCAGTAGGACAAGAAAAGTTTGGGACAAAAGCCGAACTCAAAAACTTAAACTCATTTGCATTCGTTCGTAGTGGACTTGAACATGAAGAAAAACGTCAAGCGCAAGTATTACGATCAGGTGGCGAAATTTTACAAGAAACACGCCGGTATGATGAAAAAACGCGTGAAACGATTCTTATGCGCGTGAAAGACGACGCCGATGATTATCGCTTTTTCTTAGAACCAGATTTAATGCCTCTTCATATTGATGAAGAGTGGAAAGAACGCGTCCGTGCTGAAATTCCAGAGTTACCAGATGCGCGAAAGAAGCGGTATATTGAAGAAATCGGGTTACCAGCGTATGATGCTGAAGTATTAACAAGTACGAAAGCGATGGCTGACTTCTTTGAAGCGGCTGTAAAAGAAGATGTAGATGTGAAACAAGTGTCGAACTGGTTAATGGGAGATTTATCTGCTTATATGAATAAGCATTTAAAAGAGTTAGATGAACTTGCAATCACCCCAGAAGGCCTTACGAAGATGATCAAGCTTGTAGAAGATGGAACCATTTCTTCTAAAATTGCTAAGCGTGTATTTGCACACCTCATTGAAAATGGCGGAGATCCAGTAGAATTTGTCAAAGCTGAAGGACTCATGCAAATTTCAGATGAAGGTGAACTACGTCAGTTTGTGACTACAGTACTCGATGAAAACGAACAGTCAATTATTGACTTTAAAGAAGGAAAAGGAAGAGCGCTTGGCTTCCTTGTTGGTCAAGTAATGAAGGCAACAAAAGGTCAAGCAAACCCACCGATGGTTAATAAGATTTTAAAAGAAGAAATCGACAAAAGGTAATCATCAAACAGGGAGGGGGCTACTTCAAGAGTGTTTCAGGAGTAGTCCCTATTTTTTTATGAAGTATGAACACGTATATACAAGCTCTTCCATGACGATACAGTTTTGCGAAGAAGGATAAGGGGAGGAATTCTTATGAAAAAGGCCCGTATCATTTATAACCCAACAGCTGGTCGAGAGGCTTTTAAAAAAGAATTACCAGAAGTACTTGAACGATTAGAAAAAGCAGGGTATGAAACATCCGCTCATGCAACAACTGGAGAAGGAGACGCGAGTTTAGCTGCAACTCATGCATGCAAAAACAAGTTCGATCTCCTTGTGGCTGTTGGTGGAGATGGTACCATTAACGAAGTTGTAAATGGTGTTGCTAAAGAAGACTACCGTCCAAAGATCGGTATTATTCCAGCCGGTACGACAAATGACTTTGCCCGGGCACTAGACATTCCACGCAACATCTTAAAAGCAACAGATATTATTCTAGAAGATCATTCCATGCACATCGATATTGGTCAAGTAAATGAGCAATATTTCATCAATATAGCTGCCGGTGGTGAACTGACAGAACTTACGTATGAAGTCCCGAGTAAGTTAAAAACAGTATTAGGACAACTCGCTTACTATGTGAAAGGTATGGAAATGCTTCCATTCGTGAAACCGACCCATACTAGAATTGAATATGATGATGAAGTCATTGATGAGGAAATCATGTTATTTTTATTATCAAATACGAATTCAGTAGGTGGGTTTGAAAAACTCGCTCCAAAAGCTAAAATTAATGATGGATATTTTGATTTACTTATTTTGCGCAAAACAAATATTCCAGAATTCATTCGTGTTGCGACACAATTATTGCGTGGAGCTCATTTAGATGACCCGAACATCATCTATGCACAAGCAAAGGATGTTAAAGTCATACCACATGACCGTATGCAATTAAATATAGATGGAGAGTACGGCGGGCTATTGCCAGGAGAATTTCACAATTTTCAGCAACATATTGAATTCTTTATTCCCGAATCTTTTTTAGAAAACTATCAAGAAGATGAACAAATAACTGAACAAGACAACGTACAAAAGGATAGCGTGTAGGATGCTATCTTTTTTCTTTAGTTGCATGATTTTTAACTGTACAATAGAGAATGATCAATAAACGTATATAAAGGAAGATAAAAATGGCCAAACGAAAAGCCCCAGTACAAAAAAATGAAACAATAACCCTTCAATTTGAAGATTTAACACATCAAGGCAATGGAGTTGGAAAGGTAAATGGATATCCGTTGTTCGTTCCATTTGCACTTCCAGGTGAAGAAGCTTCCGTAAAAGTAGTTAAAGTGAATAAAAACTTCGGATATGGAAAATTAGTTGATATTCATACCGAAAGTCCTCATCGTGTAGAACCCCCGTGCCATGTATATGAAAAGTGTGGAGGCTGCCAACTGCAACATATGAGTTATGACATGCAACTGGAAATGAAACAAAATCAAGTAAAAAATGCGATGCAAAAAGTAGCGCGTTTACCAGACGTACCTGTTCATAAAACCTTAGGAATGGAAGATCCATGGAGGTACCGAAATAACATCCAGATTCCTGTCGGTGAGAAAGACGGTGAATTAATTACCGGATTTTATCAAAAACGGAGCCACCATATTATTGATAATATGAAGACCTGTGTCATTCAAGATGAACTCAATGATGATGCAGTACATGTTGTGCGTGATATCGCGAATGAACTCGGAATAAAAGCGTATGATGAAAAATCACATACGGGTATGTTGCGCCATATCGTCGCACGATCCGGAATAGCGACAGGAGAATTGATGATTGTTCTTATCACGCGCACGAAAAAGATCCCGCAAGTAGACAAGTTAGTGGAAGGGATCAGAGCAAAGCTTCCACATGTGACATCCATTATGCATAACGTAAATCCGAATAAAACGAATGTGATTTATGGGAAAGATACCCACGTACTTTGGGGAGCATCGTACATTCATGATCGTATTGAAGATTTAACATTTGCAATTTCTGCACGCTCTTTTTATCAAGTGAACCCAAGACAAACAGAAGTGTTATACAATAAGGCACTTGAATACGCTCAAATTACTAAATCAGATATTGTGATTGATGCTTATTGTGGAATTGGGACCATCTCTTTATTTTTAGCAGGCAAAGCAAAAAAGGTGTATGGAATCGAAATCGTTCCGGAAGCTATTAGCGACGCAAAGAAAAATGCCAAGCTGAACAACTTGCCAAACACTGAATTCGTCGTAGGAGCGGCTGAGAAGGTCATGCCTTGGTGGAAAGCACAAGGACTCGACCCAGACGTCATCGTCGTCGATCCACCACGCAAAGGGTGCGATGAAGAGTTCCTAAAAGCAATGATTGCCATGGAACCGAAACGAATTGTGTACGTGTCTTGTAATCCGTCTACATTGGCTAGAGATTTACGCATATTAGAAGATGGTGGATATCGCACGCAAGAAGTGCAACCTGTGGATATGTTTAGCCAGACAGGGCATGTGGAGTGTGTATCGTGGTTGGAGCGAGAGTAATATAAAACGGATGCTAAAAATAGTCTCCACCTATTAATAAAATATGGAGGTTCGAATAATGGGTAAAAGATGGACGATTGACGAAATCAAAAAATATGTTGAAAACAATTCAGAAAGTAAGCTGTTGACGACTGAATATAAGGGGTTTTCTCAAAAATTACTAATTGAATGTTCATGTGGCAACACCTTTGAAAAAACGTTTAAAAAATTTAAAAGTAACCACCAACGTAAGTGTGATGTATGTCAGCCTCCAAAAGAATCTCGTTAAACATATAATGGGAGAGTGGTCATCGTATGGCTGGTATTCTTGTTATTGATTTAAATATAAAGTAAATTTCACTGCTCTACTTAAATATTATCTATATCCAGTCCTCTAGGCATGTTGAATGCATTGCTAACATAGAATTGCGTGACTAACTTTTACCCTATGTTGTAAATATAAACAAGATACTTTGAGTGTGTAACTTGGATGTCAAGGCAATAAATATGCATGTAATCATATTTGTCTTATTATTTGATGGATAAAGAAAGGTTATTGGAGAGGGTGGAGAAGTTATCATGTTAGATAATAAATTAGGCATTACTGATTCCGCTGAACTTGCCCGGGTTGAAGAAAAAGTTAGTAAGAAAAAAGCACTTGAAATGTTTGAAACTGGCTTTTTAGGTAGATTGGATGCCGGAACTATGAAGGCATTATCAGACATTCATCAGTATGTATTCAGTGAAATATATGCATTTGCTGGTGAAATTCGAGATGTAAATATCGCGAAAGGAAATTTTCGTTTCGTTCCAGCCATGTATCTTCAGGCAGCTCTTGAAAACATTGAAAAAATGCCACAATCTACTTTTGAAGAAATCATTGAGAAATATGTTGAGATGAACGTTGCACATCCTTTCAGAGAAGGTAATGGGAGAGGTATGAGAATCTGGCTTGATAACATCTTAAAAAGTGAGTTAGGGCTCGTAATCGATTGGAGTCAAGTTGAGAAAGCAGATTATCTATTGGCCATGGAAAGAAGCCCTATCAAGGATCTTGAAATCAAGGTCCTACTGAAAGAAGCACTTACGGATAAAATCAATGATCGTGAAATCTATATTAAAGGAATCGAAGCAAGTTATTATTATGAAGGATATGAATTATATAAAATAAAAAATCTCCAAGATGAATCGTAGGTGATGGAGATAATACAAAGAAAAACAAAGTTTAGCTGTCGTATTTTTGCCTATGAGATTTATCAGCAATCAATTCTATCGACTCGTCCGATGTGGAGTGTGTATCGTGGTTGTCTAGAGAATAAACATTGATTTTACAATGGTTTGGATTGTAACATCTATTTTATCAATTTGATGAAATAGATGTTTCTTTGTTTGTGGGAATAAATTAATTCATTTTAAATTAAATCTGTTGGGTTATCTTATCATAATCATGCTATAATATAGACATAATTATGCATGCGGAATGGAGAGTGTTTTTATGCCAGAAATTAGACCGATTAAAGACTTGAGAAACACATCCGAAATATCAGAATTATGCCATGATCGCAATGAACCGGTGTATATTACGAAGAATGGTTATGGGCATTTAGTAGTCATGAGCATGGAGACGTATAAAGAAAAACTTGCCAAAGCAGAACTGTATGAAAAGTTAGCAGAAGCCGAAATGCAGTTAAATAACAAAGAAGAACTTTTAGATGCTGAAATGATTTTTGAAAAACTGAAAAATAGGTACGGAGAAAATTAGGAGGTATACGATGAGGGAAATACAGTTTTTGGTGTATGGAACTGATGAAGAAGTGGAAGTTATCGTTCGTGAAGAAACTATTTGGGCAACACAAAAAACAATTGCTGAACTTTTTGGTGTAGATCGAACAACAATTTCTCGTCACTTAAAAAATATATTTGAGACGGGAGAGCTTGAAGAGAAAGTGGTGTGTGCAGAAATTGCACATACCACTCAGCACTGTGCAATCGAGGGTAAAATGCAAACAAAATCTGTGAAATATTATAATTTAGATGCAATAATTTCCATTGGTTACCGGGTTAATTCAAAGAAAGCGACAAAATTTCGTATTTGGGCAACAGATGTCTTGAAGGAGTATATCCAAAAAGGCTTTAAAATTGATGTTGAACGTATGAAGCAAGGAGAAAATGCTTTTGGGAAAGATTATTTTCGTGAATTAATTGAAACTGTTCGTTCGATTCGTTCTAGTGAACGCAGAATATGGCAACAGTTATCAGACATATTTGCGGAAATATCTTACGATTACAATAAAAATTCAGAAGTTACTAGGAAGTTTTATGCAACTGTGCAAAATAAGTTTCATTATGCAATCACCGGAAAAACAGCTGCTGAAATTGTTTATAGTTCTGCAGATAAGGACAAAGAATATATGGGATTAAGTACATGGAAAAATGCTCCTGATGATACTTAGGTAGTTATCTTTCTGATGAATATTTACGTTCCAAAGGATATAGAAGGATCATCGTAGATTCTTATATCATTTTTTATATTGTCAATGAATTTACAAAGCAAGTCGTCATTATGCGAATATTACACGGAAAACGTAAATATGAAGACTTGTTATAAATGTGTTCCTTGAAGTATATGGTTGTCTGGGGAGAACGAATAACAGCATTGAAATGTGCATATATTTCATATATAATGGATATAGATAATAAAAGAAGGGAAGCATTGACTTCCCTCCTTACAGCCTCAGCCGTACAGGCGGATGGTTGTCATAAAAAGTTAATTTTTACGAGAACCACCCTTTTGCTTGTCACGGCGTCGGGTGGTTTTCTCGTTGTTAAGGAATGTTTTTTGAAAGTACATACGCACTAACAGCACGTACAATTCCTTTTAACACCTCTTTTAAAAAATCAGAGAAAATATCCATAGTTATCACCTCCTTTCCCAATTCAAAGGAAAGGCTTTATGACAACCGGCCACCCGTAAAAATTTGACTGTACGTATATTTTAGCATAACAACAACCCTCGTACAAGAACACTTGTTCTTTTTTGTGGAGTGCGAATACAGGCAAAACAACAGAAGGTTAAAACCATTTCTCTATTGTAACTTAAATTAGTATTTGGTGTTTTTTCGTTAATTGAGCCTGTCTAGTACTTTTTCCAATTTCCCCCTAAGTTAGAGATTTCTATGTTGCCGTTATTTTCTGTATTATGATTGCTGGATTTATTACCGGTATTATTATTTGAATATTCTTTACCTTTCTCTTTTTTACAGCTCCCTCTAAATCCTCAGTAGCTTAATTGCCACTTTTATCTACACCAACTTTCCTGTCCTTGAATTCAATTATATCCTGTATGTTTTCCTAATGGGTAAAATAGTGCCCATCACCTTTGTTATTATTATTGCTGTAGGGAGTTAAGGAACATTTGTGAATTCATAGTTTCCAAAACGATCTACGTCGCTATCGCATACAGTTACGATTCAATGATTGATATTAGCGATAGGATAATAAAGCAAGGAAGAGGAGATGTATTTCAATGAAAAAATTAAGCTTTGTTTTAGTGGCGGTTCTATTATTGGTATTGGCAGCTTGTGGCGGGGATAAGGAGTCCGGGGCTGGTGGAAACGATCAAAAAGAAAAGAAGTCTAAAGAAAAATATGTGTTAGCGACAGATGATGATTTTATATCGTACTCGGATTTTTTAAAACGTTATGAGTATGATGACGTGTATGAAGATTTAACAAGTGTATCTCGCGATGCGTCATGGTATTACATAGGAGAAGAGGAGTATGTGGAGATCCCTGAAAAGATTCATGGTGAAGAAGTTATCCAATATGGCGGAATGTTCGCATGTAATACGACTGTTAAAGGAGTAAAATCGACGAACCCTAATGTACGGACTACAAGTGGAATGTTTCAATTTATGGATGTAACGGAGAGTAGTGGGGTGTTAGATCTAACGGAATTTGATGTTCGCACAATCGTTGAAGCAGACTCCATGTTTCAAGGAGCAAAATTAGATGGAATAAATTTTGGTGATAAAGAATTTACGGAGTTGACCGAAGCGAAGGCACTCTTTAAACATGCAGAAATTAAAGATTTGAATCTAAGTACCCTCACATTTCCTAAACTAGAGGAGCTTAGGGAGGTATTTTATGGCTATAAAGGAGAAAATTTAAATGCGAACATACCAAGTCTGCCTAGTTTAGTTCGTATTAAAGATTTAATCACTGGAGAAGCAGAAATAGAAAGTTTAGAAATCAATAATTTAGATGTAAGTAATGTGTCTGAAGTAAGAATAGCATTTGGTAATTTTACATTAGGTGGGGATTCCATTATCGATATAAGTAAATGGACTTTACCGAATGTCGAAAGGGAAGTAGACACCGTTTATTATGAGGACGGTAGTGAATCGACTGTCGAGTATGTTAAAGCTAGATTGATTGATGGATATGACGATGCAAGAGACATTGCAGGTATTGATGTAAGTTCTTTAGATGGGGCGATTCATTTAAGAAATCTTATGACTTCATCTAGTTACCAAAAGGTAAAGGTAAAAGGTGAAAATGAATATGAAGAGTATCTAAAAAATAAAAAATACATGGAAAATGATTTTGAAATAGTGGAAAATGATATTTCAAGACCAGAAATCTATGCAAATGAAGAAAAATGGCAGGAAGCTGTCAGATCCCATGAACGCAAAAAGAAAAATCTAGAAGAATTTGAAATAGAAGTAGTTGAACAGTAAGGTGTTCAAAAACAGATACGCGATATGTGCACAATATTACACATGGATTATTGTATGATGAATAATAGAGAGAACAAGCAAAGTTGCAGAAACAAAAGGACAAACAGAAGAAATTCACTCAATAGGAGGATGCGAGATGAGTAATGACCTCGTTATAAATGGATGTGAGGTTTCAATTGATTTCATAAAAGAATATGAAACGTATATGGAAAGCATTAAGGATTTTGAGTATGGATCATTTTATAAGGTGAACTTCACCCTAAACGATGCAGGTGTTGAAGCCGGAGTAATGAAGGAAGTTGAGCCTGCGGAAGGTGAAGATGATAGTGGATTCATTAAGTTAGATGAAAAAAATGCCATGTGTATCATTGAAATTGTACATGATGATGAAGGAGTACATCAAGTTATTATCACAATGGATTACCTGCTTGAAGGAGATAAATATGGAACATTCACATGGGAATGCGTGCAGACGTGAAGAGAGTGTGCAATCCACTTGTGATCCGGAAAAAAATATGATGAGAGGGAGTTGGATGTATTGATCAATAAAGCTATCGAGTTTGCTACAATATGTCATGCAAATCAAACGAGAAAAGGAACAGAAATCCCATATATATTGCACTGTCTGGAAGCTGGAACAATTGCAGCAAACATGACAAACAAAGAAGGTACTATCGACAGTGATATCGTATCCGCAGCGATTTTACACGATACGATAGAAGATGCCTATGTATCGTATGAAACACTAAAAGAAGTATTCAATGAAGACATTGCAAACCTCGTTCGAAATCAAAGTGAAGATAAATCTAAAGAATGGATGGATAGAAAAAAAGATACAATAAACTTTCTGAAGTCGAATCAGTCAAAAGGTGTTGAAATTGCTACGCTTTCCGATAAACTATCAAATATGAGGTCTATATGTCGAGATTACGAAGTACAAAAAGAAAAACTTTGGGACAAATTTAATGCAGGAAAAGAATCGCAACATTGGTATTACAACTCAATCGCGGAATCACTACATCAAGTTAAAGACACTAATGAATATAAAGAATACAGAGATCTAATTAAAAGTGTTTTTTAATAAATATGAAAAAGTACCGATATAATAAATATATAGATTTGTCCCTTCATTTATTGTATGGGTGTAATATCTACACAACATAGCCAAAATACTTCGGCTATGTTTGCTATAATTGTAAAAAACGAAAAATATAAAACAAACATTATACTGGAAGGTGATGGAGATGAGCTCAGATAAAAATGTATTATTGAACCTATTAGATGTTTTGCGTAAACATACAGATGAAAATCATCGAGTAACCCAGGATGAGTTAAAAAAAATATTAAAAGAAGAGTTTGGTACCCATGTCGTCCGAAGAACTGTCAAAAACAATATGGAAAAACTCATTAACCATAGTGAACAAGATGGGTCATATGAAATTTTATATAATACTCAATTGCGTCATTATAAAAAAGAAAAAGAACCATATGTAACATATACCGATTTTGGTTATGTTCATGAGTTTACACACGGTGAACTTCTCCTCATGATAGATAGTATCCTTTTTTCTAAGCAAATTCCGAGCAATCAACGAAAAGAATTGATTAAAAAACTAGAAAATCTATCGAGCAAGTATTTTAATTCAAGAACGAGTCATATTCAGACGTTCTCAAATGAAGGTCCGAGAAACAGTGAATTATTTTATACGATTGAATGCTTAGATGAAGCGATTACTAATAGAAAGCAAGTTTCTTTTTATTATAATAAGTATCAAGTCGATGAACAATCAAATTTGAAGTTTGTTCCCCAAGTAAATCAAGATGGAGTAGAACGTACATATATAATGAATCCTTATAAAATTGTTACTGCAAATGGGCATTATTATTTAATTTGCAACAATGATAAATATGATAATCTATCTCATTATAGATTGGATCGAATTACAAATATTGAGGTGCTTGATACAAGTCAAAAGCCAATTAGAAAAGTTGAAGGACAAGAGCATGGACTAAATCTACCTAAACATATGGCTGAGCATATTTATATGTTTAGGGGCGAATCTGTTCCCGTTAAGTTACGATTTGACAAACGGTTATTAAGTGACTTTGTCGATTGGTTCGGTACAGATTATGTTGATTTTTTAGATCAAACAGCCGATGAAATAACAGCTCGAGTGAGAGTGAACCAAATGGCCATGCGTAGATGGGCATTACAGTATGCAACGAATGTACGAGTACTATCACCTGAGAGCTTAGTCGATGAAATAAGAGAAGATATTAAACAAGCATTTGAAAACTATCAGTAAAGTAGTAGGAGGAATGTAATGAAACCTAGATACTTAACAAAATCACGTTTTAAATTAGCGATGGAGTGTCCGACAAAGCTCTTTTATACTGGGAAAAAGGAATATGTAGATAACAAACTTGAAGACCCCTTTCTAGAAGCATTAGCAGAAGGTGGTTTCCAAGTGGGGGAGCTTGCCACGGCCTATTATCCAGGTGGTACAAACATCGATACTCTTGATTACGATCAAGCGTTAAACGAAACGAATGAATTATTGAAACAAGACAACTGCGTCATTTATGAAGCGGCAATCAAATATGATGATTTTTTCATAAGAGTAGATATTCTCCAAAAAGAAGGCAATCAAATCAAATTGATCGAAGTGAAAGCAAAGTCGACAGACGCTAGGACAGATGCAGTATTTTATAAAAAAGATGGCGGATTTTTAGCTGGATGGAAACCATACATACATGACATTGCCTTTCAATCATATGTAGCTCAGCAAGCATTCCCACAATATGAAATCACTCCATACTTGATGCTCGTTGATAAAAACGCTAAGAGTTCTACAGATGGATTGAATCAAAAGTTTAAAATAACGCAGGATCACAGTGGTAGAAAACATGTAACTTTAGCAGAGGAGCTAACTGAAGAAGACCTTGCAGGAGAACTGTTAGTAGCAATTAATATGGAGAATGCTTGCTATAAAGTACGATATGAAGATACATATACATATGTAAATGAAGAGGTAGATTTTTCAGAACTAATCAAAAATTTTGCATCGATGTATAAACAAGATCAAATAATCGAACCAATCATAAATAGTAGTTGTAAAACATGTGAATTTAAAGCAAGTGATGCTGCATTAAAAGACGGAATGAAAAGTGGCTATCATGAATGCTTTAAAAGTAGTTTACAATGGGAAGATAAAGATTTTGCAGAGGATAATATATTCGATCTCTGGGATTGTAGAAAAACACCTACCTTCATTCAGGAAGGTAAAATTAAATTCGCTGATGTAAGTAAAGAAGATATTGGTTTCAAGGAAGATAATAAGCCTGGATTAACACGAACAGAAAGACAATGGCTGCAAATAGAAAAATCATTAAATAATGATTCAAAAATCTATCTTGACAAAGAAAACTTAAAAAATGAAATGAAAACATGGACATATCCACTTCATTTTATCGACTTTGAAACATCTAGTCCTGCCATACCGTTTAATAAAGGAAGAAGACCTTACGAAGGAATTGCTTTCCAGTTTTCGCATCACATGGTACATGAAGATGGCAAAATCGAACATAGAAGTGAATATTTAAATACCGAACCGGGATTTAATCCAAATTATGAATTTGTGAGAAGGTTAAAGTCAGAACTCGAAAATGATAATGGCACTATATTTAAATATTCACCCCATGAAAATACATACTTAACGATGATTTATCATCAATTGCAAACGGATGAATCATTTATAAAAGACAAAGATGAGTTATGTCACTTTATCCGAGAGATTACTGAGTATGAGGTAGATAAGAAGAAAATAGAAGGACCAAGAAATATGGTCGATCTTTTGAAATTAGTGAAAAGCTACTATTATGATCCCTATATGAAAGGTTCAAATTCAATAAAAGTTGTCTTACCATCGATTTTAAATAGCTCAGATTATTTAAAAGAGAAGTATTCCAAACCAATCTACGGTGCCAAAGATAGTATTAGAAGTTTAAACTTTGAAAACGAAACTTGGATAGAATTTGAAAATGGACAAGTGAAAGATCCTTATAAGTTACTACCAAAACTATTTGATGATGTGTCTGATAAAGACTATGAGTATCTCAATCTACATGAGGAATTAAACAATGGTGGTGCTGCAATGACTGCTTATGAAAGATTGCAGTTTGAAGATATCCCTCATGAAGTAAGAAGTGAAATTGAGAAAGGTATGTTAAAATACTGTGAGCTAGATACGTTAGCTATGGTTATGATTTATGAAGCATGGGCAGATATGATCAAGTAAGCACAAGAGATATAAGTACATTGAAATTGCGCTAACTTCCCTCCTTATAGCCTCAGCCGTACAGGCGGATGGTTGTCATAAAAAGTTAATTTTTGCGAGAACCACCCTTTTGCTTGCTACGGCGTCGGGTGGTTTTCTCTTTATTTAGAAAGGTTTCTTTGAACAAATGCGCCCTTATTGACAGCGTATTACAGATGCTTTATAGTAAAAAGTAAGATAAATATGAAAGGGTGACCCAACTACATGGACAACTAATCCTATTTTTTAGAAAATATCACAAGTTTAAAAGAGGCAGATAAAGACTGCTTTTTTATCATGACTTGAATGATTGATTTTCAGAATAGGATTGGATGGATATATGTAGTTGACCTTGAAAACAGAGGTCTTTTATGGGTGTACACTTATACGGTTCAACCTCCTATTCTGCATGAAAATAGGGGGTTTTTATTTCCCCTAAAAAAAGGAGAGGGAAATATGTTATTGCTTGAAGGGACAGCAATTAAACATTATGTTCAAGAGCGCCTGTTGCTGGATATTGAGTCGCTACAAATATATGACCGTCAACGTATAGGGTTAGTAGGTAGAAATGGAAGCGGGAAAACAACATTATTGAAGATTATTGCAAAAGAGATGTCTCCAGATGAAGGGAATGTTCGCCTGTTGGCTTCTACAGAGATGGTTCCGCAATTTAAATATGTCGATACCCATAAAAGTGGGGGAGAAATAACACAATCCTATCTTCAAAATGCATTTAACGAATCACCAGGATTATTGCTATTGGATGAACCAACCACTCATTTAGATTATGAACGTATTGTTTGGTTAGAACATCATGTACAGGATTTTCTTGGGGCGGTTTTAATTGTTTCACATGACCGAACATTTCTTGATCAGTTATGCACTGAAATATGGGAGGTAGAAGATGCTAAGGTAACGGTATATAAAGGAAATTATAGTGAATATGCCGCCCAAAAAGCACTTGAAAGAAGGAAACATCAAGAAGCGTTTGAAACTTATGAGAAAGAAAAGAAACAAATCGTAAAGGCAATCCAAGAAAAAGAAGAAAAGGCACAACGAGCAACGAAGAAACCTAAAAATATAAGTGCAACAGATGCAAGACAAAAAGGTGCAAAACCATATTATGCGAATAAACAAAAGAAACTACGAAAAACGGTCTCTGCTTTTGAAACGAAATTAGCACAACAGAAAGAAGTAACAAAACCGAGAGAACTTCCACCAATTAAAATGAATGTAATAAATGAAGGTGTAATCAATAACAAAATAATCATTCGTGGAGAAGAAATAGTTGGAAAAATATCGAACCATCTACTTTGGAAACCATTTCATTTTTATGTTCGTAGCGGAGAGAAAATAGCCGTTATTGGTGCAAACGGAACCGGAAAAACGACGTTATTAAAGGAAATTATTGAAGGAAAGCAGGGCATTACCATATCACCTGCGATTAAAATTGGTTACTTTTCGCAACATATTACTATTTTGAATCCAAACAAAACCATATTAGAAAACATCCAATTATCATCGAAGCAAAATGAAACGATGATTAGGACTGTATTATCTAGGATGCATTTTTGGGATGATGATGTTTATAAAAAGGTGGCTCTATTAAGTGGTGGTGAGAAAGTAAAAGTTGCCTTAGCTAAATTGCTTTTAAGTGAAGTCAATCTGTTAATATTAGATGAACCGACAAACTTTTTGGATATTGAATCACTAGAAGCTCTTGAAGAACTATTAAAAGGGTATAA
Organism: Caryophanales bacterium; assembly: GCA_026168805.1. Classification (GTDB taxonomy): domain Bacteria; phylum Bacillota; class Bacilli; order Bacillales; family Amphibacillaceae; genus CALAMD01. The sequence continues at coordinate 8,384 of JAPFDS010000020.1, read as the reverse complement.
TGGTACGATCATCTTTGTAACTCATGATCGTATGTTCATTAAAAATGTAGCGACAAAAATAGTAGAAATAGAAAATAAAGAAGTCACTGTTTTTGATGGCTCATATGAGGCATATAAAAGCCGAGTAAAACATTCCCAAAAGGATGAAAATGAAGACAAACTATTATTAATTGAAACAAAAATATCGGATGTGTTAGCTCGATTAAGTATAGAACCTTCAGAAGAGTTAGATGTGGAATTTCAGCGGTTATTAAATGAAAAGAAAAAACTCATTGATTAATCTGTTTAAGTAAGCACAAGAGAAATAAGTACATTGATTTTTTGCATGTATTTCATGTAAACTGGATATAGATAATAAAAGAGAGAAGCGCTAACTTCCCTCCTTATAGCCTCAGCCGTACAGGCGGATGGTTGTCATAAAAAGTTAATTTTTACGAGAACCACCCTTTTGCTTGCTACGGCGTTGGGTGGTTCTCTCTTTGTTTAGGAAGGGTTTCTGGAACAGATACGCGCTCATTGCACGTCTAGGGCACCAATGGTTGACATGTTCCCGTATGCGTCACTTCCTTTAAAAAGTGCCTAGATATCAAGCTTAGTGGCTCGTCAAAAGATGAAGGAGAGATGATATGAGTTTTTTGTCACGACTGTTTAAAAAAGTGGAGAAAGTCAATAAAAATGAATCATCGATAGAAGAATTAGATATGTCCCTATCATTGGATGAAGAAGCACTCCAAGAAGAAGCTATGGAACAATGGGTTTCAATGGCAGAAAATATTATTATCAATAGTGTGAAAGCTGTAAATAATAATGTTGAAAGGGCATTTATATTAATAGATTTTAACGAATCATTGCCGTCGTTTAATATATTTTATCAAGTAGACGGTCAATTATATGATTGGGACGAACTTCAAGATGAAGATGCAAAGTCCAAAATTGAGCATCAACTACTGTCACAAGCGAAAGAAGTTACCACTCACCTTCATAAGTTATTTGATGAAGCTAATTTGGAGAGAATTGGGTATGCTCAATTACAATTTGAAGCAGAAACACTTGCATGGTTTTCTCATATTATTTGGTCTAATAGTGAAGAGTCATTCATGGAAAGAGATGTAATGTTGCATGAATGGTTTTCAAAATTAAAGGATTATATTGTAGATTTACCTTTAGACAGTAATCAAAAGCTTCCTTGGTATCCATAAAGTATTCGCATATGCCCATATTACCAAGTCAAATATTGTTATGTGTGCTATGGCTTATCATAACATCCGTATTATGAAATTTATGAAATAGTTTGACTTATGAGTTTTCTCGATATATACTAAGTACCATTAATTACATATGAATTCTTATGAAGAGAGATGGAGGGAATTGGCCCTGTGAAATCTCGGCAGCGGGCTTCTTTTGAAGCACTGTGCCACATCCAAAAGACTAACGTCTTAAAAATAAGAAGGGAACTCATGAACTCTCTTCCTAATCGTTAGGATGAGGGTTATTTTTTTATCAAAAACAAATCAATAGGGGGAAATGAAATGTCAACACAACTTCCATGTAAAGGTGATCACGTAGGTAGTTTATTACGAACGAATGCAATTAAAAAGGCGCGTGAAAAGTTTGATTCTGGTACTATTACCTCGGAGCAATTGAAAGAGGTAGAAGATCAAGAAATTGAAAAGATTGTTAAGCAACAGATTGATGTTGGATTAAAAGCTATAACCGACGGGGAATTTCGTCGTGCATGGTGGCAATTTGATTATTATTTTGGCTTAACTGGGTTTAAAAAAATTGAAAAAGACACTGGTTTTATCTTTGATGGGGATGAAACAAAAGCAGAAACGGTAGAAGTGAATGGTAAAATTAAATGGGAAGGCCATGAATTCATCGAACATTTCAAATATTTAAAGGAACTAGTTGAGAAACATGGTGACGGTTCACAAGTAGCAAAGATGACAATTCCTGCTCCTTTTGTCTCGATTTATAGGGAAATATCACAAACGGAAAAAGAATTATACCCTACAGCTGAAGCATTTTTTAAAGATCTTGGTAAGTCTTACAAAGACGCTTTACATGCTTTTTATGAAGCGGGTTGTCGTTATATTCAATTTGATGATACTATTTTAGCAGCTTTAACGGATGAGGAATTTGTTAGAGAAATTGAAGAAAAGTGTTATGGATTACCAATCGATGAAGTCTATGATCTTGTCGTTCAGACAACGCAAGAAATTTTTAAAGATAAACCTGAAGACTTAATTGTGAGTACACATTTATGTAAAGGTAATTTCCGTTCAACGTTCATTCATGATGCTGGAGATTACGATTACGTCGCTCGCCGTTTTGATGAGCTAGGGTATGATGCATATTTCTTGGAGTATGATACAGAGCGAGCTGGTGGTTTTGAACCATTGCAACATATTAAAAATAAAGACACAGAAGTTGTCTTAGGATTAATTACGTCAAAAACTGGCCCACTGGAAGATAAAACAGCCATTGAAAAGCGTATTGGAGAAGCGGCTTCATATTTACGAATTGAACAATTGGCTTTAAGTCCTCAATGTGGATTTGCAAGTACAGAGGACGGAAATAAGATAACAGAAGAGGACCAGTGGAATAAATTGACCCATGTTGTTGACATTGCTAAAACTGTTTGGCATTCATAATTTATTTTAGGTATATTTAGTCAGAATCCTCGGTATTTTAATGCCGAGATGAATGATTGCTTTTAAATCTATACCATATGTGTAATGAAAATGCCCTATATATGTTGTGTAAATATGGATTATTACATATACTATATGTATGAAGAATAAAAGTGGATTAACGCATGCTAGAACCTGTGTATATAATGTAAATTATCACATCGTGTGGACTGTAAAATATCGAAGAAAGGTTTTAACAGAAGAAATAGAAAAATATCTAAACGATTTATTCCAAAGTATTGCGAAGGATAAGGAATTTGAGGTCATTATGATGGAGGTCGGTGAGCAGGACCACATACATGTTTTTGCTTCTGCTCACCCCAAAATCGCACCGTCTTACATTGTGAAAATGCTAAAAGGGATTTCAGGAAGAAGACTGTTGATGGATTTTCCTGAAATTAAAGAAAAACTATGGAAAGGAAAGCTTTGGAACCCGAGTTTTTATCTCGAAACCGTTGGTTCTACATCAGAAGAATCGATGAAAAAGTATATTGAAAACCAAAATAAAGGGGGTTAATGTATCCGGTGAAAACCTACAAATTTAAACTTGAGCCAACTGAAGAGCAAAAGGAAAAAATACTGCAAACAATCAATTTATGTAGATGGCTTTATAACAGCTGTTTGGAACAGAAAGTATACGCTTACAAAACATACAACAAATCCATTTCCTACTACACACAGAAAAAGGAGCTTCCTGTTTTAAAAAAGGAAATACCTGTTTTTAAATCCGTTCATTCACAAGTTTTGCAAGATGTGGTGAAGCGTTTGGATAAAGCGTATGACTCTTTTTTCACAAGACTCCAAAAAGGTGAAAAAGCCGGATTTCCACGTTTTCGTAGTAAAAATCGATACCATTCATTTGTTTACACACAAAGTGGTTTTAAATTGGAAGGAAAATTTATAAGACTGTCTAAAATTGGCAATGTTCGCGTCAAACAACATAGAAAATTAAAAGGTACCATAAAAACTTGTACAATCGTCCATAGAAATAATCGTTTTTATGTTTGCTTGTCGTGTGAAGTCCCCAAACGAACAAACGTATCCAAAACAAATAAATCAGTTGGTGTCGATGTAGGGATTTCCCATCTAGCAGTCACTTCAGATGGTGAGTTTTTTGACAACCCAAAACATTTAAAATATGCCGAAAGGCGACTCAAACAACTACAACGTGCCGTTTCCAAAAAGAAAAAAGGTTCAAATAGAAGGAAAAAAGCTGTTATGCTACTTTCTAAATGGCATGAGCATATTGCGAACAAGCGAAAAGATACAGCTCATAAAATTTCTCACACGTTGGTTAAAGAATACGACTATATCGTTTTTGAAGATTTAAATATTCAGGGAATGGCCAAAAACCATGGCCTTGCAAAGAGCATTGCTGACAGTGCGTGGAATCAATTGATACAATTTACTACTTACAAAGCTGAAAATGCTGGTAAACAAGTGAAATGTGTCGATCCATATAACACAAGTCAGATGTGCTTTAACTGTAAAAAGATCGTTAAAAAGACACTCACACAAAGAGTGCATGAATGTCCATGTGGTTATAAGGAACACCGAGATATTAATGCGGCTAAAAACATTCTGCACCTTGGGATGCAATAAATAGCTTAAATAAAAAGTTTCAGGTGCGGAACGCGCCTTCGCGGAGAGTATGGGATTGCCCGGCTCTATGAAACGAGAAACATCTTTGATGTATCCGATTTTTGGATGCTCGGTACTTCAGTGCCGAGAGGTTCACATGGGTATGGTTCATCATTTTTAAAAAAGTCACGTTGCTATAATAAGTTGTTATTTCATACATAACACAATGGTATAGTGACGTGACCTTTTTAATCTAGTTTAATGGATTTCTAACCTATACGGTGTAGGAGGCTTCGAGTTTGGACACAACTTTTAACGTTTTTTATAAATCTTTACAGAACACTCGCCATTTTTAGCTTTATCTCCTTGAAAAGTAATAATAGGTTGAAGACGGCTAAACGTTATGATTGCACTACCTTCTTTTCTAGAATCAGTAGAAATATGTAATTGATTGTCTAACTCAAAATGAATCTCTCCTTCTTTCGTTTCTAGTCGATAAACCACCTCATACTGTCGTTTAGGGGATACTAGAAAACTGTGTGACGCAAAGGAATCGAACACTTTAAATTTCACTTTTGCACTTTTAAACCAAAAATATGTCGAAATACGCATTTTCTTCCAAGAAGGTTTTATAATAAACTTCATGAGTATAATACTACTGAATGTAATAATAATAACGAAAAAAGATATAATATAGATCCATTCCCCAATGTCCATTGTGTTCATTCCCTCTAAATATTTACTAACGATCTGTCTGAAATACTTTCCTTTTATTTTTTTCCCCATCGGGATAAGTCGTCTAATTAAATTATGCTGATTCTCTTTATCCGACGTAAAAAGAAGTTCTATATTCTATTGATGTGTCAAAGATATGATAACTAGAATAAGTGTTTTTATTGTGTTCCCCATTTAATGGAGTCGACGTTTTTAGCTTTGCTTTCGTCCATCATTATTTCTTCATAGGCGCCGTCATCATTCATAACATGATCAATTGCGAGCTTGTTTTTCTTCATTAGCTTTTCCCGATAATTATAAAATTCATCATACAATTTTTCTGTATCCTCGGCTGCTTCTATAAACTCATTTTCATTAATTTCGCCATTATAATATGCTTCACCTTTATCTTTTAATGTGTTGTAGGCAGCTTCATCTGCTTCAACTAGCAACTCATGTAACTCTTTGACAGAATCATTATCTATGTCAATAGCCACTTCATAATCAAGAAACTCTTCAAAGTCAGCTAAAATAACATTTTCTACATGTTTTTTAACGGCTTTTTTACCATCGGAATCTTCAAGTTGAATGAATTTACTTAAACTGACGTCTAATGCTTCATTTCTTTTCTCTATAATTTCTGTCCAATGATCGTTATGATAGCGAATTAATTCTTCCGCTGTTTCTTCATCTTTTCCACATGCTACTAATAGAAAGAATGAAGAAGTCATCAAGATTAGAAAAACAACATTTTTATTTACTTTACACATGTGTATGCCAACTTTCTATTTTTAGATTTATTCACCAAATATATACTCATATTCTTCCTTAAAGGATTCTTTCATATCGGTTTTGTTGGTATGATAGAAATGGTCCTTCTAACAACAAAACCCTCTCCTTAGACATTACTTATGTGTAAGCTACCAAATAATAGGAAAGGATATCAAGAGGCTAAACTACTGAATTTAAAATTTTTATGGAAGGTATATTCTAATATGGTTCATTACGATAATAGCTTATGCAAAAGTTTTTATGTTAAGATGAATACACGATAACAGGAAGATAGGAGACATTTAAATGCTTATTAAAGATATAATGACAAAAGATGTCATCACAGTAACGGAAGATGATACAGTAGAAAAATGTGCAAACTTGCTCTCTACACACGGTTTAAGTGGGTTACCAGTGGTTGATGCAGAAGGATATGTCAAAGGAATCGTAACAGAAGGGGACCTGATAAGACGTAGCTCTCGAATTCAGCAACCAGCATTTTTAGAAATCCTCGGTGGGATTATCTACCTTGATGATCCAAATAAATATTTAGAAGACGTGAAAAAATCAATGGGGCACTTTGCAAAGAATACTATGACTGAAGATGTTACGACTATTCATCCTGATGAAAAAGTTGAAGATGCAGCAACGTTATTAGTGCGTAATAAGATTAAACGCCTTCCTGTTCTGAATGAAGAGAATAAGCTTATAGGTATTGTTTCACGAAAAGATATTATGAACCATTTATTTCATAACGAATAAATTGGATTGATGGATCAAGAATCTATGATGAATGTACAATCCAGCTTTTTATCAAGCTGGATTGTAATGATCTTTCTCTACATATGAATAGAAAGAATCACAAGTGAAGAATAAAGTTATGGATAACACGAATTATTTGTTATCCAGTTTTTTATGTATATATGTGTTTTAAAACAAAGAGAGGCACCCATTTTCATTACAGTTCATAATATAAGCAAGAACGTTATATATGGAATGGGAGGTAGACAAGTGGTAAAATTTCAATCGTTTACTGGTAGGGTAACGATGATAAATGACGCTGGAGCAGGCGGAAATCATGATGGGTGCTATACGTTAATAGCAATAAGTAGTGTTGAAGGGCAAATCGTAAACTTTGTCGCAGGGCCTGATACGTATTTTGTCGATCATAAAATGATACGAATCGGGGATCGAATTACTGGGTTTTATGATGCCGATCAACCTACTCCTCTCATCTATCCACCTCAATATCGGGCGGTAGTCATTGCAGTTACATCGCCATCCAATTTTGTGAAAGTTGATTATTTTAACGAGAAATTGGTGAGTAGTGATGGTCAATTGAAGTTAAATATTTCTCCGGCGACTGCTGTTTTATTGGAGAATGGTCAACAATTTACAGGAAACCTTACGAATCGTTATTTAATTGTCAGCTATCGTGCATCTACAAAGAGCATACCAGCACAAACAACACCTACACAAATAGTCGTGATGTGTTAGCGCAAGTAATTTGTGCGTTCAAAAAAAGGGGGTATTCGGATGATTGTGTAGAATACCCCTGTACGTGTATTGTATTATTATGATATCGTTTGAGTTGTGAGCTTGCCTGTTTCGTTGATTTTTTCTAATGCTTGATCAATCAAATTCAGTAAATACTCTTTATCTTTCTCATTCGTTTCAAAATCTAACTCGTCTACATTTACTTTTAAAACAGGAGAGTGGTCATATTGCTCAAAGTACTCTCGGTACTCGTTGTTTAAGTTGACCCAATATTCCATTTCAGTAGCTAATTCAAAATCCCGTCCACGTTTTGTAATTCTTCGGATAGCTTCTTCGGGCGACACTTCCAAATAGACCATTAATTTAGGTGGTTTACAATGTTCAATCATATTATGAAAGAGGTCTAAATAAATATTAAACTCTTCCTCAGTCATATCTCCGCCGTCTTTAAGCATTTTGGCAAAGATTAAATCCCCATAAATCGATCGATCAAGTACAGCCCCTGAAATGCTGCTTGCTTTTTTAATATGTTTAAAACGTTCATTTAAAAAGAAGACTTGTAAAGAAAAAGAATATCTTTTTCGGTCATAATAAAATTTATCTAAGATTGGATTATTCATAACAGGTTCTTCAAAAGGAATGAGATCCCTTTCTTTTACTAAAATATCCATTAACGTACTTTTTCCAACACCTACTACACCATCGACTGCAATCATTGGCCATACAACTCCTTTATCGTTTTTACCTAATGTACGAAGATTGTTCTTATAAAACACGAGTGACACCTCTCAATTTTAACCGTCTTAGTATGAATACATTTCGTTTATGATCATTTTTATAAAATACTTATGTCATTATACCATTAAATTGAGTTGGATTTCATAGAAACTGTAAAGTATTGTCACAAATTGCGAAATACAATATTTGATTGAGTTTTATATTCACACTTCATAATATAGACATTCTGTCGATATATACTATATATAATATTTGATTTGTCAAATTAAGCGAGACAACATACTATTATCGAAATTTTTATCAACATGATTCATGAAACACTCGATGGGCGTTTGATAATTTAGTGACTTTCTAGGTATGTTGTTTCTTTGTAATGCAACATCAGAAATT
>JAPFDS010000048.1 GCA_026168805.1 Caryophanales bacterium | reverse complement strand
GTTTTGTATTGCATAAAGCCTACAGCATGAGCATGGCTGAAATTGGAAAAGAAATTGGAATTAGCAAATCGGCGGTTCAAAAATACATTGATCGTGCAACGAATAAAATTAAAAATAAAATCGTGTCATACGATTGTCGTACAGTTGCCAATTAAATAGTGAAGGGGCTTATATTATAGGCTCTTTCTAAGTTAGAATTAAAGATTTAAGACCGTTAGGTCTAAATCAGATTAAGCACTATTAATATTATATAGTGCAATGATTCATTTTACCTCCTCCTATGCCATCCATCGTCAATCGGGCGGTGGGTGGTAAAAAATATGCAAATTCGATAAGATGTATTTAGGGAGGGGATAATGATGAGTGAAGTACTGTTTGATGGAATGACAAAAGTTTCAGATGATGATGCGATCCAAAGAATGAAGGGTTATAGAGATAGAGCGAAAGAGTTAATGAATTTGTACGAAGAAGATAAAAGAGCGACTGTTGCACTTGCTCGGGAGTTGAGAAGTGAATTTAGAGAAGAATATAGGAATAATCGCCTGCAAAGGATACAAAGAGCTTATAAAGACCATGAGTTCTTTAATGGGTTTTACAAACACGCAATAGATGACGCCTATGTTAAAACAACCGGGCAACTAACTGAAAGAAAGGCACTAAGTTTTCTGTGGGATGTACAAAGTTACATGAGCCATTACATGCCAAGAGAACACGAAGATTAACCAAAGCACTCCTGACAGAGTGCTTTTTTCATGCTTAATTTTAATTATAGGAGGTAGGTGCAGATGTAAATGTCAAAACAAGCCCATGCAAGAAAGCGATGCGGTGCAAAAACTAGAGCAGGTAAGCCATGTAAAAATGGAGCAATGGAGAATGGCCGTTGTCGAATGCATGGTGGTAAATCTACTGGAGCACCTAAACGAAATCAAAACAGTAAAAAACATGGATTCTTTTCTAAGTTTATACCAGATGAGACATTGGAGATTATGGGGAGTTTAGGGGAGTTTAGTGCAGCTGATTTGATATGGGACCAAATAACAATCCAATATGCTGCAATAATAAGAGCCCAAAAAATAATGCATGTAGAAAACAATGAAGATCATACTGACTTTGTTACTAAAGAAAAGAAAGATGACTTTGGAGTTGAACAAACATGGGAGCATCATACGGCTTGGGATAAACATGCCACATTCATGAATGCACAAAGTAGAGCAATGTCCGACATGCGTTCTTTGGTCAAACCGTTCAATGATTTAGCGCATGATAATGACGAAAGAAAATTGAAATTAAAGTTCATGCAGACGAACATTGATAAAGCCAACGCCGAAATCGACAAGCTCACAAAAGAAAACACATCAGATGCACCGCCAGAGATTGTGATTGTAGATGAGTGGACTGATGCAGATGGCTAAAGTTATTGAAAGAGCTGCTAAAAAGATTGTGTTTCACGTCCAGAAGAACGTCAACCCACATTTTAGATCCGTATGGACATCAAGAAAACCATACAACATATTACGTGGCGGTCGTAACTCGTTCAAATCATCTGTAATAGCGTTGAAACTCGTATTCATGATGTTGTGGTACATCAGACGTGGAGAAAAGGCTAACGTAGTTGTTATGCGC
>JAPFDS010000007.1 GCA_026168805.1 Caryophanales bacterium | reverse complement strand
TTTATGTTATCCTTTAATTGGGTCATGTGAATTCACTCCTATATCGATTGGTGGTACTTTCAATATAGCAGAATTCACATGGCCTTTTTACTATTTCATAAAATAATCAGTGAGTGGCTAACTTGATTATATAATCTTCCCCCGAGAATATTATCGTAATTCCACACTTCCTTGATAAAGATAAGAACCGATCTATAAATATGGATATGAAGAAAAAGTTAACGGAGGATTTAGAAGGATTTTTAGTAATTTTAGAACCTGGAAAAATGCAAACGATGGGGATTATCAATGCTCATGATGAACTATCTTTAATTGGTAGCGATGTAAAAGACTGGAGCAAATATAATAAATATGAATTACCTGAAATAAAATTTAGAATTAGTTCCTTTAAAAAGTTTTATGAATTGGCTAACAATCCTAGTGTATTTGTTGATAATTATTTAAAAGAGACTAAAAGTTATAAAATACCTGTACAAGTAAATGGGAGTACATTAACGGATTCAATTGAAATTTTTAAAGATATAAATATAATCTTTGGAGAAAAAGGTTCTGGTAAAACCGTTTTATTAAAAGAATATATATATCCTTTTTTAAAAGAAGAAGGATTCAACATATTCTTACATGAGGGCAAAGATTATAATGAACAATATAAGGATATTATAAAAAACTTTGAAAATTCAGTTGAAAAAAACGAGAACCTCATAAAAGGGATAGAAGAGCACTTTGATTTTATTACTAATTATTATGAACAAAAGCCCTTAAATTCGATAGAAAAATTCAAAGCATATCACAGCAACAAGAGCGCTAATAAGAATGCCAAACTTATAAAAAAGATAGATTCGCATTTTAGTAATAATAATACTGAAACATTTGAAAGTATTTTTAATGCCTTTAATCTAGATTTGGATAAAATTAATGAAGTTAAGACTATTAATAATAGAATTAGAGAAGATATTGGAAATTCTCAATTACTTATAGAACAATTGAATTTATTGAAGAAGGACCTTATATCATCAACAATAAAAAAATACAAAAATATATTTATTGGGGAAAATACAGAGGCTTTTTTAACTTCTTTAAAACTCTCAGTGCAAAAAAAGACTGGAAAAGAGTCAAAGCCAAACAATCTCGGACTTTCGAAACTAGTCTCACAACGTTTGAATAGAGCGAATAAAAACCAACGTCTAATTCAGGATTTAGAAAATATAAAGGAATCAAAAACTCATAAACTGGGATATATACCTAATAAGGGGCAAGTCAACATAACAACAGGTATAGAGGTGTTAAAACCTAGTGATAAGCATACTGCAAACTCAATATTTGATAGAAATAAAATTGTGCGAAACAGAAAGTTGATGGAGAAAATAGAGAGGTTTTCTATTAAAAGTTTTAAAGAAGTGAATGATTACTTCGATCTAGAAGAAAAAATTAGTCCATCTGAATTTTCTTATGATGTAATCAAAAAGAGAAGTGTAATAAAAGTGGCAGGCAATCATGATTATGGTCCTTCTGAAGGTGAAAAAGCTATTATAACTATTAGTGCATTATTAGAAAATGACAATTATGACTGTTACTTATTTGATGAAATTGAACGAGGATTAGGTCAAAAATACATAACGGATTATATTGTTCCTAAAATAAAGGAGCAAAGAGATAAAGGGAAAATAATTATAATCTCTACTCATAATTCAAATATTGCTATTAATACATTACCTAGCCAAACGATATATTGTGATTATAATGTATCATCTAATAACATCTATTATCTTGGAAATCTTTATACTAATAAACTACTCGGCATTGAAAATGATGATGAATTAATTTGGAAAGATAAGGCACTAGTTCATCTAGAAGGAAGTAAAGAAATGTTTGGGAAAAGGAGAAATATATATGGAATCTAATGCGGATTTAGAAAAAGTAGTAATGAATGTTGAAATTGAAGAGTTGGAAAATGAACTAGGTAATAAAGTTGTTAATTTTGTAGTAAAAGATTTAGATACAGTAAGAATAGAGTTAAGTAATAGTGAAGTTGATGACATAAAGGAATTATTTGATAAGATATTTGACTACGTTATTACACAAAGATTGTTAATTACTTTTGAATTAGAGGGAAATGAAAGTAGTTTATTTTTTGAAGTTGCTAGTGATTTAGTAAAGCATCTAAACAATGAAATTGAGCAATCTGAAGAGAATTTCCAAAAACTGATTATTATGCAAGATGGAGCTAACAATGACTAACAAATCAAATGTTTTGTTGATTTTTATTTGATTGTTGTGCACATACAAACGAGCGTAACATAATTGAAAGTTACAGGTGATTATAATGTTAAAGTGTAAAGATCAATTATATGTTTACCATTCATTTTATGAGGATATTATCGAGAAAATGGTTCATAAAAAATATTCATACATTGATACTTCTAGTTATTTAAATCTCATTTTCGAAAAAGATGGTGTTAAAAAACAAAATGAGATTTATTGGAAAGAGATTTTATTAAGAGCACATTATGCTTCAACTATAAGTTTGTTGCGTAATGATAAGTGGTTGAAGGGAATTATAATTTCAATAGAAGAAAGTAACTATATACTATTCTCTTCTTCCTTGCGGGGTTTTTTAGAATCAGTTACTGACAGCTATTATTCATTACTTAATGCACCATCCGATCTTGCAACTAACTTTTACAATATCAAATTGGCAATAAAGGGTAGACTAGATGGGCTTTTCTTATCTCAAAGATTAGAAGAAAGCCTTATCCACTTTCAATTTGCAAAAAAGGTTAGAAAATCTGATTTAACTTTTGATTATCTGGATGCTAAGTACACCATGGAGTATATTAACTTTTTTGATGAATATAGTAATGATAAAGTTAAAGATCTTTATAAATTACTTTGCGAGGTAGTCCATCCAGCTAGTAGTTCAGTTGAATACTTTACTAAAAATGTAAAAAAAGATGAAAGTTCAGAATATACAACTACAGATTTAACTCTCGATGATTCCAAAATAATAGAAGTGCTTTACAAATACAGAGCTGAAATTGAACAGCTACTTAAAATGTCAATAAGCGTTCCGTTCATTTGCTTAAAAATATTAAGACTTTTTGATTTGGATAACGTTAAATCCTCATATATAGATACATGTAAATATAATAATTATATAGAAGAGACAATTTGGAGAGAGTTTTTAGAAATGATTGAGAAATCTGGCTAATTAAATGATATTATTTTCAAAATAAAATGTACATAAATCAAGGGTTTTTATCTACTTATGTACATTTTATACTTCTGTGCAAGTGTTATTTTCACATGATACCTTTGTATTATCATGAAGTAAGATAGGATATTAATTTATGTACATGTATTTTTATAGAGATATGTCAATATCCGTCGCAATGACGATGTCGCTCACGTCTTTTCGCTGCATCAATCGCTTCACCGTATTAAACTGTTTCCCCGTCTTTTTAATGACGACAGTTTTTAATTCTTCCGGCAACATCGGCAAATCATTCAACCGCCACGTTTCATACTTCTTATCATAGCTCGCTGGATCAGCAAGGGTCACCAAATGCCCCAGCGCCCACGTCACAATATATGTAGAACCTTCAAAATAGCCATTCGACTTTTGATTGCACTTCAATACTTTAGCAATATCCCGGCCAACAGAAGGTTTCTCTGCTAAAACAACTGTTTTACTCATCAAAAAATCCTCTCTTTATAAAAATATCTATGTCTAGTGTACCATATTTAATGGAAATCACTGTGTATGGGAAGGTTTTTATTATGCAGAGGATTAATCGTCAAAAGAAAAGTCGTTTCTCGGTAATCCTTAGTATCAAAGAGGCTAATCATCAAAGGAATCGCCATTTCTCCGCAATCCTTGGCATCAATGGGATTAATCGTCAAAGGAACCGTCGTTTCTCGGGAATCCTTAGTATCAAAGGGATTAATCGTCAAAAGAATCGCCATTTCCTCGCAATCCTTGGTATCAAAGGACGTAATCATCAAAGGAATCTGCGTTTCCCCGCAATCCTTAGTATCAATGGAATTAATCATCAAAGGAATCAGCGTTTCTCCGCAATCCTTAGTATCAATGGGATTAATCGTCAAAAGAAAAGGCGTTTAACCGAAATCCTTAGTAATAATGGAATTAATCATCAAAAGAATCGCTATTAATCCGAAATCCTTGAATATATGTCCAGAACCTCTTTAACCCCAGACTCACCTCTTTGATAAATCTCCATAGTCTTTTTTAAAAACTCCTGTTCTTTTTCTGAGAAAGGATTCGGGAATGAAAGGGATTGTGAAGAAGGTAGTTCCTCAGTAATTACATCCAAATTGCCTTTCGTAGTTTCATTCATAAGCTCCACCAGTGACTTTATTGTTTGTTGTGATTCCGCGGAAGATGGCATAGCTTCGGTTGATGATAATCTCTTAATATCAGATAAAACATTCATCCATTTTTTATCTAAATCAACTTCCGCGGATTTCTGGAGGTCCAATAATTCGGTAGTTACATCTTCAGAGAAATGATCTTCAAACCACTTTTTTGTATCTTCTTCAAACATTAATTTTTGTAGCATCGCACAAAGCACATGAATGTTTATTGTTTCTTCACCTTCTATTGTTTCAATAAGATGAAACAAATCAGACAAAACATGAGTAATCTCAAGCTTTTTCGCTTCAAATATCCGCTTTTGATTGTTTAACGACTCTACTATTTCTTCTCCGTGAGCAATGTTATGTTGGATCATGGTTTTAATATCTTTTAAGGAAAACCCGAGAAACTGCAACGCTTTAATTTTTTGCAGCACAGCTAAATCATCATTTGAATAAAGCCTATGTCCTCCCTCTGTATAGTCACTTGGTTTCAGCAGGTCGATGTTATCATAATAGCGAAGTGCCCGAACGCTTACACCAGACTTTTGCATACATTCTCCAATCGTAAACATATTTTTACTAGACATTCCATTCCTCCTCGTTTTAATTATCTGTTAAACTTTAAAATACCGTATAACAGGATAAACAAACTTTTTTCCCTTTAGCGCATAAATCGCCGCAAATATGATCAATATGGTTTCTATGGAAAGAAGAGCATACGTAAAAATAGGTTCCATATTCATTACCTGTAAGAGCAAAATAATTGGAAAAACACCACCCTTTTCATTCAATCCAACACTTTCGCAATATCCCGGCCAACAGAAGCATTTTTTGCAAAACAACTGTTTTACTCATCAAAAAATCCTCTCTAAAAGTAATTTTTACTTAGTATACGACAGACGAAACCTAATCACTTTAACCGTAAATAATGAAAAAACTTGAGTGGAAAGTATGATTTTTTCAGAACAGCTTAAATACACTTGCTTCACATGTACTCTCCTATATAATGGTGTGTGTAAATGTATACTTACAATACTTAAGGGGTGGTAGGGAATTTGAGAAAGAAGTTTCTTTTTGTAAATTTATTGTTCGTTTTATTATTAGTCGCGGGTTGTGGTGGGGGTAGTGCGGATGAGGGTGATGCTCCTACGAGTGATGACACAGACACGAGTCAAAATGAGAACGAAGCTACTGAAGATGAAGAGGAGAGTGAGGAGCAAGAAGTATTCCAAGTCCACGACATTCAAGATGTTGATTTTGTAAAAACGGAAGAGGATCTAAAAAAGCTTGTTACGTTCAACGATGATGATGAAGAAAACTATCAGAGTTACACGACAAACGGCAACGTGAATGCTGGTCCTTCTCCATTTGTTGCTGGAGAGGACTATGTTTTAATTGGTGATCGCGTGCTTGTTGATCGTGAAGGGAATGGGCGCGAGATTGAAGATGACGACATAGGTGGTCGAGCAGAGAGTCATCTTTATGGGGCAAGTTATGTTGATGGTTTCTTTTATCTGAACTATGACGATGGTGTATATGCAGTAGACGAAACAGATGGAAGCATGAAGGAAATTGGAGAGCATCCACCAGAAGTTATGAAAACAGATGCAGAAAATGTGTATTATATTTCAAGGAACGAGGATGATGATGACGAAGAAGATCCTGAATTCAGGTTACGTGCTGTCGATCAAGATAGCGGAGAAGAAATCTGGAAAACTGAAGAACAAGAATTTGGTTTTCAAGGAATTGGTTTTCTCGGTGTAATTCCAATGGAGGATTACGTTATATATGAAACAATTGATTCCTTCAAAGCACTTGATAAAGAAACTGGAGAAGAGTTATGGGAACTAGAAGATGCAGATCGTCACATGGGAATTGTTGAAGGAGATGATGTGCTATTTGGTGTTACCGTTCGAGATAATAATCCGGGAGCATTTGAGTTGAAAGAGTACGATAAAGAAACAGGAACGGTTAACTATTCAACAGATTTACCAGAGACACTTATGGTAGATACCCCAATAAAAATGAATATTGTTGATGATATCCTACTTATCAATATGGAACATTCGATCCTTGGCTATGATATAAACGCAGAAGAGCCAATCTGGGCAGTAAGTGGATCAGATGGTTTTGAGTCAGATGATATTAACGCTAAAAGTGAAGATACGACAGATATGGAAATAGCTGTCACACCTGAAGGAGCGATTATTGTTGATGGTCTCATGAATCATGATCCTATGTCAGAAGTGGAAGAGGAAAGATTCATTATAACGATAGATCCACAGTCTGGTGAAATCAATGATGGTTACTTGATCAATGAGCCTATAGAGCGAAATGTTTTCTTCAATGAGGATTATGATTATGAATTCTTAATCAGCGGTCCGGAAGAATTTGGGGAAGAAGACTTCGAAGCATTTATTGGGACAGTTGAATAATTCAAAAGAAGAACAGACGGCGTTGTCTGTTCTTCTTTTAGTGCGCCCAGCATGGGTTATAACGTGGTGGTGCAAGTCCACTACAGACTTGGTAGTAGGAACTGTTAGCTGAAGACAAGGGTGTCCATCATGAGATGGAATCTGAAGGAAATTGGGGTCAAAATCCCGAACTGACGAACAGATTATTACACTTTAAAACTTTAGCGATATCTCGGCCAACAGAAGGCTTTTCAGCTAACACAACTGTTTTACTCATCAAAAATTCCTCTCTTTATCAATATATCTATTCTTAGTGTACCATATTTTATGGAAATCACTGTTTATGGGAAGGTTTTTATTATGCAGAGGATTAATCGTCAAAAGAATCGTCGTTTATCCGAAATCCTTAGTATCAATGAGATTAATCATCAAAAGAATCGTCGTTTATCCGAAATCCTTGGTATCGAAGAGATTAATCATCAAAAGAATAGGCGTTTATCCGCAATCCTTGGTATCAAATGGATTAATCGTCAAAGGAATCGCCGTTTCCTCGGAATCCTTGGTATCAATGAGATTAATCGTCAACAAAATCGCCATTTATCCGCAATCCTTGGTATCAATGGACTAATCGTCAAAAGAATCGCGATTTCTCTGTAATCCTTAGTATCAATGGGACTAATCATCAAAAGAAAAGCCATTTCCCCGCAATTCATGCTATCAAAGGATTTGTTTTTACGGAGGACTTTGTTATGTAAAGGGTTAATCGTCAATTGACCTTTCAGGTAAATAACCTTATAATGAAATTGACCTAGTCGGTTAATCCAATTTCTTATAGGGGTGAAAAATATTGCCAAAATTATTAGATTTAGACTCTCAAAGAAGGAACGCAATTCTAAATGCGGCATTAAAAGAATTTTCATCACAGGGGTATGACAACGCTTCAACAAATGTAATAGCAAAAGAATCTGGAATTTCTAAAGCCCTTATGTTCCACTATGTAAGTAGCAAGCAGGAGCTTTTTCTTGTTGTGTATGATTTCTTCTCTGACCTACTTAAAAAGGAATACTTTGAATTGATGAATTATGATGCAAAAGATATTTTTACCAGATTGCGTCAATCATATCTTTTACAAATGAAGTTATCGGAAAAGTACCCTTGGATTTTGGATTTTAATAAACTTTCACGAACTACTCATTCAAACGAGGTTAATGAGGAACTTGAAAAAAGAACACACAAAGAACATTCAAGCTGTTATCCTGAATTATTTGATGGAATAGATGAGACTAAATTTAGAAAGGAACTAGATATAGAAAAGTGCAAACAGTTTATATTTTGGTCTAATGTTGGATTTACGAATGAAATATTAGATGATATTAGAAATTCAGAATCTCAGTCTTTGAACTATGAACTCGTTATTGAAAAACTTGATGGATATTTTGATGAACTTAGAAAGGTATTCTACATTTCAAGAAATGAATAGGTTTGGGAATATGCGTTCAACATGTATGACTTCACGAATCAGTACGTGTACTGGGAACGTGCTCTTGTAGCACTAGTATTTTCAATAATTTAGGTAAATAATCGGCCGAGGAGGGATATGAGATGAATGATGCGTGTGAGCCGCTAATTGTAGAATTTCCTTTGAGAGGAGAATGGCACTCTCCTAACACTCCAGGTACAAAAATTCCGAGTCACGGCACAAATAAATTAGGAGCAAGATATGCTTATGATTTTATACAAGTGGATTGGGAAAGAAAAGGCTGGCCCGCCTATCGCGTTAGTTTGGCGCAATATCTACTTTTTGGGGTTCCCTTAGAGGATTTTTATTGTTGGGGACAAGACGTATATGCTCCTTGCGATGGAATCATTGTCCAAGCAGAGGATGGTTATAAAGAACGCCCCCGAACAAAATTACTTTCGGATATCTCTAACGCGTATAAAAACGCTCGTAATTTCGACCCAAAGAAAGATGATTTACAATCAGTTGCTGGCAACTATATCATTATAAAATGTAGCGACAATGTATATGCTGGATTAGTCCATCTTCAAACAGGATCAATTCAAGTTTCAGTTGGTCAACATATAGAAAAAGGTGAAGTTATTGGAAGAGTTGGTCATTCAGGTAACTCCTTTGCTCCTCATTTGCATTTTCAACTTATGGATAGTAGTGACATAGCTACAGCAAACGGATTGCCTGTTTCTTTTGAAAAATACGAAATATTTAAAAATGGCATATGGGAAAAAATAAATAATGGAATTCCAACAAATAAGGATAGAATAAGATTTCAAAAATTTGATGAATAGGATTAAATTAAAACTGCATAAAGGGGTAGAGCGATTGAAAGAATAGCATTAAAAAAAGGCTGAGACTCCCGGTCTCAGCCTCATACTATTTTATTCAACGTTTTCCTGTCGCTTACAAGCTATAATCGTATTTTTCAAAAGGATGGTAATTGTCATCGGTCCAACTCCACCAGGAACGGGGGAAATATAGGATGCTTTTTCTTTTACATTCTCAAAGTCGACGTCTCCTGTCATGGATCCGTCTTCTAAACGGTTGATTCCAACGTCGATGACAGCTGCTCCTTCTTTCACGTGATCAGCGGTAATGAGGTGTGCTTTTCCGACGGCGACGACAAGAATATCGGCCATTTTTGTATGAGCCTTTAAATCTTCCGTATAAATATGGCAGTTCGTTATTGTTGCGCCTCTGTTTAGCAGCAACTGTGCAACGGGTTTTCCGACGATATTGCTCGCGCCGACGACTACGGCATTTTTCCCTTGGATTTCAATGTTTTTCGAATCAAGCATTTCCATAATGCCAAGAGGTGTACATGAAACCATTCCTTCTTGTTCTGTTACCAAGCGGCCGATGTTTACTGGATGGAAGCCATCTACGTCTTTTTCAGGATCAATTAAATCAATGATTTTCTGTTCGTCGATGTGATCAGGCAATGGAAGTTGTACGAGAATTCCATGGACGGCATCATCTTTGTTTAATTTATCAACTGTTTGAATGAGTTCGTCTTCGGATATGGTTTCATCTAATCGAATAACGTTAGAGCCCATCCCGGTTTCCGCACATGCTTTTTCTTTTCCTTTTACGTATGATTCTGAGGCAGGATCATGACCAACGAGGACGACGGTCAAGTGTGGAGTAACTCCTTGCTTTTTCAATTCCTCAACTTCTACTGCTAAATCTTTTTTTATGTTTGTTGCTAAATCTTTTCCACTAATTAATTCTGCAGACATGTTACATTCCTCCTACATAAGTTTTAAATATAGTTTTCAAGTGCTATCGCTCATGCAACAATTATATGAAAAATGTTATACGGATATTCAAAGAAAGACTATTTTAGCGCTTACAATTTAGCTCAGCAAAAAATGCACAAGACCGATCTTGTTCGTATCTGAGCTGTATTTCCGTATACATACTACTTATCTACCATAGTAGCATAGTTGCAAGAGAAACTCTATTGATTGCTAAGGAGAAAGGAACGTATTCTCTTGGTGTTTGAAACGTAGAATAATAGTAAAGAAGATCGGGTCGAGGAAAGGTACGTTGCATGCGCGTCAATTGTTGACGATTTGCTTTAGTTTGTTTAATTCACTTTCATGGTAAACAGATCGACTCGCCAATGTATCAATCATTTGTTGTTGGTCCTTGTCTGATTCCTCTAGTTGATTCGTCTTTTCATCAAAATGTGAAGCAACCGTATCGATATAAAAACCGACTCCGTGAATGATGTTTTTCTCTAGCTGTGTGAAACTATATTTTAAATCATCTTGTCCATTTTTAAGGCCACTCACTTCACGCTCTAAATCATCTTGTCCATTTTTAAGGTCACCCACTTCACGCTCTAAATGATCCATACGTTTTTCCATGCCATCCATGCGCGTTTCGATACCATCCATGCGCGTTTCGATACCATCCATACGCACTTCGATACCATCCATACGCTTTTCAATACGATCCATGCGCTTTTCAAGCCCATCAATTTTCTCATTTGTTTTTTGTGTTTCGGCTAAAATTTGTTTAAGCAAATGCTCCATGATGTTCACCTCCATTTCATTTCTATAAGTATAGCATATTTTTGAACGTCATTCTCCTATTTTTTCATGGATCTTAACTTCAATGGCATTCTCGTTTAATTCAACCAACTCGTCCAACATGTGGTTTGCATGATGACTGTATTCTTCAATACCAAATTCATCGTCATCCATCCCACCTAAAATTACGTCCATATACGCGTGGACATAGGCTGTTTGCTCTGCAGAAGCCTGGACATACGCTTCGTAGTACTCTTCCGGTTCCATGTGCAGTTTTTCAGCTTGCGGTTGAGCGAAGGTTCGAATGGATTGTGCTTCAGCACTTTGTTCGTCTTCTGGAGGATATTCGCCATAAGACTCTTTGACCTCGGAAACCTTCTCTGAAATATCAATGTCCATCTTTTTTACTTCTTGTTCTACTAGCTTTGCTTTTACCATCTCGTCCACCATCTCTGGCAGTACATCATCTGGGTAAAGTAAACGCATCTCTTCCACCAGCACCTCTTCCCCGCGAACAACCGCAGCAACGTCTTCATCCTTCATGCTACACCCAGCGATTACGAGCACACATACAAGCATTACACTGCCCATCCATTTATACATAACACACCTCCTCTACCAACTTGTCCATGATACATATGCGCCAAAAAAATAAATTATTTCACTTTTGAACAACGAACGGGATTTTGTTATAGTAGCGAATATATATAGGGGGGGATTGTGTGCGAAAAGTGGTTTTGTTATGTGTGATGAGTTGTTTGCTCGTTGCTTGCGGCATCGATGAAGAGAGGTATGATGACTATGAAATGATTGATATTCATGAACCGTATGATGAACGGGCAGTCATTGAACAGATGATGCATGAGCAAAGAGATGTATTAAAGCCAGGGTTTATTACAAAAATCACCGATTCTTATGGAAATGATTTTGAATTTTGGCATGGTGAAATCACATATAACAGTGATACAGAAGAACTGATACATGAAGAGGATTACATCTATAAAAAAACGTCATTCCTCCTTCAGTTTACTGCACATAAAAATAGTGAAGAAAATAGTTTTGAAGAGGAACTCGAACAGATGGAAGATATTGAACCTTTAGATCTCCCCCATGCAGACGGATATATGGGATCCATGACGAGTGGGCGTCACTTGTATCATACATTCGTTGCGCAAACGGATGACACGGACTACAATTTTTCAAGAAATCATTTAGATATGGAACAGGATGACCTGGAAGTTGTGCGAGCGATTGGTGAGTCGTTGAAAACGGAGGAAGAAGGAGCATATACACCGTTTTATGAGCGATTCACACTGGACCTGAGTAAGCTTCATTTTCCGATGCTTCACAAAGATTTTGTAAATCATGTTGAAGTAACGATCGGAGATATTGGGGATGACGATCCTACGAATGATATTTTTATGACGTATTATGTTGGGGAAGAGGATAAGAGCTTTACATACCAGATTCGGAATGAAGATCGATTCGCATACAGTGATATCCATATCGAAGAAGAACGATTTGAAACCGAAAACGGTCTGACAGTGACCATGTATGTAAACGAGAAATCAGGCAATGATGTCTTTGCTTGGGAACATGAAGATATAGCTTATGCGATTATGATAGACCCGACAGAAGACTTATTCACAGATGAAGAACTTGAGGCAATCATAGATTCATCGGTGGACGACTCGCGAGAATTTTCAAGCGATGACATATTTGAACCTATCAATGACGAACCGATTTTATCGGATAGAGATAAAGAAGCACTTACACAACTAGAGAAAATAGCGGATGACATTCAACGGGAAAGGTTTGGTGAGTAGATGTGAAAAAAGTAAGTTTCATATTAATTGTTCTTTTTTGTTTAACCGCATGTGGAAAATATAAAGATTACGATTTTATTGACGAGAAAGACCCAGTCGACGAACGTGCAGTCATCGAGCAGGCGATGGACGAACAACGAACGATTATGAAACCTGGGTTTATTACAGAGCGTTACAATATTGAAAATGGCTTTGATTTATCTTTTCAGTCAACCTACTACAATCAAAAAACAGAAGAGCTCCGTCATCGGGTGAATGTTACCCATGCTATTTCTGATGCGTTTCTAGCTTTTGAAACGGAGAAAAACACGAGTGAAGAACGATACGAAGAAAAACTTGAGGAAATGAACGACGCTAAGCCTCTCGACAACCATACAGGATATGTTGGTCTTGTCGAGGAGGACGGAGAGAAGCGGTATGATTTTGCGATCGAAGAAGATGACACATTTTATTTCTTTGAACGAGGCCGGGCGGTAGAGGAAGGCTATGATGAGGAACTGGTCAAGTTGCTCGGAGAATCGTTGAAAACGGAAGAAGAGGGCGCGTATAGTTATTTTTATGATCGATTTAAGTTTCACGTAGACGAGCTTCATTTTCCTCTTATGAGTAAGGATGCTGTGGAAAATATCGAAGTGGAAATCAATGATTTAGGCTATTGGGCGTTTGATAATCCAAACACAATCAACGTTACGTATGATTTAGGAGATGAAACGGTGTTTGAGTTTGCGATTCGGGGAATGGAGATGTATGCAAATGACGTAGGCTATTCGGAGGTAGATCAAGAGGAAACGGAAGACGGGATTGTCGTTACCACCTATGATAATGAACGATCTGAACAACAAATCTATGCGTGGGAAGCGGATGATTCCTATTATGCAATTTCCATCGCGGAACCAGAAAAAGCGTCATTGTCCACGGACGATATATACGCCATTATTGATTCTTCCAGAGATGATGAACGTTCCTTTTCAAATAAAGACTTATTTACGCAACAACTGGAAGAACCGCAATTGGAAGCTATCGATGAAGAAATTTTGAACAAGTTGGAAGAGATGGGGGACTAATGTGTGCGAAAAGTATTTTTGTTATGCGTAATAACGATTTTTCTAGTTGCCTGTGGTATGGATGAAGAACGATATGATGATTTCGACATCATTGACGTGAACGATCCATATGACGAGCGAGGTGTGATCGAGGAGGCGATGAACGAACAACGCACGATCCTAAAACCTGGCTTTATCCCAGATCCTTCCGTCATTCAAAAAGGGTTTGATCTGACAAATGATGCAATCACATACGATCCGGCAACTGAAGAGTTGGAGCACGAGGTGACATATTCCCATAAAGTCTCTGATTTGTCGATGACCTTTGCAGCGGAAAAAAATACATCTGACGACAGATATGAGGAAGCAGTCGCTGACATGATAGAACAGAAGCCTTTTGACGATCACGAAGGTTTTTACGGGTATATAGAAAATAAGGATAAAAAAGAGTATACATACGCACTTCAAACAGATGACACGTCGTACTTTTTTAAGCGAGGCTGGTGGGATGAAGACTTTTTTGATGAGGAATTTGTCAAACTTCTCGGGGAATCGTTACGTACAGAAGCGGATGGAGCGTACGATTATTTCTATGATGATTTTGCTTTTAAGCTAGATTCGCTTCATTTTCCTTTATTGAGCAAGGATGTGGTGGACGATTTTGAAATCACGATCCAAACAGACGCCCTTTATTTGCGGTATGATCTCGCCGAGTCCGCGAACATAAACTTTATCGTTGAAGCGAATGATCCATCCGGATATTTGAGCAACCTTTCTGAAATAGATGAAGTCAAAACCGACAACGGCATTTCCCTTACCGTGTATGAAGCAGAAGATGCTAGTATTACCTATTACACGTGGGAAAAAGACGAAACCTTTTATTCCCTTGTCCTCGATGCGAATGAAGGGTCACTAACAACCGATGAGATCTACGCCATCATCGACTCTTCTATAGATGACAGTCGTTCCTTTGAAAACGAAGATGTATTTGACCAACAAGTGGACGAACCGTCATTAACCGACGTGGATAAAGCCATTTTGGAAAAAATGAAAGATATTGCTGAAGAACAAGATGCGCCTTAAAAAAAATGACAGGGGATAGTGCCTCAATTTCGAGCAGGCAGCTGAATCGGGGAACTAAAGTTATAGATAGTCCCTCGATTTCAGATCAACCGATAAAGTCCATATAATTGTGTAAAAGAAAAGGTCATCTTTCATGACTCATGTTACAATGTTTTCGACGAAGAAAATACAAACATGGAGGCATGAAAAAATGACCCAAATCAATATTACTATAAACTTAGAAGATCTTAA
>JAPFDS010000022.1 GCA_026168805.1 Caryophanales bacterium | reverse complement strand
CGCGAAACGGAAATCAGTATCTCCGATATTATCTAGTTGAAGCCGCCAACTCGATAAGAAGGCAGATTCCTGAGTACTCCGATTATTTTGCGAAAAAGTACCAAGAAGTACCAAAGCATCAACACAAAAGAGCCCTCGTCTGAACCGCAAGAAAACTTGTTCGTTTGGTGGATGCGCTACTACGCAAAAACCAAATTTACACGCCCGAAAGGAGCGTCAATATATGAAGCATATTTAGCTTCTAAATCCTTTCAACAACTTTCAGTAAATTTTGACTATTTGCTGAGGTTTCTTTGGAGTTGCCTTTTTTAAGCACATTGCACCTTGATAATTGAATAGTTATTTATTTACTACTTGACATAGTACCGCAGGTCTATGTGCATGAATTTCATAATTACCAAATAAGCTATATCCATAAAACGTATAGTTTCGAAAGATTCAACGAAACGGCATGTTGTATGGACTTAGCGTAAAATACTATTAAGAAATTCATGAATGTGAGTGAATCATTATTCATTATCGTACCTTTTCTTAGGTCATTTGTCATTCTGTAACTTTGTGTTTGATCACGCATACATGAACTATGGTAATATAACACTACATACGTAGAATGAAATTCATTCACATAACTATCAAAAAACGATATACTTTACAGACACCAAAGAAAGTAAGGGGTGAACGTATGCAAACAGAAATTATTGCTCATCGGGGCGCTAGTAAATACGCACCTGAAAACACGATGCATGCTTTTACAAAAGCGCTTGAGATGCAAGCAGACGCCATTGAAACAGATGTTCATTTAACAAAAGATAACATTCCGGTTCTCATGCATGATGAGCGCATTAATCGAACATCGAATGGTAGAGGATATATTCGCGATTTCACGTATGAGCAATTGCTTCAATTTGATGTAGGCTCTTGGTTCGCACCGAAGTTTGCAGATGCGAAGATTATAACGCTAGATGAATTTTTAAGCTGGATCAAACAAACGAACATGCGGGCACATATCGAACTTAAAAATAATAAAGTGGATTATGATGCGATTGAAACGATCGTATATCAGCATATTAAAAACCATTCTATGCAAGAACGATCAACCGTTTCATCTTTTAACTTTGAAAGTATCCAACGTTTTCAACAGATGACTGAGTCGATCACACTTGCTTATTTAACGTCCAACATCACCAAAACGAAACGACAAGCATTTGAAAAACATCCTACGAATGCTTTACATATCAAACAAACGTTACTTCGTAAAAGGCTCATTCGTTGTAGCAAGCAAAAGAACATCCCTTTACGTGTGTTTACAATTAACAAAATATCTCAGATGATGCGATGTTATGATCTTCGTATCAAAGGGATTTTTACCGATGTTCCAGATGTAGCCGTAGAAGCAAGATGCAATTGGATGACTAGAAAGGATTGAATCGTATGGCAGTAATGAAGTTAAAATTTCTCGGAACTGGTGCTGGAGTGCCTTCTAAATCAAGAAATGTTTCAGCAGTAGTATTGGATCTCTTACAACAATCAAATAGCATATGGTTATTTGATTGTGGAGAAGGCACACAACATCAAATTCTACATACAAAAATCAAACCTAGAAAAATAAACAAAGTATTTATTACACACTTACACGGCGACCATATATTTGGTCTTCCAGGATTTTTAAGCAGCCGATCGTTTCAAGGAGGCAATGATCCATTAACGATCTATGGCCCTCCTGGAATTAAACAATACGTCGAAACAAGTTTATCCATTAGTGCTTCACATCTTTCATATACACTTAACATTATCGAGTATGAGGAAGGTTTAATCTATGAAGATAGCCTGTTTACGATTTACTGCCAACAATTAGAGCATGGTATTCCTAGCTATGGCTTTCGCATCGAAGAAAAAGATACAAAAGGCCCCCTTTTAGTTGATAAATTAAAAGCAGCGGGGATTCGACCAGGACCTATTTACCGTTCCATAAAAGAACAAGAGGTCATTCAGTTAGAAGACGGAACTACTATCCATCAAAAAGATTATGTAGGACCTGACCAAAAAGGAAAGGTCATTTGTATTTTAGGCGATACACGCGCACCTCACAAGAATGTTTCATTCGTGAAACATGCAGATGCCCTCGTACATGAAGGTACATTTGGACATGAGCTAAAGGAAACGGCTTATGAATACTATCATTCAACAACTACGCAAGTAGCAGCACTTGCTAAAGAGGCTCACGTTCACCAATTGTTCTTAACCCATATATCATCTAGATACGGAAATGATGATATTCCAGTGCTTTTACAGGAAGCACGCTCGATTTTTGCACACACACATATTGTAGAAGATTTTGATGAAATTACTCTGAAATGATTTGGATGAACTGACGTTGATTATATCATGAAAAAATTTCTGAAAGTGGGTGAACCAAATGCGTTCGTTTGAAGCAATGATCCAAGAACAACGGAGCTACTTTCTACATGGTCATACATTAAGTTATCAAGCTCGAATGCAAGCATTACAAAGGTTAGAACATATGATTCGTAGAAACGAACACGTAATTATGGATGCTCTTCACCGCGATTTAAACAAATCAGAGCATGAAGCTTTTACAACAGAGTGTAGTCTCGTATATACAGAAATTAACCAAGCAAAGAAAAAATTACGCCGTTGGATGCGTCACAAAAAGGTCCGTACCCCGCTTACACATGTTGGTTCAAAAAGCTATATCATTCCTGAACCGTATGGTGTGGTAGCTATTTTTTCACCTTGGAACTATCCTTTTCAACTAGCGATTGCACCACTTGTGAGTGCGATTGCAGCTGGAAATTGTGCGGTCTTGAAATTATCTGAACATGCACCACATACGTCGGAAATTTTGGCGCATCTCATCCGTAAAACATTTGATACGCATTTCATTTCTGTAGTCTTAGGACCTGGTCAAGTTGCGCAAACCTTATTAAAAGAGCGCTTTGATTACATCTTTTTTACTGGAAGTGGAACCATTGGAAAAGAAGTGATGCAACAAGCAAATAACCATTTAACCCCCGTAACATTAGAGTTAGGTGGAAAAAGCCCAGTGATTGTTGATCGAGATGTCCAGCTAGACTTAGCAGCCAAGCGAATTGTTTGGGGGAAATTTACCAATGCAGGGCAGACATGTGTTGCCCCTGACTATGTTTATGTGCATGGATCGATTGAAGATGCCTTTTTAGCAAAAGTTGAAGAACAAATTACAGCATTGTATACGAATGACCCTTTTGAACATAAAGACTTTCCGCGAATCATTCATGAGAAACACTTTGAACGGTTGGAAAGGATGCTACATACAGGAACGATTGTTTATGGGGGTAAAAACGACATCGATTCTTTACGAATGGAACCAACGATTATGAAAGATGTTGATGAGCATTCCCCATTATTGTCTGAAGAAATATTCGGACCTATTTTACCTATCTTTACATATAATGATTTAACTGAAGTGGTACATACACTTCAACAAAAAGAAAAGCCACTTGCACTTTATATATTCAGCACAAATGACAAGCATATTGCCTATATTCAACAGCACCTTTCTTTTGGTGGTGGCTGTATTAATGACACATTATATCATGTTGCCAATACACATCTGCCTTTTGGAGGGGTTGGTGGTAGTGGAATGGGTTCATACCATGGGAAAAATGGTTTTGAGACATTTTCGCACATGAAATCAATTGTTAAACAGACGACATTGTTTGATCTTCCCTTTAGATATCCTACAGGGAAAAAATGGCTTTCATGGTTGAAAAAAATATTCTAATCATCCTGAGTATAGTCATCTAAAAAGTCTTTTTGAAAACTTGTTTTAAATGCATGTTCTTTCGTGTCCTGTTTCATCGTTGATATCGTATCTTTCCCATATTTTTTATTCAGCGAATCGATTGTACGTGTTAATGTTGCTTGTTCGATCTCTTTTTCATACGTAAATAAATTCAGTTGATGCCCAATTGTTTGTAAATCTACAATTTCTTGAACGGTTATTCCGAGTAAGCGAATTGGTTCTTCATTCCAATGTTCATAGAACAATTGTTTTGCAACTTGTAAAATATCTTCCTGTCGTCGTACATAAGTCGGAAGCTTTTTACTCCTTGTAATCGTTTTTCGATTGGCGAAACGAATCATTACTTGCACACTCATACCTGCTACGTCTCTTCTATTCATACGAACTTCTATTTGCGAAGAAAGTTGGCGCATCATTTTTTCAATTTCTGATAACGAAACGGTATCATATGAAAATGTACGAGAGCTACCGATGCTTTTAAACACATGAACAGAGTCTGGATCTACTACACGGTCATCATTTCCATTGGATCTAGATTTTAGGCGTTCACCATTGATCCCGAGTAATTGCGATAATGTATATTCATCGGCTTTTGCAAGGTCTTCTATCGTCTTTATGTGTACAGAGTGTAGCTTCTCAGTTGTACGTTTACCGACGCCATACATCTCTTCAACAGGCAAAGGCCATAGGACACGAGGGACATCTCTTTTTCTAAGAACAGTAATTCCTAGAGGTTTTTTCATGTCTGATGCCATTTTTGCCAGAAACTTATTCGGACCGATTCCAATGCTGCATGGTAAATCTAATTCTTTTAAGATCCTTTGTTGCATATACTCTGCTAATTCAATGGGATTGAGCTCACTCTCAACAGAAGTTACATCTATATACCCTTCATCAATCGATACCGGTTCAATTTGTGGTGTAATGGATGCGAGTATTTTAAACATTTCTTTCGAGGCCATTCGATATCGTTCATGATTTGGCCGTAAGACATGTAAATGTGGACATAGCTTTTTAGCTTCCCATAAGGGCATCGTAGTTTTGACACCTTTCGCCCGCGCTTCATAGCTGCTCGTTACAACAATTCCTTTTCTCTCTTCAGGATTACCTGCAATCGCTACCGGCTTACCTTTTAGAGAAGGATCCAGCGCCATTTCTACCGCTGCATAAAAACAGTTCATATCAATATGAAAAATAATCCGCCCTGTATGCACCCGTTGTCTTGACATTCATACCCCTCTTTTCAGTCCAAGGAACATTTGTTCTTTATGTATATTATACGACAGCTGCTATATGTTGTAAAATTATTTATTTGCTGCAGAGAGAGCTATAGCAATAATAAAGCGCGTCAGAGCATATACTTCCGAAACGAGGATTTGTTCATCTGTTGTATGGATTCCTTCGTAGCCTACGCCAATATTCATGGTCGGTGTATTTGTACTTGTAAATACATTTGCATCACTCACCTCTTGTCGTTTTACATAAGAAATTGGTAGGTCTATTTCTTTTCCGGCTTCTGTTGGAATACGTACAATATCTTCTTCTTTTGTATATGTATAGTTGGAACAAACAGAGGTAACATCCATGATAAAAGTCATTTGTCTCAGACGGACAATTCGCTCCGTCGAATGTTTCAGAAATAATATATAGGAATGTATGTTACTCCTAAAATAAGATGTTAACTCAATCGTTAAATCAATTGCTTCGTAGTACTCTTGTTTGTTTTTTTGAAAACCATGCACAGATACTCGTATATCTTTATCTTTAGGTTGCTTAGAGATTGATTGAATCACTGTTGAAATTGCTTCATGCACGTTAGAACTAGGTGGATCTTGTTTTGAAAAAATGGTAATCGTAACGACCATAATCGCTGGTGACTTTGTAACGAGTGTACCAACCGGCTCATCTGCATCCACTGTGTAACCAAAATTGCCTGTTATGAGATGTTTATTAAAAGACTTAGCACCCACTAACCCTTGTTCTTCACAAACGGTAAAAATGAGCTGAATATCGCCATGTGCTTGATTGGTTTCTTTTAAATAATGTACCGCCTCTAACAAAGCAATAATGCCAACTTTATCGTCTGCACCTAAGGCAGTTGTTCCATTTGTTTTTACATAACCACCTTCTACTACTGGAGTAACTCTATTCTTTTCTATTGTATCCATGTGTGCCGTAAAGAAGATCGGTTGTATGTGTGGAGAATTTCCTGGAATATGACATAGTAAATTCCCAACATTACTCCCTGTTACATTTGTTGTTTGATCTTCCATTACGTCTATTTGTAGCTCGTGGCACCGATGCTTTATGTAGGACGCCACATCTCTTTCGTGTTGGGAAAAAGATGGTATTTGTAACAGTTCTACAAAAGCGTCCAAAATTTGTTCTTCATTTAACTCGATATTCATCAGGCGCTAAAGCTCCTTTCTTTTCACCCAATCCAACTATTATAAAGGAATATTTCCATGTTTTTTCTTTGGCCGCTCTTCTTCTTTCGTCGCTAACATCTCTAGGGATTGAACAAGTTTCTTTCTTGTGTCACGTGGATCAATGATATCATCAACCATTCCAAGGCTTGCCGCTATATATGGATTGGCAAATCTCTCTCTGTATTCATCTATTTTCTCTTGACGTGTTTGTTCCGGATGATCGCTTTCTTCTATTTCTTTAGCAAAGATAATATTTGCTGCACCTTCCGGACCCATGACTGCAATTTCTGCATTTGGCCAAGCAAAGACAAAATCAGCCCCAATAGCCTTACTATTTAATGCAACATATGCTCCCCCGAATGCTTTTCGTAGAATGACCGTAATTTTTGGCACCGTTGCTTCTGAATACGCATATAGTATTTTTGCCCCGTGACGAATAATTCCACCGTGTTCTTGTTGTATTCCTGGGAAAAAGCCGGTGACATCTTCAAGAGTAAGCAGAGGAATACGAAAGGCGTCACAAAAACGAATAAACCGGGCTGCCTTGTCACTTGAATTAATGTCTAAACTACCAGCTAAATACTTTGGTTGGTTCGCAATAATTCCAATCGACTGTCCTTCTACACGAGCAAAACCGACAACAATGTTTTTCGCAAAATCCCGGTGAATTTCAAAAAATGAACCTTCATCAACAAGCTCACGAATAACATCCTTGACATCATAGGCTTTCGTTGATTCAAAAGGAACAATGTCTATAATATCTGGTCGATCATTTGTATCCTTTTCGTATTCTTCGCGCAGAGGTTGCTGTTCATAATTGTTCGGTACGTATGTAAGCAAATGTTTTACTTGATCTAATGCTTCTTCTTCTGATGGTGCCATCAAATGAGCATTACCGCTAATGGCGTTATGAATATGCGCTCCTCCTAATTCCTCGGAGGAAATCGCTTCACCAGTAACCGTCTCAATAACTTTTGGACCGGTAATAAACATTTGTGAGGTTTCTTCAACCATAATGACAAAGTCAGTCATAGCTGGTGAATACACTGCACCTCCAGCACTTGGTCCCATAATGACAGAAATTTGTGGAATGACGCCTGAATAGATAGCATTCCGATAAAATACTTGACCATATCCATCTAAAGAAGATACACCTTCTTGGATCCGTGCTCCACCTGAATCATTCAACCCAATGAACGGTACACCGTTTTTTGCCGCTAAATCCATCACGGCAGCTATTTTTTCACCGTGCATTTCACCTAATGCACCACCATACACCGTAAAGTCTTGTGCAAATAAATATACAGGTCGTCCATGGATTTTTCCATAGCCTGTGACAACACCTTCACCTCTTCCACTTGCGGCATCCATTCCATAGTCTGAACTTCTATGCTCAATAAATGGATTTAATTCAACAAATGTATCATCGTCTAGTAAGTAATCAATCCGCTCTCGAGCAGTAAGCTTACCTCTAGCATGCTGTCTCTCGATACGCTCGTCGCCACCACCTCGTTCAACCTGTCTTCTTTTATCATATAATTCACTTATTTTATCAAAGATATCCATTGAATGTCTCCTTATTTACCTTCTTCACATAGTTCAACCAAGACACCATGAGCGGATGTTGGATGAACAAATGCAACTTGACTATTGTTTGCTCCTTCTTTTGGCTCCTCATTGATGAGTTGGATACCTTCTGCTTTCATTTTTGCCAATCGATCTTCAATTCGATCGATTTCAAAAGCAATATGATGTACTCCTTCTCCTTTGTTTTCAATAAACTTTGCAATCGGTGACGTTGAAGCTAAGGGCTCTAACAACTCAATTCTCGTTTCACCAACTTTTAGAAACGCAACTTTCACCTCTTCAGATGTTACTTCTTCTACTTTTTCAAGGGAAAGACCTAGCGTATCCATATAAAAAGGTAGCGTTTGATCAAGCGATTGAACGGCAATACCAATATGAGCTATTTTAGAAGGAGGATCGTATGTGCTTTTACCTGGATGAATTAATTCTTTGATATACAGTGCCAGTGCCTCTGTGGACGCCCCACTTGTAAACACCTTTTTGACACCCGAATCGATGAGAAAAGAAATGTCTTCGCTTGGAATCACGCCTCCACCAATGACTGGAATATCTCCGGCCCCTTTTTCTTCAAGTAATTCGACAACTTTAGGAAATAATGTCCGGTGTGCTCCTGATAAAGAAGATAATCCAATCACATCCACATCTTCTTGGATCGCAGCCTGGACAATTTGAAGGGGTGATTGCCTCAGTCCGGTATAAATCACTTCCATCCCATGGTCTCTCAGTGCCTGTGAAATCACTAGTGCCCCTCGATCATGTCCATCAAGTCCTGGTTTTGCTATAAGTACACGTATTTTGTTCATCCTAACCCCTACCCTTCATATTGACCAAAAACATCTCGTAATGTATTGCTAATTTCTCCGACAGTTGCATACACTTTTACCGCATGTAATATATGTGGAATTAAATTCTCTTCCTCTGATTGTGCTGCATGTTTAATTTGTTCCAATGCGTGTTCAACATCTTTTTCTTGACGGTCTTTTCGTATGCTTTTCAACATGCTCACTTGTTCTTCTTCTAACACCGGATCAACTTTTAATAAATTGGGATTAATTTCCTCTTCAACTTCAAACGCATTCAACCCAACAATAATTTCTTCATTGCTCTCTATTTTCTTTTGCGTTTCGTATGCTTCTTGATGGATTTCGCGTTGCATGTATCCTTCTTGCACCGCTTGAACGGCTCCACCCATTTCTTGAATGTGGTACAAGTACTCATAAATGTGTTCTTCCATTTGGTCGGTTAACTCTTCTACAAAATAAGAACCTGCTAACGGATCAACCGTATCCGCTACACCACTTTCGTGTGCAAGTATTTGCTGCGTTCTAAGTGCAATTCGTGCAGACTCTTCTGTTGGTAAAGACAAAGCCTCGTCACGTGAGTTCGTATGTAAACTTTGTGTACCACCCATGACTGCAGCTAATGCTTGGAGAGTTACCCGGACAATGTTGTTATCCGGTTGTTGTGCTGTTAACGTTGAACCACCTGTTTGTGTATGAAAACGCATTTTCCAACTACGTTCATTTTTCGCTTCATACGTATCTTTCATAATTTGTGCCCAAATACGTCTAGATGCTCTAAATTTCGCTATTTCTTCAAAAAAATCATTATGTGCATTGAAAAAGAACGCAAGTCTTGGTGCAAAACTATCGATATCCAATCCTTTTTCCAACGCAGCATCTACATACGCCATTCCATTTGCAATCGTAAACCCAGCTTCTTGTACAGCCGAAGATCCAGCTTCACGAATATGATATCCTGAAATACTAATGGTATTGAATTTTGGTAAAGACTTCTGGCAATAAGCGAATATATCTGTAATGATTCGCATGGAAGGTTTTGGAGGATAAATATATGTACCTCTAGCAATGTACTCTTTTAAAATATCATTTTGAATCGTACCTGTTAACTTCTCCATAGGTACACCTTGCTTTTCGCCAACAGCGATATACATACATAATAAAATAGCTGCTGGTGCGTTAATGGTCATCGACGTACTGACTTCGTTTAATGGTATCTTATCAAACAATACTTCCATATCATGAAGAGTATCAATAGCGACACCTACTTTTCCTACTTCACCTTCGGCCATTGGATCATCACTGTCATAGCCAATTTGAGTCGGTAGATCAAACGCTACAGATAGCCCTGTTTGACCTTGTTCGAGTAAGTATCGAAAACGTTTATTCGTCTCCAAAGCTGATCCAAACCCTGCATATTGTCTCATCGTCCAAAATCGACTTCTATACATCGTCGGTTGAATCCCTCGCGTATATGGGAAAACACCAGGATATTCTTTCGTTTTTTCTTCTTTAAAAGAATCTTGTGTGTATAAGCGTTTTACTGGGATATTTGAACTTGTTTCAAAATGTTCTTTTCGTTCAGGAAAGCGCTTACTATTTTTTCGTAATATTTCTTCATATATATTCAATTTCTCTTCGGAATCTTTATTCTTTTTCATAGAAATTCCTCCGTTTAAAGATATTTACTTTACCATTCAATGAATTATTCGATTAAATGTAATATATTACTTGTTCTATTAGATGTTTAAGGCTAAAATATATGTAGTATCGTCGATTAAAGGGGGATTTTTCATGTCAAAAAATCAACAAGGTTCATATAAACGAAAGTCATCTAAACGTCAGCGAAAAGTTAAAATTGTTATTTATGTTATGATCGTTGCAATGATTCTATCTATGGCTACTGCAGGTTTGTCTGTATTTATTTAATATATTAGTAAACAATATGTTTATACAGAATCGTTTGTTTAAAAAAGAGGCTGCTTTTACATTAAAAGTCAGCCTCTTTCATTTTTTTCTTTAAAATTCCTCACAGTGCTCATCAAATATGCTTTGTAGTTTATTCATAACATCAATGGCACTGAATCCTTCAATATCATGGCGACCTAACATCGTTACATACTTTCCGTCTTTCATAAGTGCGAAAGATGGTGATGAAGGTGGCTCTCCCTCAAAATATTCGCGCGCTCTTTCAGTTGCTTCACGATCTTGTCCAGCAAAAATAGTCACTAAATGTGTAGGACGTTTATCGTAATGAATGGCGTGTGATGCAGCTGGGCGTGCAATACCACCTGCACATCCACATACTGAATTAATCATGACGAGTGTAGTACCTTCACGTGCAAATGCTGCATCTACTTCTTCAGGAGTTCTCGTTTCTTCATATCCTGCATCACGCATATCTTCTCGACCGACACCGACGACATCTTCCATAAATTGATCATAATCCATCTATATTTTCATCCCCTAACTGTTTATGTCTATATGTATTCTACCTTACCAATATTAAGGCATTATTTCAATTTAAATTACTTTTTGTAGATAGATTTTCCTAGGCAAGTTTTTCTTCTTATGAAGAACTATTTTGACATGGTATTCTGTCATCTAACATACTATCGTACGATAATATGATAGATGACAGATTATACTTTAATAAACAGAAAGTGTATCTTCATTCATGCCTTCAAGAATTTCTTTCACACGAGCCAAGAATTTACCACACACGAGACCATCTAGTACACGATGATCGAGAGACAGTGAAAGATTAACCATGTCTCTTGCAGCAAACATATCATTAATAATGACAGGGCGTTTAACAATAGATTCTACTTGTAAAATGGCTGCTTGTGGGTGATTGATGATTCCCATGGAGCTCACAGAACCAAATGAGCCTGTGTTGTTTACAGTAAAT
The DNA here is from genome assembly GCA_026168805.1 of Caryophanales bacterium. Taxonomy (GTDB): domain Bacteria; phylum Bacillota; class Bacilli; order Bacillales; family Amphibacillaceae; genus CALAMD01. The sequence goes on along the minus strand of JAPFDS010000022.1, from coordinate 55,025 downwards.
GTTCCACCTGACATATCATCAGATGTTAGTTTGCCGTTTCTTGCTTTCATAGCTAGATCAAATATATCTCTTGCAATACCTTTCACGCTTTTTTCATCCGCATGTTTAATCACTGGAACAAATAGTTGATCGTCTTTAGCGACAGCAATCGATAAATGAACATCTTTTCGCTGAATAATTTTATCTTCAGCCCACGTACTATTCAACTCAGGATATTCTTTTAATGCTTGTGCGACAGCCTTCACAAAAAATGCAAAATACGTTAAATTAAATCCTTCTTGTTGTTTAAAGGTATCTTTTATTTGTTTTCGATACGAAACTAAGTCCGTCACGTCAACTTCTACAGTCATCCATGCATGGGGAATTTCTTGTTTTGCCCGTACCATATTCGCTGCAATAGCTTTTCGAACCCCAGTTACAGGAATTTCTACGTCGCCAGCAGAACTTTGTACCGGTGCTGATGGTGCTTTAGGTGCCACAGGCTTCGGCTCCTCTTGAGATACTGTTTCCGCTGCTGGTTGGCCTTCTTGAATAACTTTTTCAATATCTTTTCGCGTAATTCGACCGCCTGCTCCCGTACCGTCGACACGTTGAAGATCGATATCATTTTCTTGAGCCAATCGAAGAACAGCAGGAGAATATCTGTTTTTCATGGATGTATCCTCTTGCTTCGTTGCTGTCTCTTCTGTAGCTTTCTCTTCCTGTTTGGCAGATGTTTCTGTTTGCGTCTCACTATCAGATTCTTCGACCTCAATGGAGCACATGACATCTCCAACTTTAATCGTTGTACCTTCTTCTGTGATAATTTCTTTAATGACACCTGTAAATGAGGATGGTACTTCTGCGTTTACTTTGTCTGTCATAATATCAGCAATTGGATCGTATTTATTTACATGATCCCCTTCTTTTACTAGCCAAGAGTTAATGGTACCTTCTGTTACACTCTCACCTAGTTGAGGCATCGTAATATTTTCAATTGTCATCTTTTCACCCCTCCTACTTCATTAAAAGTCTGCTAGTTCTTTCATTGCTTTTTCTATTTTATCCGGATTCATCATAAAGTGCTTTTCCATTGTAGGTGCATATGGCATCGATGGGACATCTGGTCCAGCTAGGCGTTTGATTGGTGCGTCTAAATCAAATAAGCAATTCTCACCAATAATCGCTGCGACTTCACCAATAATGCTACCTTCTTTGTTATCTTCTGTAACAAGCAATACTTTTCCAGTCTTTTTAGCCGCTTCAATAATCGCTTCTTGATCAAGTGGATAAATGGTGCGCAAATCAAGAATGTGTGCATCAATACCTTCTTCTTCCAGCCGTTCTGCTGCCTGTAATGCGAAGTGCACACATAAACCATACGTAATAACCGTGATATCAGACCCTTCACGTTTGACATCCGCTTCACCAATTGGGATGGTGTAATCTTCTTCTGGTACATTTTCTTTCAGCAATCGATACGCTCTTTTGTGTTCTAAAAATAATACTGGATCATTATCGCGAATAGAGCTTTTCAGTAAGCCTTTCACATCGTACGGAGTCGACGGCATCACAATTTTTAATCCAGGTTGATTCGCAAAAATGGCCTCGATGGATTGCGAGTGGTAGAGTGCCCCATGAATTCCTCCACCATAAGGTGCACGGATCGTAATTGGACATGTCCAGTCATTATTTGAACGATAGCGAATTTTAGCCGCTTCAGATATAATTTGGTTCACCGCTGGCATAATAAAGTCTGCGAATTGCATTTCTGCAATTGGACGTTTCCCATACATGGCAGCTCCAATACCAACACCTGCAATGGCAGATTCAGCTAAAGGAGTGTCTAGTACACGTGCTTCTCCGAATTGGTCATATAAACCTTCTGTAGCTTTAAAAACGCCACCTTTTTTTCCAACATCTTCCCCTAAGACAAATACTTGATCATCTCGTTCCATCTCTTCTTTTATTGCTGTTGTTACTGCTTGAATATACGACATTACTGTCATGATTTACCCTCCTCACTCTTCATATACATGTAATAAACTACTTTCTGGTGTTGCATAGGCTGCATTTTCTGCATAGTCTGTCGCATCATTTACAAGTGCGTCAATTTCTTTTCTCATCTCTTCTTCTTTTGCGTCCGTTAATACATTTGCTTCGCGTAAATACTCAGCAAACATAAGAATGGAATCTTCTTTTTTAGCTTGTTCTAGTTCTTCTTCCGTTCGATATTGTTTATGGTCATCATCACTCGAGTGAGCCGTTAATCGATGCGTCATCGCTTCAATTAAAGTAGGGCCGTCTCCACGTAATGCTCTTTCTCTCGCTTCTTTAACAACTTCATATACTTCTAAAGGATCATTACCATTAATCGTATATCCTGGCATACCATATCCAATTGCACGATCCGATACTTTCTCACAACCAAGTTGCTTTTCAACCGGTACGGAAATAGCATATCCATTATTTTCCACCATCGTAATGACTGGCAATTTATGAACACCAGCAAAATTAAGACCTTCATGAAAATCGCCTTGGTTAGATGAACCTTCCCCTAGCGTTACAAATGTTGCAAAGTCTTCATTGTCCATTTTAGCAGCAAGTGCTACACCTACTGCATGTGGTAGTTGAGTGGTCACAGGCGATGAACCTGTTAAAATACGATTTTTCTTTTGACCAAAATGTCCTGGCATCTGTCTTCCACCTGAGTTTGGATCTTCTGCTTTGGCAAAACCTGACAACATAAGGTCTTGTGCTGTCATACCAAACGCTAATACAACCGCTAAATCTCTATAATATGGTGCGACATAATCCTTTTCTCGATCCAGAGCGAATGCTGCACCGACTTGTGCTGCCTCTTGCCCTTGACAAGAGATGACAAATGGTATTTTCCCTGCGCGGTTTAATAACCACATGCGCTCATCAATTTTTCGTGCGAGTAACATCGTTTTATACATCTCAATAACTTGGTCATCTGTTAAACCAATAGAAATGTGACGCTTTTCTTCCATTGTTAAAACCTCCTAAGACAATCCATATTTTTATCCATGAATGTGTTCATTTGTAACAGCCAATGCTGCTTCTCCTACAACCTCTGACAAACTAGGATGTGGATGAACGGTTTGTGTTAACTCCCATGGTGTAGCATCAAGCACCATTGCTAGACCAGCTTCAGAAATAAGTTCAGTGACATGTGGGCCAACCATGTGAATACCTAACAAATCATCATTATCTTTATTTGCGATAATTTTAGTAAATCCTTCCGCTTGCCCGTACACAAGTGCTTTTCCATTGGCTTGAAAAGGAAAAGTACCTACTGCAGTGTTAAAGCCTGCTTCTTTCGCTTCTTTCTCCGTCAAGCCGACAGATGCAACTTCAGGATTTGAATAAATACATGTTGGGACTTGGTCATAGTTCAATTTCTCAGGCTGTTCATTGGCCATATGTTCAACAGCGATAACCCCTTCTCTAGAAGCAACATGTGCGAGTTGTTTTTCTCCAACAATATCTCCAATGGCATAAATATGGGATTCTTTCGTTTGGAAATAATCATTCGTACGAATAAATCCATGTTCGACTTCAATATCTGTATTGTTCAATCCAATGGAATCTATATTCGCTATTCTACCAACAGATACAAGCACTTTCTCTGCTTGGAATTGTTGTTGTTTCTTCTCGTGTGTAACGTTAAGAGAAACAGTTGTTTCATCGTTGATTGTACTTCCTTCAACGAAAGCATCTGTATATATGTTGATTCCTTTGTTCTTTAGTTGACGCTCGACTTCCTTTGCAATATCTTCGTCTTCCGTTGGTAAGATGTGTGGCGCTGTTTCGAAGATTGTTACTTCCACACCAAAGTCCGCAAGCATCGAGGCCCATTCTACACCGATCACTCCGCCGCCAACGATCATGATGGAGTTCGGTAATTCTTCTAAAGCAAGCGCTTCTTCGGATGTGATAATGTGCTTCCCATCCACTTTTAAGTGGTCTAATTGACGTGGTCTTGAGCCGGTTGCTAATAATACAAACTTTGGAACAATCATTGTATTCTCTTCACCATTTTCATATTCTACAGAAACAGTTCCAGCTAAAGGTGAAAAAATACTTGGACCAAGTAATCTTCCAAAACCGTTATACACATCAATTTTCCCTTTTTTCATTAATGATTGGACACCGGTATATAGCCCTTGAATAATACTATCTTTTCGACGTTGAACGTTCGAAAAGTCGATTGTTGGCTCTTCTACCTGTACTCCATACGTAGCCGCCTCTTTTGTTTGTTTAAATACTTCTGCACTTCTAAGCATTGCTTTCGAGGGAATACAACCTTGATGCAAACACGTTCCACCTACTTTTTCATTTTCCACAAGTGCCACCTTGAGACCTAGTTGGCTTGCTCGAATCGCAGCGACATATCCGCCGGGTCCTCCACCAAGTATGGCCACATCATATTTTTGGCTCATATGATTCACTCCTTCTATAGTAAATTTCGTTTAATTATCTATGTATACGTTCTCTTGTGCGTTTCTCATGCTTGTTACATATTCTCTAGTTTTCTCGACGTGTTGGCTCTTCAGATACACGTCGAGAAGAGATTACTTTCTACTTAGCGTATGATGAGGATTCATTAAAAACTGTCCGGTAGAACGCTTTACAGACTCTATACGCTCTTCAGCCATTCGATCGGCTGCAACGGATGTTGAGATGTTATCTCTGTTGGAAATAGCATACACTCTCGTTAAACTATCATAAATTGTTTCTACTTTACTCATAGCTCTCTCTTGGTTGTATCCATTTGGAAGAAGCTCATCAGCTACGTTGATGACCCCACCAGAGTTGATGACATAATCGGGAGCATAAATAATTCCCTTTTTAAATAACATCTCTCCATGGTGATCGGCTAAGAGCTGATTATTCGCTGAACCCGCAATGGCTTTTGCTTTTATTTGTGAAATGGTATCGTCGTTGATCACTCCACCTAACGCACATGGGGAATAAATATCGCACTCTACACTATAGATGTCATTAGGATCAACTGCTTTTGCTTGAAAGTCCTGTACTGCTCGATCAACAGATTCTTGATGAATATCTGTGACAATGAGTGAAGCACCTTCTTCATGTAAGTATGCACACAGACGATAGGCTACATTTCCGACCCCTTGAACGGCAACTGTCTTACCAGCGAGGGAATCACTTCCGAATGCTTCTTTAGCAGTCGCTTTCATGCCTTTATACAATCCAAAAGCAGTGACAGGACCTGGATTACCAGAAGATCCTACATTCGAAGTACCTGTTGCGTAGTCGGTTTCTAAAAATATGGTATCCAAGTCTTCTACTGTCGTACCAACATCTTCGGCAGTAATATATCTACCTGATAAACTTTGTACATAACGTCCGAATGCACGAAGCATTTCAGGGTTTTTATCCTTTTTCGGATCCCCGATAATAACAGCTTTACCTCCTCCAAGGTTTAAACCTGCTGCTGCATTTTTATATGTCATTCCTCTTGCTAGACGAAGGGCATCTTCTAGAGCTTCCTTCTCCGTTTCATACGGCCACATTCTTGTTCCACCTAATGAAGGTCCTAAAGTTGTATCATGAATCGCAATAATAGCCTTTAAGCCGGAACTCTTATCTTGGCAATAGACAACTTGTTCAAAATCATGTGCTTCCATGTCCGTAAATATTTGCATGTTTCATCCTCCTCAATCTTTGCAATCATCTATGATATCAATAATTATTACCTCATACTAACACCTTGTATTAGCTATTATAACGGATAGAATGAATTCGGTAAATTTATTTCTTTAAAAACTTTTTATTTTTGATTGAAATCCTGATAAAGTACTCATATCTACTTATGAAAAACCATATTTATCTAATTTATTATATAAGCTACGAAGAGAAATCCCTAATACTTGTGCGGTTTTCGTCTTGATAAAATCATTTTCGCGGTATATTTGTGAAATAAACTCCTTTTCAAAGTCATCCATTGCATCTTTTAAAAGATCCTGTGATTCTCTACGTGAATGGTGTTCATGATATGTTACATGTGGCATCCACCCCTCTTTTATGTGATGTTCTTCAATCATACGCTCATCATCTTTCATATAAATCATTGCTCTTCCAAGTCTATTTTCTAACTCACGAATATTCCCGTTCCAGGATAATTGCTTCAGAAATTGAATAGCTTCATCTGTGATTCCTTTGACATTTCTACTATAATCGATATTTATTTTTTCAATTAAATGATGTGCAATAGCGGGAATGTCAGACACTCTTTCTCTTAATGACGGAATAAATATAGGTAGTCGATTTAAATAATAATATAAATCTTCCCTAAAGGTTCCACTTGCAATTTCTTTTTCTAAATGTTGATTCGTTGCAACGATTACGCGTACATCTAAAGGGATAGGCTCTAAACCACCGACGCGCACTAGTTCTTTTTCACGTAGTACACGAAGTAGTCTTACTTGTGCGTCTAACGGTAATGTAGAAATTTCATCTAAAAAAATGCTTCCTTTATTTGCTTGTTCCATATACCCTATTTTCACATCTGGAAGAGATGTATCTTCATAGCCAAATAATTCTTTTTCAATGTTATTTGGTGCGATGGAAGCACAATTCACACGGATAAACGGTTTTGTGCTTCGTTCACTCTCGTTATGAATAGCATGTGCAAACAATTCTTTACCTGACCCAGGCTCCCCACGAAGGAGGACTGCTGCAGGTGTACGAGATCCAATCTTCGCCTGTTCTCGTGCAACGGTTATTTCGATCGAGTCTCCAATGATATCATTAAACGTTGACTTCGCTTCGAGTGAACGTATTTCCTTACGAGCTTTATGCAATTCATTTGTTAATTGATGCAACTCTGATAGATCATGAATGACAGCTACACTTCCAACAGTTTTTTGATCGACTATAATAGGAGCTGCATTTACAATCACATCTTTTTTATCCACTCCAACTTTCATCGTGGCATGTTGAACTTTTTCACCAGTTTTAAGAACATAATCATGTACACTAGAACCTTTATAGATATCTGTAGTAGCTGGTTTTCCAATGACTTCATCTTTCGTCAAACCTGTGATTTCTGTGTATGCTGGATTAATCATTAAGCCTTTCCCATGTTCATCTACCACACTGATTGCATCTAACGAAGAAAAAATAATGGCTTCTAACATCATTTGTATGTGTTTAAGGTCGGTATTTTCCTCAGCTAAGTGCACAACCTCGGTGATATCTTTAAAAACAGCAAATGCACCGATCATTTCTTGTTGTTCGTTATACATTGGAATTCTTGTGGTGATCACTTTCCTGTCATTTTCAAGTTTAAGTTGTTGATTCACTTCTTTCTTTCCCGTTTTCATGACATGCGGAAGCCGGGAGTGAGGAATAATCGTATGAATGTGCTTTCCAATGATGTCACTTTTACGAATATCAGCTATTTCCTTTGCACGTTTGTTCACGAACTGGATGTGCCCGTATGCATTTACAATAATCATGCCGTCATGTGCGGTTTCCAGTATAAGTTCATTCATTTCAAGCGGGATATCCCTACTTTGTTTTGTCTTTTTGAGATAATGAATGAGCAGTAAGTAAATTTCCCGTGGGATTATTGTAAGGGGTTCTCTTGACTTTAGAACCCCATCCAATAAAGCGCTTTCATTTCTGTCGGTTAAAAAAACAACATCAATCTGTTCACTTGCATGTATGTCGAATTTTACGTGTATATCATGTTTCTTTGCAAATTGTTTCTGGCTATCATCTAAAGATTCATTCGTAATCATTGTCCATGTAATACGTTTACTTTTATTTTTGAATGCTTCTACTAATAGTTTAACATTCTCGTCAAGCCCAAAAATCATCATATGCATAGTTTTCATCCTAATCTTTGCAACTTTATGCACTCTAATTATAATAAAACATGAAGAGTTTAGCAAGCCTTCTTTTCAATTAGACAAATTCATTCAAATAAGCGACATTTTTTGGTATACTATAGGCTACTTAATCATTTGAAAGGAAATGTATATGATGCGCTTCATTGCAGTACTATTATTGTTTATACCAGGCGTTCTATCTGCATATGGCATAAAACTCATGCGGGATACAGTCTTTAATGAATTCCACCCCCTCTTTTTTAATGTTGGCATTCAATTCATTATAGGTCTTATACTATTTGTACTAGGATTGGCTTTTATTGGCGGATTTATTGTTCACAGAGATCGCAAAAAAAACCTTATCAAAAAGAAAAAATAACATAACTAGTAGCTCTTACCATAAGCAGGAGCTTTCAGAGGAGATGACAACAATGAAAGTAGCAAAATTTGGAGGAAGTTCAGTAGCTTCTGCTTCCCAGATTAGGAAAGTGGGTACGATTATCAAAGACGACCCAACACGAAAGTTTGTCGTTGTATCTGCACCAGGAAAACGATCAGATAATGATACGAAAATAACAGACTTACTCATCCAAATCAGCACAAAGCACATACATAACGAACCCATTACAGATCTATACGAAACCATTATTGATCGTTTTCAATCCATTACAGATGAATTACATATAAGTGAAGAGGTGTTGCAGGATATTCAGCACGCTTTAGACGATGCCATTCAATCGACTACATGTGATCATACAGAAAAACTGAAAGCATTTGGTGAAGATAGCTCAGCAAAAATTGTTGCAGCCTATTTACAATCGATTGGCCTTCAAGCTTCCTACATACATCCTGCGCAAGCGGGTTTATTTGTAACAAACGAACCTGGAGATGCTCAAGTTTTATCAGAAAGTTTTGAATACTTATATAAGTTGCGCGATAAAAGTGGAATTATCGTCATACCAGGTTTTTTTGGCGTAAGCAAAACCAACGACATTATTACGTTTTCTCGAGGCGGATCTGATATTACGGGTTCGATTGTCGCTGCAGGTGTTCAAGCACGTTTGTATGAAAACTTTACCGATGTTGATTCGGTCTATTCAGTCAACCCTCAATTTGTACATGAACCAAAAGAAATTGCAGAACTCACGTATAAAGAAATGCGCGAACTTTCCTATGCTGGATTTTCTGTTTTCCATGATGAGGCCCTCATCCCTGCCTTCAAAAACCAAATTCCTGTTTGTATTAAAAATACAAACAACCCTACAGCAAAAGGGACGATGATTGTTTCAGAAAAAAACCCAGAAATTGACTGTGTTGTAGGTATTGCAAGTGATGAAGGTTTTTGTAGTTTCTATATGAGTAAATATTTAATGAACAGAGAAGTTGGTTTCGGAAGGAAATTACTACATATTTTAGAAGACGAACACATTTCATTCGAACATGCACCTTCAGGCATTGATGATATTACCATTATATTAAGACAAGACCAGCTAACACCCGAAAAAGAACAAAGAATTGTACAGCGCATAAAAGAAGAGCTGCAAGTCGATACCCTGAAAATCAAAAAAGATTTAGCTATTATTATGGTTGTTGGCGAAGGAATGAAAAGTACCATTGGTATGGCCAAACGAGCCACTGCTGCCTTGGCAGACGCACACGTTAACATTGACATGATTAATCAAGGTTCTTCTGAGGTTTCTATGATGTTCGGCATACATGTAGAAGGATTAGAACGAGCCATCCAATCCTTATATCAAGCATATTTTGAATCATGAATCCAAAAAAGAAACTGGACCTCCCCTTTTGGTCCAGTTTCTTTATTTGGGACTTCAACTTGCTTTTAATTGCGTTTCAAGAGGAAATGCTTCAGCATCTTCTAGCATCCACTCAATGTGAACACCATAACCTGAAGTCGGATCGTTGACGAATACATGTGTAACGGCACCAATAATTTTATCATTTTGGATGATTGGACTGCCGCTCATCCCTTGAACGACTCCACCTGTTACATCGAGTAACTTTTCATCGGTGATTTTAATAACCATCCCTTTTGTATCGGGTTTATCTTGGTCAACAGCGCTGACAATTTCAATGTCAAACTCCTCCACCTCTTCATCTTCAAGTACCGTCAGAATTTTAGCGGGACCTTTTTCAACTTCGTCTGGATAAGCAATATCCATTGGCTCATCAGCAATTCCATTTTTTATAGGTTCATCTAGTGTCCCAAAGATACCATAAGGACTGTTCTTACTAACCGTACCAAGTTGTTTTTCCTCAACGGAGAATCGTGCTTTCTTTTCACCTGGAATACCGTTATTTCCTTTTGCAATGGAGGTGATCGACGAGCGAATAATCGATCCTTCATACGTTTCGACTGGCTTTTGTGTATCAACATCTGTAATGACATGTCCGAGTGCACCGTACTTTTTTGACTGCGGTTCATAAAAAGACATGGTTCCTATACCAGCAGCAGAATCCCGAATATACAAACCAATTTGGTACTTATTTTCATCGTCCATTTTTGGTTTTAGTTCTGTTTGAATCTCTTTGTTATTTCTACGGATGTTCACAGAAATTGTTTGATTATTTTTCCCTGCTTCTTCTACAATTGGTTTTACATCGTCCATCTTTTCAATCGTTTGACCATCCATTTCAATAATCATATCTCCTACTTGAATGGAGGCATCTTCACCAGGAGATAGGGATTCCTCATCACCTGTAACTAAATGATGTCCGACAACTAAGACACCTTTTGTATGGAGCTGCACACCAATCGATTGCCCCCCTGGAACCACCTGTATTCTGTCGCGATCTTTCTTAGATGCCAAAAAGCTCACAGGTTCATTTGGAGGCTGTAATTGACTTGAACGTACATCAGGAGAACCTTGTAAGGTATCGTCCTGGTTAAATGCGGAAACTGTCGCATTTGCTTGAGCAGTTTCTGCTAGTGGAGATATTAAAAAAGTGCTACATAGTAACATAAAGCTCATAATAAATGCATATAAAAACGTGGGCATACACCTGATTTGTTTTTCCATTATCCACTCTCCTCGTTGTGTCTATTTATTTTGCTATACTGTTAATTTGACCTATTTGACGAGTTTTACCCTCGTAAAACATACGCAAATATGTGTAAGATTTCCTTTACGAATCAACATTTATATGTATAGACCGAGTAGACAACAGAAAAAGTGGTGTTATTTAATTATTTTGTTTAAAGTCACTGGCAAGTTCAAGGAGTGCCTGTCCATGTTCTCTTGCTGTATTCGTTATTGTTGTCCCTGTCATCATTCTGCTAATTTCATCTACTTGCTCTTGTTTGGACAGCTCTTTTACGTATGTTGCCGTACGTGATTGTTCTTCTTTTTTTGAAATGAGTAAATGCGTATCAGCCATTGCAGCGACTTGTGGCAAATGAGTGATGCAGAGCACTTGGGACCTCGTTGAAATTTGAAATATTTTCTCAGCCATTGCCTGTGCAACTCGTCCACTAACTCCCGTATCGACTTCGTCAAAAATAACACTTGTAATTCCTTGGTGTTTTGAAAATATTTTTTTAATAGCCAACATAATGCGGGATAGTTCTCCACCAGAAGCCACTTTATGTAACTCCTTAAGAGGTTCGCCAATATTCGTTGAGATTAAAAATGTCACATGATCAAATCCATTTGGTTTTAATCTGATGTCATCGTGTTGAATCGATTCCAATTGATCCATATTTGGTATCGGATCAAACACAATCGAAAACTCTGTATGTTCTAAATACAGTGTTTGTAATTCTTTTTGAATATCTTTAATGAGTGATACAGAAGCTTTTTTCCGTAAGTCGTGTAATTCTTTTGCTTCTAATAAGGCATCTTTTGCAACACTTTCCATTTCTTGTTCTAATTGTTCTACATGAAAGTCTTTATTTTCTATTTGTTCCATTTCCTCCGAAATGGTTCCCATATAGAGAAGCATGTCATTCACATTCTCTCCATACTTTTTCTTCAATCGATCGATTTCATGTAGACGAGCTTGTATTTCATTTAAACGTCCTTCATCAAAATGAAGTGTATCAGCAAATGACCGTATTTCTGAAGCTAATTCATCCATAATAAAATATGCGCTTGATAATTCTTCATGTTTTTCCTTAATAAAAGGATCGTACGAAGAGCTTTCTTCTAGTGATAGTCGGGCGTCATTGACTAAATCAATTCCTTTTCGCTCACCATATAGAGATGCATATGCTCTTTCAATACTCATATATATTTTCTCGTAATGAGCGAGCTGATGACGTTCCTTCTCAAGCAGCTCATCTTCGTTTGGTTCGAGCTCTGCCTGTTCTAACTCATTGATTTGAAAATGTAACAAATCTAATCGGTGAGAAAGTTCCTGTTCATTCTTGCTAAATTGCTCATATTGTTCACGGTACTTTTTATATTTTTCATATAGACGTTGATAGGAGGATTTTGTTTCTTTGATAGTAGCTTCTCCATATAAGTCCAACAAATCAATGTGTGTATCTGGTTGCATAAGGGATTGTGTTTCATGTTGACTATGAATGTCGATCAACGTTTTACCACATTCACGTAAAATCGCTAATGTCACTAATTTTCCATTTACTCTACAAATACTTTTCCCATCAGAAGTAATCGTTCGTTGTAATACAAGCATGTCATCCTCAATAACAATGCCAAATTGTTTGGCTACTTTGTATACTGCGTGGTCTTTTGCTTCTAGAGTAAACAATCCTTGAATTTCAGCTCTTTTTTTACCATGACGAACGAAATCAACCGATCCTCTACCACCAGCAAGTAATTGTACAGCATCAATAATAATTGATTTTCCTGCGCCAGTTTCACCGGTAAGAACCGTAACTCCTTCATTAAATGTAATGGAAACATAATCAATAATCGCAAAATCCTTTATTGATAACTCTGTTAACAATCATCTCACCTCACTAGTATTCCTATTGGTTTACAACATATGTATAAAACGATCTTTAATTTCCTCGGTACTCTCTTCTTCTCTACATATAATTAAACATGTGTCGTCTCCACATATCGTTCCCATAATATCTTCCCATTCTAAATTATCAATCAAAGCTCCAACCGCTTGAGCATTTCCTGGTAGCGTTTTCAATAGTATAAAGTGGCTTGTTTGATCGATACTTACGAAGGCATCCATAATCAGACGTTTTAATTTTTCATGTGGATTAAATCGTTGATCTGCTGGAAGACTATACGCATATGTATGATTCACTGTCGGAACTTTTACGAGATGTAATTCTTTTATGTCTCTTGAAACCGTTGCTTGAGTAACATTGAAGCCAAGCTTTTTTAAGCGATCAACAAGCTCATCTTGTGTTTCTATTTCATGATTCGTTATTAATTCACGAATTTTTATGTGGCGTTGTATTTTACTCATGTATTTCCTCCCGTTTACTAGCTGTTATTTTAGTTCTTCATGTGATTGTTTGACGATGTCGTCAATAGCTTCATCACAATCAAGATCTGCATGTTCAGTTTCTCCCCAGCTTGCATGCATTAAATACTCGATATTTCCTTTACTACCTGTGATTGGTGAAAAGTGTAGCCCGTGTACAGAAAACCCTAGTTCTTTGACGAAATCACATATTTTATGTAATACCTCTTGATGGATCCGAGGATCCCGTACGATTCCTTTTCCAACCTGATCTCTTCCTGCCTCAAATTGTGGTTTAATTAACGTAATTATTTCTGATTGATCAGCTAAGATGTTTTTTAAAACTGGGAATATTAATGTAAGAGATATAAATGATACATCAATCGAGGCCACATTTGGAAGTCCATGGGTAAAGTCATCCTTTGTCACATAACGAAAATTTGTGCGCTCCATGACAATCACACGGTTGTCTTGACGAAGTTTCCATGCAAGTTGATTATACCCTACATCAACTGCGTAACTCAGCTGTGCTCCGTTTTGTAATGCACAGTCTGTAAATCCACCTGTAGAAGAGCCAATATCAACAAGTTTTTGCCCTTTAACTCCTACATCAAATACACGGAGTGCGTGTTCTAGTTTTAAGCCTCCGCGACCGACATATGGCATATCTTTTCCTTTGACGTGTAATTGTACGTTCTCATCTAGCTTCATTCCAGGTTTATCTATCCGTTCACTATTTGAAAACACAACACCTGCCATAATCAATCGTTTAGCTTTTTCACGGGTCTCACATAAACCACGTTCTACTAAAAGTACATCGACTCTTTGTTTTCCCATATATATTGTGCATCCTTTTCCATTCGTCAATCATGTACGAATTTTATTTATTCTTTGGTAGTATGTTTAATTTAAATTTCCTTTCGATGAAAGCAATACATTTTCCAGTGGTAAAAATAATTTTTGTCGAGGACTGAATCGCAAAAAACTTACCTAATGCTTTTCCTCCAACAGTAAATGCTGCAACAAAACTTGTCAACAAGACAGAAACGATAATTTGCGCATAGATTTGGTCCTGAGATTGAAAAAGCTCTGCTATTTCCAATACGACAACTGCCGAGGCTGTACCACTAACAATTCCTGAGATATCCCCGATGACGTCATTACAAAAACTGGCAAACTTATCAGCATTTCGAATAATCACTACGGCCTCTTTAGCTCCGGATACTTTTTCAGCAGCCATCGCATGAAATGGCGCTTCACTAGCTGCGGTTGAAGCAACTCCAAGCATGTCAAAAAAGATACCAATGCATACAATTAGAAAAACAACACCTAACCCAACGATCCACATCACCTGTCCGAGGATGGATGTTGAAATAACTGAAAAAATAGCCGCTAACACAAATGTGATAACGGCAATGATAACACTAAATTTTATAGAACGTTTAACTTTTAAATTCATAATACATACCTCAAGTTTTTATACCATTATGTACGGACGAGACGGTCATATAAAAGGTAAAAACTGCGGCTTAGGTCCAGTAGGTTTTCCCAAATAAATACCAGATGTTACCATACTGGCGGTTCCCCATTAGATTTATTTTAGCCTTGTCACCAAGCGCTAGACTGGATTACCACTTAGTCCACACTATAATCCCTTTTATATGTCACTGGAACAGTCTAGGAGTTTTCCTCACCAATCTTTAACTACTCTCTAGCCTCTTTTGCAGTTCTAATTTCAATGAGTGTAACTTGTATTTCTCCATTGGCCAATGAAGGAATACGATAAAACTCATATCCCAATAGAACCACTCAAGGCAGGCTACGCTATGATTAACGTTTCCCGAACATTAATCACTAGGTTCATACCCTATTCCATAATGAAAACTAGGCTTAGTGTTCACTACAGCAATAGGCCTCCGCGGTAATTGGGTCTACGCCCACATGCCTTTGTGGATCGCCCAAAAACCTTAACTCCCAGCATTGACCCAAAGCTGGGCGCTTCAAGCCAACACAAGGAACTTCATTGATATGCCCTTTGGCGGATTTTTAGGCCCGCCTTCAAGAGTAGAGGATTGACTAGAATACTGCACCATCTCGTTTAACTATATTATATCATCTAAGTAGAAAATTTGCTATTGGTTTCATGAATTTCAAAGCACGTATTTTAACCGACACAACCACTATATGTAGTTTATAAAAACACTCAAAACCATATGTTGTAGTAGCGTGCCTAGGTTTGTAATCATGACATTCACTCGGTCAATAGTCTCGTTCAGTAAAGTATTCTGTAAGATCTTTCATATAGTAATGATCTGCCTGTGCATGCTCTAATGCTGCTAAAGCTTCTTTTAAGTAATAATCTCGGTACTCTATTGCTTTTTCTAAGCCTAGTATTACCGGATAGGTACTTTTGTTATTTTCAGCATCACTACCAATAGGTTTTCCCATTTTCTCAACATCGCCAGTAATATCTAAAATATCATCTTGTATTTGAAATAGAACACCTAAAAAGTGAGAGAATGTTTGTAAATGCTGTTGCTGCTCTTCTGTTGCTCCACCTAAATACGCGCCTGCTTGTACAGCAAAGGAAATTAATTTTCCTGTTTTAAGCGCATGAATCTTTTCTAATGTATGTAAAGACACTTCACTGTTTTCAGCTTTAATATCTAATATTTGACCAGCAACCATACCTGCCGGACCACTCGCTTCCGTTAACCAAGTGATCAGCTGTACTTTTTCTTGATCTGTTAGTTCATCATCTGTTGCGATTAAATGGAAACTATGTGTCAGCAGGGCATCTCCCGCTAAAATAGCAGTTGATTCATCAAACACTTTATGATTCGTTTTCTTCCCTCTACGGTAATCATCGTTATCAAGGGCAGGTAAGTCATCATGGATGAGCGAGTACGTATGAATCATTTCAAGTGCTAACGCTACATTTCGAACGCGGCTAGAACGATTCGCATATGTTTCGTAACTTGCATATAGCAAAATAGGTCTAAGCCTTTTCCCACCTGCTGCAAGTGAGTAATGCATGGATTGTTGCAGTTCCTCTGGTGTTGATTCCACTTGAGTATGGGAAATGATGTCTTGTTCGATCTGTTTCTTTTTCTCTAGCATGTATTCATCGAATGTAGCTTTCACTTTACTCTTCCTCCTGTATGTCAAACGATTGCAAGTCCCCAGTTTCATCCATAATTGATACCATTTCTTCTTGTACGTGCTTTAATTTATCATTACAAATTTTGGATAACTTCATTCCTTCTTGATAAAATGATAAAGCTTTTTCTAAAGGTACTTCGCCTTCTTCTAATTTTTCAACGATTGTTTCTAATGATTCAATAGCTTCTTCAAATGAAAGTTCTTTTTTATTTTCAGACATGTTTTTTCTCCTCTACCTGTTTAACGACGCAATGTAAGGTACCATCTTGTACGTTCACACGTACATCGTCCATTGGTTGTACTTGCTGAACTGATGTAATAAATTCACTTTTATCATTATACGGAATTGCAAAACCACGTTTCATTACCTCTAGCGGATTTAATAACATCAATTTATCAAGCAACATCGTAAAGGTTTGTTGCTTTTTATCAACGTATTGTTTCATCTGCACCTCTAAGTGTTGATTGGTTTGTTGAAATTGAATACGTTTATCTTTCAATTGCTTTTTTGGATGTAATTTTTGAAAGGATTGTAAAACGTTCATGAATAAACGTTTGTTTGTATCCATCAAGACGTTTGAGGTATGTTTTATTCTCATCACCAGTTGATCAAGATGTTGTTCCTTTTGTCTTGTTAATTGTTCAGGAAATCGAAATAAGTATGAACGGTCTAATCGTCTTATCCGGTGTTGTTGTTGTTGGATATTTGTTTGCAGTGCACGGTTCATCCGATTGGTATATTGATGCACTTGTTGTTTTAATTCGATAAAGTTCGGAGTTGCCAGTTCGGCAGCACTTGTCGGTGTAGGCGCTCTTAAATCTGCGACGAAATCACTAATAGTCGTGTCTGTCTCATGACCAACAGCAGATATAATAGGTATACGTGCTTGAAAGATTGCTTTTGCTACCATTTCTTCGTTAAAAGCCCATAAATCTTCTAGCGATCCACCACCACGTCCGACAATCAATGTATCAATATCATTTTGTTCATGCGCTTGTTCTATTCCGCGCACGATAGAGGGCGCTGCATCTTTACCTTGCACAGTCACTGGAAAAATCGTTACTTTTGTATAAGGATAACGTCTTTTTAATGTCGTAAGAATATCTTTTATCGCCGCTCCTGTAGGGGAAGTGACAACACCAATATGATTCGGATACATTGGAATTGACTTTTTATGGATGGCTGAAAAGTAACCGGCTTTGTCGAGTTTTTTCTTTAACTGCTCAAACGCAGCAAATAACGATCCTAATCCATCAGGTTCCATCTCGTGAATGTACAACTGATACTGCCCATTACGTTCATAAATACTTATTTGTCCCTTGACGAGTACATTCATACCATTTTCAGGGAGAAAGGTTAACGTACGATTTCTTCCTAAAAACATCACCGCTTGAATACGTGTATTTTCATCTTTTAATGTGAGATACATGTGTCCTCTACTATGGTGATTGAAATTAGAGATTTCTCCCTTTAACCATATATTTGTTAAATGGCGATCCAGCTCTAATTTTCGTTTCAAATACCTTGTCACAGCAGTAACTGTTAAATAATCTTCGCTCACGCTTAAGTCACCCCTCCCCCTTTTTTAATATCATTTTATCTGAACTTTAGATAATACACCATTTACAAAAGGACCCGATTTGTCATCCCCAAATTTTTTAGCTAGTTCTACCGCTTCGTTAATAGAGACGCTAACGGGTACGTCCTCTTTATGCATCATTTCATATATAGCAATACGCAAAATGGTTTTTTCGACAATCGCGATGCGGTCGATGGTCCAGTTCTCAAGATGCTCTTCAATCACGTCATCAATAGACTGTTTATTCGCGCTTACTCCTTGAACAATTGTTTCTAAAAAAAGGTTGCTTTCTTTGTCTTCAAGAAAAAGATGGATGGCATCTTCTATAGATGTATCATTCATATTCAACTGAAAGAGAATTTGCATTGCTTTTTCTCGAGCTGTTCTACGATTCATTTGTGATTCTCCTTTACATTCATAGCTATACAGCCATCCACCATAAGAGATGGTGCTACAATTACATCATTCGTTCTTATGGAGATCAATCTACCGGCGATCTCACACGGGAATTTAGTCTGAATGACCATCTTCCTCAGTTTCCATCTGTATTCCTACTACATGTATGTTTATTTGGTTTACTTCTAAAGCAGTCATGTTTTTTAACGATTGGCGAATGTTTGTTTGTAGTTGTCGTGATACTTTTGGAATGGATACTCCATATTGAATCACGATAGACATATCTATTTCAATCGCTGTTTCTGAGATATCTACTTTTACACCTTTGCTATGAGATACTCCACCAAATTTCTCAACTACGTCACTAGCAAAGCTCCCTCGCATAGAAGCAACTCCCTCTATTTCAGACGCAGCTAATCCGGCAATCGTTTCAATGACTTCTGGAGCAATTTCAACTTTACCTAATCTTTGATCGTCACTTACATTTAACAATGATTCGTTACTCATATTTACAACTCCTTTAGATGGGGTTGGTTATTTATCATCATGCGTAATTTTGTACGTATTTAATCATCTTCTAACAGGATTGGGTAATCTGTTAAGAAGTTTGTATTAAAGTCTCCAGAAACAAAGACTTCATGTTCCATAATTAACCGATGGAATGGAATCGTCGTGTGAATCCCTTCAACACCAAATTCATCTAACGCTCGTTTCATACGTGTAATCGCTTCTTCTCTTGTTTTACCGTATGTGATCACTTTAGCCATCATTGAATCATAAAATGGGTTGATTGTATATCCAGCATATGCAGCTGAATCTATTCGTACACCGAATCCACCTGGTGGTAAATACATTTCGATTTTCCCAGGAGAAGGCATGAAGTCCTTAAATGGATCTTCGGCATTAATTCGACATTCAATGGACCACCCTTCAAATGTAATATCCTCTTGCGTGAGGGCAAGCTTTTCTTTTGCCGCTACTTTAATTTGTTCTTTAATTAAATCAACACCAGTAACCATTTCAGTTACAGGATGTTCTACTTGAATTCTAGTGTTCATCTCCATAAAATAAAACTTTTCGGTTTCTGGTTCGAAGATGAACTCTACGGTTCCTGCACCGACGTAATTCACTGCTTCTGCAGCACGAACAGCTGCTTCACCCATTTGCTGACGGACTTCATTCGTAATCGCTGGTGAGGGTGTTTCTTCGATCAGTTTCTGTAGGCGACGTTGGATGGAACAATCTCTTTCACCTAGATGGATCGTATTTCCATGTGTGTCCGCTAATACTTGGATTTCCACATGTCTAAAGTTTTCAATGAAGTCTTCAATATACACACCTGGATTTCCAAACGCTGTTTCCGCTTCTTTTTGGGTAATTTTTAATCCTTGAATGAGTTCCTTTTCAGAGCGAGCAACACGTATACCTCGTCCTCCACCACCAGCAGTCGCTTTAATAATTACAGGATAGCCAATTTTTTCAGCCACTTCCATAGCTTCATTTTCAGTCTCGACAATTCCATTTGAACCAGGAACAACAGGAACGCCTGCATTTTTCATCGTTTCTCTAGCGACGTCTTTTGTTCCCATTTTTTGAATCGCTTCTGCTGAAGGTCCAATGAACGTAATATTACACGCTTCACAAATTTCTGCGAAGTCAGCGTTTTCTGCTAAAAATCCATATCCTGGGTGGATGGCATCTGCTCCGGTGGATGTTGCTATCGTCATCACATTGGTAATGTTTAAATAGCTTTCTTGGCTTGCTGCAGGACCAATACAATACGATTCATCTGCAAGTTGCACATGAAGTGATTCTTCATCGACTTCTGAGTAGACAGCAACTGTTTCAATCCCCATCTCTTTAGCTGCTCGAATAATTCGAACAGCAATTTCTCCTCTATTAGCAATTAAGATTTTTTTAATCATACAATTCGCATCCCCTTAATTCTTCACTCTGAATAACGGTTGTCCATACTCAACTAATTCGCCATCCTCAACGAGTATTTCTACAATTTCACCAGTTGTTTCAGATTCAATTTCATTAAATAGCTTCATTGCTTCGACAATACATACGACTGTATCTGTTGTTACACGGGTTCCTTCGTTTACATATGGATCATTTTCCGGTGAAGATCTACGATAGAACGTTCCAACCATTGGGGAAACAATTTCATCATCGTATTCTACTTGTGATGTTGATTCCTCGTTCGTATTCTGTTCCTGAGCAACTGTAGGAGCTTCTGGTTGGTGTTCAGGTTCTGTTGAAACGGTTTCTATTACTGATGAAACCTGTTCGGTTACAGGCTGAACAACGGTTTGATTATTATTTGCATCTTTTTTAAGTTTTACTTTCGTTCCATTTGTTTCATACGTAAATTCATGAATCGTAGACTCATCAATAAGTTTTATGATTTCTCGAATTTCTTGTACTTTAAGCATGTGATTACCTCCATTTATTAACGTTCTCTTCTTATGTAATTGAGTGAATGCACACTACATTTTAAGCATAGATATTCAAATGTAATGCATGCGTACATATGTAAACATTCCTATTCACATTAATTATAACAATCTTACCACTTCAAAGCGAATACTTTCCACTGTTTTATGTATTTATCTGGGTTTTATCGTGCAAATATTTTCCTTCATAATAGGGATACGGCTCTTTTTTTAAAAACAATAAAAAATGTTCAGGCTTTTATACCTGAACATTTTTGTGGTCGCTTAATTTCCAGTTGATTGATAATTCACGTCTACCGGAACTTCGCCAAATTCATCTTTCACCATTTGCATAATATTTACTGCTTCTTCAGAAGAAAGTTCATCCACTTTTACATGTACATGGATCTTTTCCTTGTCGGAAGACTCTCCACCATCGTATCGAACTAACACATCTTCATAATCATCGATGACCGCTAATATTTGATCTTGAACAATGGATTCTTTTGATGCAATTTGATCAATGAGTTGCATATCGTTTCTGGCCTCATTTTTTTCTTCGGCAGATGCGGAGGCTGAAGCAACTACATCTTGTAAGGATTCCTTTTTCATACTCCGTTCATTTTGTAATTCTAACCGAATCGAGGTAAATAATTCATCATGATGTACTTGGTTCATATCCTCTATATCTGCTTCAGTACCTTCAGAACTTGTTTCTTCATCTAACGGTACATTGTCATCGTCAATAAAAGCTACTTCACTACCATCTGGGGAAAAAATATAGTAAACACTTAACACAATCATTAAACTCAGCATTGTTAATAACCATACTGTTTGTCTTTTCAAAAGATTCATCCTCCTTGTTATTTAGGCATGACTGATATTCTATGCGGTGGGACGTCAAGAACCTTTGCTATCGATTCAACCACCCACATTTTTGTTGTAGCATCCTCAACTCCATCCGCTACAATAAACACGCCTCTTACATCTGGTTTTTTCGTTTGTACGAGAAGCGGTACTTCTTGATCCCCTTGTCTAATGAGAACAACTTCAGTTTCTTCTGTTTCATCTTGCACTTTTCTTTTACCACCATTCGTATCTGTTTCGTCTGTTGTTTGATTCCCTTTGATAATATTTTTCTCATACACTTGTACATGGGTTGAATCCAGATTAATCATCACTTCAACGTTTGTGACACCCTGTATATTTTCTATCATTTCCTCTAATTGTGTTTGATAATTTTTTTCAAGCTCTTCTTTATCGTGATCAACACTTTTATCTTTACTAGCGGTTTCTTGTGTATCTACTTCGCTTGTGTTCATTGGTGATTCTGGAATCGTTTCTTCTTGTTTAGAAGATGTGAATATGTTGCTGACTAGCAATATGAATAAGCCGATCAATCCTATAATTAATAGATAGGATAATTTGCTTGTTCGTTTGTTGGAATCATCATTTTTTCGCTCAAATACTTCTTTTAATTTTTGAAACCATTTGTTCACGAATGTCCCTCCCCCCATATAATGTTAATCTCCTTATCATGCACTTCCCATACATCTTTCAACGTATGAATGATTGGCTCTACATCTTCTTCAGGTTCTTCCACTTCTTCGTTTGGATGAATGATCACCTCTTCTACTTGTTCTATTGTGTTTACTTCTTCTAGATCTCCTTCACTGGTTTGAACATAGACTTCAATGGTCTGTAAAGATTCATACGTAAGTTCTGTGTCTGATTGAAAGTAAAAAATAATTTCATTCACTTCAATCGCATGTTCTTCTAGCAAAGGCTCTTCAGCTTCGTGTATTAATTGCTTGGACATTTCTTCTAAAATATATGCATCAGTTGAGGCTTGTATATCTGTTTTTTGTAAATTTATTAAATTATCCATAGATTCTTCTTCGACATGTTGATCGAAATTTGTCATATGCTTGTTTATTTCTTCAGATATATTTACGTTGAATATTGAAAATACGGGTTTTAAGAACATAATGATTAATATGAGTCCAATAATGAGCTGAATATATTTCTTCATTTTATTGGATGGGAGTAACAGATCAATGACAATGGCAATCAATATAAATAATATGATTTGTTTCATCCACTCAATTAGAAATGCCATTTTTTTCATCCTATCGTAAGAATAAAGTTACATTGCTCGCTATGAGAATGATGACTAAAGATAAAAAGAACATGAGTGTTACGATTAATAAACACGTTAAAATATACATCATAAACTTACTAATCACTTGTAAGCTTTCGATAATCGGACCGTCACCAATAGGTTGTAAGATTGCAGCTGTTAACTTGTAAATGAGCGCTATTACTGCAATTTTTATGGCTGGAAATAATGCTGTAAATAAAATGATAATGACACCTACAATTCCTACCGCATTTTTTAACAGTAAAGAAGCGGTAAGAACAGTATCAGCTGCATCGGTAAAGGTCCTTCCAATGACAGGAATTACATTTCCTGTAATAAACTTAGCGGTCTTCATTGCAACGCCATCTTGAACAGCACTTGCTGTCCCTTGGATCGATATAACACCAATGAATAGTGTGAAAAACACACCAAGAACTGTTAGACTGATGGTCTTTAACATTTGGGCGAGTTGTGTCACTCGATAAGTCGAATGAAGCGTGCTAATAATAAACAACAAAGCAGACATATAAAGGAGTGGTAAAACAAATGAAGAAATTAACACTCCACTCGTATGGACAATAAACAACACAATTGGATGAAAAAATGAAATCGTAAGCACATTGCCAAACGTGGCTAATAAACCAATGAGTAAAGGAATGATCCCGATCATAAAACTACTCATCATTGATACCGCATCTGTTGTATACGTAAAGGCACTATAAAAACTATTTAATGCTACATAGATCAGTGCAATATACACGACAAAATAAGCAATCTTACTGACCATACTTTTTTCAAATGCGCTATGCATTGTCTGCAGAACAACCGAAAATAATGTAAGCAGAATAAGCATGCTCAGTACTTTTCCGTTAGCTATGACTTCAAAAAATAAGAATTCTAATGTTCCACTCACAATACTTTTCAAAGACAAGGACTGCTTGTCCTTAATGATGTCAATAAGGGACTTTTCATCCATCCCATCAATATATTTACCGTACGTATTAGTTAAATCTTGCCAATGTTCCTCAAGGGACTCTAAATGCAACGAATCAATCATTTCATCAGTGACTTCTTCATCTTCAGAGGCATGCACAATGGTGGGCTCGATCATAAATGCAGCTACTATAAAGAGACATATAACGGATACATATTTTCGTTTCATAACCGTAGAGTTCTCCTCTCTACTTAAAGATCCTTATGATTGTGGAAGAAATGCTAAAATCGTTTCTATGAGTGAACGAATAATTGGGATCGCAAGTATGATAATAAATATTTTACCTGCAAGTTCAATTTTCGTAGCTAAGGAACTAAGCCCAGCATCCCTTGTCATGCTCGCTCCTATTTCGACGATATAAGCTATTCCGATTACTTTTAAAATTGTTTCTACATACACGTGTTCAATATTCGCTTCGTTACTGACATAGTGGATGAGCTCAAAAACGGAAGAAATCTGCTCAAGAATGGATAATAAGATGATCATACCCGCAACAATAACTAAAATGTAGGCAATGGTTGGGTGAAGGTCTTTAATCACTAAATATAAAATTGCTGTTAATATCCCTAAAAAGACAATTTGCAGGATATCCATAGAACCTTAACCCTGAAATAGAAATACGGATTTAATTTGCTCGAAAATATCTGATAACCCATTAATCACGATTACTAAAACAATGATGAATCCTACAAGTGTCGCGAATTGAGCAAACTCTTCCTTACCCATTTGTTTTAAAATGGTATGAATCAATGCGACAATAATTCCTATTCCTGCGATTTGAAAGATTAACGTTGCATCTTGTGATAACATTACCCTTCCCCTTCCTTCTTAAATGAGCAGTAGTACAATAAACACTCCACTTAAAACCCCTAAGCTTCTAGCCATGTTTCCATATGTCTTTGCTTGTTCTTGAGCGTTTTCTAATTCTCTTTGTAAATGTGTTTGTGTTAGCGCTATATGTTTTTGTTGTTGGATGAGGTCATGTTGTCCTAACGTTTTTCCAAATTGCATCAATATGTCTTGATCGCTGGTAGATAAAGCGGTTTGATCCTTGATCTTCCTAATTTCTTCTGCCCATATCATGTAAAAATCTTCGTTGGTACGGTTGTGATCCATCCGTTGATAAAGATTCATGAACAATGATTGTAAAGGTACAGGTGATTGGATCGATAAAATACGAAAAACCTCTTGTAAGGGCTGTTTGCTATACATCATTTCCGCTTCTAATATTTGCAAAGTATTTTTCAGATAGCGGATGTGCTTCGGTCGATCATGAAGTAATTTACTATAATAAAATCCAAACCACGTTGTCGTACTAATAAAAAACATTGCGCCAATCCATTTCACTTTGTTCAACCCCTATGTCACGCGATTGTTTCATTGGTTTCCAATTCGAATCCATGACTACTCCTACTGTTCCTGGTTGTGTTTCGGCTTCTAAATAGACAATTCTTTGAAATGCATGGCTGTGAAATAACGGATGAAACGACGGGCGATTCTTTATATCATTGATCGAGTTTGCATGCGCTGTACAAATGACACACACACCCGCATGAATGGCTTCTAGTACCGCATGTACATCTGCTTCACTACCAATTTCATCAACAATTAAAACTTCTGGTGACATCGACCGAATAAGCATCATCATTCCATCTACTTTTGGACAACGATCAAGAACATCCGTCCTCTTTCCTACATCTAGTGTTGGCATTCCTTTATGAGATGCTGCTATTTCCGAACGTTCATCAACTAAACCAACTTTTTTTGATGGAACGTGTTTCCAACCGTTTGAAATCAGCCTAGTAATATCTCGTATGAGCGATGTTTTTCCTGATTTAGGAGCTCCAATGATGAGTGTATGCTTATAATTTTGTTCATACATATATGGCAATATGGACTGTGCGGAATCTATATGCTCTTTAGCAATTCGAACATTTAAAAATGTTATATATTGAAGTGCATGCACTGTTTGATTTTCTACACTTACTTCACCAGCTAGTCCAATCCGATGTCCACCGTTGATAGTAATGTATCCCTCACGCAATTCATCTTCCATCCGATATAAAGAATAAGCACTTATTTTATTGAGTATGGAAGTAATATCTTCTCTTTTTAAAATCATGTCATCGAGCTGAACGACCTCTTGATCAAAAACAAGTTCAATTCCTTGATCTACACGGCAGCGAATCTCTTGTAAACTTGTCCATTTATGATTCATATATTGTTGCAAAGTTGAACGGATCTTTAACGGAAATATTCTTAAAATCTCCTCCATACACATACCCCTCTTATTCTTGTACTTCTATAATAAATGTATGTTTTTATATGCAGTTTATGACTTTCATTTTAAAAAACAAAAAAAGCCTCCTAAGTTAATAGAAGGCTTTCTCTTGTATGTTCGTAAATTACTTTTCATTTATACCACTAAGCTCTTGAAATATATTTACCATCGCTTGTACTAATCATTAACCGTTCACCTTGATTAATAAATAAAGGTACTTGAACAGTTAGGCCTGTCTCTAGCGTTGCTGGCTTAGATCCACCACTTACCGTGTCTCCTTTTAAACCAGGTTCTGTTTCGGTTACTTCAAGTTCTACGTTGTTCGGAAGTGACACTCCAATCACTTCTTCATCGTATACCATAATCGATACTTCCATGTTTTCCGTAATATATTTCAACTCATGCTCAATTTGTTCAGTCGGTAATTCGATTTGCTCATATGTTGACGTATCCATAAATGCATGCATATCACCTGCAGCATATAAATACTGCATTGTTTTATGTTCAATATGTGCACGACTAACTCTTTCACCCGCACGAAATGTTTTATCTTGGATATTTCCATTTCTTAAATTTCTTAATTTTGATCGTACAAACGCTGCACCTTTACCTGGCTTCACATGCTGAAATTCAATCACTTGCCAAATACTTCCATCTACTTCAATTGTTACACCTGTACGAAAATCGTTTACTGATATCATTTCTTTTCCTCCCTAAGTCCATTTCTTTATCACTTTAATGAATTTCATATTACGTATTTTCTGCTAATCCACTTCATCATGTAGTTTCATTGAACCTTTTGAAACTACATGTTGTATTGTCGTAGCTGATTTTGGTAATTATGAAATTCATTTACTTGATTGTAATTAATTCTTTAGACGAAGTCGTTAAACGCTCATTCCCGTTTTCAGTAATAATTAAATCGTCTTCAATCCGGCATCCACCAACAGAAGGAATATAAATTCCAGGCTCCACAGTAACGGCCATACCTTTTGTTAATACTGTGTCACTTGCTACAGATAATCGAGGACCCTCGTGAACTTCAAGCCCAATTCCATGGCCTGTCGAATGACCGAAATACTCTCCATACCCTTTTTCTGTTATATAATCTCGCGTGAGTGCATCCGCTTCCTTACCAGTCATCCCTGGACGAATATGTTCCACTCCTAGTTTTTGCGCTGTTAAGACAGTATCGTAAATTTCGCGTAATTCATCGGAAATTTCCCCTACAGCGACTGTCCGCGTAATATCCGAAACATATCCGTTGTAAAGAGCCCCAAAATCCATGGTGACTAATTCACCATTCTCAATGACTTTATCGGATGCTACACCATGTGGTAGAGCAGAACGGTACCCTGAAGCTACGATAATATCGAAACTTGAAGAAGTTGCTCCTAGTGAGCGCATATGCATTTCTAATTCGTTTGATACTTCAATTTCAGTCATTCCTGGACGAATAAATTGGGTAATGTGCTCAAATGTTTGATCTGCAATTTTAGCTGCATCTTTTAAAATCTCTATTTCGTCTGGTGTTTTTATTAAGCGTAAATCTTCCATCATACCGCTAATAGGAACTAACTGGATGTTAAACATACGTTTGTATTGTTGGTATGTCGCAAAAGATACATAATCTTCTTCAAAAGCTAATGTTTGAATATTTGCTTGTTCAAGCTGTTTATTCACTTCATGTGCAGCCGAACCTTCTTGTTCAACGATTGTATATCCTTTTACTTGTTGAGAAGCTTGTTCAGTATATCTGAAATCCGTAATAAACCAAGCATCTTCTTGGCTAATTAATGCTAAACCACTTGAGCCTGTAAACCCTGTCATATACCTTAAATTATAAGAACTTGTCACTAATAGTGCATCGATTTCATGATCTTTCAAATATGTACGTACACTTTCTAATTTACCCATTGTCATTCCTCTCCTTAACCTTTTTTAACCTTCTCTTAATATGTTGTGAAGTGCTTGTACTCCAAGTAAGTACCCCTGTTTACCAAGACCGACAATCTGGCCTTCACATGCCGGTGCCGTGTATGATATTTGTCGAAACGCCTCACGTGTGTGTACATTTGATAAATGTACTTCCAATACTGGGATATGAATTGCTTTAATGGCATCATGTAAGGCAATGCTTGTGTGTGTATAAGCTGCCGGGTTAAATACAATCCCACAATACATATCTTGTGCTTGATGGATTTGATCGATCAGTTCCCCTTCGTGATTGGATTGAAAACAATCAATTTGGTACCCTAGCGAAGAACCAAATGCTTGCACTTCATGTTCAATTTGCTGTAAGGTATCTTGTCCATAAATTGCTTTTTCTCTCGTACCTAGCATATTAAGATTTGGTCCATTCAATAAAAGTATTTTTCTCATCACACACTCTCCTAAACATTGATTCAACGTGACATTAGTCTACCATAAAAACCAATATTTAGATAACATGAAACTGTTTGTTATGTTCAAGAAAAATAACGATAGAAATACAAGTCATCCACCTACATCATTTCTTATTTTTATTTTGATTCTCTCGATGAGCAATGGATTCAGTATAGTCAAAAGTAATGGAATACCCAATACTAACTCCATATAAAACATGCATACTTATAATAGTAATCGTCGAAGCATACGAGTGGTAAAATAATGATTCCCCAACAAACAAAGGATGAATGACAAATATATGTACCGCTGCAATGATCACACCATAGAACATACCAATCCAAATAGACATCCATTTTTTCGCTATTAAATAATATATTAGCGCAACTATGATAGATAACACACTCATTGTAATTGCTAATAATATAAACTCAAACCATTTAGGAATATCAAACACAAGCATCATACTCTTCTGCACATAATAATGGACTGGATACTTAGTAAAGTTGAAGGTTGTCATCAATGTCCAGATGAGATAAAAAGCAAGACCCATGAAAGCGCCTGTACCAATCGTCCGCATTAAAATTGCTTGATCCGTATATTCACTACTATGAATGGATTGTTTTTGACTCATACCATCACCTCACCCATAGTATATCCATCTCATTAAAAATATTACGGCGACATGCATCGAATGTAATGATTGTCGGTTTTTTCAGTCTGCCCTATCGTCTGATGTACACTCAACTACTAGAAGCGAAGTAAAATGTGTAGTACGATAGTGGTATACACAGGATGGTTAAATTTCTCTCCATTGGAAATACTATAGATAGAATGTAATAAAGAGGAAAATACTATGAATAGAAGGTGACGATGTGCGTAACATACCATTTATACTCTTATGTTCCATTATAGTCCTTGCTGGATTCGGATTAGCCATTCAATTATTCTCAGAGCCCATTCAATTAGTGACTTCGCTGTTAAAAATATTAATTGTTGCTGGATTACTATTTGCCATTGTATACTTTCTGTTTTTTCGTTCGAAACAACAAACGAATACATCTTCAAAAAAATATAAGCAAGCCGTTAAACAATCACAAAAGAAATACGGAAAGCCTAATCTTCAACATGTAAGTAAAAAGCCTACTCAAGCTCCAAAAAGGAATATAAAACGAAAGGCGACTCATTTACGTGTTATAGAAGGGAATAAATCCAAAAAAGATGATCATGCATCTAATTAACGTAAACTCATGGCCAATGCGATAAAAATGCATTGGCTTTTTTATACCCTTCTTGAATATACGATTGTATTTGTTCATCACTCATGGAGAAATTTAAAGTATCCTTGTCTGACACGGGAATAAAAATAATATGCTTCTGTTTTGATTTGGATATATAGCGATTATCATGCGCTTCGATCATGGTCGAAAATACTGCTTGTAACATATCTAACGCATTTTTTATTTTTTTAGGTTTGGCAGGCACTTCTGAACTTGTTAACTTTACACCTATAATTGGTCTTTTACTTCTTTTTCGATCGGTGTCAAAAATCCACAAAGGAAAATTACTAAGAAGTCCCCCATCAACGATTAAACTTTCTCCACCTGCCTTGTTTTTTATTTTTTTAGGCATAAAAAAATATGGATAACCTACACTCATTCGAATCGCTCGCGCAACTGAAAAAGTGGATGCAGATTGTCCATATACTTCCTCCAAATCATCTGGAAGAACAATCAATTTCCCTTCTGATATATCACTCACAACGATTTTGAATGACCCTTTTTCTACATCAGAAAATGTATAAATGTTTTTATGTGCTAGTTTTTCATACAACCATTTTTCCAACTTATTTCCATAGTATAAACCTAGCTGCTTATATAAAAAAGCCCATCTCGTAAATGGAAGTAGC
This sequence comes from Caryophanales bacterium, assembly GCA_026168805.1. Classification (GTDB taxonomy): domain Bacteria; phylum Bacillota; class Bacilli; order Bacillales; family Amphibacillaceae; genus CALAMD01. The sequence goes on along the minus strand of JAPFDS010000022.1, from coordinate 24,469 downwards.
CGAACAATTTTAGGTGCATCAAGAAAAGATTCTAATGACAGTTCTTCCATAAAGTTTGTTATTTCCTCTTTTGTATACCCGGCTGCAATAAATCCTGCAATAATTGCCCCAGCTGACGTACCAGCAACTCGTTCTAATTCATACCCGTGTTCCTCAAAGCTTTCAAGTACACCAATGTATGAAAATGCTTTTAAACCCCCACCAGCAAATACACCGTCTATTTTCATAAACATCCCCTTTAATTGATGCGTATACGGTGTATTCTATTCGAATCTATTCGTATCTAGAACTAGACAAGTCCCAATAAAATGGCACTTTCATTGGATTCAACAAAAGTGCACAGACGACATCTTTAATTTAATTCTTCGCTTGCTTTATCTTCATTTTCCTTTTGAATGTCTCTTAATCGGGCAACCCTAGAATCATCCTCGTTAAAATACTGCACGAGATCACTAATGCGATCGATAGATGTCCAGCTTAAATGATGTTCAATACCTTCCACATCATCATAAATCTTATGATCATCGACACCAATGATTTCAAGGAAATCTTCTAACAAATCATGTCTGAACACTAAACGTTCACCAATTTTATGCCCATGATCCGTCAAGATGAGTCCTCGGTACTTCTCATAAATAAGAAATCCATCTTTATCTAACTTTTGTACCATTTTTGTAACAGAAGATGGATGTACATCTAATCCTTCAGCGATATCAGATACTCGCGCATATCCTTTAAAATGGATCAAGTTGTAAATTTGCTCTATATAGTCTTCCATAGTAGGTGTTGGCATGGATGTCCTCCTCCTTAATAGAAAGTAAGTTTACGTGTAAGCAACATTGTTTCTTCTTTGAATAATACATGATTCAACAGATGTTTACAAGAAAAATTGTCTATATTTCATAGAATGTAAAAATATTGTGCATGAGGGCAAATTTTTTCACCAAAAAAAACGAACCCAAGGATAATCTTGAGTTCGTTTTTTGTTTACAGTTACAATCCACACTTTAATTGTGCGCCACAGCTTGTACATGTGTTGCATCCACCTATGTCCGATACATGTCCTTCTCGACAGACTGGACAACGATCTCCTATTTCAGATCCTATCGTAACATTTGTTTTATCTAGTTCATGGATCGTATCCATCAGGACAACTCGTGGTTTTTCGTGAATGACTTCATCCTGCTTTTCCTCTGTGGAATTCTCTTCTGCTTTTAATGTGAGCACTTGAGAATCTCTGCTTCCATCGACATACACCGTTCCGCCTTTTGCACCACCGTCATATAGTCGCTTGTAGACACTTTCTACTTGTTCAACAGTGTAACCCCTTGGAGCATTCACAGTTTTTGAAATAGAGCTGTCTACCCAACGCTGAATGACACATTGTGTGTCAGCATGTGCTTCAGGACTTAAATCCATTGCAGATATAAACCAGTTCGGTAAATCTTCACTCTCTTGCTCTGGATGTTCCTTCAAGTACTCTTCTACTATTTCTGCATTTACTTCAATAAACTTCCCTAATCGGCCGCTTCTGAAGTACGAAAATGAGAAGTAAGGTTCCAGACCGGTAGATACTCCGACCATTGTTCCCGTTGAACCAGTCGGTGCGACTGTTAATAGGTGGGAGTTTCTAATGCCGTATTCTCTTACACCTTCACGAATATCTTCTGGCATTTGTTTCATATACCCAGTGTTTACAAATGCTTCACGTAACGCTTTCGTTTCTTCGTCCGTTGTACCGATTAAAAACGGGAAACTGCCTTTTTCTTTTGCTAGTTGAATGGATGTACGATAAGCGGTCGTCGCAATCGTTTCAAATATTTGATCGACCAATACATTTCCTTCTTTGGATCCATATTCCGTTTCGCAATAGATGAGCAAGTCGTGTAGCCCCATAACACCTAACCCTACGCGACGTTCGCCAAGTGCTTGTGTCTTATTTTCTTCTAAGAAATAAGGGGTTGCATCAATGACATTATCTTGCAAACGCACTCCGGTTTCTACTGTTTTTTTGAGTTTATCAATATTCACTTTCTTTGTAGCTTTATTAGCCATTTCAGCTAAGTTCACGGCAGCTAAGTTACACACGGAATAAGGTGCAAGTGGTTGTTCACCACATGGGTTTGTTGCCACCACTTTTTGTCCATAACTTGTCGCATTCGTCATATCGTTCGCATTATCAATAAAGAAAATTCCAGGTTCTGCTGCATATGTTGCACAAATATTAATTAAGTCCCATAAATCTTTCGCACGAACCGTACGATATGTACGAACAGCATAGCCCATTTTCTCCCATTCACGAACGTCACCAATCTCGTGCCATTTCTCATTGTATTCTTTCATTTCTTGTTCAGTGTATTTTTCTACATCTGGAAACCGTAAATCATAGGTAGTATCTGCTTCTACTGCGTCCATAAATTCTTTTGTTAAACAGACAGAAATATTCGCTCCTGTTAGAAATTCTGAATTGTGAACGTCATACGTTCCACCCTCTTGTAATTTTACTTCCGCTTCTTTGATCGCAGCTTCCGTAAATCCGCCTGTTCCAGGCATCGTTTTATAATTAACTATCCCTTGATATAAATCCTTTTCAGTTTCAGTCAGGGGAGTGAATTTCAATTTCTCTTGAGCGACATTTTTGATTTGTTCATCTGAAGTATTTTCAATTAAATATCGTAAGATTCTCGGATTCTGCATTTTAGATATAATAAACTCTACAATATCCGGATGAGAGTCTACCAACATAATCATTTGTGCACCACGTCTACTTCCACCTTGTTCAACTAGATGTGTAAGTTTCGCGATATCATCTAACCAAGAAACAGATCCGGATGATTTCCCATTTACTCCACGGGCTAAAGCATTTCTTGGACGAAGTGTAGACCCATTTGTTCCTACACCGCCGCCCCTACTCATAATTTCCATCACTTGTTTCCTATGATCAGAAATTCCTTCGCGAGAATCTTGTATATAAGGCATTACATAACAGTTAAAATACGTTACATCTGTTTCTGCACCTGCTCCGTATAATACTCTTCCAGCAGGTATAAAATTCATGTCAGATAATTCTTGGTTAAATTTCTCAAACCACTTCTCTTGTTCTTCTGTTGTTTGTTCAACAGCTGACAGTCCAGTTGCATTTCTCTTAGCAATTTGTTCATAGTAAATTTCGAGAGGTTTATCGATCACATCAATCGATCTTGTAACAATACCAGTTTCAGCCTCTTTTTTATTATCAATCACAGAAACAAATTCATCTTCAATTTGAATATCAGCTTCTTGTTTGTCCCAATTGATTGCAGTAATAAATCCCGTTCCTCTTGCAGGAAAATTCGGATCTGCTTTTACGGTTAAGACAACAAAATCGCCTACTTTTAATGTTTTCTTCTCCGTATCTTTAAAGGCATAGCGGTCTAGCATAACTAGGCGAGACACACCACTATGTGTCTTTTTCATGTCCTTTGTAATTGGATGCACTTGGTTAAATTGTGCAATATCTTCGTTTAATAATGAAATATTTATCTCAGTTTTCAGTGTTGCATTGGTTGACATTCACGATACACCCCTTAAAAAATCTGCCCTTCACTCTATATGTTGTGTCACTTGTGAAGCACAAGTACTATATCTAGTATTATAAACAACATACAGTGCTATTGTCAAGAACATCTGGGAGAAATTAACAGCAATCTTCACCTATATTTTTCATACAAATACTTGATCAGGGTATGATTGCTATCGTCCATTTAGCATGTATTTACATTTTTAAATGACTCTCCTTTGATATTCTATCATAATCAAACTATAATGGTAATTAAGAATGAATAATAAACGGAGGAACACAAATGAAGTATATTGTTATCGCACTAGTAGTACTACTTGCTTTTGCTATTTTTAGACATTATCGTCAAAGTTCTCATTTAAAAGTTTTGAATCAAGATGATTTTATAAATCGCAAAGCACAAATAATTGATGTTCGAGAGCCTCAAGAATTCGAAAATGGACATATCCTTGGAGCTAGAAACATACCAATGACACAAATGAAACAGCGTTTAGTTGAAATCCGTCCAGATAAACCAGTTTATTTATATTGTCAAGGCAGTTCACGTTCTAGCAGAGCTGCAAACGTGCTTCGTAAAAAAGGATATACAGATATCAGTCTATTAAAAGGCGGATTTAAAAAATGGACAGGCAAAATTAAATATAAATAAATGGACCTTTGTTCAGACATAAAAAATGCATGAATATGATGATCATATTCATGCATTTTTGGTTGCACATTTAATCTTCTTTCTGATATCTTAAGACTGGCTTTCTTGCTGCTTGTGTTTCGTCTAATCGGCCCACAGTTGCATTGTGTGGTGCATCTAATACAACATCTGGATTTTCTTCTGCTTCTTTATTAATCTCGTTCATAACAGAGATAAAGTTGTCTAATGTTTCCTTCGATTCTGTTTCCGTTGGTTCAATCATCATTGCCTCATCAACAATTAATGGGAAGTAAACAGTTGGTGGATGAATGTTATTGTCGATCAAACGCTTAGCAATGTCGGACGTACGAACACCCTTTTCTTTCTGCTTACTACCAGATAAGACAAACTCATGCTTACAATGTTGTGTAAATGGAAGTTCATATTCCTTTTCTAAGTTTCGCATTAAGTAATTCGCATTCAGAACTGCGTATTCACTTACACGCTTTAATCCTTCCGCACCCATTGTACGAATATACGTATATGCACGTAAATAAATTCCAAAGTTTCCATAATAACTTTTAACATTACCAATCGATTGTGGAAGGTCATAGTTAAAGTCATACACACCATCTTTTTCACGCACGACAGGTTTTGGCAGGAATGGAGCTAGTTCTTTAGAGACTCCAATTGGTCCGGATCCTGGACCACCACCACCGTGTGGGCCTGTAAATGTCTTGTGTAAGTTTAAGTGAACAGCATCAAAGCCCATGTCTCCTGGACGGCTGTACCCCATGATCGCGTTTAAGTTTGCACCATCATAGAATAATTTACCACCGACACCATGAACGATTTCTGCCATCTCAGTGATTTCTGTTTCGAATAATCCTAAAGTGTTCGGATTTGTTAACATAAGTGCTGCTGTTTTATCATTGACAACACGTTTTAAGTCTTCAACATCCACAAGTCCTTTATCATTTGATTTCACTTCTATCGTTTTGAATCCAGCAATGGTGGCTGATGCAGGGTTTGTACCATGTGCTGAGTCAGGTACGATTACTTCGTCACGATCAAAATCGCCATTTGATTCGTGGAATGCTTTGATCATCATGAGTGACGTCCACTCACCTTGTGAACCAGCTGCAGGTTGCAACGAAATTTCATGCATTCCTGTGATTTCTTCTAGATGAACTTGTAAATCATACATCATTTCTAGAGCACCTTGTACCGTACTCGTATCTTGATATGGATGGATGTGAGAAAATCCAGGTAGTCTAGCAACATCCTCATTAATGACCGGGTTATATTTCATCGTACAAGAACCAAGCGGATAAAATCCGGATAGAATTCCATAGTTACGATTGGATAATCCTGTATAGTGACGCATTAATTCTAATTCGTCCACTTCAGGAAGTTCCGCATCGACCTTTCGTACATACCCATCTGTAATCTCTTCTTCTAAATCAACCTCTGGAACATCAAGCGCTGGCAAATTATAACTTGTTCTGCCTTCTTGACTGCGTTCAAAAATTAACGGAAAGTTTTCTTTAGCCATTGATATCCCCCAATTCTTTTACAAAAGCGTCAATTTCTTCTTTTGACCTGATTTCTGTTGTAGCAATCAACATATGATTGTCGAATTCTGCATACGTTAAACCTAAATCATATCCACCAACAAATCCTTTTTCAAATAAATCTTTATTAACGTCTGACACTGGTTTAGAAAGCTTTACAACAAACTCGTTAAAGAAAGACCCTGTGAAAGTTACAGGTATGTTTGCTTCCTCAAGTTTTTGTTTTGTATATCTTGCTTTTTGCATATTTAATGTAGCCATATCTTTCACGCCGTTTTTACCAAGTGCACTCATTGCAGCAGCACTTGCAAGTGCATTCAATGCTTGGTTTGATGTGATGTTAGATGTTGCCTTTTCACGTCTAATATGTTGCTCTCTTGTTTGTAATGTTAAAACAAAACCACGTTCGCCATACTCATCTACTGTTTCCCCAACAAAACGGCCTGGAACTCTACGCATATTCTTTTTCGTAGTTGCAAAATATCCACAATGTGGTCCCCCAAATTGTGCTGGAATTCCAAATACTTGCGTGTCTCCAACGACAACGTCTGCTCCGAATTCACTAGGTGGTGTCAAATACCCGAGCGCGAGTGGATTGCTTGAAACAACAAACATTGTCTTCTTCTGTTTTTCAATGAGTGCATTAATTTCTTCTAATGGCTCAATGAGACCAAAGAAGTTCGGATATTGAACAATAACTGCAGCTGTTTCGTCATCTAATTCTTTTTCTAACTGAGCTACATCTGTTACACCATCTTTATGACCGATTTCAACTACTTCTAATTTTTGTCCATTCGCAGCTGTTTCTACAAGTTGTCGGTGTTCCGGATGTACTGTAGAAGAAATAATTACTTTACTCTTTCTTGTTTGACCATGTGCGAGTCTCATTGCTTCGACTACCGCAGTTCCACCATCATACAGAGAAGAGTTCACAATTGGCATGCCCGTTAATTCAGATATCATCGTTTGGAATTCAAACATTGCTTGTAACTCACCTTGCGTCATTTCTGGTTGGTAAGGTGTATAAGCTGTATAGAACTCTTGTCTAGAAATAACGTGATCAACAACTGACGGAATATAATGATCATACACACCTGCACCTAAAAATGAACGGTATTCGGTTAAATTAGCATTTTTGCTTGCCATTTCTGTCAATTCTTTTTTCAGTTCATATTCACTTACCGTTTTTTTAAGGTTTAACTCTCGATCTAAACGTACTTTTTTCGGAATATCAGAAAAGAGTTCTTCTGTTGATGATATACCGATTGAATCTAGCATTTGCTTCTTATCTGATTCTGTCATTGGTAAATACCTAAATCCCATAACTAAATTCCTCCTTATTATTCAGGTTTATAGAACGGTGTTGGAACAACTTTAGCTTTTAATTGTCTTTTACGTACTTGAACAACCACTTCTGTACCAATTTCAGCATACTTTTTATCAATGATCACATTACCAACATTTTTTCCAAGTGTTGGGGATTGTGTACCTGAAGTGACAAAGCCTACTTGTTCATCATTCACCAAAACATCATAATCTGTTCTTGGAATTCCTTTATCAATCATTTCAATACCGACTAATTTTCTGTCTGGTCCATTTTCTGCTTGTTCTTTTAATACTTCACTACCAATAAAGTCCACACCTTTATTTACTTTAACAGCAAATGAAAGGCCTGCTTCTAGTGGAGTGATGTCTTTCGTTAATTCTTGTCCATACAGAGGTAAGCCTACTTCAAAACGAAGTGTATCTCTTGCTCCAAGACCTACAGGCTCAATACCTTCTTCCTGACCGACTTCTAGTAATAGATTCCATAATGAAGCACCTTTATCTGCGTCAATATAAATTTCAAATCCATTCTCACCTGTGTAGCCAGTTCGTGAAATAAGAGCTTGTGCATCAATCTTTGGTATGTTTACTTGATCTAAGAAACGGAACATTTTGATTTCTGACAGATCAGTTTCCACTACTTTCTGTAAAACTGTTTCAGCAGTTGGTCCTTGTAAAGCAAGTACTGCATAAGCGTCAGAAGCATTTTCAATCTGGACAGCATCTCCATATGTGTTGTGTTCATTCAACCATTCAAAGTCTTTTTCGATATTTGCTGCGTTGACAACGAGTAAATATTCATCTTCAGATAGGCGATACGTTAAAAAGTCGTCAATCGTTCCGCCATTCTCATAGCACATAAATGTGTACTGTGCTCGATTTACTTGAAGCTTAGAAACATCATTTGTTACCATTTCCTGTAAAAATTGTTCACTTTTTTCTCCCTTAACGATAATTTCTCCCATATGAGAAACATCAAAGAGTCCTGCTTTTGTGCGTGTTATTTCATGTTCATGTTTTATACCTGCAAATTGAACAGGTAAATCCCATCCGCCAAAGTCAACAGTTTTAGCGCCGAATTTTTCGTACTCTGGATAGATCGGTGTTCGTTTTAGTTCACTCATTTTCCCACTCCTTATCAAGTACTCATTACAATTTTTTACACAAAAATAGAGGTTTCGCTGATACAACAGGAAACCTCTGTCCTTTAACCAGAAAGTTGCACACTTATGTAAAAGAATCCTCATTCTTCTATATAAGCGCTTGCTTCTTGGGTGGTTTACATATAAGTAAACGCTCTCCAGAGCTGCGTCCTACAAGAGTCTGTTTACCTGAGAGATTCACAATTTGTTTGCTCCTTCGGTGTTACTCCAATAATAATTGTTGATATGGAGTAAACTCTCCCCTTGTACTCATCCGCTATTATGAAATTGACGAAAGTGGTTATACTATGTATCAGAATCTATGAAACCCTAATTTGCATCTATAGTATAGCATATAATAAAGAAATAATAAAAGAGGAAAGCGGTAACAAGAGGAATATATCAGTATATGATGTTGAATTTGAACGCTTTATGAAGGAAAGGAGTCATTTATTTGAATCACATACAAATAGTAAAGGACACCACTTTTCTACCACAACTGCAAAATTCTCTTACAAATACCTATGCACTAAGTTCTTGGGATGCGTTCAATTTGTCTTATGAAGCCGAACTCACCACAATGAATCATTCATTTGATGAATTGAAATCCTTAGCGCATCTACCACAAATAGAATTTTTGCCGTATCAATTAGATGCTGCCAAACGAGTGTTGTTTAAGATGGATGGTCGCGCTATTCTTGCAGACGAAGTTGGTCTAGGTAAAACGATTGAAGCTGGATTGGTGTTAAAAGAATATATCATAAGAGGCCTCGTTAAAAAGGCGATTATTCTTGTTCCATCTTCTTTAGTGAGTCAATGGGTAGAAGAATTACAGACAAAGTTTAACATCAATGCCATTGCGTATCGTAAAAATTATCGGTGGGAAGATATTGATGTTGTTGTTTGTTCGTTGGATATGGCGAAGAAATCTCCGCATCACGAAGACATCACAAACATCCCCTATGACTTTTTATTAGTGGATGAAGCCCATCGATTGAAAAATATAAAAACACTTAATAACTCTTTTGTACGAAGCATTCAAAAAAAGTACTGTTTATTTTTAACAGCTACACCTATACAAAATTCCCTCAGTGAAATTTATCACTTAGTCTCTATTTTACGTCCTGGTTTGCTTGGGAGTTATGATGCCTTTATACAAGCCTTTGAAGATAAAGAAGATGAGCAAAAATCTATTTTAAACCAATTAGTACAACAAGTAATTATCCGCAATACCCGTAAAGACATCCAACAGACAACGATTAAACGTCATGTCGAGACACAGTGGATTGAATTTACGACCGAAGAACAAGACGTATATGACCGGATCGATAACCTTGCAAGTCATTTACCTCCCTTTACAAAACTGACTTTACTTCGAGCTCTGTGTTCTTCAAGAGAAGCATGTTTTCTATCGATTGAAAAAATGCTGAAACAACAAGACCACCCATATAAAAAAGAACTTGTTGAAATTGCTGATGAAATTAGTGTTCTCCCTCATCATGCAAAAGCAAAAAAAGCAATGAAATATATTTCATCCATTGGAGATGAAAAGGTCATTATTTTCACTGAATATCGAGCTACTCAGTTTTATTTACAATGGTATTTACAGCAACACGGAATTACGTCCGTTCCCTTTCGTGGTGGTTTTAAAGGAACCAAAAAAGATTGGATGAAACAATTATTTGAACATCACGCACAAGTTCTCATTACTACAGCAGCTGGAGGGGAAGGAATTAATTTACAGTTTTGCCATCATTTAATTAATTACGATCTTCCATGGAATCCGATGAAAATAGAACAACGAATTGGGAGGATTCATCGATATGGTCAAGAAAATGATGTACACATTACACATATAGCTCTAAAAAATACATTAGAGGACCGATTAATGCATATATTATATGATAAAGTTCATTTATTTGAACGAGTCATTGGTCGTGTAGATGATATTCTTTCCATACTGGAGATACCTAATATCGATCAAGAAATTCAAACCATCTTGAAAGATTCAGATTCTGAAAGTGAAGTAAAACAGAAATTGCATCAATTAACATCCATTATCGAACAAGAAACAATACAAAGTGAGGATCAACATTATGGACGTTCAGAGAGTTAAACAATTTACAAAAATGTATTTTAACACAAACCATTGCCACGTCAATGATATCAACAACGATGTATTCGAAGTGCATCTAACAGAAGAAATGGATAAGAAAATAATGAATCGCCCTTTTTATTGGCACTATGTGGAAGCAACCCAATCAAAAGGCGAACCAAAAACATTACTTTTAGGAACCCATGCGCAGAATGACAATAAAGATATTGAACCACTATATTACGGGAGTACCCGATTTCAACAAATATTAAAAGACCTAACAAAAGACGTATCTTTTATCCAAGCATTCGAGTCTGTTGAAACAAATAAAAAACAAGCATTATACCCCTGGCTCTTAGTGAATATAAAAATTTCATATGAGAGTATACAGATTAAAGATGAAGTTTTCTCCCTTGGATTAAACTTAATTACAGGAAAAATCGTCGTTCATATGATGGAACACCTTCAACAAATACCTATGCATGCAACCATTTCTGATTTTTGTTATCTACTCACCCCGATGATCACATACGAAAGTGGTTTTAAGCGCTTAGAACACATATTAGACGTTTATATAGAAGAGCAATCCCACGATTGGGCCGTTCAATCAATGGAAGCGATGGAAAATGAGTTGGAGTTGTTGGATACATTCTATGCGACTGAAACAAAAGAAAAGCAACGAGAAGAAGGTGCCATCAAAGAAAGATATAAGCCTACGATCACTTTTAACGTATTGAGTGGTGGAGTTATATATGTAACAAATGCATTTCAACCTAAAAAAGAGAAGTAGGTAATCGACACCTACTTCTCTTTTTTCATCATTTTGTACATATAAAATGGTGCGTTCCCAAACCAATCCGTTTTACGTAACTTTCCTTTTTCGTAAGAGTTCTTACGCTGTGTTTTCCTTTTTTCCTTTGGCATTGCGATAAAATCAGTAAATCTACGAGCCATAAAATGCAAATATTCATTACCAGTCATAGTCTACCAATCCTTTCTATAGCGGGTAGTCTATGCTAGTATAAACAACAGTTACTATTTTATTCTTCTTGCACAAGCTCGATGATTCTTTCCCCGATATCTGCTATCTTTTTCTGATCCGTATGAATCACTACATCTGCAAATGATGTATATAACGCATGTCTTCGGTTATATAACTCCTCTCTTTCAACTACATCTTGATCTTTCCATAACGGACGAGATGCATCATGTTGCAATCGCACCATAATTTCCTTAAAGCTTGCTTGTAAATAAACAATTGTTCCATTTTCATGCATAGTTGAATAATTTTCATCCCGTTCAACAATTCCTCCACCTGTTGCAATAACATCATATCCACGAAGTGCTCGTAAAGCTTCCATTTCATATTGTCTAAATTGCTCTTCCCCTTCTTCTGCAAAAATCGAAGGTATGGATTTCTCATAGTTCTTCTCGATCCATTCATCCGTATCTACAGAAGACAATTGATACGTTTCTTTTAAATATGCACCGACTGTACTTTTCCCGCTTCCCATAAAGCCTATTAAATAAATAATGTTCACTACACATCAGTCCTTTTATTCATTTTTTATGTATTTTACATCTTCCCTCGAAGAATAAGGAGGTTCATTTCATGAATCGTGCCGCTAAATTATCCCAGAAAATTGCTGGAGAGGCCATTTTATCAGAAGCTTCAGATATACATTTTATTCCGTTTGAAAAGGTTGTACACATATACTTTCGTGTGCATAACAAGCGTGAGCTCTATCAAGAAATCCCTGCTCACCAATATAGTTTATTATTAACGCATTATAAATTCACTTCTGGCATGGATATCGGTGAAATTCAAAAACCACAAAATGGAACACTTGTATTTACATTGGATAGTAAAAAGTATTCTCTTCGTTTATCAACCTTACCCGTCCAAACAACTGAGAGTTTAGCTATTCGTATATTACCACAAGAAGACTCAAAGAAATTGGAGCACTTATTTTTATTCCCACATCAATATGAACAAATCAAACAATGGATGACATTTCAATCCGGTTTATTTCTGATGACAGGACCTACAGGAAGTGGAAAATCAACTACGTTATATGCGCTTCTTCGTATGTTAATGAAAGAACAAGGCAAACAATTGATTACATTAGAAGATCCCATTGAACAAGAGTTACCCGGTGTTTTACAAGTTCAATTAAATACGAAAGCTGGAATCACATATGTAGAAGGATTCAAAGCTATTTTACGCCATGATCCTGATGTCGTTATGATCGGTGAAATTAGAGATGCAAACACTGCTTCATTTGCTGTCAACGCTGCACTTAGTGGGCACATTGTTTTTAGCACCTTTCATGCGGGTGATGCTGTTGGAACGATTACACGTCTATTAGAAATGGGAATTGACCCAATGGATTTAAAAGAAGCACTTAAAGGAGTTGCAGCCATAGAGTTAGTGAATGTAAAACAGAGTGACGATCATCAAAAGCGTTCAGCTATCTTAGAATTGTTACATGAAACACATATTCAGTCACTCATCAACAAACAACCCGCACCTTATTATGAATCATTTGAATATTTACGAGAGGAAGCTTATAAGTATGATCTCATTTAAACGAAAGACCAATCACCCTTCTCCCGACATTCAGTTACGATTCTTAGATCAATTATCTTATCTTCTAGCAAATGGCTACTCCCTCCTTCGTGCATTAGAAGTACTTTCATGGGAGAAGACATTTCAATCCATTGCCCAACCTCTACAATCGTTGTTAAAATCCGGTAAATATATTGACGAGGCTTTTCAAGAACTGCATTTTGATCACTCGATTTCATCTTACCTATACTTTGTACGTTTGCACGGAGACTTATCAAAACATATCTCTTCCTGCGCGAAAATGTATGAACGTAAAACAACCTATGAGAAATCCTTCAAACGTGCCACCCGCTATCCATTATTTCTTTGTATTTTCTTTAGTGTCTTATTTATCTGTATCAAGCAGTTCGTTTTACCCTCATTTGATACGATGCTTCAATCCAACGGGTCTTCTACAGCTGCACATACTATTTTACAAATCATAAATGGTAGCTTTTACATAGGAGGTGGTTGCATTGCTGTTTTAATTATACTCATTGTTTTATGGAAAATAAAAAAGAAAGCATTATCGATTGGTGCACAAATGGAGTTCTATGAAAAGATTCCATTCTATCGTTCGTATGTCCGATTAAACACTTCTCATCAATTCGCTACGCATATGTCGACTTTATTTGAGAGTGGCTTGACCATTAAAGAAATTCTACTTTATTTACAAAAACAATCAAAGCTACCGATTCTTTCCCATTATGCATTGCATTTACAAGACAAGCTTCATGCAGGGGTACCTCTTTCAGAAATATTCGAGAATCTCTATTTTGTGGAGACGCACCTCGGACAAATATTTCAAACAAATAAAGATCAACAATCCCTTGAAAAAGACTTACACATGTATGCGCAAATTGTTACTGAGGAGCTTCACCGTAAATCGATGCAACTGATTACCATTATTCAACCTTTATTTTTTGGAATCATTGCTCTATTCATTATCAGTATGTATATCGCGCTTATGTGGCCAATGTTTCAAATGATCCAAAACATCTAACAGAGGAGAATGATTATGTTAAAAAACCAAAACGGATTTACTTTAATAGAAATGCTATTCGTGCTTATGATCATTTCTGTGTTACTTATCTTAATTGTCCCAAGCTTTTCTTCAAAAAGTTCTGGCATTCATGACCAAGGGTGCGACGCGTTGGTCCAAGTAGTGCAGGCGCAGGCTGAAATGTATCAACTGAATGAATCTAAACCGGTTACAGATATCCAGAATCTTGTAACTTCGGATTATATTTCCAGTGACCAAACGACATGTCCGAATGGGGATGAGCTTACCATAAAGTCGGGCATTGTACAGAAGTCTGGTTCTAAGGAATAGGAACACAATGAAGAAAAATGGTTTTACGTTGATCGAACTCTTACTCGTACTGACAATCACATCCATCTTTACACTTATTGGTGGTAAGCTCTCTTTTATCACCTTACACAAGCAATATGAACAACACTTTTTAAACACGTTAACGGATGATATACGTTATATTCAAAACCTTTCTATTTCAGATATACAAACAGATGCAAGAATATATTTTGAACCAACTCAGTATAAAGTGACATCCAGTCAAGTCTCATCTCCAGATTATACAAGAAAATTGCCAAAGGGATGGGAAATTAAACAACGAACGTTCCGAACGATCATCTTTAATTCAAATGGGACATTAAAGAACGCAGGTACTATTTACATTCAAACACCTTACGCCGAGTTTAAAGTTGTTTTTCCGCCTGGGAAAGGATCTTATTATGTTTCACACGTCTAAAGGATTTACACTCGTTGAGACACTTGTAGCCGTATCCATTCTTTTTATCTCTTTAGCCATTGTCGTCCCTTCGTTTGTTCTAATTCAAAAAGAACGAAATGAATTATATACCGAACTAACAATTATAGACTCGTTAAGAAGTGAATTGATGCATCTAGACCATCAAAACACGACATTCCCAGCGAAGTTCTCAGGAACGATGAACGAAAAGGAACTAGTATATCATCTGTCTACTACAAATCAATTCGTGAAAGGGTGTGTCACATGGGAAAATAACCACTTCAACGAAAAAAACTTTTGCCTATATAAAGAAATTGAATAACTCGCAAGGAACAACGCTTCTCTCAGCTCTTTTATCACTTTCAATCATCGTAATGATGTTGCCTTTTTTCAGTATGACACTCAAGCTCATGCAAAACAATCATCATGAATATACAATAGATGTGGAACATTTCTTTATTTTTCTACGTGACGATATTATAGATGCAACTGACATTCGCGTGAACAATCACACCTTAACGTTACACCTAAGTACAAATAAAGTGGCTTCGTATAGTTTGTATGAACAAGTCATCCGAAGGCAGATACAAAGTAAAGGCCATGAAATATACATTCGAAATATTAAGGATGTACGTTTTACAAAAAACGACCATATCATTCTTGTTGAATTAAAAACTACAAACGGGGAACACTATACAAAGGAATTCCTACGATATGAATAATGACAAAGGATTTATTTTTCCACTGACATTAATTACGATTACCATTCTTTTCCTTGTGCTAACCACACTTGTTTTACGTTATGAAAAAGAATTGATTATGACAAATAATTTGCAAAAACAATATCTTATTGAATCTCTATTTTCACTAGCTGTAAATAAAAAGGAAATAAACTTCATAAAAAGTACAGATCTTCCACCGACAAAAACATATGATTTCAATCAAGGTCAAGTAACTATTTCATACACAGCATTTCACTCACACTTTGGCATTCAGTTTTTAATAACGTTAAAAGATCGTACCCAATATACCATTTATCAAACATATCCCTGGGCCAAAGATGCCGATGACGAAGACACAAGTTAGATAACTTTTGGTTATATTTCATAAAAATTGAAATCAAAAGATATGTTTTATTTACTTTCGTTGAAATCTCGTTTATAATAACAATTGATAAGGCTACAAGAAGGAGGGGGAAAATAGCATGGATCGTATGTTTCGTGTGCTTGGCTTTTGGACAGGAATCTTTGCCGTCTTATTCCTAGCTGGAAATATGGAAATACCTGCAATCTTATTCCTTGTTCAAACTGCATTTTTCCTTACAGTAAGTTATTTAAAGTTATCTGAACGTATGTATATGTATTTGTTCGGAGGTTACTTAACAGTCTTTATGATTGCATTTACATGGTACTCAGAGTTTATCCTAGTACCAGGATTTGGAAGTTAAGCAGGAAACCTGTACAACATAACATGTGTACAGGTTTTTTGTTCTACTTTTTTGGTGAAACAAATGGATTATTTTCTTTTTCAAATCCAATGGATGTTGGGTTCCCATGACCTGGGTAAACGTTGTAATTGTCATTAAGGGTAAAAATCTTCGTTTGGATGCTTTCGATCAGTTGTTCAGGATTCCCGCCGTATAAATCCGTACGGCCAATTCCTAGTTGGAATAAAGCATCACCACTGAAGACAATGCCATCGTCTTCAAAAACGATTGTGACACTTCCTGGTGAATGTCCAGGTGTATGATATACATCACATGTAAATGAGCCAATCGTCATCTTTCCCTCTTGCATATATTCTTCAGGAGGTGAGGTTACAATTGGTGAACGAGGAAAGCGCCCTGAACCGTTGTAATTTGGTTCAGAAAGCCATTCTTCTTCTTCCTGGTGTAAATAGACCGCAAGTGAATATTTCACTCGTAAATCGTCTACTGCACCAATGTGATCAAAGTGCGCATGTGTTAAGACAATCGCTTCAGGTATAAGGTGATTCTTTTCTAAATATGCAACTACTTTTTCAGATTCATCACCTGGGTCAATGATTAACGCTTTACCTTCTTTATGTAAAATATAACAATTTGTTCCAAGTGCACCTAGTGGCATACCAATGATGTTCAAATGTATCGACTCCTTTTTAACTCAGTGTAATTATTTTACATTGTTTAGCTCGACAAAATCATTTATTTGCTATAATATAAAATAGGAACTGGTTAGTTACATAATAATATAAATGTAATCTTGATATCAATGAAAAAGATAACTTGAGGAGGATAAACAGATGGTTTTAGGAATTATCTTATTAGTTGTTGCAATAGTGTCAGTTGTTTCTGTCATTCGCCAATTACGTTTTAAAAACATACTAGCACTTGGATTTTCAGCAGTATCGGCACTTACATTTGGATTCTTTTCAATCGCAACTATTATTTGTCAAATTTCTTCAACATGTGGAAGTTAAACAACTATAAAAAAGCTAGCTCATTGTGAGCTAGCTTTTTTAATGTTTAATGTTCTGGTTCAGGATCAAAATCCACAAATCTGAACAAATCTCCGTAAATAATCTGATCTGAGTAGTCTAATTCCAGTTCGACTTTATCTTTTATAGGCGTACAGACATTATCTTCTTCTAACTCATCACTTTGTGAGGCTATTACTTCACCTGAGCCCCTATCGTAACATATACCATTTGTAGATATATAATCGTCACTTACAAAGTCACCATTTCTCATAGCAATATACCCTTTACGATCATCGTGGAATAAATCATTACCAAAGTATATATCGTTTGACGTATGAATACCTGCTAAATGTAATAGTGTAGGTTTAATATCTATTTGACCAGCTACTTCATCCATTACTTTCCCTTCCCCATGTCCTGGTATATGAACAAAGAATGGTACTCTTTGTAATTGGATATAGTCATATGGTGTAATTTCATCTTTATCTAAATACATACTCATTGCTTTATTATGGTTTGCACTAATTCCATCGTGGTCGCCCATAATGACAATGATTGAATCCTCATATAACCCTGCGTCTTTTAAATCGGCGAAAAATTCTTCAATGGCTTCATCCATATATCGAACCGTTGGGAAATAACTGTTCAGTGTATTTGAATTTGAATCATAGCGATCAATCGACATATCCTCTTCGTCTAATTCAAACGGAAAATGGTTTGTTAATGTAATAAACTTCGAATAAAATGGTTGATCTAACGATTGTAAATACGGAATGGATTGCTCAAAATATTCTTTGTCCTTTAATCCCCAACCAACAGAATTTTCATCCGTAATTTCATAGGAATCAACATCATAAAACTCATCAATATGCAAGCTTTGATAGATTTGGTCTCTATTCCAAAAGCTTTTATTGTTTGCGTGAAATACAGATGTTTCATAACCTTTTTCTTCTAGCATTTCAGGCATCGCATGATACTCGTTTTCTCCATGTGTGAAGAAAACGGCCCCTCTAGAGGATGGATATAATGAGTTTTCTGTAATAAATTCTGAATCCGACGTTTTTCCTTGTTGTGTTTGATGATAGAAATTTTCAAAGTAATACGTATCTTCATCTTCTGTGAGTTCATTTAAAAACGGCGTAATGGTTTCCCCGTTTACTTCGTTATTGATTACAAATGTTTGCAAGGATTCTGCTGATATGAAGATAATGTTTTTATCTTCAGCAGCTCCAAATAATTCTGATCTTTCATTCCCTCGAACTTTATCGTGTATATATTGTTGAATCTCTGGTAATTCGTTCCCATCTGCAAAGACGCGTTGCGTTTTCACTTTCGAATGCACGGCAATGTCATACACGTGATAATTAAACAATCCTATATTTTTGACTAAATACTCACGGTCAAATGCTCGAGTAAATAGTTGTGGCCGTTCCATTTCAGCTAAAAAGAAGTTACCTGCTAATAACACTAATGACATCGAAAGAGCAAAAACTTTACCACTTTTTTCATAATCAACTGCTACACGGTCTGTAAATCGTTTACTAATCATCCAAATAATAATCGCATCTATAAAGAATGCCAAGTCATACCATTCAACTAACGTTAATACACTCGTTCCCAAGTCAGCTGCATTACTTGTTTGGAATAATTGAGGGACGGTGATGAAATCTGTAAATGAACGGTAAAACACTAAATTGAAATAAATGATCACTGAACCAATAACAGCTGAGTACCGAATAAACTTCATTTGTCGTGATTGTTTTGAAAACCAAACACTTATGGCAAAGAATAAAAACGCTGAAACAAATGGGTTAATAAACAGTATAGCCTCTTGCATGATATTATCTAGTTCAATAGAGAGTGCGAATCGATACACGATATATGTTTTTAAACCAAATAATATACTCGCAAGTACATACAAAGGTATATTTACTCGTCTATTATTATCCATTTTCTTTCCTCCTATTTGTAACGATTGCAATTATAGTCTAATATAATGTTTTTTTAAAGGATGCTTCATTAAAAAGCTCCGTACCTATATTAGACGTTGAATATTGTAAAAGGTTACATCATTATTATATTTACTCTGGAATTACTTATTACATAATGACCTTCTTTCTCTTCGTATAATAAGTACAGCGGTATAATATTCTTGTTCTGGTAATATGTTCGCACTTTTTAACTCCAGTAATTCCATTTCCATTAAATCTAAGTCAGCAAGTCGATTGCCTGTATAAATAAATATGTGATATTTCTTTAATAGCTGCATCACATCATACATATTTTTCATCATTTCATCTCCGGCTTTGATTATAGTTAAGTATACTACGATGACGTGCATCTTTTCAATGACATAATCGTTACATTCATATTTCAACATCCCGAACATACAGTTATGTAGACAAATATTATTACAATTGGAGGAATACCATTGAAAAAATCGGTCATTTTTATCTTATTTACTATTTTTATTGTTAGTGTAATTGCTGCAACAAATACATCTGTTCCAACAATTACGTATTTTCCTCCAGATCAAACAGTTACGTTTCAGGAACAGAACAACGAACTGGACTATACGAACAACAAATTACATTGGAAGACCATCTCTACAACAAGCAAGCCTACATATCTTAGGCAAGACATTGCAATGCTCTATAGAGATGGTGTTTTTCTAGGTTTTATGAATCAATGGAAAACGAATCATAAAACACTTTCATTTGAACACCTATTTTCAAAACCAAAACCCGGAATGTATGAAAGTATTTCGTATCATTATAGTGAAAACCACAATAATGATGATATTCGCAGTGCTGCTTTGATGGATTATTCCTATTTACAATTAGACTGTGCAACAACAAATTGTCATGTAGAACAGTCTGGTGATCAGTTGAGTGATTCTATGCATTATAATAAGAAAGTGGAACACCATTGGGACGACTTAATGGCCTATTTTTCGATTGAAGAACAATTATTTACAAAAATGAGTATGACACACTTGTTTCGCTATAAAGACCAACCTTTACCTACTCTCACTCAACAAGAGACCGATGATGTGATCAATCATCTATGGGAAGGAATATACGCGAACTATATTATCGCATTAATGGACACAAATGAAAAACAAAGGGCACATTATATACCCCTTGTTCTTATGAAAAGTGATGAAATTCAAATTCTTTATGAAATAAATGATAAGAAAGAACAACTCATTCAAAAAATCAATTTTTGATCGTTCGTTTATTCTTCTATCATTTCTTCATATAGCTGTTCAATATCTTCATTTTCTGGCTGTAATTCATATGCTTTTATGATACGTTCTTCTGCTAATGCTTCATCGCCCATTTCTAGATACAGAAGTGCTGCATTATAATATGCTTCAGGCATCATCTCATTCTCAATTTCAATCACTTCTTCTAGGTCCTTCAATGCCGCATCATATTCATATGTCATAATGAATGCGTAGGAACGTTGAAACAAAATTTGAGCGGTATGTGCATCTCCTTCGTCCAACAGGTCCGTTGTACGTTCGATCACTTCCTCGTACTCTTCTTCTTCTTGTAATTGTTCAATTTCACTTAATTCATAAATGACCGCATTTGCTCCACTGTTAAAACCAAACCACAATAATACAGCTAAACCTACGGCGGTTGCACCCATGCCCAAACGCCTAATGTTTCTATTTCCCTGACTTGGCAATTGAATAACACTCGCAGCGATAAATCCAGTAATCAAACCACCAACGTGCGCACTATTATCAACCATTGGAACCGTAAAACCAAACACTAAGTTAATCGCAATGATCGCAAGAATGCTGGATCCCATTGTTTGAAAGAATAGTTTTTTATGAATAAGACCAAAATAAAGTAATACTCCAAACAGACCAAAAATAGCACCTGAAGCTCCGGCAGAAATACTACTTGATAGTGCAAAACTTGCTAATCCTGCCCCAATGCCTGCAAACATATACATCCCGATAAATCGTTTGGAGCCAAATATTTGTTCAACAGCCGACCCTAAATAATAGAGTGCTAACATGTTCATCGCTAGGTGTACAAAACCAATGTGCATAAACATGGAGGTGATGAGTCTCCACCACTCCCCATCCATAATGAGCGGATTATACTTCGCACCAAATTGAACGAGCGTTTCTGTATCCATACTACCGCCATTGAACTCTACAATTAAAAAGTACAATATATTTAAGCCAATCAAATAATACACTAGTTTTGGCTTTCCAAAAAACAATGTTTTTTGGACGTATTCTTTTTGTTTTTGGATAGCCGTATGGATTTCATATGTATACGATTGAACAAATTGTTCTTTGTCTTCAATGTTCACTTCAGGGATATAAAAGGATGTTTGTCGATGTAAAGCTTTTGCCAAACGCTGAAGTTCATTGGTACCTTCTTCTTCATCAATATAGTACATGTGCATAGATACTTGTTTTTTCTTTTTAAATCGAACGGGTTCTTTTAATTTTTCCCACGTATCTACTGGCGGATATGTAGATATATAGATATTATGAATTTCGATTTCTTTTCCTGTAACTTTTCGTTGTAACGTTTCAAATATATTAAAGGTACGTGCCATGTCAGACTTTAATTCATTTTTCCAGTTAAAGCCTCGTTGGATCAGGCGAACAATGGTTGGTTTTCTTTGGTTGTATTTTTGCAACCATATTTCATCACGTTGTTTATGACTATGTAATATTTCATATCCGTCTTCTTCCATAAGTGTGTGAACAAGCGTATATAATTTATATTGATCAGATATGTACAAGGAAAATCCCCTCCCTACCCCAATGGTTTCTTTCCCAACTTCTTTAAACTTTAATTTTTCATTTTTTGTATTTTTTTAAATTCCCTTGCAACGACCAGTCGTCGTAAAAATGGTATATACAAGCCTATACTGAGTAAACGATAGCGCCATTTAAAGATTAGCACACATGCCAAGGCAATCCCTAACAAACGTACAAATACACGCATACGATTCCTTCTTTCTATATTTTTTGGTAGCATATGTTTTACGTGCAAAAACTATACATAAAAAGAAGGTCTCATGAACCAATATAACGATCGAATATAGACCTGGCCTCGACAAGGTCATCTGTTCCTTGAACGAGTACGCGTCCGTTTGAAAAGAGAACAAACGTAATCGAAGAGGAAATATTCACTTTCAATAAAAATGGTGTGCGTTGTACGTCCCCAAGATGTTGCAACCGTTTTTCCATGTTTGTTAAATCATATGTATCTGGCGAAAGAATTTGCACACTGTTTCTTCCGCATAGTGATTGTTCAAACGTAGTATTGGGTTGATCCAGTGCAGGATAGGATTTATGCATACAAACCGGACAATCTGTTTTCTTTTTTGGTAGTTTGATATCATAGGAATCATTATTCCAAATATCAAACGTTCGTAATATTGGCCGGATCGCATCCATATTTTCCGTTAGATACTTTAAGCCTTCTGTCACTTGGATAGACGCTACGATATCAACGATCGGAGAAATCACTCCCACAGTGTCACATGTTTCACCAGTTGATTGTTGCTCGTTAAACAAACAACGTAAACATGAAGTCGTGTTCGGGTTAAACAGAGCAGTCATTCCTCGCGAACGAACGACTCCCCCATATGAAAATGGAATGTTCTTTTTATAGCAACTATCATTGATGAGATATCTCGTAGAAAAGTTATCTGTTCCATCAAAAACAATATCCATATCTTCCATTAAAGATGCCATATTATTGGCTGAAACGTGCGTCACATGTGCAGCAATTTCTACTTGCGAATTATATGTTTCTAGCACTCTTTTCGCAGCAATTGCTTTAGGAACCAATTCTTTTGCGTCGTTTTCTGTAAAAAGCATTTGACGTTGTAAATTACTCATTTCTACGAAGTCACGATCAACGATTCGCAAATGACCAATACCAGCTCTCGTTAGATGATTGGCTATTACAGTTCCTAGTGCACCCATTCCAACAATTAAGGCTGAACTTTTTTTAATTTTTTCTTGTCCTTCGTTCCCAATTGGTCCAAAAAGGATCTGTCTCGAATAACGCTCCACTATTTGATGCCACCACCTTACACCTCGTTAAATAATATCTTTTTCAGTTATGAGATAATCAACAGCAATATCATGTTTTTCTTTAGGGACTTCTGAAATCAGTTGAACCGTACTCACTAGAGATACAGTCGTATGATTAAAGTCTGTGAGAAAGCGGTCATAGTACCCTCCGCCGAATCCAATCCGATACCCTGATGCGTCAAATACGACACCTGGAACGAAGAGTAGGTCCATATCATTTTTATCTATCAAACGACTCTTATGTGGTTGAGGTTCTTTCAAACCGTAGTAGACGACCTCTAATTCATCATAAGACTGGAAATCATAGAATTGCATCGCTCGAGTTTCCTGCAAACATTTTGGTATAGCAACGCTTTTCCCTTCGCTCCACGCTTGTTCAATAATTGTTCTCGTATCCCACTCGATTCCTTCTTGACTGATCGTAATTCCTATTGTATCGGCATTTTTCCAAAGATCAGATGCGAACAAATTTTTATGTATCTGATGTTCAATCGTTGTATGTTCTTCTTTCGATAAACCTTTTAATTGTTGAATGATGTTTTTTCGTAATTGTACTTTATCCATTATACCACTCCATTCATAGCAAAAGTATACTTCTACTATACAATATGTTTGGTCAGTAGTAAAAATACTTGCCATAAAAGAGGCTGGGACAATAGATTTAAAGTTATCTCAAATACGAACATTCTAATTTTAAAAGTGGAATTACCCGCTTCGGAAATATACTTCGCTAAATTAGAATGTTATTCGTATTTTTGGAGATACAACTTTGATTTGTCCCAGCCTCATAAAAAAACTCTTATCGATATCGATAAGAGTTTTTCAAATTATTTAGTTTCACGATGTAACGTATGTTTTCCTAACCGTGGGCTATATTTCATTAACTCTAAACGTTCAGGATTTGTACGTTTGTTTTTCTTCGTAATATAATTGCGGTCACCTGTTTCAGTGCATGCTAGTGTAATATTTACGCGCATATGAATTCCCTCCAAACGATAACAGTATCAATTCTTTTACATGTATTATATTATTCACCTTACTATAATAGCAGAAGGTTTACTATCTCGCAACATAAAATGTAATCTCGATTGAGTCAAGTATTTGTGGGTGCTAATTATATAACCCTGAAACTACTTTTGTATTTAATTGAAAGTCACATGTTTAGGACGCTTTTTATAGAATACATCTTTTAAATAAAGATAGTAAATAAAAATCCGAATATTTTT
>JAPFDS010000008.1 GCA_026168805.1 Caryophanales bacterium | reverse complement strand
ATACAAAAGGGTTACAAGTGTACCTATTAAATTGTTGATTTATGGTAGAAGAGTGGAGCAGCTTCCGCACTCTTGGGGCTATTATCCGCATCGGTCGGAGCTAAAGTCCGCAGGACTGGAGCTTTTGCTCCGCAATAATCAGTGAGATGCAGGACAAGCAATAATAGGTAGGATTATGCATAAATCAGGGCATGAATAGGATTGTAAATTTCTATTCATGCCTTTTTCGTTCGCCCAGCATGGGCGAACGAAAAAAAGCACCTCGGATGAGATGCTTTATGGTCTTACATAAACTTTCCTCGTATTTTTTTCCTTTTCTATCCTTTTATAAATTTCTTTTGGATCTCTTACTTCAAATGTAAACTTCTTAGTATGAAACTTATCTGTAGAATCTTTAAAAACCGCCATTATTTTTATTTTGTCATAAGGTTTATATCCCATATCGATAAGTTTTTCACTTAATGATAATGAATTTGCACCTAACTCAGAAGTATCTGACCGATTGAGGAAGTCTTTGCTGTAATTCGGTTCGATAAATTTTTTTTATGTTTTTTCCAAAAACGTTTGTAAACCATAAAACCTTTGATTTGTACATTTATAGGAACAAAACCCTTATTAATTAATATAAATTCATATATATTATCAATAGGGGATTCTCTCACATTTTTTATAATTTTCTTTTTAGTCCTTATATTATTAAATGAAAAATATAAAGAAACTATGACTGCCCCTATTGTTCCTATTGCAGTTAGCCAATCGGCTATGTTACCTAAATCATAAACAATCACACAATCCCTCCCCCGCCACTATAATACGACAAGAAGGGACAAAAGTCCTGCAAATATAATAACGCTTATTCAGCGTCCTCTTCAACCACTTTAATATTCTTCTAATCAAGCGACTATAAGTATTCTTCCCAATCAATACCGCATGTGTGCCATTATCATTAAAAAGTTGCTTCATCAATGCAATGCTACGCAATAAGGCGAAAGGAATTTACTTTCTAGCTCGTTCATTGCCAAGATTTAATCAATTGATTATTGCATCAAATATGTACCATCTGTAGCTTTATCAAAAGATTTTGGAAGTGCATGTGTATAAAGTCTATTGAACAAATGTTTATTAATTGTTCACATTTCTCATGACAAACTAGCACTTTCACACACCATTATATCTTATACATTTCTTTTTTCTTGGATTAAACTAATTAAATACTAATAAAAGCGCCGTTTATTTAATCATCAAAGACTATCTGATCTGACCATTGATTTAATTTCATTGTAACTCTTAATTTTAAACGGATACTCCTTGAAAAATGATCTAATATTTTTGTTACTAACGAAGTAACTTCTTATAAAAAAATGTCCTTTCAATCCAAGGTTTTCGATTATTTTATCCTTGTTTTCTTTAAAATATTCTATTCGCCTATTAAATTTAAGGGCTTGGGCTTTAGTTCCAAGAAAGTAGTCTTTTTGATCCCCCATTGAATCTTTCATAGTCTGACTTAATCTCATATATTTTACTTCAAACAAGAAAATCGAATAATTTTTCTTGTCAATAACTATTAAATCATAATCTCCTAGATCACGAGGGTGACCTCCTTTTTTATCTAATTTGTATAGTTCTCTATCTTTATAAACCACTAAATTCGGTGAATTAAATAACAAGGCTAAATCATCGACTATTTTCTTTTCATATCTTCTCTTCCAATTATTTAATAATGAAACCGTATGGTTCATTTCGATATCATAGGGTAAAGTGAAATTCATAATGCCTTGGATATAATCCTTTTTTAAAGCATGTATAGATACCGGTGAAAATAATATATTATTTTCAAAATATAAAATCGGTTGCGCAGAAAACTTGTGCTTTCTTCTTTTCTTTTCCCATATTGGTATAACTCCATTTTTATCAGCTATTTTATCTGCTTCTATAGTAATAAAATGTAACGCGGAATAAAAGTCTTCCAGTGAGTGTACATCGTAATCTAAAAATTTCTCAGCGACTTCATTAATCGATGCTTTAACTACGTTATGATAAACCACACCAGTGCCACTAGCACTTAATTCTGATATTGTGTGATGTGATTCTAAAAATGTCAATAAGTCTATTAGAACTCTAAACGACAATCCTGTATCATTTTGAAATTTGCTTTCTATTTGTTCACCGAAATGTGCGTCAATAGAGCTGTCTCTTTCTGAGTAATCTCCAAATTCATATCTTAATTCAGTTAATTTAAGAGCATCTGATAAATATTTATCAGTTTCCTCAAGTTCTATTACATAATCTTCTCGGATATTAAGCTTATTCCAACCTACTGATCCATAGTAGTTTGCATCTGACATAGTTTGGAAATCCAAAATCCATTTTCCAAATGCAATGAGTTCATTTATTGATTTTTTTGTTATCAATTTATCTTGTTTTCTTTCTATTAAACTTAAATTTTCTTCAATTAAATATTCGAGTACAAATTTATATGTTTTTGCTTCCTCTCTTAATTTAACGGTCTTTTCTGTGAATTCATGACTTTTTTCAATGTTTAAATGCTCTATTTCGGAAAACTCTTGCAGTCTCTTTTGGTGCATGTCTATATGAAACAATATCGCTGAATATTCTTCCAGTAACCACTTATGTGTTTCTAATCGATTAAATTTCCTTAACTGGAGCAGTAAATCATCTCTAACTTCAATTCTAAACTGACGAATTACGTCTACAATTTCATTTTCATTATACTTCTTTGGTTCTAAATCAATTCTTTTTATAGTCTTTGCCATCGTTTTCCTGACAGATTTAAACGCTATATTATCAGGTGGTATAAATAATGAAATTGGATCTATAAAATAAGAAACTGCCATTTTACTAATCATTGAAGTTCGGGGCTCGCTGTCAGTACTTTTAATTTCATGATACATCATTTCATTATTTTCAAATTCTATCCCTTCGAGTAAGCTTATTAATAGATTATTTTCAAATTTCTTTGTTTTGTTTTCTGAATTATCATCTGCTATTACATCCCAGTATGGTTGTACCAAAACAATTTTTGAGCGCTCATTCACATCAACAATAATTTTTTTAAAGTATTTAGAACTTATAGCTACTGTGTTGGACGTTAAATTTTTATTAAAGACTGCTTTAGAAACAATCTTTATATCTAATATTTCTCTAGGGTAATGTGAAAGTATTACATCTTTATACTCTGATAATCCATTTATCATAATTTCTTGAAATGAAAAAACAGTTTCAATAATTTCCTTTTTAATATCTTCTACAATAAAATGTGTCTCGTGTAAAAATATATTACCTTTACTAGATTTGAATATATTAATTTCTCCACTTTTCTCTTTACCAATTAAGGATAAATCTGAGACATTTTCTTTATTTTTAAGCCATTCATGTATAATAGAAAAAGTTATTGGATGCTGATATGGATATTCTTTCATTTCGTTAAAGTAATCGTATGTAGCATGAACAGATTGGTATGGAGGTATGAAAACTGTCGGGTGTAATGCTCCTTCATTAATCATTCCGTCCATATTTTTCCATAAATGAAAATAACTTGATAAACCAGAAAATAGGAACAACTTCTCATTCTTTGCTTTTTGGACAAACCTTACAAAGGATACAATTTCCTCTATATTTGATGAAAAGTTGATTATCCCCACTAAATCACGAGGTGCTATATAACTTTTATCTTTATTAGAAAATGAACTAAATACACTTTTATTAGGATTAAGAAGGTCATAGTTTATCTCTTGCACTAATATTTCTTTTTCTTCATCAACATCAATGGAAATCCGCTCCCCAATATTGGAATATACCCCTCCAATAACATCAACTTTATTTTTCAGTTTTTCTACAAGTTTCACAGTATTATTTCTATCATCATAAGGCAAAAATAAAACCATACTACTTTTTTCAAATATGGCAAAAGAATCTTTAATAATACTAGATTTTTCTTCTTTTTCATTTCTCAAAACTAATGGATACATTAGTTTGATTTCTTTGTACCTTTCCAAGTAGAAGTTATTTTCTAAAGAGTTAATTAGTGAATAACATGCACCAAATTTTACTTTTTCCCAGCTGTAATCTTTAATTATCTTCTCCAAGAAACACTCTTTCATCATTGGTAGGAAAACTGGTAATTGTTTATGTTCCGTATAAAACCTATATAATTCATCGTTCTCACTAATAAAATCTTTAAAATAAGTAGATAAATTCTGGTTTTTAAATTTGTCATAGTTTTTAAATATATTATCGAAATATGTGGATGGGGGACACTCATGTTTTTTATCATTTAAGATGGGGCTTTCTTTATATATTGTAGAAATTATATAATCTTCATACTCAAGAATTTCCTTCCAAATCATCTTTAATTCGTCAGATCCTATCGCTCTCACAATAGATTCAATTAAGAAACAGCTTTCATATGAGTTCTCATCACCATTGCCTATAAAAACCTTATAGAAGTTACCATTACTAAAAAACTTTACTTCTCCCTTATCAATAGGAAAGTCTTCATACATTGAAGGAGGATAAAGTGCAATTAATTTTATATAAAATTGTTTGAAATCTTCATACGTTTTTATAGTTCTATTTGGGCCACTTTCATCATTTGCCTCTAATTCTATCAACATCCTATTTGCTTGATCGACAAACCCTATATAACCACGATTTGAAACCCATGAAGTAATTGTATATAGAGCTTTTGCTAAAGAATCTATCTCATATTCCCTTAAAAAATCTCTCATATTTTTTTCACACTCCTAAGATAATAGTTATGGAATTAGTAGACCTTCTCCATTAATCATACCTTGAATCACTGACTATTTAAAATCATCAGAACCCATTTTTGTTGTTAATCAATAAATGTTAGATCCCTTTGAATTCCGTGTAAGAATCTTAGACATAATGTGTCGCCTTCTTGTTGCGTTACATCTAAATTGTAATAATAATGTTATTTAGAATATTTTCAAAGGTTCCGAGAAATTTCTTTGAATCTATCGACAAGCAGTTGCCACCAAATAACGGATTATTATAATCATCCCAATCTGTGGATCATTTCAATCTTATCATACTCTATGTTTTGGTTGTTCTTCTTTAAGAGACTCTGGAAGCCTGTGAAGTAATTAAAAAAACCCTTAAAAAAACAGCAATTATCCGTCATTTCATTAAGGTTTTGCTTCTGAATCCAATGCCCACAACTATATTAAAAATAGGATAATAGATGCAAAAAAAAGGTATAAAAATATACGCCCATAAAAGCGCATGAAGCATCCTAGGAGAGATGCTTAGTTATTAAGTTGTTTCATTCAAATTATTTATTTCTTGTCTAAGAAGTTTTATTATTTCAGTTTCTAATGACGATACCTCCTTAGAAAGGAGTGAGATATCATCTAGTTTAATCAAGTCCTTGACTCCATCTTCGAAGTCTTCCAGCTTATATATTCGAATAATTCTATCGACTATATCGAATATATTTTCTATTAAACACTTTATTTTGTTCTCCATACGCTCAAAATTTCTATTTACCCCTTCAACTCCGTCGAATTCGTTAATAAAAACCTTCAAGAACCTTAAGTTTGCACTAGTGGAAAGAATATCCTTTTTAAATGAATCCATTTTTTCTATTTTTAATAGAGATTTATTATAGAAATGATTATATGAATCATTGAAATTGTCGCTACTCATCATATCGTTAGCATAATCCGCTAAGTCAATATCGATTGCACTGTTAAGATTCACTAGATATTCCACAATTTCATGTAAGTTATTTTCTAGTGCAATTAGCTCACTTATGGTTTCATGATTTTTTTCAATTTTCAATCGTCTCATGTAATTTTTGTTATCTCTAACCACTGCATCATGATTTTGTTTTCTGATTTGATATTTAGATACAAAATAAACAACACTTGCACCAATAATAGCACCCATGTAACTTCCCCAAAAGGATAGCCATGACTCCACAGTTCCTTTAGCAAAATTTAATAATGGAAAATACATTAGTCCAGCAATCGATAGAGGGATAACAAGAAGCATAACTATCCCGCTGATAATAAATTTGTTCAACTTTAATCCTCCTTGGCTACCACTATACGTCAAGAAAGGAATTTTAACCATTCACCTAACTTCATATACTACCATTTTTTCAGCTACTTTCACTTTACTAAATCCTTGATTTAATAATTGCTGAATTTCCATGTACATTTCCCATTTATCCACCTTTATTTCCTCCATCACTAATACTATTAAATAATTAATATCATATCAGTGATTGAGTGTTTTTTGACTAAATAATTGAAAATATGTTCACTTTTAT
>JAPFDS010000036.1 GCA_026168805.1 Caryophanales bacterium | reverse complement strand
ATACAAAAGGGTTACAAGTGTACCTATTAAATTGTTGATTTATGGTAGAAGAGTGGAGCAGCTTCCGCACTCTTGGGGCTATTATCCGCATCGGTCGGAGCTAAAGTCCGCAGGACTGGAGCTTTTGCTCCGCAATAATCATCTGATAAAATGAATGAAAATAAAAGTGTAGTATATCCAAATGAACTGTTAGAAAATATGAGGGTTGAGGGAACGATTTTTCCAGAAAACGCAAGCGATGTAGGGATTGCAACACTTTCCCACGAAGTTGGTTCAGCCCATATTTTAAGAATTTATCAATTACTTTTCAATAATGAAGCAGATGCTTATGACTTAGTTCAAGAATTAGCTGCTTTTACATTCCAAGATAGAATAGAACTGGTTAGCTTTTTGGAAGACTTACCACACTTGAATGGCCTTGAAATGTTGATGTTACTTAATCCTCTTGATTTAAAAGAAATAAATAGTTCAAAAAATAATATAATAAATTAATCGTATAACCACCTTCTATTCAGTTCAGATGGTGGTTATACAGGAATGTTTCCTAAAAGTTCATATGTCTATAAGAAATACTAGATATTTACCTAATACCAATTAGATCTATATCACGTAGAAAATTAAACTCACTATATTTATAAAACGTGTTTTAAAAAGATAAATCGGTAGCCAAGTAAATAATCTACCATTTCAGTAGGTACAATGTGCAAATTATCATTATGGTGTATATCTTCAAGTAATTCCGAGGTAACTTTACCCATATTTGTTGCAATTAACACTTTTCTTCCATCAAGCCCATAACATTCCTTTTGGTAATTCCTAATTTTAATTAACGTCCACTTTTTTCAAAAATGTTTACTTAGATTTTCTCTATTATGGAATATCTTTATACCACTTTACAAATTCAGATGTCTTTTCGTTATTTTCATTCTTTACATACTTCGTTTTAAAATCTACCATTGATCCGTTTTCTAATTTATAAACACTATCACCATCACTATTTTTTAAATCAATATAAATATTTACACTTCCAAAACTAACTTCACTCTCTTGTAATTCTAGTTGTAATTGATCTAAAAAGTCCTTTATTTTCTGTGAATCGTAATGTTCCTTTGTAATTTTTATTCTCATTTTTATCTCACCTTACTTTTGGTTTTCGTCTTTATTATAAATGATTAATAAATCTGCTCTCTGCAAAAAATACGGCCATTCTTTCATATTATTTTTTCAAATAACCTTATTTTCAGTTGATTGCATAATTACGGAAATAATATGCCATTTCAGCATGTGCAATATGCAAATATTCAACGTGGTGTATATCTTTAAGCAAATCTGGAATAACTTCACCCATATTTGTTGCTACTAAAACTTTTCTTCCGTCTAGTTCATAACGTTCCTTTCGATAACTCCTAATTGTGCTTAACATGGCTAAATTGTTGTTAAGCATGTTTACGAAGTATTTTTCTTCACCCTCGTGGATAACGACTGTTTTCAATCTCATCGGTGACTCTGATATATCTGCATCAGGATATGGAATCAGATCATAGTCTTTTAAGAAATTCATGAGATTTTCTTGAGTATACATAAAAATTAAATAGTTTATGCCAAAAGCAAAGGGTAGTACACCGAATGTAGGATACTTAACAATGTCACTAGATGCGTCAAACTCCTCCACAACTTGATTAAAACTAGATTTATTCTTTGTCAAAAACAGCATGTTAGGAATCTTAGTGTGTCGCTGTATCTCACTCTTGATTTTGTTCATGTTTAATTCCGTTACGCTGTTCAGAAAGATATAAATGCCATATTTTATGCCTTCAGGACTTATCAGCATCCCGTGAATATTATCAGCACGATTCAAACTCAACTTATCCTTGACGTCACGACCACTTATTACTTTCCATCCTTTTGGCTCTAATTCCACCACCAGGTCATTAACGGATAAAACATAACCTAGATAATATTCACTTACTCGTAATTGGTCAGCAGTTCGACTTGTGACAAAATCGGCTTGAATTAAGTGACGAATACCCTTCGTTGATATACGGTGGTAATTTCCTTGTTGACGATTTATGCGTTTGTATCCCTTTACCTTTTCTGAAATAATCAATTGCTCGGCTCGTAATTCTCTCACTATTCTTCGGATATGCGATAACGAATATTTATATCGCCTTGATAGCTGCTCGGTTGTTAATGCCCGCAAATTATATAAATCTTCTAGGATATTTAGTTCCAGCTTTCTTTTTCTTTCCTCATAAATAGTGGGTTGTTTTGTCATAGCGTTCCTCCTTTTTGTCTATTCGTACATAGGCTGTGATGTTCCAGACATTCTACCTTACGTACGAATTGGCTTCACATCACTACCTTGAAAAATGGGTGTTTCCTCAATTCATATGAATTTAGCACGAATACATGTTTATCATGTGTTTATAACGGTTTTATCATGGCTCATAAACACTTTTAATTCATGGTGCATAAATGAGTTTTGAAAAACCCCATCTATGCACCATCAATATCACTATTTTTTATAATTTATTCATGGTACTTATAACGACTTTTTCAATCAAATAAAAAACTTCTTTCTTCTTCTGTAAGGTTTAGTTTTATATCATCATC
Organism: Caryophanales bacterium; assembly: GCA_026168805.1. Taxonomy (GTDB): domain Bacteria; phylum Bacillota; class Bacilli; order Bacillales; family Amphibacillaceae; genus CALAMD01. The sequence continues at coordinate 122,509 of JAPFDS010000036.1, read as the reverse complement.
TTTACCTTTTATTCTCTCTTGATATTCAAGAAAATGTTGTTCTTGTGTTAGAAAATCATCACTAATGTTTTTGATTTTTTCGTGATTCTCCATCAAGTATGAATAGAAGTCCATGTAGTTTTCCTTTGGTACAACATACACTTGTACGTGATTAGATTCTTCATCTTTAAAACCGATATTCATGTTCCAAACATTTTTCCAACTATCATCAGCTAGGATAGTGGTCTGTCGTATCGCATCTTGAATATATTTTTTATTACGATTATCTAAGTCCTGAATAATGTCATCTCTAAAGTATTGAACATATATAATGACTGCTTCATCTAAGCTAATGTTTATCTGCTCAAAGTCATACGCATCAATGGTTGAACGAAAATAATAATCTTTAATCATCTTGTTATACTCTCTGTCACTTTTCTTATAGTGAGGCAGCATTCCTTCATAACTAAATTGAAAGACAGGATAATCGTTAATAACCATTGGCTGAACCCTTGCCATCGGGTACACCGTTGTTGGTGCGACAGCATCCTCGTTGCAATTCAACTCATTTACCTGCTTCATAATACCGACTTTAAGCCTTTCTATGTTTTTAAGTGCATTTATTAACTCTTTTCCATTTCCCCACATTTCAATATCGACTCCTTTTGAAAATTCGTCATACGTTTTTTGACTCTTGTAACCATTGATATGATAGGTTTTTCCATTAATTTGTCATACGTTTTTATAACCACTTTATATTAATGTGAAAAATGCCTAAAAATTCTTAGTACAAATGGTATCAGAAACAAGCCTTCACACCATGACACGCAAACGATACAGCGATCCCCAAAAACGTATGACAAAATGGTTTTTATTTGTAACAAAACTTTAATGGAAATGCTGTTACACCAATAGTTAGAACCCGTTATTTTTGTACTAAAAAATATAAATCATTAAATTACTATCAAATTAATTGTTAATTGCTTTAAATAAACGAAGTTAATCAAATAGTTGTGTCCAATTTTTTTGTATTAAAAATTCTAAGCATCGTTCCACGATTAGTTCTTGGAAGTTCCTGAATCTCTATATTTCTTTCTCTTAATAATGTTGCAATTCGTCTTAATCTACCTTTTAATTGGTTTATTGGTATTCCCTTATGTGTTTGATAATCTTCTTGGGGCATATATAAATTAATTTGAGCTAAAATATCTGCAGTCGTTCCCCTAACATCTTGTTTTTGTTCCATTAAATTAAAGACGGCTGTAGCAAGAGGATTTCTTTCGTATCCTTGATCAATCGCATTAGCTCTATTGTTTTGATAAATTTTCATGAAATAATTTTCTGACCAACCTAAGCTTTTTTCAGCAGCTGTAACCCATAAAGCAAAATCCGCCATTCGAGGCTTTTCCTCTAATTTCGTTTTCGGTAACCTTGTTAAGGCTTGACTCACAACATTACATAAACCACCTAAAAACTCTCCATGTAGTTCATCAAAGTTTTTCCAAAATGTTTTTTCATCCACTCTATCTTTAGGGTTTATATTTGAAAGATTTATTATTATAGCTCTGTCTAAAAGATCAGGTCTATTTGCTATATCTTCAATCCCGTTAAAAATGCAAGGCCTTTTAATGCGTATAGATGTCTCTTCTGCCGTAGTATATAATGTTCTCATTGAAATCGCTCCACCCGTTGACATTTTACAAAAGTTATCGCTCATGTTATCTGAAATTTCACTTATATTATCGTATGCTAAAACAAAAGCATTCTTAGTAGATATTGCTAATTCTTCTTCATTTTTTGGCAATGATCTTAACGTTAAAGTGGACGGGTCTATTAATGTTCTTAAAATTGACGTCGTGGTGCTTTTAGCACTCCCTTGCTCACCTTGAATAATCATTATCGGAAATGGACTATTCTCTTTAAATGTTGATAGTAACCATGCTATAATTAAATGAAAGTCATGTTCTTCTCTTACATTTATAAATTGGTGCAAACTCGCAATTTGCCCATTTTTACAAGGTCTCGGTAATTCCTTCATAATAGGAGAACGAACAAAGAAGACTGGTGGGTTGGAGATTATTTTCCAACCTTTTTTTGTTATCTCTATAGCATTCCATTTCTCGTCACATAATGATATATAAATTGCGTCATCCAATTCAGCAATTCTAGTATATACAGAGTGTTCGGAACCTTGTATTTGAGCTTTTACCTTCAAAACTCTTTTAAACTCTCTTAAGCTTATTTCTGAAGGTATCTCTCCTTCATATTCTTGCATGTATCTAGCTATGAGATAATTCATTAAAACTGCTGATTCAACATTCCAAACTTCATAATGATCTTCCACCCAAAGTTTCGCATAAGCAATACCTTCATTATCATGAAATAAATATAAATCTTCTATGAGCTGCAACATAAGTTCGGACGACTTTTTATTACTGTCTGACATTTTATCGCCATCCTTTTATTCTCATATACAATTTACTCATAGTTCTCCATCCCGAACCCCTTCTGTTGTTCTTTAGTCCAATCTACAATGACATCCTTATCAAAGAATATCCTCCCACGCAGTCTATAAAAAGGTAATTCCTTTTCACGAACCATTGTATAGACTGTAGCCCTACTAATCCTTAAAAAATCCGCTAACTCTTTAGGTGTTAATGCTTTACGATTCATGTTCTCATCTCCTTTATTTAGCTTCACTTTTTTTGAGCTTAATTGTTTGTATTGCTTTTAAAACTTTTCCTTTCTCCTCATCTGTAAGTTCTTTTCTCAACTTTTTTGAAAATGTAGTTTCAGTAATTCCTAACCAATCGGCAATCATCCATTGCCTTACTCCAGATTCTAATATTTTCTTTCTAATCTCCATATTCTTCATTTTCAACCACCTCCAACCTTGTCGTATTTAATCAACTATTTCCAATGACGTCAACAACATGTTATACTGTATTTCAAATGAGGTCAAACGCTGTTAAACAAGTAATTAATCACTTATTTTGTATTGAAATTAGCTTTATATTTTAAAACGCATTTTAAACATAAAAGGTGGTATAAAAACGACATGAAAAATTCTTTTGAAATAATATCAGAAATCGATTTAGAGGTAGCTGTTTTTAATGAATACAAAAAGTATAGTTCATTAGGAAACGTCAGAAATAAAGAAAGTAATCTTTTTAATTTCGAGGATTTATCACAAAAAGGAGGTAATAGTCGACAGGCATTTATTAGAGATTTTTCTTCAAATGAAAATGATCTAGTTTCTATTGCAAAGGCTCTAAATATCAGTTTAGATGTTTTATATAACACCATGAAAAATAATGTTAACTTACTAGACAGTGATTACAAATTTGATAAAACATCTGTAATTACTGTTCATGGGAAAGACCATTTAAATTATAAAACATATTCAATTTCTGAAATCCCTAACCTTTATACAGAGCTAGCAAAAGTTGAACCTTTTAATATAAAATCTATATTACATTTCGTTAAAAGGTTCGGGCTACCAACTGGAGTACGTGATTTCCCACAAGATTTTAATTCATATGATCTTATGATGATGCCTATTGCAAACTACTTTGAACTAAATCATGATTTAATTTTATATAGAGATCTCTTTCACTTAGTCCAAAGGTATATTAGAAAAGACATCAAAGAAATTAAACAAGATCGAATGAACGAATTAAATAAAATATTGAATTACACTGAATTAAGCCATACAAAAGAGTTTATTAACAACGAAATAGTTCGCTTTAAAAAACTTGATGAAAAGGACACTCTCGCATATGAATTAAATGAAATTTTTTCCTTTTATAATGAACTAGAAAATCAGAATTTATTTAAAGGCTTTATGTATGAGGGTAGTAATAATCAATTCATAAGAAAGTTAAGCCCTAATGACTTATTCGGAGTTGCTTACATACAATTGTACAACGCACTTATTAATAAACCCGAGTTAAAAAGATGTAAATTCTGTAATCACTACTTTGAATCGTCTTCTTGGAAAATGAACTTTTGTGCCCCGTTGCCTTTCAGAAAGCGATCAAGTTGTGAAATGGCATACAATAATCAAAAATATAAAAAATAGATTTATAACTTAGTGTTGCAGTGTAGGTAGTGTAGATATTTGACTGCACTAATTAATAATAGGAGGTCATGTGATTTGGCAACTATAAGAAAAAGAAATCATAACACATATCAATTTGTTGTTTCTTTGGGTGTGGGAAGTGATGGGAAAAATATGCGTAAATATAAAACATACAAAGTGACTGAAGAAATGACACCTAAACAATTGCAGAGACACTTAGAATACGAAGCACATAAATTCGAACAAAAAGTGTTATCTAATATGTATATTGCTCCAACCCAACTAACACTAAATGAGTTCTTTGTTGAGTGGAAAACTAAATGGCTTGAAAAAAGTGTTAGTGAGAGCACTATTATGTTAAGAATTGGCTCTTTTAAGAACCATATATCACCAGTAATTGGCCATTTTCCGATGCACAAAATTACAACTTTAATGTTGTTGGATTTAATGGAGAACTTAACTAGAAAGGATGGACAGCCAGGGGTTTTGTCAGCCTCTTCTAAACATGAGATTCATAAAGTTTTAGTCAGTATTTTTCAACGTGCTTTAGAGTGGAATATAATAAAAGAGAATCCAATTACGGGGGTGGATGCCCCTAAACAAAAGAGAAAAGAAAGTAATGATATTAATGCATTCTCAATTGAAGAAGTAGAGAGATTAATATCAGAGTCACAAATGGAATTAGCACACTGGAGATTATTCATACTACTTGCCTTATCAACAGGAATGCGGAGAGGTGAAATAATTGCGCTAGAGTGGAAACACATTAATTTGAATGAAGGTATTTTATATGTAGAGCAAAGCTTAACTAGAGGACGTGAGGGTGTAGATTTAAAAGCACCTAAAAGTAACAGCCACCGAGTAGTCAGTTTACCAGATTCCGTAATTCAAGAATTAAAATCATACAAAGAATCCTGGATAAAAGAAGTACAATTACTATCACTTTTTGAAAATAAAGAAGACAATAAATGGATTTTCTTTAATTCACAAACTAGGAATCACTTCTCACCCGATAGCGCTTCAACTTGGTGGACCAGATTTTTAAAGAGAAAAAACTTCAGACATATTGCATTGCATGATCTCCGTCATACTTCGGCAACTCTATTAATTGCTCAAAATGTACACGCAAAAATTATAAGCGAAAGACTGGGCCACAAAAAGATATCTACTACAATGGACACTTATGGACATGCACTTCCGTCTGTTGACAAGGAAGCTAGTGAGAAGATGAATAAGATTCTAACAAACAAAAACAGTTAATAGTTTGACGCAATTTGACGCAAATTTGACGCAAAAATTCATTTAAAATCATACAAAACCTTTATAAAAATTATAAATATATAAAATACCCCTTTACAAAAACGCTGATACAGAGCATTTAATCACTATAAATTATAATACTTCTAAAGATATATGCTTGCGTGGCACGCAGGAGGTCGTCGGTTCAAGCCCGACATGCTCCACTAATATAGAAACTCTTATACATCAAGGTGTATAAGAGTTTTTGTATTTCATTTATTATTTTTTACACTCTTTGGTCTTGTTCTCTTAACTCTACCCGTCTCGTCTTTCCAGATGTTGTTTTTGGAAGCTCTTCAAAAAATTCAATTTTTCGAGGATACTTATATGGAGCGGTTAGTTTTTTCGCGTGATCCTGAATGTCTTTTACCAACTTCTCTTCATCTCGTTCTATTCCCTCTTTTAAAACAATGCAAGCTTTAACGACATGACCTCGAACAGGATCAGGGCTTGCAATAACCGCACAATCTTGTATTGCCGGGTGTCTTAGTAATACTTCCTCAACTTCAAAAGGTCCAATCGTATAACCTGAACTGATGATGATATCGTCGTCCCGTCCTTCAAACCAATAATAGCCATCTTCATCTTTATATGCCCGGTCACCTGTCACGTAATACTCTCCACGACGAGATAATTCTGTTTGTTCTTTTGCCTGATAATACTCCCGAAATAGTGCAGGAGAGTCGAGCTTAAGTGCAATGTCGCCGACTTCATTAGCAGGTACTGGATGACCTTCTTCATTGATGATATCCATATCATTTCCAGGAGTTGGTTTGCCCATGGATCCCGGCTTAACTTCCATATCCTTCGTAATTCCGAGCAACAACGTATTTTCAGTTTGCCCATACCCATCACGAACGGTAATATCAAAATTCTTCTGGAATATATTAATGACTTCACGATTGAGTGGTTCTCCAGCTGAAACTGCACTATGCAACGTACTTAAATTATACTCACTTAACCCATCCACTTGGGCCATATACCGATATTCGGTTGGCGTACAACATAATACATTAATTTCCTTTTCCTCTAGTAAAGATAAATACGTTTCAGGAGAAAACTTGCCATTATAAATAAACCCTGTTGCACCAGATCCTAATGTAGCTAAAAACGGGGTCCATACCCACTTTTGCCATCCTGGTCCTGCCGTCGCCCAAACGATATCACCTTCGTAAATATCGAGCCAATTTTCTGCAACCGTTTTTAAATGGGCATACCCCCAAGAGTGCGTATGGACAACTCCTTTAGGATTTCCTGTCGTTCCCGATGTATAAGGTAAAAATGCAATATCATCTCGTTTTGTTTGAGGTGCATGTAATTCATCAGACGCTTGTTCTTTTAAACCATCTAAATGATGCCAGCCATCTGCCTGTCCGCCGACGACAAATTTTTCCAATTGATTATATTCCTTAAGACCTTTATAAGCGTCAACATATGAATAATAACTTACAACTGCATTCACTTCCCCGTGTGTTACTCGGTACTGTAAATCATTTGTTCGTAACATTTCCGAACTAGGTATAATAATTATTCCCGTTTCTAAAGCGGCTAAATACACTTCATATGTTTCGATGATTCTTGGCATCATAACAATTACTTTATCGCCTTTTTTCAATCCTTTTTCATAAAACACGTTCCCGATTTTGTAAACATTATTGAGTAATTGTTTATATGTTATTTCTTTTATGTGATCCTGATCGTCTTGATAAATAAGCGCTTTTCTATTCGGATCTGATGCAAATTTTTTAATTTCCATAACAATATTATAATTTTCTGGCGCTAACAACTCTTCTTTTTTCACAACAACAACTCCTCAAAAGATAATCATACCGTTCAATCAATGTTTGCAAAATAATAGCTATATTATCATTTATTCTATATTTTATTTTGAATCTAGTCAATAATGTTAATTTTTTGTTAACTTTTAATACACTCATTAATACTATGTTTCTTTCTAAGAATTCACATGACTTCATTCATATGCCACAAGAAAAATGGACGGGCGGTCCATTCACTGGTACAATAAGTTTTACTTAAAAGACTTTGAAAGCGCTTTACTATTGAATTCTATCAATAAAAGTGTAGTCTTAAAAAACTTGAATAGGTGATAAAATGTTTAAGAGGATTAATTTATTAACCCAAATACTCATCGCTTTTGTTATTGCTATTATCTTAGGTATCATATTCGGTGAGTCGATTAGCGTAATTGCACCACTTGGTGATTTGTTTTTACGTTTGATTAAATTTATTATTGTCCCGCTAATTTTATCCACTTTAATTGTAGGTGTTGCCAGTACCGGCGATCCAAGAGAGTTAGGCAGAATCGGTGGTAAAACGATTGGTTATTATTTAATCACTACAGGTATTGCTATTGTTATCGGTTTAGCAGCCGCATTTATTATTTCACCAGGAAAAGGATTAGATATTGCTGTAGATCCTACAGAAGAAGTTGATGTAAATGAAACAGAGGGTGTTATTCAGACAATATTAAATATTATTCCTGAAAACCCTTTTGAAGCCTTCGCGGAAGGTAACGTATTACAAGTTATTTTCTTTGCTATTTTTGTTGGTCTAGCAATTACAATTGTAGGAAAAAAAGCAGACCCAGTGTTGAATTTCTTCGATGGTTTTGCAGAGGTTATGTATCAAATCACTGGGGTCGTGATGATGGTTGCTCCGCTTGGCGTTTTAGGACTAATCGCTCCTATTGTTGGAGAGTATGGGCCATCCGTTTTATTACCACTACTTAAAGTAATCTTAGCAGTTGCTATAGCGTGTATCCTCCATGCGACTGTTGTTTATGCTATGTCAGTTAAGACGTTTGCAAATATGAGCCCAATAAAATTTTTCAAGGGTATTGCACCTGCTGCGGTAGTTGCTTTTAGTACGGCTAGCAGTGCAGGAACATTACCGGTTACCATAAAAAACACGCAAGAAAACTTAGGTGTGTCGAGAAAGATTAGTAGTTTTGTTTTACCATTAGGTGCAACAATAAATATGGATGGAACAGCTATTTATCAAGGAGTTGCTGTTGTATTCATTGCTCAATTTTACGGAATGGATTTAACCCTCATTCAATTAGGTACAGTTGTCTTAACGACCGTATTAGCATCCATAGGAACAGCGGGCGTTCCAGGTGCAGGAATGATTATGTTAGCTATGGTATTAGGATCTGTTGGTATGCCATTAGAAGGAGTTGCTCTCATCGCAGGTATTGACCGCATTCTAGATATGTTTAGAACAACGGTTAACATCATAGGAGACGCTTCTGCTGCGGTAGTGGTAGAAGGAACAGAAAGAAAAAGAAATAAAGCTGTCTAATGCTATTGCATGAAAATTGAAACAAAACGCTTGTACTTTAAAAAGTACAAGCGTTTTATATTTTTTTATTCTATTTCAATTTTTCGCCCTTCGTTCGCCGGCTCTTGCTCGATCTTCGGTACCTGTATATTTAGTAGACCATTTTCCAATCTTGCCTGCACTTCTCCATCTGGATTCGCGTCCGTTAAATATAAAGATCTTTCCATCGAGGCATAATATCTTTCTTTGTGTATATAATTGTTATCTTCATCTTTTTCATCTACACTTTCTTCTCTGTCAATGGAAATTGTTAGTTTGCCATCATCGTTTAAATTTAAGTTAATTTCTTCCTTTTGAACACCTGGAAGCTCTGCATCAATTAAATATTCATTACTTGTTTCTTGTACGTCAATTTTAAACGAATTTGCTAGAAGATTTCTTTTCGTAAGAGAAAGTTCGTTTAACGCATCATCAAAAAAGTCATCAATCATATTAAATGCTCTTTTAGAACCTGCAGTTAAAATATTTTCTTCTCGATTCTTCTTATTGAATGGAATTAATCTTTTCATCTTTAACCACTCCTTTTCTAAACCAACTGTCTACCTAGTACTAGTGAAACCTAAGTATCAAGTCTTATTCTAAATATATCAATCTTCATTATAATTGTAAACACCGTTCATGGTATGAATCATGAACGGTGTTCTTATTGTATATAAACCATTAAAATATGGTATTATTTTTCATTCAATTGAGTGAATTTCATAATTACCAAAACCAGCTATGTCAATACAACATGTAGTTTCGAAAGGTTCAACGAAACTACATGTTGAAGTGATATGGCGTAAAATACGTATTATGAAATTCACTAAATTATTAATGTTGTCTGAGAGGTTTATGCGCTGTCTCTTTCGACCAAAACAACGAAGTAAATGCTACAGCCGCTGCGGTCATTAACATAAACGCCGGTACATATTGATTGCCTGATGCTGCAATGAGTGATGTCGCTATGAGTGGAGCTGTTCCTCCAAAGAGAGCATTTCCTAAGTTATAAGATATCCCAAACCCACTATAACGTGATTTAGTAGGAAAAATCTCTGTTAAAAAGGTTGCCATGACTCCATCATTTGCAGCAAGGATAGCTCCGAGTAAGATTTGTGCTCCGATGGCAAACATTCCTCCATAAGAGAGCAAGACAAATGCCGGATACGACAGTAAAATAAACAATATACAAGCCGTCGCTAGTACTGGCTTTCTTCCCACTCGATCGGCTATTTTCCCTACGATCGGCAAAAAGAATACATACGTCACTAGAGAAAGGATGGTTGTAAGTGTTGATACAGCACTGTTAAATCCTAGCTCTTCAGAAAGATATGTCGGCAAATACGTTAAAATAATGTAAAATCCAACAGCATTTAAACAAACAATCCCTAATGCTACTAAAAGTCCTTTGCGATTATCTTTGAGGGAAGTAGCAACCGGTGATTCATCCACTTCATCAGCCTCTTCCAATTCTTTAAAATGCGAGGTGTCCTCTAGCTTGCGACGCATATACATAGCAATGAAACCAAGCGGTCCTGCAGCGAGGAATGGTATACGCCACCCCCAACTGTGCAATGCTTCTTGTGTTAATGAAACTTCGAGCGTAGTTGCTACAATTGCTCCTAATGCCAGTCCTGCAGCTGTACTAGCAGGAACTACACTTACAAGTAAGCCTCTTTTTTTACTTGGAGCATGCTCTGCTAAAAATGCAGAAGCTCCTGCATATTCACCTGAAGCAGAGAATCCTTGTACAAGTCGGCATAGCAATAGCAATAACGGTGCTCCGATACCAATGGATGCATATCCTGGGATTAATCCAATAGCAAATGTAGACATGGACATAATGATAATCGTTAACGCCAGAATTTTTTTCCTTCCGATTTTGTCACCAAAATGTCCCCATACAAGCCCACCAATCGGTCGCGCTATAAAAGATACAGCAAATACTGCAAATGTTCCAATCAGTGCAGCTTGACTGTTTCCCGAATCAAAAAACACAGCAGCAATCACAGTTGCTAGATACGTATATGAAGCATAATCAAACCACTCAACTGTGTTTCCAATGGCTACGGCGATCACCGCTCGTTTTACGCCATTGTTTTTATTATATGCTTCATCATCTTCCTCAATTTCAACTTCCATTAAATAAAACACTCCTTTTTATTTGTGTAACCGAATAAAATTCATTAAACCATCCTAAATTTCTTTTGCTCATTTACTTTTATCAAGGGATTTTATTTCCGTTGTAATAATGCATTGAATGTTCAGGCGATACATAGCCTCCTCCCCGGTGGTAACAACATAAAAATGAAGCGCTTTCATTATGTTGAAACAGATAAATGTTTCCCCGTGTTTAACAGTGTTACGTTTACCACAAAAAACGTAACAGGGTTTTATAATGTTTAATTATAGGGGAAAAACAACAAGTTGTATAACGACATTCATAGTATTAAACGAGAGGAAACAGTCCCTTTTAGGAGTAAACAAAACATAGTATGTTCTTCACGCATTGTTTGGAAGCAGATGACTGTTCATTATGAAATTCACTAGCAATATTTTTCTACCAACAAAATTGGTTGATGAAACGAACGAAAAACCGTCCAAAGATGAAGCAAGACGGTTTTCCATTACGTAACTTCCAATGATTACTCAGCTGTTTGCATATATGTCAACGATACTTTTAGATTCGCATTTTTCTCTCGAATTTCATCTAAAAGATCCTTATCATGTACTTCATTCTTCGCACGAATGGAATACGTATATAAAATCATTGTACCTAGGTTGGTTGTTTCGACTTGTCTTAATGCATGACTTTCCGTGTAACGAGTAAATATGTCATCTAACATTTGATCATGATTTAAGTTTTCTGGAACTGTTACCTTTAGAACTTGTGTATCTTTTCCTTTACCATATTGCATTTTGTATAGTAAATAAAAGATCAAGCTCGCAAATAAGGTTAACACGATTGCAAGATCAAATTGGTACAATCCACACGTCATCCCAACACATAATCCAAAGAAAATATACGCAATGTCTTTCGCATTTGTAACCGCACTTCTAAATCGGATTAACGAGAAAATAACGAATAACCCAAAGGCAACACCGGCATTATCACTAATCACGTTCATAACAACTGACACAATAACACTCATCATAATAATGGTATGGACAAACGATTGCGAATACCGCTCGCCTGAAAAGGTAATTTGGTAGACTTTCGTAATAATTAAACTGAGAATCGTCGCAGTAACCATTGCAACTAACACCATTAAAACATTTGATTCCATCGCACTTTCAATTGAAAAAAATTCCATTACTTCGTCCATTATATAACTCCTCCTATGGATACATCTTCTTGGATGATCTTGTTTCCTAAATCTTCTTGTTTCAGTAATTCTAAGCTTGTACAAAACTTGGAAGCCCCGCGTTGTTCACAGTTCAAATCTTGTAATATACGAGTCAACCATAATGGCACACTATCATTCACTTTCACTTCTAACACAATCAAATCTGGGTCAATAAAATTTCGCCCATAAGGTCCATGCTCTAGGGCTAAGTCATCTTTTCTACATCTTAAATTTAAATCAAACGTAATACGTAATTGATCGTCATCTATTCCATGAAAGGCATGACGATCATAACTGACAATCATTTCTGGATGTAGATGATACAGATTTTTAAAATGGTCAATTTCACGTAACACTTGTTTGTTTGACGTTTCAATGTTGTCTAAAGGAATAGTAGAATCACTATCTAAATAGCGATAGGCTTCAGCTAACGGCAAAACCATTCTTCGTTTGTTCACGACTTTTTTATGTTTTTGTTTTACTTCAAAAAAGGCTGTACCGTTTATGTCTGTTTCATCATACACACGTAAGCGTAACTTTTGTCTAAAGCGTAATTTGTTTTTCGTTTCATAATAAATCGTGTGATCCGGACTTTCAAAATACAGACTCGTTATCGTGTATTTACCGTCAATACCATTCTTGTCTGTTCTCATATACGGCGACATTCGTTGTACGAGTTCTTCATATTGTGCTGTTGTAATTAAGTATTTTTGTTCTCTTCGTCTAAATATCTCAATTGCCATCCGTATTCCCTCCTAAACTGATATTTTTATACTAAACATTCGTCATGAGAAATACCTGTGAAAAAGATTAGAATTCTATGAGAAAGAAGAGGTAGCATTTAATTATTTTCATAAAAAAACACTTAAAACCTAAGAATAATAGGTTTTAAGCCTTTTTCATAAGCCTACTTGTTTTGTTTTTCCTCATATCGTTTTCTTTGTCTATAACCATACGTACTATTTCGTACAAGTTCTTCATTCGCAAGACCTGCACCAATGGCACCTGCCACGATGGATAATGAAGAAGCAAACCATGCGATTTTAAAATAATTCACAATTGTTGGAGTCGCATCTAATCCCAAAGTTTCCGCTAAAAAGTCTGGTGGTATCATGACAAAAGATGTAACAGAAAATAACATAAATACAACAACATAGTAGGCACCAATAGCAGCGAGCAACGTCATGGCAGTTGTTAAATTGTATAATTTTCGAATTTGATTATCGCTATCTGTTGAACGAGGTTCCCATAGCTCTTGTGCCACGCTGACCCACACGACCATTCCAAAAATAGCTGCAATCATAATTCCTGTTAAGCGCCAATTAGAAAAAATATGACTCAATTCCCATATAGTTGTAAAGGCCATTCCAAAAACACCCGTTGTAAAGGCTATCGCTACAACATTCGTTAAGCTAGACATCACTTTAAATGGATTATTTGCAGTTGTCATACCTAATAATAAATAGAAGGATCCATAAAAACGAGGAACAATGATTATTCGCGTATGAACATCCCCCGTTTCCTTCATCCATAATCGTACTTTTCGTACAGGTGAGATCGGAAATGAGCGCTTAAGGAGTTTCGTGATTTCCGTTTTAGTTGTATGGGAGTTCGCATCTTTTTGTACATTTGAATGTGCGCCTACTTTTTGATACATTGTTTTAAGTGTAAATATAATGGACTTTTGAATTCTTTTTACAAAAGGACTAATGCCAAATGCAGGAATAGAGACGATGCTGATATTTAGACGTTCATTAATATCAACTGCTACGACTCTTTTTTCATGAAAAATAGGCAAATCTGTTAAACATACAATAAAGTCCCACGTGTTGTTACTTCTATATGTTGTCGTTTCTTGAAAAATCTCATCAACTGTTTCTGCAGCTCCAGTGAGAGGATCGATAGCTATCTCCACTTCCCACTCTATTCCATCCGAAATATGTTTTTTAAAAGACTCTGAAAGTATTTTTTTCAACTTATATGCAATTTGTTCAGCAAGTTCTGGAGCAGCAACGAGCCCAACTGTTATTTTTTCTCCCATGTGATCTCAATCCTCCTTATGCGTTTGTCTGATACCAGTGTAGGATTCAGTCTTCTCTTCACTCGTACCATCTTCATATTCTTGTTGTTCAATCTCATAGTAACGATTTAACTGTCGATATGAATACGTAGTATGACGAATTTTTTCTTCTTTTTCTGATGTAGCACCAACCGCTCCTGCTAGTAGTCCAAGAGATGTAATCAGCCACGAAAGTTTCATAAAGTCTAATATCGGATGTTCAGGAGTGACATCTGTCCAAGATTCAAATAATCTTTCAGGTACAAACAATGAAATACTAATCATAAATAAAGCAAATAACACTACGTAGTTAATCGTGGTAATAACTGTTAGTGTCATAACTGTCGTGACATTATAAAGTTTTCGATATTGATTCTGACTTTTAGTAGATGCTTTTTCCCATAGATTATGTGCAAATACCAGCCATGTAACCATTCCAATAATGGATAAACACATTAATACAATAAAACGAGGAATGCTATATGCCACACTTAGCTCCCACGGGGTAGAAAAAATAGATATATATGTTCCTGTTGCGAAAGCAAGGGTAAGTATCTTTTTAAATGATGGAAGTGCCATCCACGGCCTGTTCGCAAACACCATTCCTGATAAAATACGAATCCAGCCAAATAACCGAGACTTTATTACGTATCTGATATCGGTACTTTCATCATTTTCTTCTGGAATTACTTGTTGAATGTTTGAAAGTAGGAAGCGCCAATTAATATGCGTCGCTGTTTTTTCTTTTTGTTCTTTCTCTTGTTCTTTATAGAGCAATTGCACAATATACGTTAAAGCTTTGCAAATTCTTTTCTGAAGTGGAAAGGCACCAAAGGAAGGGAGTGAAACAAGTGCAGCTCCCCGATTACTACTTACATCCGCAATAACGACTTTTCGTTTCGAAAAACTAGGTAAGTCTGTGACACAAATGGCGTAATCCCAATTCCGTTCTTTCTTCATAGTAACCGCCTTGTCTACACACTCATTCACATACTCCGCCGCTCCGATAAAGGAATCTACTACAATTTCAAATTCCCATTCTATATGTTGATCAACATGCTTTTCTAAATCGTTTTGTAAATCATCCGTAATGTCTCGGACGATCTTTTCAGGCAAATCTGGTGAAGGAATTAAACCAATCTTCATATGCTTCATCTATTTCCCTCCCATTTTGTTGAATACATTTGATACATGCTAACACATTTTACTTATGCAAAGTAACGAATAACTTTAAAAACCCTACCTCCACTATGGAGGTAGGGTTCATGGTCATCATATCAATCGTTTTTCATATAAAAAGTACGCTCATTGGAAATCTCTTTTCTACTCATCATACAATTTACATTTCACTATTTTTCTCATGGACTAGTTGCTTTTCCAACCATACTTGCGCTTCTTTTTTCGTTTCAATTTCTCCATTAAGGATTGCTACATCAAGTTCTAATAAAATACGCGAGAACAAGGCACTTGGTTTCAATCCTTGTTCAATCAAGTCTTTTCCCGTTAACAACGTAGGTAGTGCACTCCTTTGTTGTACATATTGTAAAAGGTCTGATTGGATTGTATCCTCTTCTGCTGCACTGAAAAATAACAATACTTCATCCGAGTAATCTTTCAATGAACGATGCAACTCTCCAATATTATCACTTTTCTTCCATTGTTTGGATGTTTGCAATGCTACGATTTCTTGCAGAAACTTCGCATCTTTTCTTGATAGTGCAAAAGCTTTTGCACGACCTATATTCCCTTCATAGAAAAATGGTATCATAAAGTAACTAAACCAGTGAAAATTGTCTGCGTAGTTACTTATTTTATACGATTCTTGTAATTGCTTCGCATGTTGGGTGCTTTTTTCCGCTTGAATTTCATCAACACCAAATTGCTGCCAAAAGTGAAGTTCGAAAAGACGCTGTACGGCGAACGATGGATTGTCTTCCTTAAACAACCGCTTCATTTCTTCAACAATTCGATTTGCCGATACATCTCTCACTCGGTCGATCGATTCCAAAGCTAATTTTTCTGTTTGGTCATCCATTTTAAATCCAAATCTCGTTTCAAAACGAACACCTCGAAAAATACGTGTTGGATCCTCTACATAGCTTATATTGTGAAGTATTTTTATTTGTTTTTCTTGTAGATGGACTTGTCCTCTAAATGGATCAATTAATTGACCAAAAGCATCTTTATTTAAATAAATTGCCATTGCATTAATGGTGAAATCACGACGATATAAATCTTCTTTTAACGTAGAAGTTTCAACATCTGGAAGTGCTGCTGGTCTGTCGTAAAACTCTAGGCGAGATGTCGTTACATCAATTTCTAATCCAGACGGCTCCGTCCATGTCGCTGTTCCAAAGCTCTCATGGATCACAACGTCTCCACCATATTCATCCTTTAATTGTTTCGCAAAAGAAACCCCATCTCCTTCTACAACAATGTCAATATCGTCATTCGGCTCCCCTAACAGGATGTCTCTGACGATACCTCCAATGAGATAAACGGATACATTTTCAACTTGAGCTGTGTCACTAATCTTTCGTAATAACTCATACATTTCTTCAGGTAATTGCTCTTCCATGTCGTCCCGTACATTGGTTTTTGGCTCACTTTTGCCCGAATGATTATCCTCTTTAAATGCATGCTCGTGCAATACTTGGATTACATTTGTCCGCGAAACAATTCCGATTAACTTCCCATCTTCTACCACAGGTAACCTTCCAATATCTCGCTCAATAATCATCTTTTGAATCTCTTCTTCCGTCATTTCCGGTGGTATGGAGATAATATTTGTACTCATATACGCTTTCACAGGCGCATGACCTAATCCATGGTGATTCGCTTTTTCTAAATCACGTCGCGTAATAATACCTAGAAGTTTGTCATCTTCCACAACAGGAAAGCCACTATGCCCATAGCGATACATTAAATGACCAGATTCTTCTATAGAAGTATTCGGGGAAATTGTTTTCACCGGACTCGTCATCATATCTCTAGCGGTTATGGCAGGCTTAATCATTTGGTCAAGACTTCCCACCACCTCTTCTGCGATTTCCTCTTGGTTTCCACCTTTAATCGTTGCCGAACCTGCCTGAGGGTGTCCTCCACCGTTATACTTTTTAAGCAGAGGCAACAGGGAAATTCTTTCTGAACTTGCACGCCCTACAACATAGACACGTTTTTTCATACCTACAATCGATAGAACTGCATCTGCCCCAGTCACTTCAAGAAGCTTTTGTGTAAATGTTGCCAACCCTTTTTGAAACTTTTGTTGTTCGTAGCTGCTCACAACAATATCCAGTCCGTTCACATGATATGTTGTTGATTGCTCAAATAAGTGATTTAATATGTCTTGTTGTTCAGGAAGAAGGATCTCATCTGAAAATCGATTAACAATTTCTAGATTCATTCCTTGCTCCATTAAATAACTCGCTGCCTGAAAGTCTCGTGCAGTCGTATTTGTGAATGAAAATGATCCTGTATCTGTATAAATTCCTAACCCAAATAACGTTGCTTCAAAAGAATTAATCGGTAACGAGCGTTTTTGAATTTCTTCCACTAATAATGTTACCGCGGCACCTACTGACTCAATAGATCCAGCGTCTTTCTCGACATCGCCTTTTCTTGGTGGATGATGGTCAAACACTGTAATGTTCACTTGATCTGCATCAATACTTCGTGCGTAGTCACCAATTCTTGCTAAAGAAGCAACATCTACAATAATTAATTCTGTTACCTTTTCCCAGTCCACGAGATGATCTTGCACTAAATCGAGGGTGTCTCGATATATATTTAAAAATTGTCGAACGGGAATATTTTGTTTGTCTGATATAACAATTTGAGCATTCGGATACAGCTTTTTTGCCGCAAACATAGAAGCAAGAGCATCAAAATCTGTATTCACATGGGAAATAATAATTTGCAAAACAATTCCTCCTCGATGGAATATCGTACATTTATGTAAGAATCCTTATTCTACCGTATATTCTTAAGCTTATCATACACCATATGTTCTCTTCTGTAAGAACATTTACCATTGACACAAGAAAACATCAGCCGTTTGACTGATGTTCTTAAAAAGTAACTACGTGTAATGTTTGAAAAACAGCACCTCTAAAATGAATACGTCATCACTTCAAATAAACAGTTATCTACATTTCTAAAAAACAACCCACGGGGGGCAAAGTCATGATTCGTTTGTCCATTTTCTGTATCATAAGGACTGCCACCATACGGTATATTCATTTTTTCAAGTCTTTTTACAATTTTATTAAACGTCCGTCCATCAACCGTAAAAGCCATATGTTGCTCTAAACTTATGTGATCTCTCTCCATAAAATAGATTGATAAATCAGAGTTCACGTGCACCATTGTGAAGTCATATCCTTCTCCAGCAATTCTCCCGTGTGGTAAACCCATCACTTCTGCAAATTCCCGTGCTGACGTATCATGGTCTTTGGCATAGACAACTGTATGATCTAGCTTAATCCCCATTGTAAATCCCCTTTCGCCTTATCAAAATTGAAAGGCTTCATTAAGAAACACCTTGAATGAAACATGTTCCCTTCGTTAAATTATAACAGTTCATCGTGAAACTTTTCCACCTCTACGTAATTTCCGCTCCATACACCCTATTTATTATTCTAATTTATTTGTATTCTGTATGTATGGAACATTCATTTTAAAATAAGGTGAAATCTTTTACCAATACTGATAATTACGTCTATTCCATTGGTTATTAAATCCTATTGACAGCGTATTCCTATTTCATGTACTGTGTTTGTAAGTGGTTTAATATTAGATATTATGGATAACTATATATAGGAGGGAATTATAAAATGGAGAAAGAAAACAAGGGTGTATTTCAACGTTTTTTAGATGGCGTTGAATGGTTAGGAAATAAGCTACCACATCCTGTAACACTATTTGCTCTTTTAACATTATTAGTACTTATTCTATCTGCAGCCTTACAACCATTAGGCATTAGTATAGAACACCCTGGTGAAGAGGGCCAAATTATAGAAATTAAAAACTTACTTAATAGTGAAGGACTCGTATATATATTTGGTAGTTTGACAGAAAACTTTGTCGAATTCGCTCCGCTTGGCGTTGTGCTAGTAACAATGCTCGGAATAGGTGTTGCTGAACGTACTGGATTAATTAGCGCACTCTTACGTGGATTTGTCTTATCAGTTCCTACGCGCTTCATTACAATCGGGCTTGTATTTGCTGGTGTAATGTCAAGTGTAGCTTCAGACGCAGGGTACGTTGTTTTACCACCGCTTGGGGCATTAATATTTGCGGCTTTAGGACGACATCCTTTAGCTGGTTTAGCAGCCGCATTCGCTGGGGTCTCCGCAGGATTCAGTGCGAATCTATTGCTATCTGGTACCGACGTACTTCTTGGTGAATTAACAATTGCTGCTGCTGCAACGATGGATTCATCTTATGCAGAAACAATGAATATCGCGATGAACTGGTTCTTCATTGCCGCTTCCGTATTTTTATTAACAGCAGTTGGTACATGGGTAACGGAGCGGATTATTGTTCCGCGCTTAGGTAAATATACTGGTGAGCATGCGGAAGAAGATGCTGCTGGTGCTTCTGAAAACGATAGCATGGACGGTTTAACTTCTCTTGAGAAAAAAGGATTAGTTTGGTCTGGTATATGGCTTGTTGTTGCCCTTGGGTTAACTTCATTACTCGTCTTGCCACCGAATGCACCTATGAGAGGTGACACAGGTTCTTACATGGACCAAATTATACAGTCTCCATTTATGGATTCTTTAGTACCAATTATCGCAATATTATTCTTTATTCCAGGGCTTGTTTATGGAATCATTACGAAGAGTATTAAAAGTGATAAAGATGTTGCGAACCAAATGGGAGATACAATGGCATCCATGGGAATGTTTATTGTTCTAGCATTTACAGCTGGACAATTCGTTGCTTTCTTTGCTGAAACAAACATGGGTACTGTTCTCGGCGTTTATGGAGCTGAGTTCCTACAAAGTATTAGCTTAACAGGAATTCCACTCATCATATTATTCGTGGTCATCGCAGCATTTATCAACTTATTTATTGGTAGTGCTTCAGCCAAGTGGGCAATGATGGCACCAATTTTCGTACCAATCATGATGCAGCTCGGGTATTCACCAGAGCTGACACAAATGGCGTACCGTGTCGCTGACTCAGCAACAAATATCATCACACCACTGATGACGTACTTTGCTATTATCATCGCGTTCGCTCAGAAGTATGATAAGCGAATGGGAATTGGAACGATGATTTCAGTCATGCTTCCATATGCCATGTTCTTCTTAATCAGTTGGACAATTATGTTAATCGTGTGGATGCTACTCGGTATTCCACTCGGACCTGGATCACCAATTCATTTTGGCTAAACATACACATCTCTCATTCCAATAAATGGAGTGAGAGATTTTTTATTGATTTGAATACACACGTGAACTCCTTCTATCATCCTTCTCTAACCTATCCGTAAACCAATCACATCCTTTGACAACGCTTACAACACACATATAACATTATATGTATATTTTTAATTATTTAGTTAATTTACTTTAATAAGGGGGCGCATTTATTGAAAAAAGAGAAAAAAACTTTATTTCAACGGTTTTTAGATTTCGTAGAATGGCTAGGAAATAAATTACCACATCCGATCACATTATTTGCTCTTTTGTCACTGTTAGTACTAATACTTTCTGCTGCTTTGCAACCTTTAGGCATCAGCAAAGAACATCCAGGAGCAGAAGGTGAAATCGTAGAGATTAACAATTTACTTAGTAGTGAAGGACTTGTATACATATTTGGTAGCATGACAGATAACTTTATTGGGTTTGCTCCACTTGGTGTTGTTTTGGTTACAATGCTTGGGATTGGTGTAGCTGAGCAAACAGGATTAATTAGTGCACTTTTGCGTGGATTTGTCTTATCTGTTCCTACGCGCTTCATCACGACTGGACTTGTTTTTGCCGGTGTTATGTCGAGCCTTGCAACAAACGCAGGATATGTCGTTCTACCTCCACTAGGCGCTTTAATTTTTATCGCTGTTGGTCGCCACCCGTTAGCCGGTTTGGCAGCAGCGTTTGCTGGAGTATCCGCAGGTTTCAGTGCAAACCTCTTATTATCTGGTACAGATGTACTTCTTAGTGAATTAACGATCGACGCAGCAGCATCTATAAGTCCGTCTTATGCGGAGACGATGAATGTTGCAATGAACTGGTTCTTTATTGCAGCATCTGTATTTTTATTAACCGCGGTAGGTACGTGGGTAACAGAACGTATTATTGTTCCACGTCTTGGTAAATATACAGGAGAAAATGCTGAAGAAGACTCTACAGGAACTTCAGATGTAGCAAGTTTAGATTCCTTGAATGCTACTGAAAAGAAAGGGCTTGTTTGGTCAGGAATATGGCTTGTCGTTGGTCTTGGATTGACTTCATTGTTAATATTACCTCCAAATGCTCCGCTTCGGGGAACAGATGGAAACTACATGGATCAGATTGTCCAGTCACCATTTATGGACTCACTCGTTCCAATTATAGCAATACTTTTCCTTATTCCAGGCCTTGCCTATGGAATCATTACTAAAAGTATCAAGAGTGATAAAGATGTCGCAAACCAAATGGGAGATACAATGGCATCTATGGGAATGTTCATTGTACTAGCATTTACAGCAGGGCAATTTGTCGCTTTTTTTAATGAAACGAATATGGGAACAGTTCTTGGTATTTACGGAGCTGAATTCTTGCAAAGTATCAATTTGACAGGTATTCCACTCATACTTCTTTTTGTATTAATCGCAGCATTTATCAACATGTTTATCGGTAGTGCTTCTGCAAAGTGGGCTATGATGGCGCCAATCTTTGTGCCAATCATGATGCAGTTGGGCTATTCACCAGAATTGACACAAATGGCGTATCGTGTAGCTGACTCGGCAACGAATATTATTACGCCATTATTGGCTTACTTTGCGGTGATTATCGCCTTTGCTCAGAAGTATGATAAGAAAATGGGGATTGGAACCTTGATTTCTGTCATGTTGCCTTACTCCATGTTCTTCTTAATCAGTTGGACGATTATGTTAATCGTGTGGATGCTACTCGGTATTCCACTCGGACCAGGATCACCAATCGAATTTACAGGATAAAATCAAAAAATCTCTCATTCCAGAACTGGAATGAGAGATTTTTTATAACACTGGAGAAATCAATCTAGAAATAGATTCCTTTATTTTAATGATCATGGAGCGTTTTTGATATTCATCGTACGTTAACATTCGTGAAACCTCTATATCATTCTCGAAAGCCTTGCGTAGATTTGATGTCGTTTTCTCATCATATAGAAATGCATTTACTTCAAAATTTAAGCGAAAGCTTCGATGGTCAATATTAGCCGTTCCAACAGATGCAATCGTATCATCTACTACAAGTGTTTTTGCATGAACAAACCCATTTGTATAAATGTAAATTTTTGCTCCTGCTTTTAATAATTCCCCTACATTCGACAATGTTGCCCAGTACACAAACATATGATCCGGCTTATCTGGAACCATAATTCGTACGTCTACTCCAGACTCTACTGCAATTCTAAGTGCATCAAGCACAGTGTCGTCAGGTATAAAATAAGGTGTCTGTAAATAAATGTACTTTTTAGCAGAGTTGATCATTTTAACGTATGCTTTTTTAATTTGTTGTCCCTCTGTATCTGGTCCACTGGATACAATTTGTGCACCTACATCTCCTGCTTCAGGAAGATCAGGAAAGAACCGTTTGTCATAATGGATTCCATGATGTTTCGATGCTTGATTCCAATCTAGGATAAACCGGTTTTGAAGTTCATGAATAACTTCACCTTTTGTACGTAAGTGCGTATCACGCCAATATCCGAATTTCGTATCTAACCCTAAGTACTCATCGCCTACATTAAACCCGCCTACATACCCAATTTCCCCATCAATGATAGCTAGTTTTCGGTGGTTTCTATAGTTTAAATGAAAATGCGGAAAGAACACTTCAACTGTACCACCAGCGTTCTTTAACTCATCATAAAAGTTAGCTGATATACCTCTAGATCCCATATGGTCGTAGAGTACACGAACTTGCACACCTTCCAGTGCCTTTTTCGTTAATGTATCTATTAACTCTGTTCCTAGCCCATCATCATGAATAATATAGTATTGAATATGGACATGATCTTTCGCTCTTTCAATATCCGCTAACAATGCGTCGAACTTTCTTCTACCATCCGTAAAAATCATTACATCATTATTTTGTGTATACACCGCACGATCATTTATCAGATTCATATATATATGATCTTTATATTGTTTATGAATGTCCTTTTTAAAAGGAAATTCATTATCTTTAAGCAATTGTAGTTGATGATCTGCTTGCTTCTTCACACCTGTTTTATCCTCATCAATCCACTGAAACATCTTCTTTTTAGTGAAATTTTGATTAAATATAAGATATAAAATAAACCCAACAACTGGAATGAACACCAAAACCATTAGCCAAGCCCATGTTGCACTAGGATTTTGCCGTTCAAAAAAGATAATTGCTACCGCAAAAAGAATGTTAATAATTAATAAACTCCCAAAAACAATTGAGGAAATAGCCATTGGAACCCCCTAAAAAAATACAGATGATGCATATAGTACAGATAATAAAATTTATAAACCGAATATTTAGCTATGGTAACATAAAATTACGATAGTTTACATACTTTACGTGAAAGTGAATCCATCCCTACGTCCAATAAAAAGATCAATCATTATTCAGGTAGCTATTTCGCTACTGCTCATAGGCAAGAAAAAAACACTCATGTATGAAAATGAGTGTTTTAGAATAAACGTATTCAATTTTATTGTATAGATATAGCTAGTATTCGTAATAATGAAATTTACTCAATTAAATTCGTCTCGATTAATTCGTCTACGTAGTATTTGCCGTCAATTTCTTTGACAATCACTTTCGTGCGGTATGATTTCTCATCTGTCGAATCAGGTTTAATAATATCAAAGGTTTCAAGGACAGTAACTTCCCAAGAATGATCATCCACTTCTTCTAAACTTTCAAGCTCTGTATCTATCCATTCTTCAAATATTTCTTTTGACTCTAAGTAGTCGATATATTCATCCGCTTCTTTTCTTCGAGGTCCATCTTCGGTAATATAACTACTCATATGTCCAAAATTCCGTTGATTAATCGCCTGGACACTCGCAACTGTATAATCAATCATGAACTTTTCCATTTCTGCATCCATATTATCTGTTTGTGCTGTTTCAACAACTTCATCGCTTGGTCCATAGAGTGTATTGGATCCAGCAATGACATCTAATGCTGAATCTTCTGTCCACATATCTGTATACATAAGTGAATGAACAAGCCATTCTTCCTCGTCATCGTTAAATACTAAACTTACATTCCACGTATATTCATCTTCATATAAGTCAGGTGCATCTTCTAAAGAGTGCGTAGCCTTGTTAACAACATAACGAGCATCAATCGTTAATGCTTCGGTGTCATCTGTATAATTGATGGAGGCAGAGTCCTTGTCTATTTGTAGTTCCTGAAATTGTCCCGTATAGTACGTGTCCTCGATAAATTCGGACGTTATATAATCCTTCAGATGATCGGTTGCTAGTGTGAGAGATTTTGTCGTTTTATTTGCTAAAGCATCTACGTACTCATCTCCAAAGTTAACTAATAACGTAGTAATATCATCATAGTTTTCATCGGAAATTATAGGAGCGTGTACATACATGTAAGAATCGTCAACAAGTATATCATCCGAAACAACTTCTCCCCACGGCATGTTTGTTACCACATTCGCATGTACAGATCCATCCATCATAAAAGGCCCCATTTCCTCTGACTCACCATCTGCTTTGATCGTATATTTCTCATCATTAACTTGTATATATGAACCTGATAATTCAAAGTCATAATCACTTTCTAAATAAAAATGAACCATTGAAATTGGTATTTCCATGTCAATCCAAGTATATTCACCGTACGAGGATGCAGCAGTGAATGTATCTTCTTGCGATGTTTCTTCAGAGTCATTCATAAATGTTGCTTGCACAGTATACTCGCCTGGTGCAAGTGGTCCATATGTGATTGACCCGTCATTTTCTTCATGGATGGGGAATTCCTCCTCATTAAATTCAAAGGATAATCCTTCTACAAAATTATCATATGTAGCAAATTGGTCGACGACTTCTACTTTATAGGAATCATATATCCCTAGTAGCTTTCCATCTAAACGGATATGTGTTAACTCTTCTACATAAGAGTTTCCTTCCGTTTCAATGAGGCTTGCAAAGGCTTTAGCTTCATTTTTACTAATAGATGAGCCATCTTCATGTGTCACTAATTTCGTTATTTTTTTAATATTACTTTCTTCAACTGCCGCCTCAAATCTCTTTTCCACAGATTCATAAGAAAAATGTTTATCTGCCCACATATGTAGACTTACAAGCAGAATAAGTACACCAATAACAGAACCAAGGATTATTTTTTTCTTTTTGGGCATTGGCTCTTTCTGTACATTCGCTTTTTCATTTACGTCACTTTTTGGCAATGGAGTGCCACAATATATACAATGGCTGTGCCCTTCATTCAGTTCTTTTCCACATTCCCTACAAAACCTCATCATATTCGCTCCACCATTCTAACTTGTATTTTTTAACAAACGTTCCAAACATCTAGGCATATTATATCATATTACCATTTTAAACCAACCAAATATTGAGACCTTTTATCTAGTTCTACTATATTTTTCATGAGCTTTTTTCCATATGATACAATCATTAGAACAAGTTTCTTAATAAGGAGTGCGTTAGTAATGATTATTCGAAATCACGATACTGAATTAATTATGATTGAACAAGATCATCATGCACATCTTTCTGAAGAGATGATTCACCATTGGATCAATCACTTTTTTAAAAATGATCCTTTTGTCGATTCTGTAATGTATGCAATACGAACGCATGATTGTGGTTGGCGTCCTTTTGATAAACAACCATTTTGGAACGATCAAACAGACATGCCTTACGATTTCACGAGTTTTCCAGTTATTCCGAAGACAGTTCTTTATACACAAGGAATTGATGAAGTGGAAGCTGTAGATCCATATGCGGCTGCATTATGTAGCGCGCATTATATGAAATTTGTTTCTAAAAGCAATATGAAAGAAGCTAAGGATTTTTTAAAGGAAGAAGAGAAACGTGTACATAAAATATTAGCATCCTATCCGCAGATTGATTCAGAAGTATTTGATAAACATGTGAAAATTTTACAGTTTGCCGATAATATTTCTTTATATATATGCTTAAATGATCCTGGAGTATCTCAAGAAAACGTGCATCCCTTTTTTAAACAAGGAATTGCAATTTCTACGAACATAGATGGGATTGCAAAAGAGTCGATTGGTGCCCATTGGAAAGATGAGGATACAATTATTTTAAAAGGGTTACCTTATGTAAAACCGTTTACCATATCGATTCAACAAAAGAATGTATCCAAGCAAGCGATACATGAACAGGGAATTTTGAAAACCTATGAGCAAACTCCCTATGAAAATGTGGATATACAATTGATGGTCGAGTGATAATATTAGCCACTAAGCTGTAGCTTAGTGGCTTCATTTTTGGATGCTATAACGAAAGATAGGACCGCGATTTTGGATAAAGCTGACTATACGACGACTATGATTAAGGATAGTGCCTCGATTCTGGAGATCGCCAATCATTCAGCAACTATAACTAATGATAGTCCCTCGATTCCGGAGACCGCTCATTATACGGCGACTAAAACTAAGGACAGTGCCCCTATTCCATCAGTTCCCCTATAATTTCAAAGGAGCGCATGCGATCTTCATGATTGAAAATCGGTGAACTAATAATAAATTCATTTGTTTTCGTTTCTTCTAAAAAGCTCGCTAATTTCCGTTCAACTGTTTCTTTACTACCAACAATGGTAGCTTTTGAACTTAATGATTGTTCTACACCGTGTTTTTCCTGTGGCGTCCATATCTCTTCCATGTTCTCAACAGGTGGTAAAAACTTCGATGAAACTCCTCTACCCATGTTCAAAAATTGTTGTTGCAGCGACGTTGATAAATACTCCGCTTTTTCATCTGTGTCCGCAGCAATAATGTTAATTCCTAGCATCGAGTATGGTTCTTGTAAATCTTTTGATGGACGGAAATTTTGATAATATATTTGTAATGCTTCCATGACATATGCTGGAGCAAAGTGGCTTGCAAATGAAAATGGAAGTCCTAACTCTGCAGATAACTGTGCACTAAATCCACTAGAACCAAGAAGCCAGATAGGAATATCTAAACCTTCTCCCGGTACCGCACGTACGTGGGCACTCGGATTTGGTTCAAAATATGAGCGCAATTCTTCCAATTGTTCTGGAAAATCACTTCCACTACTATGCAGATTTCGTCTAAGTGCGTGGGCGGTTAATTGATCTGTTCCTGGTGCTCGACCTAATCCTAAATCAATTCGCCCTGGATAAAGCGATTCAAGCGTTCCAAATTGCTCTGCAATGACAAGTGGCGCATGGTTAGGTAGCATCACTCCCCCTGACCCGACACGGATTCGTTCAGTAACCCCTGCAATGTGCCCAATCAGAACAGATGTCGCTGAACTAGCAATCCCTTGCATATTATGGTGCTCGGCAAACCAGTAGCGATTAAATCCAAGCTCATCTACAAGACGTGCTTGGTTCACACTATTTTTAAATGAATCTCGTGCTTCACTACCTTCGTTTATTCCTGCTACATCTAATACGGATAATGGTATTCCATTAAATTTCTTAGCCTTTGATGTCATATTAACACACACCTTTTCTATATTTTAGTTCCCCACGTTCATACGGATAATTTTACAAACAAACGTTTGAATAGTACTCTACATATGCACTTACTATTCGTAAGTATATATCATTTTCACCATAAATTATATTAAAGTAAACTATCCAAGGAGGATATTCATGAGTAAAACATCTAATACAGAAATCCATTTAGTGAATCGTCCAAAGGGAATGCCTACAGATGACGATTTTAGTTTTGTTGAAAAATTGATTACACCACTTGAAGAAAATGAAATTTTAGTAAAAACGCTTTATTTATCAGTTGATCCATACATGCGTGGTCGAATGAATGATGAAAAATCGTATATTCCGCCATTTACATTAAACGAAGCTATTGCTGGTGGAGTTGTAGCGGAAGTCGTTGAATCACGCTCAGAACATTTTCAACAAGGCGATATTGTCACGGGAAACTTGAAGTGGGGAGAATATAGTATAGCCAAAGAGCAAGAGATTCGTACGGTTGATCCTACTGTAGCGCCTATTTCTACACACCTAGGAATTCTAGGAATGCCTGGATTAACGGCTTACTTTGGACTATTAGATATCGGAAAACCCCAAGCAGGTGAAACGGTCGTCGTTTCCGGAGCCGCTGGCGCAGTTGGCTCTGCAGTCGGCCAAATTGCTAAAATTAAAGGCACTCGTGTTGTAGGAATTGCTGGGTCAAGTGAGAAAATTGATTACTTGTTGAATGAACTTGGTTTTGATGCTGCGGTGAATTATAAAGAGGACAACTTTGCAAAGGATTTAGAAGCCGCATTAGCTGATGGAGTAGATGTCTACTACGATAACGTTGGTGGGGTTGTTTCAGATGAAGTGATGAAGCATCTCAACCGTAATTCAAGAATTGCTGTTTGTGGGGCTATTTCCTCTTATAACTTAACAGAGCCAGATATCGGGCCACGTGTGCAAGGTACTACGCTCATTAAAAATAGTGTGCTCATGCAGGGATTCACTGTTGGAAATTATTCAACTGATTTCAAACGTGCAGCTGCTGATTTAGGAAAGTGGCTTCAGGAAGGAAAATTAACATACGAAGAAACAATTGTAGACGGGTTTGAACAGACAATTGATGCTTTCGTAGGATTATTCGAAGGAAAAAATCTAGGGAAACAAATTGTAAAAGTTGCTGAACCGAAGTATGCGAACATATAATGCAGTTGAACAACCATAAAGTGAAGGAGCAAACAGACGATATGTTTGTTCCTTCACTTTTTTTCATAGGATGATGAGTACTCGTACACGAATATTTGTTTCATTTTCACATTCTCATTGACATTGAGAATGATTATCAATGTCATTAAGTTAATGCATTAGAAATCAATTACATATAGGAGGGCTCCACAATGTATATTGTTACAAATACAACGACAATCAATAAAGGTGAAGGATATAAGTTAGTAAACCGTTTTGATAAAGTAGGTAAAGTCGAAGCGATGAAAGGATTTCAAGGGTTAGAAGTTCTCACTCGGCACAAATTAAATGACGTTGATGAGGTTTCCATTGTTACCCGCTGGTATTCAGAAGAAGATTTTAAAAATTGGACGAAAAGTGATGCTTTTAAAGAAGCACATCAACATAAAGGTGGAAGGCCGGATTTTATTCTTGAAAATGAAATTTCCTATTATGAAGTAGAAGTAACACGCGCCCCAATTGCTTTGACATAAAAACAGAGCTAGTGAGACTAAGATGTCTTACTAGCTCTGTTTTATAGATCATTAATCTTTCACCCGCAACAATCGAAGTGCGTTTAATATAACAATAATCGCAGCGCCTGTGTCACTCAGTACTGCCATCCATAATGTTAACCATCCTGGGAAAATAAGGATGAGTGCTGCAGATTTAATGAGTATGGAGAACCAAATGTTTTGCTTAATAATGTTGATGGCTCTTCTACTTAATTTAGCTGTATATGGAAGCTTTTCAAGATCATCAGACATCAACACTACGTCTGCTGTTTCCATAGCTGTATCTGTTCCTGCAACTCCCATTGCAATTCCTAAGTCTGCTGTCGCAAGTGCTGGCGCGTCATTAATCCCGTCACCAACCATCGCTACTTTCTTCCCTTCTTGCTGAAGCTCTTTCACAGCAGCTACTTTATCTTCAGGAAGCAACTCTGCAAAATAACGATCCACTCCTGTTTCGGCCGCTATTGTCTTAGCCGTTCGTTCATTATCACCTGTCAGCATGACAATATCTTTTATATGTGCTGCTTTTAATGCTTGAATGGTTGCATCTGTCGTCTCACGAATGGCGTCCGCTACTGCGATCGTACCAAGAATTTTTTCATCTGTACCGATCATGATGCTCGTTTTACCTTCTTGTTCCAAGGATTGAACTTTTTCGATTACATCATCTAGTACAACATTCATTTCTGTAAACAGTCTTGGACTACCTGCGTAATATGTTTTCCCGTCGATTGTTGCTTGAACACCTTTTCCAACAATATTTTGATATTGTTCAGCATCTAAAAGTGCGATATCTTTTTCAGATCCATAATCAACAATTGCTTTTGCAATCGGATGTGTAGAACGACTTTCAATCGTTTGAGCAATGGAAATTAAGTCTGCTTCTGACAAATCTATTGCATGAATATCAGATACAGTCGGAGTTCCATTCGTCAGCGTCCCCGTTTTATCAAAGGCAATCGTATCAAGGGTTCCAGCTGTTTCTAAAAATGTACCGCCTTTAATCAACACACCATTTTTAGCTGAGTTCCCAATGGCGGAGACAATCGCGACTGGGGTGGAAATCACAAGTGCACACGGGCACGCTACGACTAATAAGGCAAGTCCTTTATATGTCCAATCTGCCCAACTTCCCATGCCAATTACTGGTGGTACAACAATGATGAGTAGTGCAAGGATAAATACAATTGGTGTATAAATCGCTGCAAATCGATCAATAAACGCTTCGGTCGGTGCTTTTTGCTCTTGTGCTTCTTCCACAAGATGAATAATTTTCGATAACGTCGTATCTTCAATGAGCTTTGTAACTTCAATATCGAGTGAGCCACTTTCGTTAATAGTTCCTGCAAACACTGTATCTCCTATATCTTTATTGACTGGAAGTGACTCTCCAGTAATTGGTGCTTGGTTAATCGTTGAAGTTCCTTGCAACACTTTTCCATCAAGCGGTACTTTATCCCCCGGCTTAACGATAAGGGTATCACCAATTTGTACATCTTCTACACGTGTTTCGACAATCTCTCCATTGACAAGCACGGAGGCTTTAGATGGCGTTAAATCCATTAAATGTCGAATAGATTTTCTCGTTTGATCCATGGAACGATTTTGCAAGTAAATTCCAAAAGAGAAGAGCCAAACGACGGTCGCACCTTCAAACCATTCGCCGATAATCGCAGCACCAATGGCCGCTGAAGACATAAGAACGTTCATGTCAAGTGACTTACTTCTAATGGCATAAAAAGCACTTTTAATCGGTTTCGCTCCACTAAGAACAATGACAATCGCAAATAGAATGGTTGAAACAATGGTTGGCATTGCTGTGTATGTGCCAATAAATCCGGTTGCAATGAATAGTCCTGAAAGAATGATTTTACCGAGCTCGAAACCATTGTTCTTTGTCGAACGCGATTGACGTTTATCACCATCAAAGGTTGCTGAAAAACCAATCTTCTTAATTTCTTTAATAATTTCATCCGTTGGGTTCGTATGGTCGACATGCGCTTTACCCGTTGCAAAGCTCACCTCAACGTCATTGACCCCATCTACACGAATGACATGGTTTTCGATACTTTTAGCACAACTTCCACAATCCATTCCTTCAATCGTGTATGTTTTCATGCCTATATTCTGCTCTTGATGTTCAAGAGTAAATCCTAAGTTTGTAACTGTTTTTTCCATTTCCTCGGCATCAAACTGATTATTCACAAGCAAGTGTAATTTTTCAGATGCGTAACTAATTCGCGCTTCATTAATACCTGTTAATTGATGTAACCCTTTCTCAACAGATGCTGCACAAGATGGGCAGTCCATTCCGTGAACAATGAAATCTAGTTTTTCACCTTCACTCGTAGCTGCAGATTCATCTTTCTTAGATGAACAACAACTGGGGTCTTCATCCGCGTCCTCACCATCACAAGTAGACGTTTCGGATGTTTCCTCTGAACTGCAATCGCTTGAATATTCCTTCGATGTGCTACAGCATGTATGATGTTTCGCTTCTTTTTGTTTATGATTTGAACAACAACTCACACAAAACACTCCTAACCAATGTAATGTTCACACGTTTCGACTTCCGTTTGTACTTCTGTTAATAAATCGTCAAAGATGGTTAAAATATTATGAACTTGGTCGTTCCTGATCCGATAATAGACGTATTTCCCTTCCTGCCTACTAAGAATAAGCCCACAACCGCGCAAACAAGCTAAATGTTGTGAAATACTTGATTGACTTCCTTCCACATCATCAACTATTTGTGATACTGTTTTTTCTTCATTCATAATACTTTCAAGGATTTGCAAACGGATTTTGTGTGAAAACCCGTGAATCAACTTTACTTTCGTGTCCACGAAACCATCTCCTCTACATATTAGATTTCACTAATACGTCTGATACTATCATATTAGAGCATTCTAATATGTGTGTCAACAATCGTCTATATGTTTATTTTCACACCCGCAATTTGTTCAAGTGTGTCATGCAATGTGGTATAATCGTGCTATTATT
Source organism: Caryophanales bacterium (assembly GCA_026168805.1). Lineage (GTDB taxonomy): Bacteria > Bacillota > Bacilli > Bacillales > Amphibacillaceae > CALAMD01. The sequence goes on along the minus strand of JAPFDS010000036.1, from coordinate 89,804 downwards.
TGTCAAGTTTTGTATGTGCGAACATCATGAAAGGGGAAATATATGCATACCATTAAAGAACAGTGGTTTGGGAATATACGTGCCGATATACTGGCAGGCATTGTTGTCGGGTTGGCACTTATTCCTGAAGCATTGGCTTTTGCGTTCATCGTGGGTGTCGACCCGCGTGTCGCATTATACGCTTCATTTACGATTGCAGTCATCACATCGATCGTTGGTGGAAGACCCGGGTTAATTTCAGCAGCTACAGGGGCGATGGCATTAGTTCTTGTTAGTTTAATGGCCAAACACGGCCTTGAATATGTGCTTGCGGCTACGATTTTAACTGGAATTATTCAACTGATTCTTGGAGCTTTCGGGGTAGCAAATTTAATGCGCTTCATACCAAACTCTGTCATGCTTGGATTTGTGAATGCCCTTGGAATTATGATTTTTATTACACAAATGCCATATTTAATAGGCTCAAACACAATGACATATGTGTTTGCAATTGTTACACTTATTTTAGTATATACCATCCCACGGTTTATCAAAACAATACCCGCGCCACTCATTGCTATTGTTGTCATGACAATTATAGCGCTTGCTAGTGGTGTGAAATTACAAACAATTGGCGATCTAGGTACAATGCCTAGTACGCTTCCGACGTTTTTCTTCCCTGATATCCCGCTGAATGTTGAAACACTGCAAATCATTCTTCCATATTCACTAGCTTTATCTGTTGTAGGTTTACTCGAATCCCTACTTACGTCACAAGTACTCGACGATATGACGGATACACCGAGTAATAAAAATAGAGAAGCACGCGGGCAAGGAATTGCTAACTTTATTACCGGTTTCTTTGGAGGAATGGCAGGTTGTGCATTAATTGGTCAGTCCGTCATTAATATAAAATCAGGTGGACGAGGCAGACTGTCCACAATGACAGCAGGGGTATTTTTGATGTTCTTGATTATTGTTTTAGGGGACGTTGTTGTTAAAATTCCAATGCCTGTTCTTGTTGGAGTGATGATTATGGTAAGTATGACAACATTTAATTGGGGATCATTTAAGTTTCTCAGACAAGCACCGAAGTCAGAATCACTTGTTATGATCGTTACGGTTGCAATCATCTTATATACAAAAAACTTAGCTATTGGCGTTGTCATCGGTGTTATATTGAGCGCCCTCTTCTTTGTTGCAAAGATTTCACGTGTGAGAGTAACACATGAGTCAGGGGAATATATAGTGAAGGGACCATTATTCTTCGCTTCAACAACAACATTCATTCAATCTTTTGATCATGTATCTGAAAAAGAAGTAACGATTAATTTTGAAAATAGTCATTTATGGGATGAATCTGCAGTTGGGGCGATTATAAAAGTACAACAAAAACTAGAGGAAAAAGGAATTGTTGTACATATTACTGGCTTGAATTCCTCCAGTAAACAATTGTATCAACAACTCATTTAAGGAGTGAATACTCATGAGGATTGCTGTAGCAGTGGACGGATCTGATAACGGATTACGTGCAGCAGAACATAGCATGATGCTTGCACAATATTTACCAGAAGCTTATATTGAAATTATTTATGTTGCTGATCATAATAAAGCAAAAGATGATTATTTAACATCGGAAAGTCTTGTATTAAAACGCGAACAAATTGTACATCCAATTGTTGACCTTGCCACTGAAGCTGGGGTAAAAACAGTTGTTACAATACTCAAAGGAAACCCAAGTCAAGAGATTATTGATCACGTGAATAAATCATCCGTCGATCAACTTGTCATCGGAAGTCGCGGACTTAATGTGTTTCAGGAAATGGTCCTTGGGAGTGTCAGCCATAAAGTCATGAAACATGCCAAATGTCCAGTAACCGTAGTAAAATAAGTTTACGTTGCCTATACACTCCTATTTAAGTGTATAGGCTTTGTTATTCCCTCCATAAAATTTCTTCTTGTTGGACGTGCCACTCATGATTGTATCTTTCTAATCGCACTTCCATTCCTAGTGCGCCTCTTTCAGATACGGTATGAAATTTGGCTGTTTCAACGATTATTTCATCGGATCCATACTATATTCATCGTATCTTTTTTATACATATAAGAAAATTAAAAATCTCCTTTGTAAATCGATGATTAAATGATCGTTCTTTGGGAAACGTAAGAGAAAATAAAAAGGAGTGGTTTTCTATGAATAAAGATGAAGCAAGAAGTACCGTAGAACAAATTCTATCCCAAGATATGACAGGTCCAATGTCAACCATCCAACATGAAAAACCTGTTTCTAGGTATATGACTTTTTTAAATAAAGATTTAACACTATATACGGCAACAAGTAAAGATACCGACAAAGTGGATGAACTTCGCGAAAATCCATACACACATATTTTGCTTGGCTACGAAGGGGACGGATATGGCGACGCATACGTTGAATATCAAGGAAAAGTAAGTATTACAGATGATGAACACATTAAAAAAGAATTGTGGGTAGATGAGATGCAAGCCTATTTCGATGGTCCTGAAGACCCGAACTTAGCTATTTTAAAAATCACCCCAGAACACATTCAACTGATGAATAAAATGGATGGATCTGCCGAAATTACCTTAGATTTGTAAAGAGTTCAACTGTATATTTGCGAAAGAGACACATCCCTTCAAAGGTGTGTCTCTTTTTTGTAAACATAAATTATTCATAAAATGATTCGCTTCATAAACATCTTCCCTTAGAATGGATGGGAAGAGAAAGGATGATATGCGTGAACACACTACCTGAATTGACTCACTCTATCTCTAAACGTTCGATTCGTATATGGAGAACGACGAACGTTATAACTGACATATTAATTCTCATCCTCTGCATTGGATTATTAATTACGAGCTATTACTTTCATTGGTACCAATGGCTAATGATTACTCTGTGGATTGTCATTGCAATCATCCCTTTAGGAATGATTTGGTCTGTTGCTATGGAGCCAAAGTGGAAGTATACATACTGGATCTATGGCTTTAATGAACACTATGTTCGCTTTCAGCACGGACGACTTTTTTCAAAACAAGTGGTGATTCCTATGTCTAAAATTCAATTTGTCGAAACAGAACAAGGGCCACTTTTGCGTTCGAACCATGTGGAAACAATTACAATCGGTACAATGGGAACACCCCATAAAATACCGATGCTCCCTCGTGAAGACGCACGTATACTTAAAGAGCATATTGCTACGTATGCACAAGTGAAGGAAGTGGATGCATGAATATGCCTAAACGATTACATCCACTACAATTAATCCAATCTTTTGTTCGGTTACTAGCGAATAACATTGTTTTTATAGTCATCATTTTTGTATTACGAACAGGCAATGAGTCAACATTCATTACGAGTATCCGTATTGGTTTCCTACTCATTATAGCTGTGCAATTTATTATCATGATCGCCAATTGGTGGAAAACAACGTATGTATTTACAAATGATTCTGTCCATCAGTACCGAGGGGTGTTTAAGAAAAGACATCACCATATACACATCGAGCAAATTGAGAACATTCAACAAAAGACTCCTGTTTACTTTCGACCATTTCATGTTACATCACTCGTTTTACATACGCGCTCAACAGATTCAAAACATGCAATTACCTTTGAAGCTGTAAGTGATACGGAAGCAGCGAATATTCGTGAACGCATCGATTCTTTTCGAAAAGGAGAATTACAGGTTGAGCAAAGTGAAACCTTTCAACAGGAAGATGTAAGCGAAGAGAAAAAGACCATTCACTACACAAGTGACAATAAAACATTGGTAAGAGCATCTGTATTGTCACTGGACTTAATAATCATTGTTCCAATCGCGCTAACTATTTTTGAAAGAATGAAAGATATACTCCCAATCGAAGAAATCGTAGACACGTTCGTAGCAATTGCTACAAAATCATGGATGACAATTGGTCTCACAGGATTATTACTAATCATCCTTGCGCTCCTCATTGGGTTGGTTAAAACGTTTCTAACCTATGGAAAATACGAAATTTCATCGGATGAAAAGAGAATTTTCATCAAGAGTGGATGGTTAAATGAAAAGGAAATGTCTATTCAAAAAGCCAATGTTCAGGCAATTCGTATGTATCAAACACCACTGAAAAAGTGGTTGCGCATGTCGGAAATCATGCTTGTAAGTACGGCAACAGATGAAAAAGATGGATTTGGTGTGCTGTCATTATTTCCTTTTTTATCGACAAAACGGGCGCATACACTCACAGAAGAACTGTTACCTCAATTTCAAATAAGCAAAGCGACAACGAAACTTCCTAAACAAGCGCTCTTCATGAAAATGATCCGGGTGCCTTGGGTATTTCTGTTCGTTCTAGCATTTGTGTTCATTTTTAAATCATCATGGGCGTTTATTTTGCCAGTAATTTTCGTTGGAACATATGTAGGACGTTATTTTGATTATCGAAACTCGAGATATTCCTTTGTTGATCATAGGATTCATTATTACTCTGGTGGCCTGTCATCGACTCTATTTACGACGAATCGAAAGGAAATTATTGAAGTAGAGGTGACCCAATCAATGATTCAACAAAAGTTAGGATTAGCAACAATCCAGACTACGAACAAATCAGTCCCTGTCCATGAAGAATCGTTGGCTGATATCGATGTTGAACATGCTGAACAATTTATCGATTGGTATGGAAAGCGAACAAATGATGTCGCGAAAAACCTTCCCTCTATGTAAAAATAGTCTCCGGAGTATGATATACTGCATATATCATCACTCAGGAGGAGAGGTTGGTATGTCTTTTACTTTATCGATTGGTGAAAAAGCACCTGACTTTCAATTAAAAGGAACAGATGGCAAGATGTATTCTCTATCCGAGTTTTCTGATCGGGAAGTTCTTGTTATATTTTTCACGTGTAATCATTGCCCATACGTGATTCATTCAAATGAACTCACTCGTGAAACCGTTGAAAAATTTGCGACGGAGTCTATAGAATTTATTGGAATTAACGCCAATAGCGCAAATACAAATGAGGCAGACTCCTATGATCATATGGTTGAAAACATGAAAGAAAATAATTTCCCATGGCTTTATTTACGTGATGAAACACAAAAAGTCGCGGAAGCTTATGGAGCATTGCGTACGCCCCACTTCTTTGTATTTGATAAAGATAGACAACTTATCTATACAGGACGTGCGGTTGATAACCCTCGCAATCCCGATCAAGCCACACAATTTGATTTAGATCGTGCGTTATCAGAAAAATTCGCCGACGAGCCGATTTCAGTTCCACAAACAAATCCGCTTGGATGTAACGTAAAGTGGGAAGGAAAAGCAGCCGATTGGATGCCACCTGAAGCGTGTGATCTTGTTTGAGTGAAGAATGAGAGGTACATCATGGGATGTGCCTCTTTTTTACTGTTCATAGTGCCCGGATTCCATTCGTCATTTGAAATGCGGGCACTAAAAAATGGGATAGGGCCTTGATTTGACGTGATGCTCGCAATACAGGCACTATTCACTGGGATAAGCCCTGGATTACCGGCGGAACTGAAAATACAGGCACTAAACGTCTGGATAGTGCCTCGATTTTCCACGACACCTAAAATACAGTTACTAAACCCAAAGATAGTGCCCCGATTTTTTGGTAAAGATAAAATCGGGGCACTATACAAATAACAATAGCTTTATTCATACTTCTTAAAAGCCACGACTGCGTTATGTCCACCAAAACCAAATCCATTGGAAAGTGCGTAATGGATATCCGTTTCGACCGCTTCATTCGGAACAACGTTGATCCTACAATCTTCATCAGGCGGCTCGTAATTAATGGTCGGAGGCGCAATTCCTTCAGCAATACTCTTCAACGTAATAATCGCTTCGATTCCACCTGCTGCGCCAAACATATGCCCTGTCATCGACTTGGTAGAGCTAACGAGAAGGTTCTCCGCATGGTCGTTAAACAAACGTTTAATCGCTCGAACTTCCGAAATATCCCCTTCAGGTGTGCTCGTTCCGTGGGCATTAATATAATCGACTTCACTTGCGTCAATTCCTGCCATATCGATTGCTAAGCCCATTGCCCGCTCTGCCCCTTGAGAATCAGGGGAGGTAATATGATACGCATCCGTTGTCGCACCATATCCAACGATTTCTCCTAAAATATGTGCGCCACGTTTTTTCGCATGCTCATACTCTTCTAAAAAGAGAATACCAGCACCTTCTGCCATAACAAAGCCATCTCGATGTTTGTCAAACGGGCGGCTCGCCTTTTCCGGAGCGTCGTTTAAGGTCGACATCGCTCGCATACGTGAAAAACCTGCATAGGCTAAGGGGTTCATCATCGCCTCTGCTCCACCTGCGACAATTGCGTCTGAATATCCATGTTTAATATTTAAATACGCTTCACCAATGGCCTGGTTTCCTGTTGCACAAGCAGACATGGGCGAATAGCTAGGGCCTTTAAAACCTGTTTTGATAGCCACCATTCCTGCAGCCATATTGCTAATCATCATTGGCACCATGAAGGGTGAGACGCGTCTTGGACCGCGGTCAAGAAATGCAGAATGATTTTCAAGAGTGGTGTCCATTCCACCGCTTCCTGTACCAATATACACACCAATTCTCTCTTTATTCATCGTCGTTTCATCTACATTGGCCTGCTCGATTGCCTGCATCGCAGCTGTAACCCCATATTGTATGAATAAATCAAAACGTTTTTGTTCCTTTTTATCCAAATACTTTTCTGGATGAAACCCTTTCACTCTCCCACCAATTTGCGTAGGTATATGAGCAAATTCTTCTGACTCTAAATTAACAATACCTGAATGCCCTTCTTTGATATGATTCCATAGGGTGTCTACTGAACTTCCAAGCGGAGATACTGCACCGCATCCTGTAACAACAACTCTTTTCATTTGGTTACTCCTCTATTTTTTTATTCTTGTTCGGATTACCTACACAGCAATCAATCTCTCACAATATACTAGCAGAAGAATACTATGAAAGGATCATGTAAAATGAATCGTTTGAGAGATTACTGGAAGGTTTTATTCATTTCCATTAGCTTCATCCTGATTAGTTTAACACTTTTACTCATTCCTGAAAAAATTTCTGACAACAATTCTGATGACAAACAATCCACCTATTGGGGAGTCGACTCAGCTGAAGCTGCACAAGATGAATTATATGAATGTGTATCAGAAAACTTTGGTACTCCTGATGTCTTCGGACGATATATCGGTGACAACGAAGACGTGTCAACTGGATTAACAGAAGATGAAGTGTCCTTTTTATACGAAAAAGAAGTAGATATTTTGCTTATTTATAACCACGTAACAGACGCTACTACGAAAGATGCAGGTGCAGAGCATGCCGAAAAAGCGATTGAACTTGCACAAGAGTTAGATGTTCCTAACGATGTCGCATTATTTGTTGACATTGAACCGGACTTTGATGTAGATGCGGACTTTATCCAAGGTTGGTATGAAACAATTGAAGCGTCTGATTACGAACCAGGCATATATGGCGTATTTTCGGACGAGAACGAGCTTTTCAAAGCTTTTAATGATACGGAAGAAAAGACACAAAAAAATACCATCCTATGGACTGCATACCCTCAAAAAGAAATCACTTCAAAGGAAAAAGCACCCTCATTTGACCCTCAAGGACCGGAAGATGCACAGATATACGGCTGGCAATACGGTATCGACGCTGAAAAATGTACCATTGATACGAATCTATTTACAGACGATATGATTGATGTCTTATGGAAGTCTTCCTAAGCTCAGACACAAACGCCCACAAACATGTGGGCGAATTGTGGCTCTGACTGCTACATAGTTTCATACGAATCATACGCCGCATTTGTTCCCGCAAGCCGTCCGGTAACAAGTGCAGACGTAATATTATATCCACCTGTATATCCGTGAATATCTAAAATCTCTCCACAAAAATAAAGTCTGTCCATTTTTTTAGATCCCAATGTCGTAGGAATAATCTCTTTCGTAGCAACTCCTCCACCGGTAACAAATGCCTTTTCAATCGACAACGAGCCGTCCACGGTAAACGTGAAGTTTTTTAAATCTCCAATAACTCCTCGAACCATTTCTTTTGAAACATTTCCTACTTTTAATTCATCGGATACCCCATGTCTTTCTAAAATAAATTGCATAAACCTCTCAGGCACTAGTCCTTTCACAACATTTTTAAAAGCCTTCTTTGGTTGATCATTCATCATTTCGGTCAGCTTTTCAGTCAATTGTTGTTGATTGACATCTGGAAAAGAATCAATGGTCATGTCCACCGTTTTTCGACCTTTCATCAATTCCTTCACAACAAACTGGGAGCATCTCAGAACTGCAGGCCCTGAAATACCAAAGTGGGTAAAAATCATATCCATTTGATGGGTGATGATTTTTTTACCCCGTTCATCTAGCACTGATAAAGCGACGTTTCTGAGAGATAACCCTTGCAAACTCTTCTCTTTAATAAATTTCTCGTTCGACGTCAGCGGTACTTCTGTCGGATACAGATCTGTAATCGTGTGGCCTGCTTTCTCAGCCCACGCATACCCGTCCCCTGTTGATCCAGTATGTGGAACAGACTTTCCTCCAACGGCAAGGACAAGCGCTTTCGCCTGAACTTCTTCACCACTTTTGAGGAAAATAGTATGAGCTTTCTCCCCATAATTCACGGTCTTCACTGGTGTTTCTAATCTAATTTCCACATGCAATTCATCTAATTTTCGAAGGAGTGTATCAACGACAGACTTTGCTGAATTAGAAACAGGAAACATTCTTCCGTGATCTTCCTCTTTCAGTGCAACACCGAGCCCTTCAAAATAATCAATAATATCGTAATTATTAAAGACTGAAAATGGACCGTATAAAAACACACCGTTTCCAGGAATATGGCGGATCACTTCTTCTTCAGGAAGTCGGTTTGTCACATTGCATCTCCCACCACCAGAAATAGCTAGTTTATTGCCAAGTTTTTTTCCTTTTTCAATTAAAATGGTTCGAGCCCCTTGCTCAGCTGCTGATATAGCTGCCATTAAGCCAGACGGACCACCACCGATTACTGCGACGTCATATGCCACTATGTTTCAATCCTTTCAACATTTAAATCATTCTTTTTTAAATATTCCTAGTTTACCAATACGTTCAGCCGCTTCTCGTAAACGCTCTTCCGAATCGAGTAAACCAAACCGAACATACCCTTCTCCAAGGGTTCCGAATCCTCTTCCAGAAGCCACAGCTACATGAGCTTTTTCAAGCAACAACTGCGTAAATTCATCGGATGTATATCCTTCAGGCACAGGTAACCATGCAAAAAATGTTCCTTTTGGTCCTTCCACATGCCAACCAATCTCTCGTAAGCTTTCCACAAGCACATCTCGGCGACGTTCATACACATCAACAAGCTCTTCCACATACGTTGACTTTGTCGTTAACGCTTTTGTACCCGCTTCTTGAATCGCACCAAAAAGACTCGTAAATAAATGATTTTGCAGTTCATTCAGCATTCCAATCACCGATTCATTTCCAACTGCAAACGCCACGCGCCATCCAGCCATATTGTATGTTTTTGACAATGTATATAATTCAATTCCAATATCTTTAGCTCCTTCTGAGGATAAGAAGCTTGGTTGTTTAACACCATCAAATCCAATCGCTCCATACGCAAAATCATGCACGACACAAATATCATGCTTTTTCGCTACATCAACAGTTTCGTCGAAAAACTCCTTCGTCGCCACTCCAGTCGTCGGATTGTTTGGGTAGTTTAAAAACATCATTTTTGCTCGATCTAGCACGTCTTTTGACAACTGGTCATATGCAGGTAAAAAACCATTCTTCTCATATAATGGCACAAATTCATGTTTTGCATTCGCTAGAGCAACACCTGATAAGTAATCAGGATACCCTGGATTAGGAAGTAATACGGTATCTCCTGAGTTTAACATGCACTGACTGATTTCAAACAAGCCAATTTTTGAACCAAACATTAGCGCTACTTCTTTATCGGGATCAATATCAACGTCATATTCCTCTTTATAAAATTCCGCAACTGCTTCCCTGAAATAAGCAAACCCTTTAAACGGTGCGTATTTATGGTTTACTGGATTTTCTGCTCCTTTTTGCAAAGCTTCAATGACATCATCTGCTGGTGGAAGGTCTGGACTCCCTTGGCCTAAGTGAATGACATCTTTTCCTTCTGCAACGAGACGCCCAACTTCAGCACCTAATTTCGCAAAAAACTGATCGGGAAGTCGCTTCATCGCGTCCGATTGTTCAAATGTACGCATTCATATCTCTCCTCTTTTTTATACTTACGTCCTTTTCCTTATTCATTAATTATGCAAGATTGTAGAAGAAAGTACAACTGAAGATTTTATGGTACTTTATCAGCACACATAGTCCTTTGTGCTCTGTTACATTTATGTAATATTCGCTAAAATAGAGAAGGCCCTTATAAATAATAGGAGGAGTTACGTTGAGAAAATATTTTTTCATGTTTTTATCCTTTGTATTTATTTTTATTCTTATGGCATGTGGCAATGAATCTAAGGAAGATATTATTGACCTTGTTGAGGAACATATGAATGAGGTAGAAAAATATTATACAGAAGTTGCATTAGAGATACGAGTACTCGACGCAGATGGTCATACTATCGATCAGAAAAGCGGTGTTATGCGTGCGAATCGAAATGATAAAACATCAGAAGCAGACGGAGAAATAACCCAAGATGGACAAACACAAAACCTCTATTCAACGGATGGAACCACATATAGAAAAGTCGCGAACGATCCTTGGGAAAGTACACCATCTCAGGACGACCCAATGGACAATGCAGAGACAAACTACGAGAGTGCCTCTCACATTCTTATGCAGTTAAAAGATGAAGCAGATATTGATATGGAAAAAAAGAATAGCAAGTACATAATAACATTTTCGGGTAAAAACGAAGATATATACAATTCTTTTAAAGGTCCATATTCGCTTGATGTAGCAGGAGCTGTACCAAAAGATGTGAATCATGATTTAGAAATCATAATAGATAATGAGACGTATTTTATTGAGAAAGTAAGCAATCAATTAACCGTTGAAGTAGAAGGGCATACGCTTGAAACATCGATTGATCAAACCTTTGAACAAATCAATGAAATCGACGATATTGAAATTCCACAAGAAGTTTTTGACGAAGCTGAAACTACTGTAAATTCAGAAAAAAATATTGATGAAGATATAGCAAGTACGTTGTCTCAAATTGAAGATAATATTGAAGAGGTAAAAAGTTACTCTATGATGAGGGGACTTGTTATTACCGTATTAGATACCTTAACAGAAAAAATCATTGATGAGAGTGAAGAAACCTCTACTAGTGAAGTGATTGAAGATCCTTTAGAAGTAAATGAAGTAGGCGATTTAAATGGTGAGCAAGCACAATTTTATACATCAGAACATGTAACATACACTAAATTTCCAGGTGAAGGCTGGCAGGATATGACAGACCAGGATGAAGTCTTCAGGGATATCAATACAAAGTATAAAGATATCGCACAAATTATTTTTACGGTTGGAGAAGAAGACGGTACCGAGATGGAAGTAGATGACGATGGTAATATATTATTTACATTCACTGGAAAAAGCGAAGCCATTTATAGCGCTTTCCAAGCTCCATTTAATCTTTCGTTAACAGGTGTGGAACCAAAAGATTTAGAACAAAATATACGTATTACTGTCAACAGTGAAACTAATTTCATTGAACAGATTGAAAATATGATGCATGCTCAAGCTGGACAAGAAGAGCTACACGTAGAAATCACACAAACATATGAAAATATGAATGAAATTGATGCCATAGAAGTTCCACAAGAGGCAATTGATGAAACAAGTTAATTGAAAAAAGTTCACCTATCTTCAACTTCTAATCAAGCGGATGATAGGTGAACTTTATATTTAGACAAGCGAATGAATTTCATAATTCCCCAAAACAGCTTTTTCAATCAATATGTAGTTAAGAAAGGTCGAGCGAAACTACATATTGAAGTGAAATAGCATTAAATCCGTATTATGAAATTCATTAAAGCAACAGCCCATCTATGTCTTTAATCATTAATTTTCTTGTTGTTTGAAATACAATCATATTTTGATCGATCAGTTCATTAAATTTTCGATTAATCGTCTCTGGTGTTGTACCCAAGTGTGACGCTACATCTCTTTGACTCATAGGTAATGTAATCGAAAGACTTTGTTGCTCTTCTGATAAGCGTACAAGAAAATGCGCCAGTCGGGTTTCTACCTTTTCTAAAGCAATATGGGCTGATGTTTCTTCTGTTTGTTGTAGACGTTTAGAAAATTCATTTAGTACTTTCAGTGAAATAGCAGGATACTTCATAAGAAACTGCTGAAAATCTTCTTTTTCCATCACACACAACTGGGTTTTTTCCAACGCTTCAGCATACGTATCGATTGTCGTTTCATTGAATAACGTAAGTTCTCCTGTGAAATCTCCAGGATTGAGTATGCGAATAAGTTGCTCTTTTCCATTCTCAGATAACCGATAAATTTTCACACGTCCTTTATGAACAATATATAGACGACTTGATTTATCTCCTGGCTGGTAGAGCATTTCACCTCGCTCATAAGATTGTGATGTTGTTTCTTTAACAATTTCATCCATTTCATGCTCGGTTAAATGGTTAAAAATAGGAACAATCGATATACAACGTTTATGTGTTTGTTGGTACTGACTCATCCACGATCTCCTCCTGTTCCACGCTCTTTTTACTACTCGTGGACTTAAATGTTACTAAACGAAGGGCGTTTAGTACAACGATGAGAATACTTAATTCATGAATGAGCATACCTGACGTAAGAAAAATCTTGCCAAATAAAACACCAATTAATAAAAGCAAGACAGTACTTACGGCAAAAATAGTGTTTTGCTTCATATTTAGAAACGTTGCTTTAGCAAGAGTAAATGCATGGGAGAAGTAATCTAGTCGATCATTCATTAAAACAACATCTGCTGTTTCCATCGAAATATCCGTTCCACCAATCCCCATGGCAAGACCTATATCTGCATTTGCAATAGCTGGTGCGTCATTAATGCCGTCACCAATCATCGCAACTGTTCCACCTGATTCTTTTAGTCGATTTATATGTTTCACTTTGTCAACAGGTAATAATTCTGCATGTACTTCATCTATTTCTAATTGTTTACCTACAAGCGCGGCTGTATGTGCGTTATCCCCAGTAAGCATAACGATATTTTTTACTCCATTTGCTTTTAAGTCTGCAATTGCTTGCTTCGCTTCTAAGCGAACTTCATCTGCGATGGAGATAATACCTGCAAGTTCCCCGTTCATCCCAACAAAGACAGCTGTATTTCCATCTTTTTCTTGTGTGACAGCATATGATTCATCTGTAAATGGTACAGTAACGGTATACTCTTGCATCAATGTTCGATTACCAATAACTACAAACTTTTCATCAATGTATCCCGTCATTCCTCTTCCTTTAATGATATTTACATCACTTGCGTCATGCACCAACGAAAGGTTTTCTTTCTTCGCTTCTTTCACAATGGTTTGTCCAAGGTGATGTTCTGAATGCATTTCTACTTCTGCAACAACTCTTAACAACTCTGACGCTTTCATTGTTCTTGTATATATATTTGTTACTGTTGGATGACCTTGTGTGAGTGTCCCAGTTTTATCAAAAACAACCGTGTCTACTTTTGCTAGACGTTCCATTGTTTCTCCACCTTTAATTAGTACACCGTGACGAGCCCCATTCCCTATTCCTGCCACAAGAGAAACGGGGGCTGATAAAACAAGTGCTCCTGGACAAGCAACTACAAGAAATGTAAGTGCCATATGAATATTTTGCGTAAATATATACACGAGTATAGATAAAATTAAAATAGCGGGTGTATAGATAGCCGCAAAGCGATCCAAAAATTTCTCTGTTTTTGATTTCGTTTCTTGAGCTTCTTCTACAAGTTCAATAATTTGTGAAAATGTTGTATCTTCTCCAACTTTTTCTGCAATCACTTCAATCGATCCATGATCAACAATTGTCCCACTGTAGACATAGTCACCAATCTTTTTTGCAGAAGGTGTCGATTCACCTGTAATTGCAGCTTCATACAATGTGGCCGTTCCATTGCTAATCCACCCGTCAACAGCAATCTTTTCTCCTGAACGAACAAGAATTTTATCATGTAAATCCACATCTTCTATTGGCACAGTACGAGTTGTTCCATCTTGGATAATGGTGGCTTGATCAGGGGTCAAATCAATTAATGTATTTAATGATGAACGCGTTTTTTCTAGTGTACGTGCTTCTAAAAAAGCCCCAAATAAGAATAAAAATGTAACGGCTGCTGATTCAACATATTCTCCAATAAGCAAAGCTCCAATGACAGCAATTGTTACAAGTAATTCTATACTAAATGCTTTCATACGGATTGCCTGGAATGCCTTTTTGCTAATGGGGTATCCTGCAATAAACGTACCTATAATGAGAACCGTTTGCTTTAATATTTCTAGACCTATGAAATGAAAAATGAACGCTACAATTAAAAGCATACCTGCAATAAGCGTAACAATCGAAGTTCTTTTTGCAGTCATAAATACCCTCTTCCTTCTTCTATTTTTAGCCTTAAGATACCCGGACAGATACAACTGGAAAGCCTAATTTTTCAATGGTCTCTTTTATGGCATCGCTTGTTGTGAATGAATCGTCAAAATGAACGCGAACGCGACTAGAGTGAAATAATACATGAACATCTTCCACCCCTTGTATACTTTTTACTGACTTCTCAATTCTTTTCACACATGATGGGCAAGTAAGTGGCTCTAACGTAAATACTGATTTTTTCATATGAATCATCCTTTTCTTTTATTCTAATGTAAGTATACGACGAGCCACGAAATTAAAAATTGACCTATATCAAGATTCATATGTTTTATGAGATTTTTTTACTTGTTCATTTCCTTTCATCCTCTCCCCTTCACATATGTACATTTCCTCTTCTTTTGCATACAATACCCTAGAGTAATTTGAGGAGGAATAAAATCATGCAACGAACTGTAACTCCTGTTCCTATTCGAACAATGGAAATTATGAGAGATGGAATGCATATCAAGTATCCACAAATTGGGCATGTAGAACGTCCACATGTTCGTCGGTCAATCAATGAAGCTATTTTCAACCTAGTTCAAGCAATTATGGCTGAACAACAAGACAAACAAGGTGCACACCAGTTTGCGGAAATGATTGGACTGTATGAAATTAAAACGAATGAACGAAATGTGCTGAGTTTAACATTAAGTAACTACGCCATTGCTCCTGGAGCTGCCAATGGGTTAACGATTATTCGCTCACTCACCTTCGACTTGCAAACCGGAAAACAGTATCAGTTAGGCGACTTGTTTTTACCTAGAAGTCCTTATGTGCAGACTTTATCAGCAATTGTTCAGCAACAAATCGTGGATCGTGACATTCCCATGCTGAACCATTTTTCTCACATATCCCCCGACCAAGACTTCTATATTGCAGATAAAGCACTTATTCTTTACTTCCAAGCAATCGAAATCACTCCACATTATGTTGGCATCCCTATGTTTCCAATCTCTGTGTATGAGATTGAAAATATTATTAATCCAGATAGCGTACTCGGTCGCATGCTGCCTGCATAATAAAAACGTTACCAACCTTCGAATAGGCTGGTAACGTTTTGTCGTTCTTCTATGTTCTTTTTCGGATGACTGCTCGCACCGGGCTACCGTCAGCCCCCTCAATCTTTAAAGGAAGTGCAATGAGATCGTACATACCTGGTTCTACATCTGTAAGCACAATATTTTCTAAAATAAAAATACCATTTTCATGGAGTGCGTGATGTGCGAGTAACTCTTTACTATTTACACTGTCGACAGAAGGCGATTCTGTTCCAAGTAGTTGCACCCCACATGTGCGTAAATATGCGCCGACTGCCTCATCGACAACCATGTACTCTTCTGGAAATTGTTCTTGGTTGATGTCTTTTCGCGTTTTCATCAATAACCGTGTAACTCCTGTAAGATCAAATTGTTCAAGAGCTTCGACTGTGACCTTTTCTTCCTCTGTTAGATCAATCACTTTCGCTTCGCCAACATATAGATTCACGTCGAGTTCTTCAATTGTTTTTCCATTTTCATCAAAATGAAATGGTGCGTCCACATGAGTCCCCGTGTGAGAACTTGTTGAGATATTGCCGATATTAACCGACCCGGTTTGCTCTTTCGTGATCCCTATATTGAAATGAAACGGCTCATCTCCTGGCCAATGGGCGATGGTGTTCGATAATGTTTGGCTAATATCTATCCACTTGCTCATGAAATTCCTCCTTTTTCGTGCGTTACATTTCTGTTCGTAGTTCCCACAATTCGGGGAAAAAGCTATGTTCAAGGACATTTTTTAAATATTTCACACCGCTGGATCCACCAGTTCCTTTTTTAAATCCGATGATCCGTTCAACGGTTTTCATATGTCTAAAACGCCATTGTTGAAATTTATCTTCCACGTCAACAAGCTTTTCAGCCAGTTCATACAACTCCCAGTACGTATCACTATTTAAATACACATGCTTCCACGCTGCTTTTACCGAATCATCGCCAGCATACGTTTTGGAAAAATCGCGCGTATATAATTCTTCATTGATGTCGAGACCGGCGTCTTTCATTGCTTGAATCGTTACGTCATAGATACTTGGAGCATGAAAAACCTGTTCGAGTTGTTCGTGTACGTCTTTCTCTTCTTTATAAATACTTAAAATATGTGGTGTTTTATATCCGAGTGCAAATTCAAACATGCGGTATTGATAGGATTGGAATCCAGATGACTTTCCGAGTAAATCCCTGAATTCAATATATTCTTTCGGTGTTAATGTTGATAAAACGTCCCACCCTTGAATCATTTGATTTTGAATATTATTCACCCGAGCAAGTACCTTCAGTGCATAAGGAATATCTTGGTGTTGAATCGAATGAATCGCTGCCTTTACTTCATGTAAAATAAGCTTCATCCATAACTCACTCACTTGGTGAATAATGATAAATAATGTTTCATCGTGATGATCAGATAATGGATGTTGGCTCGACAGTAATGTATCTAAATGCAGATAATCCCCATAAGTCATATCCTTTTTAAAATCCGTATAAATGTCTGTTTCTTTATTGAGTCGTTCATTTGTTGTCAGCTCTTCTTCCATAAAAATTCCCCCCCCTAAGCAATGACGCCCCGCTCATTTTCGTATGCTTCATAGGCTTTTTCTTCCATAATTTCTTTCAAAATTTGAATGGTATTCCACACGTCTTCAAATGAATTGTACAGGGCAACTGGCGCAAGACGAATGCCTGAAGGAGCTCTAAAATCAGGAATAACTCCTTTAGCTTTGAGCGCTTTACAAATCCGGGCTGCTTCTTTGTGTTCGATATATACATGGCCCCCGCGTACATGCTCATCCAGTGGCGTGGCAATTGTGAAATCAAATGCCTTCAACTCTTGCTCCACTAGTTCAATCATACATGATGTTAATTGAAGGGATTTTTTCCGTATGTCGGTGATACCCGCTTCTGAGAAAATAGATAGCGAACCAATAAGTGGTGCTAAATTCAGCACATGTGGCGTACCAATTTGATACGCTCCAACCCCGTCCGCTACAGTCATCGTTTGATCCAAATTAAATTGCGCATCTTTGTTGGAACCAAACCACCCTGCTAATCCAGGACGCTTTCCAAAATGCTTTTCATGCACAAACATGGCTCCGACTGAACCTGGTCCGCCGTTTAAATGTTTATACGTACACCAAAAAGCAGCATCTGCTTGCCAATTATGAAGCTCATGCGGAATCGATCCGATGGAATGGGATAAATCAAATGCGACGAAAACTCCCTTATCATGGGCTGCCTTCGTAATTCGCTCCATATTTAAAATTTGCCCGCTTCGATACCAAACACTCGGTAATATCGCGATACTCACATCTTCTGAAAATGAAGCGATAATATCTTCTTCAGAGATGAAATTTCCGTCTGTTGATTCGATGATTTTCAAGTGTGTTTCTTCAGAAAATCCACGTGTGTATAAATGGCTTTTAATTGCGTATGTGTCCGTCGGAAAATTGAGTGCATCCGCAACAATTTTATAGCGCGACTCTGTCGGTTGATAAAATGTGTTTAATATTTGATGCAAATTTACCGTTGTTGAACCGGTTACAATCACTTCCGATTCTTTCGCCCCAACGAGTGGTGCCATTTGTTTCCCAAGTTCTTCTGACAAATAAAACCACGGATGTTCCCCAGACTGCCACCCATCAATGCCAAATGTCTTCCAGCTTTCTAAAATATCCAGTGTGCTCTGTTCCGCTCGTTTAGACAATAACCCCAATGAATTCCCGTCCATATAAGTCATTCTATCTTGTATATAAAACTCATCTCGAAATGGTCTCAGCTCATCTTTTTCATCTAAATGTTTTACATCTTCTAACGTTAATTCTTTCATAGTAATTCCTCCTAACTTCTTAAAACATATCATTGTAAACCGTACTTCTCAACTTATTTTTAACGCTTTCATGAATTTGCTTATTGGAAATAGTAGTGCCTCGATTTTGAATATCTCACGGAATCGGGACGCAATCATGATGGATAGTTCCCCGATTTCAAGGGACGCACCTAATACAGGCACTAACCCTACATCAATTCTTCAATAAACATTTTACATGCTTTTGTTTGAAATGGTTGCTTTGTAATAATGGAAAATGTGCGGGTAAAAGGCATCTTTTTTACCGATAGCTTAGAAATATGTTCTGATTCCAATTCCTTGGCAATAGCTGCTGTTGATAATAAACTAATGCCTAACCCAGCTTCTACGGCTCCTTTAATCGATTGCGTACTACTGAAAATCATCTTTTTTTGCGGTTTTATACCGAGGCTTTTCCACACATCTTCTACTGCTTCTCGGGTTCCTGAACCTTCTTCACGCACAATCCACATTTCATTTTCCAATTTTTTAATGTCCAATTGTTCAATCAACGCATGATTAGGCGATGCAATCAAAACCATTTTATCCTTGGCAAATGGCTGAACGTTTAAATCGTGTTCATTAAAATGTCCTTCAACAATGCCCACATCTAATTGATGATTTGCGACTAAATCAGCAATGAGTTGCGTATTTCCAATTTTTATCGTCGGTTCAATGTCTGGATATGTTTGCAGGAATGCAGATATTTTCTCTGGCAACACATACTCGCCATATGTGTAACTGGACCCTATGGATAAAGGCCCTTTCGCTTTGTGCATCAGATCTTCCAGTAAATGATCCATTCGTTCGTATAAATGGGATATTTTTGTCGCATAATAATACACAATCTCTCCTGCTTTTGTTAACCGGACATATGTGTTTGTTCGTTCAAACAAGCGGACACCGTATTGTTGTTCCAATTGCCTCACGTATTGGCTCACCGCTGGTTGCGACATATGTAACTTTTCGGCCGTCCGTGTAAAATTTTCTAATTGTGCAACCGTCATAAATACACGTAATGATTGCTCCATAACTCATGCCCCCACTCATCATAATGTTTTACTTATCATATGTATTATTATAATTTATTTTACTTATAATTCATATCCTTTTAAAATAATCTAAAGAAGCTTCAATATAGTGAGGAGTAATAACAATGAATCAACAAGATATTAAAAACCCACTCGTCCCGTGGATTGGCGGAATTGGCTTTACATTTGTCATTGCAGCGATTGGTTATTTTGTCGCATTCTTGCCAGGTTTTTCGTATGTCGGTCAACTAGCGACAGCAATTGTCATTGCCGTCATTTACCGACAAATTTTTGGTTATCCAGAAGCATTGCGACCTGGAATCGCATTTACGGCAAAGTATTTACTCCGGGCTGCGATTGTTTTATACGGGTTAAAATTAAACATTGATACCGTCCTTAGTGACGGATTAGGTTTACTCGCTAAAGGTGCAATTATTATTACGGTATCCATTTTACTAATGCTTTTCTTATCAAAAGTGATGAAGGCAAATATGTCCATGTCTCTTCTCCTAGGAGTTGGAACCGGAGTGTGCGGTGCTGCTGCAATTGCGGCTGTTGCACCGATCACGAAATCAAAAGATGAAGATACAGCGATTAGTGTCGGTATTATCGCACTCATGGGAACGGTATTTGCTATTCTTTATACCATTTTATATCCAATTTTACCTTTATCAGCAACCGATTATGGAATATGGTCTGGACTGAGCTTACACGAACTTGCACACGTTGCGTTAGCCGCAGATCCAGCTGGTGAAGATGCTTTAGCCATTGCACTGTTAGCTAAATTAGGACGTGTATTTTTACTCGTACCACTTTGTTTTATATTCATCTTTATTATGAAACGAAAAGGAAAAGATGAATCAGGAACAAAAGTGCCTTTTCCATTTTTCTTACTTGGTTTTATCGCACTCAGTCTCATCGGTACGTACGTTATCGGTGATATCATTGTCGTTCCTCAAGGCGTACTAGATGGCGTTAGTAGTTTAACAACTTGGCTCTTAACAGCTGCAATGGTTGGTCTTGGACTGAACGTGAACTTAAGTGCGGTACGTTCCAAAGCAATGAAACCATTAATCGCCATGATTATTACATCTGTCGTTATTTCGATTCTTACCATCGTTATTTTATAGAAAAAAACCTGCCTAGTATTCGTGCTAGACAGGTTTTTTCATATCCTATTCGTCAGACGGTAATAAATCTCGTAATGAAAAATCTGCCTTCTTATTCTCGTTCTCTTCATATCCTTTCACATATTTGAGACGACGCTGGGCAGCTGTTGCGGACACTTGCTCATCTGCATGATACGACGATCGAACAAGAGGGCCAGATTTACAATGTTTGAATCCTTTTTCTAAGGCAATGTCTCGCAATTCATCAAATTCATCCGGATGATAATAACGCTCCACATCCAAGTGTGTTTTCGTCGGCTGTAAATATTGCCCGATCGTTATAATATCCACATCGTGAGCAAGTAAATCATCCATCGTTTCGAGAAGTTCCTCTTTTGTTTCTCCGAGCCCAACCATGATACTTGATTTTGTCGGTGTGTGCGGAGCAATGGATTTTACCCGTTTGAGCAATTCAAGAGAACGGTCGTATTTGGCAATTGCACGCACTCTTTTGGTCAGCCTGCGAACGGTTTCAATATTATGATTAAAAATATCTGGTTCAGAGTCCATTAACATGTGCAAACTTTCATAGTCGCCTTTCATGTCCGATGGCAAAATTTCAACCGTCGTTCCTGGGTTTTTCTTACGTACTTGACGAACGGTTTCAGCAAAAACTTGGGCGCCACCATCTTTTAAATCATCCCGTGCGACTGCTGTAATGACAACATGTTTAAGCCCCATAATTTTTACCGAATCTGCTACACGCTCTGGTTCACCCCAGTCAAGTTCATTCGGAAGGCCTGTTTTTACCGCACAAAAACGGCACCCACGTGTACACGTATCTCCTAAAATCATAAACGTAGCTGTTTGTCTTTCACTCCAACATTCATGTAGGTTTGGACACTTTGCTTCTTCACAAACAGTATTGAGTCGTTTTTCACGCATGAGTCCTTTTAATTTTTTATATGAATCAGACGTATTAATTTTGATTTTCAACCAATCAGGTTTGCGAATATATTCCTTTTGCTTCGTCATTTTCACACACTCCTTGATCGTTTTTTAGTCTGTTTATTCCAAGCATCTGTTTTGTATTTTGTCTCTGCAAGATACGTTACATATTGCCATTGCTCTTTCGTTAGTTCGAGCGGTTCTGTTTGAATATGTAAGCTTGATTCAAATCCTTGTAAAAATGCATCTCGTAATTGTTCATACGTATACACTTCATTTGTAATCTCGTTTATACTCATCGCTTTTTCTAAAAACTTCTTACGCTGTCGTTCTCTCTTCTCCTCTGAAGAAAAATGAAATAGATCAAATAACATCGTTGCATTGAATTTCATTGGAATCGATCCGTGTTGCAATAAAACACCTTTTTTCCTTAATTGAGCATTCCCTGAAATCTTTTTACCGTCGACGATCATTTCATACATCGCCGGTTTCTCAAAACAAACAGCTGAACGTTCTTTCAACAATTCTCGTTCTGTAATTGCAAAATCAGCCTCGATTCCAAGTAAGCGATATCCTTCTAACAATCCTTGTGCTAAAACATAATATGCTTTGTTCACAGAACGCGGAATCTTTGGATGATTTTCGCTGACAACGATGCTATAGGTAAGTTCATCGTCATGAAGAACAGCACTTCCGCCCGTTAAACGTCTTACAAAATCACACTGATGCTTTTCAACGCCTGCTAGGTCAATTGTTTTATCAACATCTTGAAAATGACCAACTGTTAAACTCGGTGATTCCCAGCCATAAAAACGAATGGTCGGTGGAATGTCTCCCTTGCTATGAAAGTGTAATAATGCTTCATCAATTGCCATGTTTGTCGCCGCATCTTTATATCCACTATTTAAAATTGCCCATGTTTCTTTCAACCGATTCACCTATACTTTCTTACAAATTTTTTTGTAAAAATCCATGCATTTCATCAATGTATTTTGTCCTATATCCCTCCAACATGTATGACGTTCAATTTTCATACGATGTGTTCAACTAGAGTGTTCTTGAAATTTCGCAATAAAAAAACCACTTATATGTGCATAGCACAGTCCAAGTGGTCGGCATTATATCTATCGATCCGAACACTTCCCTACGCTAGTTTCAACTAGATCAGGTTCAGAGGGTCTCAAGGTCCATGCCTCCATCTCAGTTTGCTTCACAAACTCCCCTAGTGATTTATCGTATATACATGGGCGTCATTTCAGTATGCCCATTAAGTCAACCGTACCATAAAATTAGGTGACATTAAAGTGTTATTGGAATATGTCGTCATGGCTCACGTACAATTTGCGCTGATCCTGATCTAGGACACATCTTTCATTCTCTGAAAAACATGCGTATACTAGAGAAAGATTAGCATTACAAAAAGGAGTTCATACACTTGAAAATTTCAATTTTATATGAAGATAATCACTTGCTCGTTGTTGAGAAACCAGTAAATATTCCGGTACAAGAAGACAGTAGTCAAGATAAAGATCTATTAACGATACTAAAAGAGGATATTAAGGTACGTTTTAATAAACCGGGGAATGTGTATCTCGGTCTCGTCCATCGGTTGGACCGTCCGGTTGGTGGAGTGATGGTATTTGCAAAAACATCCAAAGCAGGTTCTCGACTATCCGATGTGATTCGACGAAATCTACTTGACCGTACGTATTTAGCTGTAACAGAAGGACATGTTAAACAGAAGAAAGGAACGCTAACAAACTATTTAGCAAAAAATAAACAAAAGAATATCGTGAGTGTTGTTCCTGCTTCCCATAAAGCTGGTAAAAAAGCAGTCCTTGATTATGAAGTCATTGCATCCAAAAGTGGATTTAGCCTACTCAAAGTACGCTTACATACGGGAAGATCACATCAAATTCGTGTGCAACTCGCACAAGCGGGTATGCCGATCTATGGAGATCAAAAATATGCTAAAGGGACACCAGGTGGTCAGCAAATTTCATTATGGGCCCACGAATTAACGTTTCCACATCCGACGAAAAAGGATGAAAACACATATACATCCTTTCCACCAGATGCATTTCCTTGGCACATGTGGGAGCTTCAATAATTGATGCACACGTCCATTTCGAGGATCGCTTTATTTGTTCTCGTAGCTGTCGGTCTGATTGCTTGTTCCCCACAAGATGAAGAAGAAAGTTATGCTTCATCTCCTCTGAATAATTTGGATATTGAATCAAAAAATGTCGAAGCTACAAGGACATTTTCTTTCGATGCGTATGACGAAACTCCCTCCGAATGGGGAGAAAATGTCACAGGAGTGCGGACAACTTTTCAAACAGATGAACAAGAAATTGCGCTCACCTTTGATGCTTGTGGGGGACCTTATGGAAATGAAGTCGATGATGAGTTGCTTGCATTTTTACGCGAAGAGAATATTCCTGCAACCTTATTTATTAACGAACAGTGGTTGATAGAAAATGAACAATTATTTATCGAGCTTTCAGAAGATCCATTGTTTCAACTTGAAAACCACAGAACCGCCCACGTCCCTTTATCTGTTGAAGGGAATGAAGCTTGGGGAATTAAGGGAACGGCTTCTCCTGAAGAGGTATATGAAGAAATTATGCAGCAACACGAAACCGTCCGTGACACGATTGGAAAGGAAATGACACTCTTTCGTTCAGGGACGGCGTATTATGATGAGGTTGCCGTGGAGATTGCACAAGACCTCGGCTATGAAGTCGTCAATTTTTCAGTGCTAGGTGATGCTGGCGCAACGTATACAAGTGAGCAGGTCGAACGTGCGCTCATGACTTCGACAAGTGGTTCCATTGCCCTATTGCATATGAACCAACCAACAAGTGGAACGGCTGAGGGAGTCAAGCGGGCGATTCCTCAGCTGCTGCAAGAAGGTTTTTCATTCGTTCTTTTGCGTGACCAAGTGCTTGAATAGATTACTTTTTGTATGTAGGCGCTGCTTTATAACCAATGATTTGGAACAATACATACCCAATCATTGCTCCGATCGTATTAAATATAAGGTCATCCACTGTGCCTTCACGCGTGACTGTAAAAAGCATTTGCGTCATTTCAATCGTAAAAGAAAGAGAAAATCCTAGAAATACCGTAACAAAAAAGTGACGAGCAAATGGGAATATAAGCGGTAGTAATAATCCAAATGGAATGAGCATCGCTACATTTCCCAGGGAATAAAGCAATTGATACATTTCTGATCCAACAGCCATATTTCTGAGCTCTTCAAAAGGTTCAAGGTCAAAATATAGTTCACTTCTAGGTCCGAGCGTAGGAAGCTGAAATAAAAACGGACGCATCGTTGCTACGAATAACGTACATCCATACAGAAAAAATACATTGACGAGAAACTCTCGATAGACGTGCACTTGTTTCAATCGATCTGTTCTTTGGATACGCAAAAACACCCATATAGGAAGAACAATTGCTATAATTAGTGGAAACGGAATGTAGATCAAATGTTTTCACGCACCTTTTAAAATCATTTATTACTAGATTACAACCCTTTGGGAAGACAAGCAATAACAAATATTTAACAAAAGAGAAATGCACACGGAAAGCGCCGAGTTTGCGTTTAGTTTCCAGCGCTTCATCCGCGATTTTTAAACGCATTCCAGATTTGAGTTTAATTTTACGCGAGGAGGCAGGAAAAATTAGACGCATCCGCAGTTTGCGTTTAATTTTCAGCGCTTCATCCAGGATTTTTAAACGCATTCCAGGTTTGAGTTTAATTTTTTGCGAGGAGGCAGCAAAAATTAGACGCATCCGCAGTTTGAGTTTAATTTTCAGCGCTTCATCCAGGATTTTTAAACGCATTCCAGGTTTGAGTTTAATTTTTTGCGTTGCTTTGTATCTCGATTTTCAGTTACAATGATTCTATTCAACTACATATGGATTGGGAGGGAAACAATTTGTCTACTTTCTTGTGGATTGCCCTTAGCTTATTTGTTATATCTGCGGTTTTCCTATTTTTCTTCGTGAAAAGTGGTGAAAGCGAAGAAGAAGAACCCGCGCCACTGCCGAGAATTGCCTTAACGGCTTCGATGCTCGCACTTATTGTTACGGCAACATTGGCAGGATTTATGCTCATTCCAATGGGAGCTATGTTTATTGCTCAAAGATTCGTAGAGTTTCAGACAGACATTAGTAGTATCGTATTTATAGGCGCGATTGTTGTTATATATTCACTCATATTTGATCATTTGCTTCACATGGTGATTCAGCGAGTTGTTAGGTTTCATTCCATTCATCATGTACTCTTTAACATCGTTCGCTTTTTCATTTTCTTGGGAATTGCATCTTTTGTTTCTCTATCGACGAAGGTTTCGATTTGGATTGCTGTCGTGTTAACGGTCCTCTTTATCATCATCGATATGGGCGATCGAATTTTTTCAAAAAAAGAACAACCTCACACGTAATTGCCGCAATTATCTACTGCGCATACGAGCATGAGGTTGTTTTTTATCGTTTTAGTGAATTTCATAATACGTATTTCACGCCACCACCATACAATATGTAATTTCGTTGAGTCTTTCGCAACTACATATTGTATGGTTGTAGCTGGCTTTGGTAATTATGAAATTCACTCGTTTAATTATTTTCAACTGCTTCGACAATGTTTTCTACCGTAATATCACGGTGAGAAGCATTCCAAACGGCTTGTCCATTTTTCACTAAGAACATTTGTGGAGATTGATGCTCGATACCGAGTTTGTCCGCGATTTCATTTGATACTGGGCGTGTTTCACGCACCTTTACAAAATATGCATCGTATGGACGAGCATCTGTTTCAACGTAAGATTTAAACTGTTCAAATGCTTCTGCACTAATCGGACATGTCGTGCTTTGTTTAAAAATAAACGCTGGATTTTCGTTTGTCTTCTCTAGTACTTCTTCAACTTCTTTCACTTCATGTAATTCTTGAATGTCAGACATCGTAATAACCTCCTTATGGATTATTTTAACAAGTCTTCAAATGATAAGCAATTTCCCTACATCACGCATAGATTTTGCTCAAAATGCACCTTCTAGGCGTACCTCCCATATACTGTTGTAAAGTAAAGGAGGTATGACGATTTATGAATGAACGACAACTATTTTTTCCACTACTGCCGTTATTTGGGCTGCCAGGACCACAGTATGGGGGATATCCATCTCCTCAAACACCGCCATATGGAGGAGGCGGAGGTCCACAAAACATATCCCCTCCAGGGCCACCACCATCGTTCACGCCACAACAAGGTGTTCAAACGTTTGCAATTGATGCAGGAGC
Source organism: Caryophanales bacterium (assembly GCA_026168805.1). GTDB lineage: Bacteria > Bacillota > Bacilli > Bacillales > Amphibacillaceae > CALAMD01. The sequence goes on along the minus strand of JAPFDS010000036.1, from coordinate 62,869 downwards.
CATTCAAGGATGTTTATTCCGCTTCACGTACATTTGGTTACGCAGAGATGCGTTTTGGTTTTTCCCAACCTTTGTTGGCCGTCGCTCGGTTTCAGGATTTCGTTGGAATGGCCGAAGATGGAGCTTTTTTGGAATTGATCTCAGACATATTCAATCGTTCCAATGCTTCTAAAACAAAAAACTCTATCTAGTTCACTCACCTAGATAGAGTTTTCATTATATCCAAACATTATTCATTTTTAATTTTTTCGACAACAGCTTCGACTTCTTCACGTGTCATCTTTTCATGTCCACTTTGCATCGTTTCAAGTGTTTTCTTCGCAAGTGCTAGTGGAATTTTGCTAAATAGCTTAATTCGACGCGTCGATAAATCTCTCAAATATGCATCACCAAGTGCTAAGTTTTCCTCCGCATATTGGAACACATCTTCTCGTGTCCAACCTTTCGGAATAAAACGCACGCCACGTTCGTCAAAGTCTTCCTCTTGGTTACGAAGAATATTTACAGCTTGGAGTCCGCGACCATATCCGATTGCAAGTTCCTCACTTGTTTTCGTACCATCGTACCAATCCCAAATTTTAGCAAGCATTTCTCCGACAAGTCCTGCAACACAATACGTATAGTCGTCCAAGTCTTGCTTAGATTCGATGAACCAGTCTCGCTCCACCCAGTCAGCCATTCCTGCCGCCATAATGCTTGTATACTCTTGAACGGTTTCAAGAATCCCCTCTGGACAAATAAGCAACCAGTCTCCAAGTCTCATAGTCACTTCTGGCAGTAAGTCGCCATAAGGAGCAACCATTTCCTCATATGCTTTTTGGTTAAATGGTTCTTTTAATAGTTCACTCGTCGTTCGTAAAAGTTGTTGCTTCACGACTGGATCCATTGTTTCATGGTCTTCAATTTCGTCAATTGCACGCATACATAAATATGCCGATCCAACTGTGTTCTTTAATGTTGTTCCTAGCAATGTAATCGGTATGTAAAACGTTCTACTTGTATCTTTTAACATTTTCATTGCTTCTTTATGTAAAGTTTTCTGACTCATTTCCTACGCCTCCCATATGCACAATAGCACTCCATTTTAAGTATACCAAAGTTCATCATATAATTCTTTTCCTAGCTATTATCATTTACCGAATGACATCAAACTATCTTATTTCCTACGCTTCATACTTTCATTTTTTACGATTTTCGTTTAGTATAAAACGTGCTGTATTGGAATGTAGAAAGAAGGATTACACAATGGATAAACGCGTATATTTATTAACCGTCATTTCATTTGTTGTTGGAATGGTTGAATTAATTATTGGAGGAATTTTAGATCTAGTCGCAGACGATTTACAAATTTCAATTGGGACAGCCGGACTGTTAATTTCGGTCTTCTCACTTGTATTTGCACTCTCTGCGCCAATTTTATTATATATTTCCGGACAAGCAGACCGAAAGAAAGTAATGATTATTTCTTTAATCATCTTCACTATCGGAAACGTTGCTGCTGCGCTCAGTCCGTCGTTTGCATTTTTATTAATCGCACGTGTCGTAACGGCTGCAAGTGGTTCACTACTCGTCATCTTATGTATTACCATCGCTTCAAATATTGTAGATAGGCATTACATTGGAAGAGCGATTGGAATTGTTGTGATGGGCGTGAGCGGATCCCTCGTATTAGGTGTACCGATTGGCTTATCTCTTGGCCACATATTTAACTGGAGGGCTCCGTTCTTACTCATTGCTGGCCTATCAATTATAATGATGTTTGCAGTCACAAAGTTCTTAGGATACATTGAAGCACAACCAACGGTGCCGATTAAGCAACAATTACAAACGTTGAAAAAACCTGCCGTATTGTTTGCTCATGCAACTACGTTTCTATTTTTAGCAGGGCATTATACGTTTTATGCGTACTTTACGCCGTTTCTCGTATCCACCTTTGGGTTTGGCGGCTCGATGCTTAGCTTTATGTATTTCTTGTTTGGGATAGCAGCTGTATCAGGTGGTGGCCTCAGTGGTGTACTCACTGATCGATTTAACCCTCGAATCATTGTTATTATCTCGACATGTTCATTTGCACTAACATTGTTTATGATTCCGTATGTTACATTTGCTGTTCCTGTATTTTTATTGTTTGTCATCGTCTGGGGAATGCTCAACTGGATGATTACTCCTCCACTACAACGATACTTAATCGAAATTGAACCAGAAACTGCAGGAATTCAACAAAGTTTAAACAACTCTTCCCTTCACTTAGGGATTGCCTTTGGGGCACTCGTTGGAAGTGCCGTTGTCGAGCGCGCTGACGTGCATATGACATCATTTGTCGGGGGATGTATCGTCATTCTTTCGATCGGAACTGCCGCTCTATCCATCAGAGCAAGTAAAAAATCTCAATCAAGCGAGTGACACTCATTTGCTTGATTGAGATTTTTTTACTCTTTTGTAATCATTTCAATATGGTACAGATCATTTCCGGTTATATGCGCCACTTCTGGAGTCACGTCTTCAGGAATATAGATCACAATCAGCTGCTCACTTGGTATATAATCCGAATGAGACCCTAGAGCGCGTGGTTGTTCTAAAAACTGAGTAAATGGAAACGAATAATCATACGTATTCAACACAGTATCTTTTCTAGGAAAATGCATATGAACGACACCGTCATTTCCGCCAACTTCAATTGGCTCAATGAACGGACTAAAATCTTTTCCCTCATAGATAAACGGCGTCTCATAGCTTTCTACTTTAAATGCATCTGTAAATGACGGGTCTTGGATAATCAGAATATCAATCGACCGGTAATAATGGTTTGCATTTGTTTCGGTAAAATCCAACGTATCTCCTGTCATTGGATATGTTTCTTCTGTTTGTTTAAATTCCTCAATGGTATCAACTGGCTTTTCCTCATTCAATACATCATAAAAAGGAATCCATCCATCAAAATCTCCATCATATTCTTCTAACGTCCCCATATTCTTATTCGGAATGACAAGATAGACAACTAAGGAAACAATGAGAATACTTGCATAAAATAAAAAGAATAACGGGCGTTTCTTTGAGGAAGACGTTCGTTTTTTAGCTTGCAACCCACGGGTCACTAGCAAGAACACGAGGACCGCTAGAACGAGCATAATAATAATTGGACCAACATTTATAAGTTCCATTATTTACGAACCTCCAATCGATTCCCTATTCCCATACTAGCAGCGAAGAGCAGACTGATGATCACAAACATTTTTAACACGAACACCATAAACACTTTTTCCAAAAAGATAAATGTAAAAATGCTAATGAGCAAATCATCAGGAATAATCGCCGGTACAATGAATAATGTACCTATGAGAAAAAAGGGAATGATTATTTTTACAAGTTGGTTCCACTGGCTCAGCACACTGAAAAAGTAACCAACCGCCCCTGCAAATACGAGGTAAATAAACGTCGTTACAGCACCTGTTATATAACTCCAAAATGTTAATGGCACCTCAGGCATGATCGCAATGGAACCTGAAATATAGTTCATAATTAATTGCAGTAAAACACTTGCTAGCAAAACTGTTACGGTTCCTATACCGCTCATGACAATCAACCAAATAATATTGGACATATGATCGACTTTTCGATTGGCGGTCATTGTATATGTCGTAAGTGCATTCATTGGCCGGAGTATTTGCACACCAATGACAAGTAGCCAAATCATCGTAAACACAATGAGGATATCACTCGTATGAATATTAAACTCAACCCCGTCCATGTAGTGAAAGCTTCCACTTCCACTGTATGAAAAAAACAGGGCGATCACTTGTAAAATTGCTAAGGTTGTAAACATATCTTTATTTACGTTCCATTTAAAAAGGAATTGTTTAAAGACAATGGGCCAAAATTTAATGGTCTCTGAAGACATCGTCAATTCCCCCTTTATGTTTATTCGTTACATACACACAAGCATCACTACTTGAAATTGATTCCACTCGAAAACCGAGTTTTTCTAAATCTTTTGTTTCCACATTGTTTTGAATCACAAGATACGTCTCCGTTTCACCGATTCGTCTTCTAAAGAACACATCACGATCTTTTACCCACTGTTCAAGGAGTTCCGTTCGTCCGCTTACACCAATTAAATATTCGCGTAAGTCGTCGATATCCATGTGCAATTTCGTCTTCCCTTGATCAATCAGTAATACATATTCAAGCAGTTCTTCAATTTCATCGACATGGTGACTCGATACGAGTACGGTGCGTGGATGTGCTAAATAATCTTTTAACAACGCCCGGTAAAAATCACTGCGAACCGAAGCATCCATACCTGTTGTCGGTTCATCAAAGATCGTGAGTGCTGACCGGGTTGCTAAACCAAAAATCGCATTAAATGTACTTTTCTTCCCTTTAGATAGATAGTTATGGACCGTTTGTTCATCGAGTTCAAAATAAGCAAGTAATTTCTTCGCTAAGTCCATGTGCCAGTTTGGGTAAAAGCGTTCCCCTTCTTCTAAAATATCTACCAAAGAAAGTGTATTCGGAAACGTAAGAAAATCATCGATGAAAATAGAATTTGCTGATACGTGTAAACTATTAAAAGGACGCGCGGAAAACACCTCTATATTTCCGCTCGTTTCTTGTGTAAACCCTGCAATTATTTGAAGCAATGTTGTTTTTCCAGCTCCATTTCGACCGACGATCCCTGTGATGGAATTCGAAAGGATAGAAGCCGTTAAATGATCTAAAGCCAATCTGCTACCATACCTTTTCACGAGATCTGTACTCTTAATTATTTCCATTTTCTCTTTCCCTCTTTTCTTGATAGACATCTTGTACTAAAGACGTCAATTCTTCCATTTCTATATGGAGATGAAGTGCTTCTTCTACGAATTGCTCGACTAGGTCATGCAGCAATCCATCTTTTCTCTTTTCTTTAATATGTTTTTTTGCATCTTCTGAAACAAATTTTCCAAGTCCTCGTTTATCATATAAAATCCCTTCAGCCCCAAGCACATTCAAACCCTTGGCTGCTGTTGCAGGATTAATGTTTAACATTTCGGCCAGTTGGTATTGCGAATATACTTTTTCATGTTCTTTAAATACGCCGGTTAATATTTGTGTTTCGAGCCAATGTGCAATTTGCATATAAATGGGTGTTTGGCCATCTGTTTGCAAGATCATAGACCTTCTCCTTTCTCAAACAAGATTCCACCTCCAGAACTAGTGCATTAGTGTTGTAATGTAGTGTACTCCAGAAAAATAAATCCGTCAACTACAAATAGGCCGTCCTCCCCAATTGACATCAGGAGAACAGCCACTTATGATTACGTGGAGTAGTGAATTTCATAATACGTATTTCACGCTAAGTAACTACAACATGTAGTAATATAGCTGATTTTGGTAATTATGAAATTCACTCGCTAGAAAGGATGATTATGCATGAATATTTACGTGGATGCAGATGCTTGTCCCGTCGTTCCGTCCATCATCGCTATTGCGAAAGACTATAACCTGGTCGTTACCCTTGTAAAAAGTTATGCACATTATTCACATGAGGACTTACCTGATCATGTGCAGACCGTTTATGTGGATAGCGGAATGGATCAAGCTGACTTTCGGATTGTACAACTCACTGCAGAAAATGACCTTGTGATCACGCAGGATTACGGACTTGCTTCACTATTACTCAAAAAAGGGTGTTATGTAATTCATCATAATGGGATGGAATATACGGAGGAAAATATTCATCGATTGCTTGACCAACGACATGTGAGTGCCGTTGCTCGGAGAAGTGGAGAGCGAACAAAAGGGCCAAAAAAATATACGAATGAACAACGCGAAAAGTTTATTCGCACGCTCACACGTATGATTGACATCCACACTTAAGAAATGTGCTACCGCTTCCGTTAGAAGTGATAGCACATGCAACTACATGTTGTATTGACGTAGCTGACTTTGGTAATTATGAAATTCACTCATCTAATTCTTCAAAGCCGTACTCATCAGAAATTTCTTCCCATTTTGCCTCTGCTTCTTCAGACTTGTCGATAAACTGGTCCATATATTCAGTCAGATCAATGAGTTGGTTTGAAAACTCTTCGTCCGTAAGGTTTCCTTCATTGTACTCCTTACCAATATCTCTTGCTTCATACGTGTATGTAGCAAAGTCATCATTTGCTGCTTTTCTCATATTGTAATACTCAATTGCTGGCTCTGTTTCAGGTTCATATCCATCAAAAAACTCTTCTGTTTCCTCTATTTTCGGGATCAGTTCTTGTTCCACCACATCATAAAACTCATCATCTGATATCGTCATAATTTGCTCTCCTACGACGCCAATTTCTTCATAAATAGGCTTGATTGTATCAACCATATCATTGTGGAAATCAAGTACTTCATCCTCTTCTTCAGAACTACAAGCAGAGATAAATAATACCATGAGTACAGCTATTCCCGCTACCATTAATTTTCTCATTCAAAATCTCCTCCCCTTTACCATATGTAAACAAAACTATATATACCACATTACTAAAAAATCTTTGTATCTGATATAGATATTTACAACCATTTCTTTATATTTCTGTAAAAAAGTATAAGCTAAATGTTATAGGGATTAATGCTCAAATCGTCGATGTTTGCATAAACTTCCATATCTTTATTAGGAATAGTAATAATTCTTACTATATATCTAGTAGGTATTTTGTTATAATAGATAGGTTCATAAAATAAACACGTGGTTCGAGACCATCCCACGTAAAAAAACTAGGGAGAGAAAAAAATGAAATTAAATATTCGCACACTCGTTACGAGTGGACTGCTAGCAGCAATGTATATCGCTGCAACAGCACTGATTGCCCCGGTTGGGTTTTCAGTGATTCAGTTTCGCATCTCAGAAATATTCAACCATTTAATTGTCTTTAACAAAAGGTATTTCTGGGGAATTGTTATTGGAGTAGTTGTCTCCAATATATTAATGTCATCACTTGGTTTTCTAGAAGTTTTTGGAGTGGTACAATCTGTTGTTTCTTTATTAATTATTATGCTCCTTAGTACCGTTATTAAAAACAGAATGACATTAATGATCATTAATACATGTGTGTTTTCATTCACGATGTTTTTCATCGCAATTATGTTAAAGATTGGAATAGGTGTACCATTTTTCGAAACATGGCTAACGACAGCCGCAAGCGAGTTTATTGTCATGGCACTAGGTATTCCAATTATTCTTATGCTTGCACGACGCATACCTTTTGAAAAAATGATTTAATGATCCACAAACAAGAGGAGTTGAAGGGACTCCTTTTGTTTCTTTATATAGCGAACAATTCACTACAATTGTTCGAATATTACGGCATAATGACTCCCATTCAATGAATTCACTTGTATCACATCATTTTCATGTTTATAATGTCTATTATACAAATACGATTGTTTCTTAGAAGAATACAGTGAGGTGGAAGAAATGAAAAAAGAAGTATCTATCGGTTTACTCGGATTAGGGGTAGTCGGATCAGGTGTGGTAAAGCTTGTTCATGACTATCAAGACCAACTCAAACATCAATTGGGATGTTCAGTACGCGTCAAAAGAATTCTCGTTCGCGACTTAGAAAAAGCACAACAAACGGAAGTAAATGGTGCACTTCTAACAACTGAAGCAGATGAAGTATTACAAGATCCAGAGGTTGACGTTATTGTCGAAGTCATGGGCGGAATTGATACGGCACGTACATATATTACAGAAGCATGTATGGCGAAGAAAAATGTAATTACCGCCAACAAAGACCTTATTGCTTTACATGGTCCAGAATTACACCGGATTGCAGCAGAAAATGACGTTGATTTATTTTATGAAGCGAGTGTTGGTGGGGGAATACCTTTACTCCGCAGTTTAACGGAAGGACTCGTGTCTGATAATATTCAAAAAGTCATGGGAATTGTAAATGGTACAACAAACTACATATTAACAAAAATGGATGAGGATGGATTGTCCTATGAAAGAGCGCTCAACGACGCTAAAGAGCTAGGCTTTGCTGAAGCTGATCCAACTTCAGATGTTGAAGGACTAGACGCTGCTTATAAAATGGTTATATTAGCACGTCTCGCATTTTTAACAAATGTTGACTTTGAGGATGTAGAAGTCAAAGGAATTTCATCCATTGAAGAAGTTGACTTAACGTACGCTAAAAAATTAGGATATACGATGAAGTTAATTGGTAATGCTGAATGCTTCGGCGACCATGTGGACGTGCATGTAGAGCCTACATTACTCGTTGAATCTCATCCACTAGCAAGTGTTAAAAATGAATTTAATGCTGTCTATGTAAATGGAGAAGCTGTTGGCGAAACGATGTTTTATGGACCAGGTGCTGGTAGTTTGCCTACAGCAACAGCCATTATGTCTGACGTCGCGGCGTCTATTCGTAATTTACAATTAGGTGTGAGTGGAAACCGTCCCGTTGCACCACGATTTGAAAAGGAGGACACACCTAAGGACAAGCAAATGAAGCAATTTTACATTCGACTGCATGCAAAAGACGAAGTAGGGGCATTTGCTTCCATTTCACAGTTGTTCAATCAGATCGACGTAAGTTTAGAACGCATTTTACAAACACCAAAAGAAAAAGACATTGCAGAAATTGTACTCATCACACATACAACTTCTGTTTCTACATTTGAAGATGTTTTACAACAGCTTGAACGATTAGATGTCGTTGCTTCTATTGAAAGTCATTATAAAGTCGAAGGAGATGCTGCTGAATGAGATGGCCAGGACTAATCGAGCAATACAAATCCTTTTTACCAGTGACAGCAAACACTCCGTCACTCACATTACAGGAAGGAAATACACCTCTTGTGTATTTCCCCCGTTTATCTGAGGAGTGGGGGATTGAACTATACGGAAAAGTAGAAGGCGTGAATCCTACAGGGTCCTTTAAAGACCGTGGGATGGTTATGGCCGTAGCAAAAGCAATCGAAGCTGGTAGCAAAGTAATCATTTGTGCTTCTACGGGAAATACATCTGCTGCAGCTGCCGCTTATGCAGCACGGGCTGGAGTTAAAGCGATGATTGTTATCCCTAAAGGAAAAGTCGCCCTAGGAAAGCTTGCCCAAGCAGTCATGTACGGTGCAGAAATTGTTGAAATTGATGGAAACTTTGACGATGCACTATCTGTCGTACAAAAGGTGAGCGAACAGACTCCTATTACGCTTGTAAACTCAGTGAACCCACATCGCATTGAAGGACAAAAAACCGCTGCATTTGAAGTATGTGACCAACTTGGCGGACATGCTCCAGATATTTTAGCCATTCCAGTTGGAAATGCCGGAAATATTAGTGCTTATTGGAAAGGATTCAAAGAATATAATGAAGCAAAAGAAACAGGACTTCCAAAAATGTTTGGTTTTGAAGCAGAGAAATCAGCTGCCATAACAAAAGGCGAACCAATTGCGGATCCTGATACAGTCGCAACAGCTATTCGCATCGGAAATCCGGCCAGTTGGCATTTAGCAACTGCAGCTCGAGATGAATCTAGTGGAATGATTGATTCAGTGACAGATGAGGAAATTATGGCTGCTCATAAATTCATTGCGCGCAAAGAAGGAGTTTTTGCTGAACCAGGATCTTGCGCTTCAATCGCAGGTGTTAAAAAGCAAGTGGAAAATGGAACGATTCCTAAAAACAGTCAAGTAGTTGCGGTACTCACAGGCAATGGGTTAAAGGATCCTGATGCTGCGATGGAGCAAGCAGATTTAGAAACAACCTCCCTTCCGAACGATGAGGAGACCATTATTTCCTTCATTAAGGAACATGAATCTCTATGAGTGGCATGTGCAAAATCGTCGTACCAGCAACATCAGCAAATATGGGACCATGTTTCGACTGTGCCGGAATAGCACTAGATCGCTACTTAACCCTGACTGTACAGAATAGTCATTCCTGGGAATTTAAGCATGAAGGAGACTATTTGCCTCCAACTATTTATTACGAAGACCATTTAATGTACCGGGTAGCACGTACTGTCGCTAAACGAAAAGGCCAACAAATGACACCTAGTACTGTTACGATCAATAGTAATATCCCGCTAGCCCGAGGACTTGGAAGCAGTGCTTCAGCAATCCTTGCAGGCATTGAACTTGCGAACCAAACAGCACATTTATCTCTTTCAGAAGATGAAAAACTAACGCTTGCAACTGAGTTTGAAGGCCATCCAGACAACGTCGCCCCCGCTTTATTAGGGGGACTTGTCTTATCGACACCATTAAAAGATTCAACAGTAGTCTATGAGCGTATTCGTTCATTGGATTTGCAAATGGTCATTGCAATTCCTGAAACAAAACTACGAACAGATGAAGCCCGCGGTGCTCTTCCAACCTCTTACACAAGAGAGAATGCAGCACACGCAAGTAGCATTAGTAATGTCATGGTGGCAGCCCTTCTTCAAGGCAATTATGAACTGGCAGGAACGCTAATGGAAGAGGATATGTTCCAAGAACCGTATCGTAGCCAACTCATTCCAAACTACGACTTCATTCGTACAACAGCAAAAGAACTAGGCGCATACGGAACTGTCATTAGCGGCGCTGGCCCAACGATGATTTCTTTTTCAAATAGACAGCATCAGCAACAAATCGCAGATGCATTACAAAAGCTACTTCCCACGTATGAAGTAGCTATGCACTCGATTGATGAAAACGGAGTGCGCGTGCATGTTGAATAAAACAAAAATGTCGAGATCCGGTTATGGATGTCGACATTTTTTATTCCTATGCTTGTCTTCCAATTAAACGTTCGGTTCTTCCATTTTGTATCCAAGACCATGAATCGTTTTAATATATGTTGGGTTTTTTGTATCTGTTTCAATTTTTTCGCGCAAACGACTAATATGAACATCTACTATTCTAGTGCCACCTGAAAAATCATAATCCCATACTTCACCTAACAATTGGTCTCTAGATAACACCAACCCTTTATGTTTGGCGAGATAAAATAATAGTTCAAATTCCTTTCGAGTAAATGTAATTGTTTTCCCGCCTAGTACCGCTTCATATTTATCTGTAAGGATTGTTAAATGACCAATGTTCAATGTCTCATATTCTATTTCTTCTACCTTGTTTGTTCTTCGTAAAATTGCTTTTATTCGAGCCACGAGCTCCCTAGGACTGAACGGCTTTGTTAAATAATCATCGGCTCCTAGTTCCAATCCTAACACCCGATCAAATTCATCATCCCTCGCCGTCACCATTAAAATTGGTGTGTCGATTTTATTCATACGCAAATGTTTACATACATCTAACCCATCGATTTCAGGAATCATAATATCTAAGACAATTAAATCGTACGCTGTTTCCTCTGCTTTTTTTACTGCTTCAGCCCCGTCATAGGCTACATCTGTACTAAATCCTGCTTTTTCAATATTGAAAGTCAACAACGTCACGATGGACTTCTCATCTTCAACAATTAGAATCTTTTTATTCATTTGTTTGACCCCTTTTCGTTCGAACACATTTATTTCTTTCAATACATTTAATTCTACAGTAGACCTCCTTTTATGTGAACGTAAGTAGCCATTTGTAAACGAATCTTTACATATGCACGTGCGCATTTACAATTCTTTTACATCGAATTGATACGTACTCAACAACTACTCTTTACTATTAGAAGTGAAAGATAAATCATCTTAGGGGGAAAAATAATGAAACTCAAAAATCTTTTATTCGTCTTCGTCTTAGGAATTGTTGCACTCATTGGAACGGCATGTAACTCTGATTCTAGTAAAGCGAGTGAAGAAGAAGAAGAAGACAGTGCATCTACTGAACTAGATGGCAAGGTCGTTATTGATGGATCTGGAACAGTGTATCCTTTAATGGCGAAACTTGCTGAAGAATATATGGTACATGAACAAGAAAATGTATCCGTCGAAGTAAGTAGGGCAGGCACAAGTGCAGGGTTTAAAAAGTTTCTTGTCGAAAATGGAACTGATTTTAACAATGCTTCGCGTGAAATAAAGGATGAAGAAGCAGACATTGCAACCGATCTTAACATCGAAACAAAAGAGTTAAAGGTAGCTTTAGACGGTTTAACTTTTGTTGTACATCCTGACAATGATTGGGCTTCAGAATTAACGGAAGAACAAATCATTCGTATCTTTAAAGAAGATGGCGGAATCACAAAATGGTCAGATATTGATCCAGATTTTCCAGATGAGGAAATCCAAACATATGGTCCAAATGAAAATCATGGAACATACGAGTTCTTTTGGGAAAACATTCTAGAAGAAGCAGACTTAAAAAGCACGACAAATCTGCAACAAGAGTATTCTACCCTTGTAAACCTCATTTCTGAAGATATCAATGGAATTGCATTTTTCGGATATGGATACTATGAAAGCAATCAAGATGCATTACAAGCTGTCAGTATTGACTTCGGGGAAGGGCCTGTGGAACCATCCCTTGACACAATTGCTGAGGATGGCGATTATGCACCCTTTACACGACCTGTGTTCACGTATTTAAATGTCCAACTTGCAAAAGAAAAACAACAAGTACTCGATTTTGCGCTATTTGTGGCCAATCATATCAATGAATTTGCGAGTGAAACAGGATTTGCACCATTACCGGAAGAGGAAGTAGCCGAATATGTTAAGTTTTTAGAGGAATTGAAGTAAGGAACTTACCCAAAAGGAGTGCTTCTTGCAATGAAAGTAAGCAATAAAGATGTAAATGTCCGAGCATTGATCAATCAACAAAGTAAATCAAAACAGTTCTTTAAAGCGATGGAGAAACTAATTCCACTTGTACTAAAAGGATTAACAGCCATCTCCATCCTAACAACAGGTTTAATCATTTTTACGTTGCTGGCTGAAACGTTGGAGTTCTTCAAACAAGTTCCTTTCCTTGATTTTTTTACGGGTACGGAACTGAAGCCATTAAGTCAACATCCTGAATTTGGGATTTTGCCACTCATCATTGGTACGATTACATCCAGTTTTATAGCAATGATTGTTGCAGCTCCAATCGGCTTAATGTCAGCAATCTTTTTAAGTGAATATGCTTCAGATCGATTAAGAAAAATGCTGAAACCAGTGCTTGAAGTACTTGCAGGTATTCCAACAATTGTCTATGGATTTTTCGCCTTTACATTTGTTACGCCCCTTTTAAAAGGAATGATACCAGGACTTGAGACAACAAATATTCTGAGTCCTGGTATTGTGATGGGGATTATGATTATTCCAATGATTGCTTCTTTGTCAGAAGACGCTATGCATTCGGTTCCTCAATCAATGCGTGAAGGTGCATTAGCTCTTGGGGCAACTAAATTAGAAGTCACTTTAAAAGTAATTATTCCAGCAGCATTATCGGGGATTATCTCTTCCTTCGTCTTAGCCATTTCTCGAGCAATTGGCGAAACTATGATTGTAACGATCGCGAGTGGAAGTTCCAAACAACTCACATTTGACATTACACAGTCCATGCAGACGATGACAGCGTATATTGTTGAAGTTACGAGTGGAGATGCACCAGCTGGATCCACTATATATTACAGCCTGTATGCTGTAGCATTAACACTATTTGCCTTTACCTTGCTTATGAATTTATTTGCTCGCTATATCTCTCGTCGATTTAGGGAGGAATATTAAATGAATTATATCGATCAAACGGTCGTCATGAAAAAAACAAATACACGCAGATTAAAAAATAAGCTTGCGAAAGGGATGTTCTTTCTTTCTACACTATTCGGTGTAGTCGTCCTCTTCATATTAATCGTTCGAATCATTAGTCAAGGGATTGGTTGGATAGATCTAGACTTCCTGACTGGTAAACTATCCACTCAAGTCGATCGTGCGGGAATTATGGGAGCAATTCTTGGTACACTTTGGTTAATGGTCGTTGTTGCACCTGTCACTATGATCATTGGTGTCAGCACAGCCATTTATGTCGAACTGTATGTGAAGAATAGCAAAGTGAAATCCATCATTCAAACAAACATTGCAAATTTAGCAGGAGTTCCTTCGATTGTATATGGAATCTTAGGATTAACACTGTTTGTTCGGTTACTTGATTTTGGAAACATTGTCTTAGCTGGTGGATTAACCATGTCTCTACTCGTATTACCTATTGTTGTTGTAGCTAGCCAGGAGGCGATTCGTGCAGTACCAGACCATTTAAGTGAAGCCTCTTACGGACTCGGTGCAACGAAATGGCAAACGATTAGAAGGATCATCTTACCAGCAGCACTACCAGGGATACTGACAGGAGCTATTTTAGCATTATCACGCGCTATTGGTGAAACAGCCCCTCTTGTCGTACTCGGTATTCCAGCTTTATTGATTCCGTTTCCGGGCGGTATTTTCGATACGTTTACAGTCCTTCCCATGCAAATTTACTATTGGACACTTGATTCATCCCTTGTAGCAGAATATGCAAACCTAGCTGCTGCAACAATTGTGACACTACTCGTTTGTTTATTTGTTTTAAATGCAACTGCCATTCTGATTCGAAATAAATTTCAAAAAAAATATTAAAGGAGTGAAGGTGTATGAGTACTGTCGTACAAAATAACACACAAAAATTATCAGTAGTAAATTTTAATACTCAACAACAAGCCGTTTATCAAACAGAGAAATTGAATCTCTGGTACGGTCAAGTACATGCTTTAAAAAATATTGACCTCTCCATCGGTTATAAAGAAGTAACGGCAATTATTGGGCCATCTGGCTGTGGGAAATCAACTTTTCTTAAAACCTTAAATCGCATGGTTGAACTCGTTCCAGGCGTTCGCATCTCAGGGGAAATAACGTATAACAAAACAGATATTTTACATGAATCGTTTAGTGTAGAAGAATTAAGAACACGCGTAGGGATGGTGTTTCAAAAGCCAAATCCATTTCCTAAATCGATCTATGGAAATATTGCATACGGACCGAAAATTCATGGCATTCGCAACAAGGAAATCCTCAACTCTATTGTTGAAAACAGCTTGCGACAAGCCTATTTATGGGATGAAGTGAAAGACCGACTTCATCAGAGCGCCCATGAGCTTTCAGGTGGCCAACAACAACGGCTTTGTATCGCTCGTTGTCTAGCTATTGAACCTGACGTCATTTTAATGGATGAACCGACATCTGCCCTCGATCCGAACTCGACCCGTCAAATTGAAGAATTGATTAAAGAACTTAAGAAGGATTATTCCATTGTTATCGTCACTCATAATATGCAACAAGCAGCACGCATCTCTGATAAAACAGCATTCTTCCTAAATGGCGAAATCATCGAGTATGATCAAACCAACCGTATCTTCACACAGCCTACCGACCAGCGAACAGAAGATTATATCAACGGCCGATTTGGTTAAATAACTTGTAAAAGCCGCAGAAAATAGCGGCTTTTTTTATTGAAATAAGTATTTTCTACTATATTGACAACTACATGTATTCCATTTATAATGACTGATATTCAGTCAGTAAAGAAAAAGGTGATATCTATTAATAAACGGGAATATATTATTGAAGCAGCAATTGATCTTTTTACCGAAAAAGGTCTTGAAAAGACAAAGATTGCAGATATCGTGAAACAAGCAAATATTGCTCAAGGAACATTTTATTTATATTTCCCTTCTAAACTATCTGTCATGCCTGCAATTGCAGAGGTAATGGTAGAAAAAATTCATGCAGAGCTCATCAATTCTGTGAACCAAGAAGCGAGTTTCACAGAACAAATCAAACAAATCGTCCAAACGATTTTTATATTTACTAAAAAGTATGAGCGCATCCAAGCCCTCGTATATGCTGGAATAGCTTCAACCGAACACTTGAGAAATTGGGAATCGATTTATGAACCTTTATACAACTGGGTTGACGCCCTCTTGCGAAAGGCAGCTCAACAAGGAAGCATTGAAGCAATCAACGAGGAATCAGCTAAACTGCTTATCGGTCTCATCGAGTCTTCAGCAGAACAAGCATACTTATACGATGAAACAGATGAAAAAATGGCTCAAAACAAACAAGAGGCAATTATTCCATTTTTACTGAACGCCCTAGAAGCCAACGGGTAACCATCAAGAAAGGAAGAACAACATGAGAAATCCATGGATTTACGTAGCTTTAACAAGTTTCTTTGAGCTTGTTTGGATTTTCGGATTTAATGTCGCCTCCGTATGGTGGCACTGGATTCCAATTATTATATTTATTTTTATCGACTTTCACTTTTTAACAAAAGCATGTGAACATTTACCAACAGGAACAGTATATGCGATTTTTGCAGCAGTAGGTACAGTCGGAACCGCCTGTATGGATATTTTCTTTTTTGGACAACCAATTAGCTTTGCGAAAATATTCTTTATTGCACTACTCGTCATCGGAGTCATTTGGTTAAAGATTGCAGATGATCAGGAAGAATCAAGCACAAAGGAAGGGATGTAAGATGGGTTGGTTATTTGTATGTTTAGCATCCATTAGCGAAATCGCTGGAGTCATGGGGCTTAAAATGTATAGCGATAAAAAAAGCGTACCTCATGCTGCTCTTTATTTTGGCGGATTCGCTCTCTCCTTCTTTTGTTTATACCAATCATTCAATTACTTACAAGTAAGTGTGTCCTACGCGGTATGGATTGGAATTGGAACAGCAGGAGCAGTACTCATTAATATGTTTATATTCGGTGAAACAAAAAGCGCTCAACGATTTATAAGTGTAATCATTATCGTCATTGGTGTTGTTGGACTAAAAGCAGTTTCATAACAATACTTCTCCTCTATTTTGTTTAGAGGAGAGTATTTAGTTCGATAAAATTTTGAAAGGCAACATCCGGATTTTCTGAATTGTTTTCTTCTAAAAAAGACGCATAATCCCCTTGGAATGCAATTTCCCCTTCATGCAAAAAGTTAATCTGACAATCGACATGGGCTAACTCATGTAAAATATGTGTAGACATGATTACATACGCATCTCTTTTCTTTGTCAAGCCCTCTAGAGCTTCGATAATAAAAGGACGTGATGCAGGATCAACTCCTGCCGTTGGTTCATCAAACACGTACAACTTTCGATCGAGTTCCGTAACCGATCGGATAATAATCCAGCGACGTTCTCCTACTGACATATCCCCGTATCTCACGTCCCATAATTTATCTAGTCTTTGTTTCTCTCTAGGCGCTAACTTTTGTGTAAATTGTTCTGTTAACGCAGCAAAAGATCTGGTAGGCGCATCCGTTTTCAAAATGAGGCGCACGAGATCTTTTCCCCTTAACATATGGGGCATATATATTCCTTGAAGTTGATAGACAATTTCACTTCTTTTAAAAGGTTCTGTAAAATCTTCAACGTCATGAAGGCCACTAATAATATCTAAAAGTGTTGTCTTCCCTGCACCATTTGGGCCAATAATGACATTCATCTTTTCCTTCTTTAAATGTAAACGGACATCTCTCAATAGAGCCTCTTTTTGTTTCTTATACGAAAAGTTAATCTGATTCAATATCACTCTCTATCTTGCCTCCCTCGAGATAATATCCAGTCTTTGATAACTAATTATTCCGATAACAAAGTAAATAATGAGTACAATGAGTGAAGCCCAAACAATATCGATTGTTGCATCCACCAAAAATGTATGCACTGATTTAGATAAAGTAACAATAACAGTAGCGGGATTTAAATAAACTACATAATCAAGTGCCGTTCCAGTACTCATGTGAACATTCGAAAAATTCACAAGTAATATTACACCTAATGTTAGGAGCGGCCCTAAACTAGTTGCTCTCACTCGTAAAATAGCTGGAATAACAAATAAAAAATACATTGGAATAGCTATAGGAATTAGAATTAATATACTTGTAAGAAGTAAGCTGGTGACAGGTTGCTGATGTATGATTGCACTAAACAGGAGTAAAATAACCATATTCACCCAAAGGAAAAACAGTTGAGAAAGAATTTTTCCAAAAACAATTGGAAATTTACTTCCACTAATATACGTGTACATTTTTAAAAAATTTGAATCTCGCATTGATAACAAACCCATTCCTATACCATCAGCTGCAGTAATTAAAATCATATAACTCCAAAAAAAGATAACTGCATGGGAAAAGGAATCATATGAGGCAACCATTTCTCCATCCATACTATTTAAAATGAGAAATACAATTGGTACTGCCAGAGACCATATGTAAGCGAATTTGTTAAAAAAACTTGTTTATTAAATAGTTTAAAATATTCATAGCTTCTTAATATCGTTAAAACACCTTTTTCATACACTCGTTATCCCCCTATCCTCATTTAATTGCGAAGCTCTTTAACTAGATCAATTGCTTGCTGCGTCGAGTCAATTAAAGACTGGTTTCCCTTCTTTTTTCGAATCCCTAAAGCCCGCTGGAAACAGTCTTCCGCTTCTGAGAATTTCTCTAATTCCATGAGGCATTTCCCCTTATGTTGCAAAGCGAAGTCTTCATAATTGTCTATCTTATATGTCTCACATAAGTATAAAGCTTTGTCAAAGAAATTGAAAGCCCTTTCATACTGAGCGTTGTACTTATAAGCTTCCCCAAGTCGAATACTTGAGACAATTTCACGTGTATGATTATGTTCGTTTGCTGCATGCTCAAGACACCACGTTAAGTAGTAAATCGCTTCCTCTGGTTTCTCCAAAATACGTAACAAATTACCAATCATCCCGTATAACATATAACGATTGTTTGTATTGCTTCCCTCAGATAATTCCTTCGCTTCATCAATAAATTGTTGGAGTCTGTCTGGTGATGTTGTTTTTTCACGAAGAGATTGGGACTGATCAAAATAAATAAATTCCGTCAGTTCAGAAAATTTATCTTTCAATACGGCAATATTCATATTCGATATCCTTTCATCTACTATAGTCGTTTATACACATCATACCTCATTTTCACTTTTATGCGCATATATCTTTGTTGTTTCATTTTTTTCATTCCATAAAAATAATCCCTCCTCATGCATTTTCTCGCAGGAGCGAGGGATTATATGACGGATTTATTTACGTAATTGTATGTCGATATTGATTTTTATTTCGTCACCAACAACGAAACCGCCTGTTTCCAGTGCAGCGTTCCACGTTAACCCAAAGTCTTTACGGTTAATTTTTGTACTACCTGTAAAACCAGCAGCTTCATCGCCACTCATTGGATCTTTAGCCATCCCTTCAAATGTAATATCGAATGTCACCGGCTTTGTTGTTCCTCGAATCGTAAAGTCACCAGTCATGTCATAGTTATCCTCTGATGTTTTCTTAATTTCTGTAGCTGTAAATGTGATATTTGGGTGGTTTTCCACATCGAAAAAGTCAGCTGATCGTAAATGATCGTCTCTATCTTTCATACGTGTATCAACTGAACTGGCATCAATTGTAAACTCAATGGATGCATCTGTTAAATCTGTTGGGTCTAGCTCAATATTTCCGTCAAATTCATTAAAAGTTCCTTTAACGTTCGAAATCATCATATGTCTCACTGAAAATCCTACTGTACTATGAACCGTATCCACATTCCACTTTGCCTTTGTCATATAAATCTCCTCCTATATATTTATGCTTACTTAAAACGAATTCACTTCATACATTTGGTTACACTATTTATGTAACCAGTTTTTTGCTTCTAGTGCGACTTCTTGAGTCAGACGATGTCCACTCGTCCAAGCAGTTGTCACATCTGCTTCTCTGTCTGTAAATAGACGGATCACACGCTCACTTTCTGATTCTGGTACGACCGGATCCCCTTTACCAAGTGACAGAAATACATGCACACCTCTGAAGTCCTGTTTTTCCATGTCGTCTACCGGGTACATTGGTGCAAATAAAGCCGCCCTCTTAAAGGCATTTGGCTGCTCGAGCATCATTTGAATGGCGATGTTTGAGCCATTTGAAAATCCGACAAGCACGACATCTTCTAGTTTAAATTCATATTCTTTTGATTTTTCCACAATAAACGCAAGCAATTCTTTCCCACGAAAATCAAGGTCATCCCAGTCGTAATTCCCTTCGCTGTGACGTTTGAAAAATCGATTCATTCCATTTTCCTGTACATTTCCTCTCATCCCTAAAATATTGTAAGCTGGATTGAGCAGTTCTGCGAGAGAGACTAAGTCTGATTCTGTACCACCTGTTCCGTGAAGCAAGACAAATACCGGTGCTCCTTTTTGCTTTTCATGATACATATACTTCATTGATTGACCCCCTTCCTAATTATGTGGACCGTGTCGTATCAAACGGGCGAATCTGTGCTTCAATGTGTTCACGTTTTGGCTCTAAAAACGGTGGGAGTGCAAGACTTTCACCTAATGTTTCATATGGTTCATCACCCATAAAACCTGGGCCATCAGTTGATAGCTCGATTAAAATATGGCCGATACGTGTATATAACGCTTCAAAGTAGAAGCGATCTACAAGACCTGAATGTTGCATGCCGAGTGTCTCGTATTTTTCTTCCCACTGCTTAATCACCTCGTGGTCTTTCACTCTGAACGATACATGATGCACTTGTCCGTACCCTTGTTGACTTGGTGTTGTGTCATCGTTTCTCAAAATAACCTGCCCACCATTCCCGCCTTCTCCTACATCAAATAATGCCACACTTTCTTCTTCCAAAATGGCTTTCATTCCATATACATTGATAAGCATTCTCTTGAAATCTTTAAAATAACTAACTGAAATTTCAATTGGACCTAAACCATAAATCGCTTTATCTTCAGGCACTGGACCATTTTTCCAAGGAATACCTGATGGGACACCTTCGTTATTTTCATCAGAGAACAGTTGATACTTTTGACCATCAGATTCCTCAAATGGAAGTACCTTTTTACCGAACAGCTCCTGAATCCCGTCATTTTTAACATCAAATTCTTTAAAACGGTCTAAATAATATTCAAGCGCTGCATCATTTGGTACCCTTAGCCCTGTTCTAGAAATCGAATTCGTTCCCGGTGTCCCTTTTGGAATGTTGGGAAAGTCAAAGAATGTCATATCCGTCCCTGGTGAACCAACATCATCTGCGAAAAATGTGTGATATGTGTGGATATCATCTTGATTAACTGTTTTCTTAACGAGTCGCATACCAAGTACTTCTGTAAAAAATGTATAGTTGCGCATGGCATTGTCCGTCATTGCTGTCACATGATGAATTCCTAGTAATTCGTTTGTCATGTTTAAAACTCCTTTCTACGCATTTATTATAACAAATTCATATAGTATGAAACTGAGATAATTGCATTAAAAAGACTACATGCGTTCTGCATGAAAACCTAGTTTTTTTAACTGCATAATGAGCATTTCCTTTTCATTCATATCTAATCCGCTCAAAATTTCATTTAACGCTTCTTTATGCTTCGGGAAAATTTGATCCATCAATGCATTTCCGTCATCCGTAATCGTAGCATGGGTTACACGTCGATCTGTTGGACAAGCTCTTCGTTCAATGAGTTTTTTCGTCTCTAATTTATCTACCACATACGTAATACTACTGCTCGCAAGTAATAATTTCTGACCAATTTGTTGAATCGGATGATCACCTTTACTGTACAATAATTCAAGTACGCCAAATTCTGTTTTATTTAGCCCATGACTTTTTATATCTTTAACGACTTGCTTTTGAATAGATTCTAACGTGCGTGTTAGAATAATAAAGAGCTTTAATGACAATTGCACATCCTTATCCTGACTTTCATTAGACATAACAATTGCTCCTCCCAATTCATATATCTTTAATTCAAGATAATTGTACAACGATATGATCTCACTTGTCAACGAAGGTGCTTAAGCAAGCCCCGTCTTTCTTAATGAATAATTGATATATAAAAACAGATACTAAGCCGAAGGAGTGATTGAATGGACTTAAACTTAATTTGGCAAGCAGTTCTGATTGTCATTGTCGGTACTATTTTATTGCGTTTAGCAGGTAGAAAAACAATCTCTCAAATGACATTAGCAGAGACGATTTTAATGATTTCAATCGGAACTCTGATAATCCAGCCTGTAACAAGCAAAAATGTATGGGTTTCTTTTGTCATTGGCGCAGTCCTAGTCTTAACATTGTTAGTCATGGAATACGGCCAACTAAAATCAGATGGCTTAGAAAAATTGATTACCGGAAAATCTAAAGTTGTCATTGAGAACGGACAATTAAAGGAAAATGAATTGGCAAAGTTGCGTTTAACAGTTGATCAGTTAGAGATGAATCTCAGGCAAAAAAATGTTACTTCTATAAGCGATGTTCAATTGGCTACTCTCGAACCAAGTGGTCAATTAGGATTCACCCTTAAACAGGAAGCCCAACCTGCCACTAAAAAAGATATACAGCAATTGCAGAAATCCATACATTCGTTAATGACTAATCAATCTCAACTAGAACAACTAACCAAGCAGTTCAGTGAGACAAATGAGGAATTTAAAAAAGGAAATATTTTTACTGAAGTAAAAAATGAAGGGCATAAGAATACTCCACCAGAGCATCTGCAATAATCTGGACCTATTTTTGTCTCTTAAAAAAGGTCAGTACGTACTTGAATATCGTTACGGAAATCGCATTACAATTATTCTTCTCCAAAAAAAGAATGCCTTGCATAAGATTCATCTCACGCAAGGCATCTCCTCTACTATTCGTTATCCCATATAAACACTTTCACACGTATTCGGCTGTGGTTCGTAAAAGCAATGGAGTTTAAATTGTCCGGTAAAAGGTTGATCATACCATGAAGGCGGACACGGAGCGTACGGATTAAAATACCAAAGCGCATAACTGGATGGGTGCTCTCGCCAGGATTCTAACACCTGCCTCGCTAGCCTTTTTTCAACATCGCGTGCTCTGTTATAAAAGACATTTCCTTTTTGCACCGCTTCAAAAGAGTAATTTCCTCCTTGGATTTGAAAAATCACGTCTGATATGGAACGCAACTCATTAAAGTCTGCGCAATCAGCAACTAATCGGTTTACAATTACATTACCAACCATCAGCATTCCTAACTTTCCTTCTCCTTCAGCCTCCGCCCGCATCATCCGTGCTACTAATTCCACGTCCTTTTCTGTAAAAGCTACTCTTCCCATTTTATCACCTCTTCAGATTGTATGAGAAAAGTCCATAAAGATGAATTCATCTTATAAAAGATTGATCCATTGCCAGTAGGTCGCACTAAATAACACAATTAAACCATAACCAATGACTGTAAGAGGAATCCCGGATTTTAATAACTCATGAGATGTAAATGTATTGGTTCCATATGCCAGCATGTTTTGTGGCGCACTAATTGGTAATAAGAATCCGAAACTAATCACAAACTGCATGACAATTACAAGTCCTGGACCATTGAATGATGTAGGTTCCATACTTACAACTAGTGCTATGACAATTGGAATCAGCGCAGATGCTAAGCTTGTTGCACTAGCAAACCCTAAGTGAATCAAAATATTAAAGATCCCTAGAACGGCAACAATACCTACAATAGACATTCCAGTTACGCCCATTAATTCAAATGTATTGGTTGATAACCAAGTAGCACCTTCTGTACTCAATAAAACGGTTCCGAGAGAGATCCCTGTCGCAAAAACAACCAATGTTCCCCACGGAATTTTCTTTTGTACTTCTTCCCAAGTATAAATCCCATATTTGGGTAGCAACATAATGGCTACAGCCAAAATGGTTACTGTTGTTGAATCAAATGGGTGAAGAACCCCTTCAGTAGCCCATAATGCAAGTAAGCTTAATGAAATGATGATTAAACGCCATTCTAGTGTCGATATCTTACCGAGTTCTGCAAGCTTGTTTTTTATTTCATGATTGCTCATTTTACTTGTATCTTCTGCTTTGATTAAATGAGTCATCACAAAGTAAAGGATAATAGACATAACAATGGACCACGGGGCAGCATACAAGAACCATTCACCCCACGTAACATCAATGCCAAATTCGCTATCAATAAAACCTAGAGCAACCATATTTTGCGCCGCACCCGTTTTAATTCCGATGTTCCAAATGGAAATCGACTGAACTGCTGTAATCATTAATAATGCCGAGAGTCTACTTTCTTTCTTCAAGCCAAATGCTGCGACAATCCCTAATAAAATAGGGACTAATGTTCCAGCGCGCGCGGTTGCACTTGGAACGAATAATGCAAGTATAAAACTAACGATAATCGTTCCGATAATTAAATTGCTTGTTTTTGTCCCTACTTTTGACATGACAAACAACGCAATCCGTTTATGTAGTCCCGTCATTTCCATCGCTTGAGCTAAAAATAATGCTCCAGCAACGAGTGCAACTGCAGGAGAACTAAATCCTTTCACCGCCATACTAAGGGCATCCTTTGTTCCATAAAGCACAGACGTGTCGTCAAGTGTTGGAGACATACCTATTAAAAATGAAATAAGCACAATAATCATTACCGCACTTACTTGATACGTAACTGCTTGACTCACCCATAGGATGACCGCAAATGTAAGCACAGCCAAAGCTCTCTGACCTGCAATTGGTAACGATTCCGGGTTTGGTAGCAGTAGGACAGTAACTAATCCCAAAACTGCTATTGCAAAGAAAATTGCCTTCTTTTGATTCATTTTTCTTCATCCTTTCATTTCTGCATGGTACATCACTGTTGTTAGAATAAAAATTTTCAATATAGTACTATTGTTATCTTTTCAAACCCTTTTATACTCTGTCTGTTGGGTTTCATCACAACATTTCTCATCCTCTATATATGAATTTATCTTAATAATATTAGATTACTATATTGTATACCTAAATCTATCCTCCGGCTACTTAGTACCAATAAATGGTAACAAAGTAGGGCATAAAAACTAGATAACGAATATGAGTGATGTAATTACTTGTCTTTTTCTAGTAAATTACTCTTTTGTTTGGCTCTCCATTTTCTTCCACTTTTCATTACTTTTGACCCTTCCATTCTGACATAACTTTCCTTAATATATAATAAAGGAGAGATTCTATGGAAAATATTCGATACTCTATCATTTTCGCTGCTATATTCTTTCTATTTTTTACTTTTTCTTCACCTACTCATGCTGAAAGCAATCAGACCTATGAAGTCGGAACCGATGTTTTAAATGTTCGTGATGCACCACATAAAGATGCTGAAGTTGTTGGAAAACTGAAGTTCGGAGACAGTGTCCCAGCATTTAAAGAACGAAATGGTTGGGTTTCAACTTTTTACGGTGGGAAAGAAGTATGGGTTGCTTCTCATTTTCTAGTGAAGAGCGAAAATAACGAGGCAGCTAGTTCATCGACTACAGTTGCATCAACAAATGAAGCTGTACAATCAGTTGCTATTCAAGCAGATTCCGTCCGATTGCGAAGTGGACCAGGTACAGAAAATTCCATCATAGGACATGCATCTAAAGGGGATACATACCCATTAGTGGAAACGAATGAAGATTGGCTGAAAGTGAAGCTAGATAATGGAAATACTGTTTGGGTAGCTTCCTGGTTAACAAATCAAGCAACGTCTAACAGTCCTTCAGAGCAACCAGCAGAACAAACGTCTACTCCAAATGCTAGCCAGCCTTTAGCAGGGTATAATATTATCCTAGATCCTGGACATGGCGGAGTCGATCCTGGATCGCTTAGTTTAAATAACGAAAAGGAAAAAGTGCTTGCACTAGATGTGTCAAATGTTATTGCGGAAAAGCTACGTAGTGAAGGGGCTACTGTACTATTAACTCGATCGAAAGATTCATATGTTTCCTTACAAGAACGTGTACGCATTAGTGAATCTTATTTAACAGATGCTTTTATTAGTGTACATTTTAATGCATTTACATCACAGGCGAGTAATGGAGTTAGTACACATTACTTTGCGGATGGTGCCGAACGAGAACTTGCACAACATATTCAAACTGCATTAAATAAACATACAAATTTAACGAATCGAGGAGTAAAACAAGATAATTATTACGTATTGCGTGAAAACAACGACCTCTCCATTCTCGTTGAACTAGGATTTATTACAAATCCACATGACTTAGAAGTCATTCGCGACCCTCATTATTCTTCCCAAATTGCGGATGCTATTTTTGAAGGATTGGTGAAATACTTCAACGAATAATAAGGGTTTTAAAAATATACTATTCAAAGGACACGCTTGCTAGCATGTCCTTTTTTACGTTTTTAAAATGCTGTGAATCAGATGATAAGTCGTAGGAACAATGGCATATTGAATAGAGAAGTAAACTCATTGATAATAAAGGAACTAAGATATGCAGATAGAAAGATTGCTATCATTACCTTTTGATAGGAGGACTTTATACAGTGGCGAGTATATATGATATTAAACCGCAGTTTCAAAATATGTTACGACCGGTCGTGAATGGACTAGCGAAAACTGGGATTACACCGAATCAAGTAACTATTTTTGCTACGATTCTATCAATAATTACTGGTGTGCTATTGGCCCTTTATTATGAGTACACCATCATTTTAGTGTTGATTCCAATCGTCATGTTTGTTCGCATGGCATTAAATGCAATAGACGGAATGTTAGCAAAAGAACACAGCATGAAAACACCGTTAGGAAATATATTGAACGAAATAGGAGATGTCATTTCTGATGCGTGTCTATTTTTGCCGTTTGCTTTACTCCCAGGATTCTCTCCGATCCTTGTGATAGCAATTGTCGTGCTTTCAATCGTAAGTGAAATGACAGGTGTGCTTGGTGTTGTCATCGGAGCAAGTCGCAGGTATGACGGTCCAATGGGGAAAAGTGACCGAGCGTTTATCTTTGGGGCACTAGCTCTCGCTATTGTATTTGGCTTTACGCATCATTTGACAATAACCGTTATTTTAAGTGTGACCCTTGCACTCATTATATTGAATATTTGTATTCGGATAAAACGATCACTCAAGGAGGTCGATGAACATGGCGTTTGATGCATTATCAACTGAAATCATTTATGTGTTACTAGGTATTTTAACGGTATTAATTGTTTCTAGCGTATTCACCTTTGGCTTAATTAAATGGAAACCAGAAAAGGATTTTCAGGAAATTAGTGATCGTATTAAATCATGGTGGGTGATGGCAATTGTGTTTACGATTGCTATTGTCATCAACCACAATATTTCGTTAATTTTTCTGGCGTTTATTTGTTTCCTTGCCTTTAAAGAATATTTATCACTCATTCCAACAAATCGTGCCCACCGAAAAATTTTATTTTGGGCGTATTTAGCGATTCCTGTACAATTTTATTGGATATATATTGGTTGGTACGGCATGTTTATCATTTTCATTCCTGTATATATGTTCTTGTTATTGCCGATTCAGATGATTCTTATTGGTGAAAATAGAGGTTTCCTGCGAACAATGGGTTCTGTTCATTGGGGATTAATGATTATGGTCTTCGGGCTCAGTCACCTGGCGTATTTACTTGTATTACCTGGAACAACGGGAGCTGACGCAGCTTCTGGTGCTGGTCTCGTTCTATACATTGTTGTATTGACTCAATTTAATGATGTTGCGCAGTTTATTTGGGGGAAAGCCTTCGGGAAACATAAAATTGTTCCAAAAGTTAGTCCGAACAAAACATGGGCTGGACTCATTGGTGGGATCATTACGACAATGGGACTATCTTTACTACTAGCACCGCTTCTCACTCCATTAACAATGCCGGGGATCCTGTTTAGTGGGTTTATGATTGGGTTAACTGGTTTTATCGGAGACGTAAATTTATCATCCTTAAAAAGAGATTTAGGAATCAAGGATGCAGGCCAAACGATTCCTGGACATGGTGGAATTTTAGATCGAGTAGATAGTCTCACATACACTGCTCCATTATTTTTCCACTTTCTACGCTATTTCTATTTTACATGAATAAAATTCATTATATATGAATTTCATTCACTTAAAGGAGTTGACATTCGATGATACTGAGAACATTGTTTTTCACATTGATTATTCGACCTTTTATATTAATTATTCTTGGTTTAAATGTACGCAGACGAGAAAATTTACCCGATTCTGGGCCAGCAATTATAGTAGCAAACCATAATAGCCATTTAGACACACTCGTCTTGATGACATTGTTTAAAGGAAAAAAGCTACATATGATTCGGCCGATTGCTGCAGCCGATTACTTTTTAAAAAACAAATTCCTTTCCTGGTTTTCATTGAACATCATGCATATTATTCCACTAGATCGAAAACCGAAGTCAAAAGATGGACTATTTAAAGGCGTGTACGAAGCTTTAGACCAAAACGATGTTGTCATCCTTTTCCCTGAGGGTTCACGCGGTGAACCAGAACAAGTATCACGATTTAAGTCAGGAATTTACCACTTATTAAAAGAACGACCAGATGTACCAGTCTATCCGGTTTTCATGCATGGGTTAGGAAAGTCATTACCTAAAGGTGAGAGTGTTTTTGTACCATTTTTCTGTGATGTATTTATTGGCGAACATTTTTTATGGGAAGAAGATAAAAAAGCTTTTATGAACACGTTAGAAAATGAGATGAATCATCTCGCTTCAGAGGGGAGCTTTCCATTGTGGGATTAATGATACTCGCATTTGTTTGGGGATTCGCTGAAGCTACTTTCTTTTTTATCATTCCAGATGTTATTTTGACATTTATCGCGATTAGTGGCTTTCGTGTTGGTCTTGATGCAAGCTTGCTTGCGTTAGCTGGCGCTTTAATAGGTGGAATTGTCATGTATGTCTTTGCCAAAAGAAATTTCAAACAGGCATACCATTTCGTTCATCGTGTTCCTGCTGTCGGGGAAAAGATGCTACATGATGTGGAAAGTAGTTTATCTGACAAAGGAGTGATTGCACTCATCACTGGCCCTATACGAGGCATTCCATATAAAGCATTTGCTATTTTTTCACCTAAAATGGGAGTTCGTTTCCCTACTTTTTTACTCGCTAGTATTCCCGCTCGATTTACCCGTTTTTTTCTAACAGCGATGATTGCTTGGTTGCTCGCAAATGTACTCTTTGAAACTCTACCTCCATGGATCAAATATACTGTTTGGGCGATTGTTTGGATGATTGTTTATATTATTTATTTCTCCATCCATCCGTGGAGTGGCAAGAAAAAAGAAAGCTCATAAAAAATGGCTTCGACTATTGTATTGAAGTAGTCGAAGCCATTTTTCTAGATGCGTAACGGTCGTTCTCTCGATACAGAGATTTCATTTGAATCATAAGATCGATTGCATCGTTGGGCATCTTTGTCAATCCACTCAATCGCACCGAGGTCAAACAGACGATGTGCTTTCTTACACGTCTCCAGGGATTCACCATATACCGTTTCGTCCGCCACTTCGGATAGTATATCTGCACTCACCCAATCCGGAAAGCGACTAATCGCATTCCGACTATCCCCATCAATTTCCGTAGGCCATTTATAAAAAATAAAGTCCTCTGTCATTTCAATCGGAAACATTTCAGGCATGTAGCGATTTCCGTATTTTCGATAGCGATTTACCCAATAATCATTCAAATCTTGAATATCTGTATGTTGTACCTTTCGCTGGATAGATGTCGTTATTTGATCCAATACCGCATTATGTCGTGGATACTTCTCCGGATTCAACTGTCGAGCAATTCCATACACCATCGCATTCGGAATCCAGAAAGACATGTGAAAACGCGGTGGAACATGATATCCAGCAAAAGGTTGGGTCCATTCATGACTTGGAATACCGTGGTCATCTATCAATATGTCTGGTGCCCAACGCTTCATAATATGTGGAACGACATTCCCTTCTCCAAAAATACTATTTAAATAGCGCACATCTGAAAACTCTAATCCTACCGCATTATAACGAGCTGCGTGATGTTTCCATTCCGGATTGTCCTTAATCATCCGTTCGTGTAAAGCTGTTCCATCTGGATTTGCACGTGGAATTACAACAAGATTTACATTGCGAATAATGTCTGAATGATTTTCAGCAATCTCATCCATCATTTCCACTACAGCTGGCATACTAGATACTTCATTAGCATGGTGACCCGTTTCGATTAGTACTGTAGGTTTACATGCACTAAGCTTAATCGCTGAGTAGTATTCTTCTTGGATATCATTAAAATATTCATACACAAATATCGGTTCCCCACGATAAGAATATTCCACTAACCAAGGATGCACCCGAGCTACCTTTGGCTGAAAAACGCCTGCTGGGATGCTGTCGACTTGGATATCTTCACGTACATCCTCATGAACAACCTCCTCTCCTACATGATATGTAGATTTGATTGGAGTTCTTTGGTCACTCGTAAATACGAGTTGTTTTGTAGACACTTTCTCCACCTTACGCTCCACCCATTTATACGCTACAATCCGAGCGGTCGGTTGCTTACCTGGTGTAACTTTTAGAAATGGGTACACTCCTCCAGGAGCTGTATACCCTTCTCCTCCCGTTTGCTCACCCTTTACTACAAAATAGTCTAATGTATTAAAATAGAGATCTTCATGCAATGCTTCAAGGGATGAAATGCGTTCTTCTTCCACTGGAATTTTTTGTTCTTCTTCGCTCATCTCCGCTTCAATTTCAATCCGATCAAATAAAGGTTTTAAAAATCCACTATCTTCATCTGCTCGATCAACATGTCCCCAAAGCTTTGGTAAAATCTCTTCAAGATAATACATATAAAAACGTTCTCTATCTGTCTGGATTATCGTGTCCATTACTTGTTGATTCTCTTTATAAACAGATACATAACTTGTCGTTGGATAACTATATTTTCCTTCTTCTACATAAGGAACTTTAGATACAGGGATATGAATGTGATCTTCATAAAGTAAGTCATGATCACTACTATACACAGAAACGTTATAGGTCGCTTCTACATCTTCACAACATTCAAAGTCAACATTTGCTAAGTCGACACCGAGTTTGTTGCTAATCATTTCATCAACGGGGTAAAGTTCTTGAATCCACCGAATCGGCAATTCCAGCCCATCTTCCGTTTCTTCTTTTTTACATGTAATAACCACTTTATCTACTGTTTGATCGAGCCCCTCTAAAGTTGGGACCACTTCTTCCATTAACCAAAAGTACCCTGGTTTAAATGCAGAGCGAACGATGACTTGCGCTTGAGGAAATTGTTTTTGAACGTTTAGCCGTATGTCATCACGAATACTTTTTGGTTCGGAAATAAAAATATTAATATTCATGTCCTCAGATGAATCATTGTGCTTTTTTAATGCAGCTAATCTCTCATAAAGTTCTTCCACTTCTCCTTGATCATCCCACGTAAACTCAAACATCTTTTCCTCAGGAGGAGGCGTGCGATTGATATTTTCCCATGCGCCAAAATGGCCACCGAAGGACCAATGTTTTTCCCGGAAAAAATACGATATAGCACGGACAAGTGATTGCTGTTCACCTGAGAAATGAACAGAGTTCCCTTCTAGCTGCACACTTGCTTCCTCTTGATCATTTGGTTGGAAGACGAATGAAAATGGATGGTTTGAATGCGCACCCGTAAACGGAAAGGCGAGTGCTGTTGATTCCATTCCAATGCGTGCAGCCGCGTAATATATTTCAATCCAAGCTTCTCGCGACAGTCCACGCTCAGGCGTAAACGTCACGGCTTGCTTATTTTCTGGACTTGGCTCACGATTGTGTAAAAAGCCGAATGGGCTCCATACATCTGTCAAACTATCTACATGATATTGCCTGCTAGAAATTGAATCATCCTCCGAATCGAGTATATACTCCTCTAGCTTTCCAAACGCATCTTCTAGTACAATTCGTTCTCCTGCCAACATCATTTTCTGCACATGCGAATCTTTCCCGCCAAAATTAACATGCCATTTCCCTGCTAGAAAACGCAATAATTTCGATAGGTTTTCTTCATCTTGATATGTTACAGTTAATTGATTTTTTGCCCATTCGACAGCCGTTTGTTGATCGTTTTGAATAAAACAAAGTTGGTATTTATACTTATTTGTCTCTTCAAAGAAATCAAAGGATAAGCTCGTCGTCTCGAAACCAAGTCTTGCACAAAAGTCAATTAACCCATCTGGATATACATCTTGCTCTACATCTATCCAAACATTTACACGGTCAGCGACATGATCATTATTTTGATCCTCAACGAGTCCGCCAATTTCCCACATCTTTCTTAAATCATGCATGATATCACCTACTTGTAAAATTTTAGTCCTTCATTTTGTTAAAAAGCGACCATATTTATTCTTCAATATATACTTCATCCAGTATTAAAAACCCTGTTGGAATTTGCGCTAATCCTTTTACTTCATCACGAACACCTAACAAATGAACTGGGTAATGTGTATAAATCATTGGAGCTAGATCAACAAATAACTCCTGCATTTCTGAATAAATTTCAAATCGTTCAGATGATGCATCTGGTGTTTGACGTCCCTGATCTAATAGTTCATCTAACTCGTCATTTTCTGTAAATGTACGGTTCCCTGGATGGCCAACGTTTTTCGAATGGAAAAGTGAATACGTTGAATTATCAATATCCCCTGTGGCATTCGTCCATCCAATGACAAACATATCATGATTCCCATTCCCAGTTTGTTCTAAAAAAGCACCTGATTCAATCTCTTGAATCTTTACGTCGATACCAATTTCTTCAAGTTGGGATTGAATATTTACTGCTGTATCCACTTGCTCACGTTTATCATTCGTCCAAATCGTTGTTGAGAATCCATCTTCATATCCAGCTTCCTCTAACAACTCTTTTGCTTTTTCTACATCATAATCAAACCCTGCAACACTGTCATCAAATCCTGGAATATCTGGAGGAATAGGACCTTCAGCCACTACACCAAATCCGTCATAAATCCCATCAATAATTTCGTTTTTATCAATAGCCATTGAAATTGCTTGACGGACAAGTTGATCATCAAATGGCTCTTTTGACATATTAAATCCGACATAATCCAATCGAACACTCGCTTGTTCAGCGACATGCAATCCGTCCGTTTGTTCGATTTGATTGACATCAGACGGACTGACAGGATTTGACACATGCACTTCACCGGTAGAAATTTCAGCGATACGTGTTCCGTCTTCCTTCACTACTTTAAACGTAACCGAATCTAGTAAAGCATTTTCATCCCAGTGATTGTCATTTCTAACTAAACGAACATAGTTCCCTGGCTCTGATTCATCAAATTTAAAATGCCCAGTCCCAATAGGTCCTTCATTAATAACAGCCCCTGGGTCTCTTCCTTCTTCCATCGCTGCGTAATCTGCTTCAATTAATTCCGGCGAAACCATTCCACTCACCTGATGAGCAAAGTGTCCTGGAAGAGGCGCAAATGGGTATTCTGTTGTAAATCGTATTGTGTATTCATCGACAACTTCAATATCCGTAATCATTTCAAATAAAAACGTTTGCGACGAGCCTACATCTGGGTCTAGTAGACGTTCGAGATTCATTTTTACAACGTCTGCATTGAATTCTGATCCATCATGAAACGTAACACCTTCTTCAAGTTCAAACTCCCAGACGTCATCCTCTACCGCTTCCCAACTCTTTGCAAGTCTTGGTACTAGTTCCATATTTTCGCCGTGCATGACGAGCGTCTCAAATATATTTCTTTGTACATCTAAAGAAGAGGTATCATTTGAACCATTTGGATCTAACGATACAGCATCGGCAGCCGTCGCAATGACTAAATCGCCACCTTTTTCCGCCTCTGCCCCATCATCATTTGCACGATTATCATCTTCTTGACCACCGGCACATGCTACAAGCATAAGCGTGATGAAAGTGATTGCCAGGAGGATAGTTGTTTTTCTTGAAAAGCTCATAATTTACTACTCCTTCATAACTCATTTTTCTTTTATAAAAGCAAAACAGTCCTCTCATAAAGTGAAACTTCATTCAGTGGGGTTTTTATTCATCCCCCACTGAATGTTAGTTGAACAGAATCAGGGATTTACGAGCAGTTTAACCCCCACTCGTTTTCTGTGGTTTTCTTCAGAAAATTGAAGTGGGGGTATTACTGCTCGTTATTGCGTGATAACAAGAGGACTGCTATGATTCTACTTATTCTTCAATATACACATCTTTCAATAATAAATACTCTGTTGGTAATTGTGTTAAATCTTTTACCTCATTACGTACACCTAATAAATGCTGAGGGTGATGCGTATAAATCATTGGTGCAATGTCAACGAGTAATTCTTGAGCTTCTTTGTATATTTCGAAACGCTCATCTTCACCTGGAGTTTGACGTCCTTGATCTAAAAGTTCGTCTAACTCTTCGTCTTCTGTAAACGTACGGTTTCCAGGACTACCGACGTTTTTGGAATGGAGAAGTGGATACGTAGAATAATCAATATCTCCTGTCCCCGAAGTCCATCCGACGACAAGCATGTCATGTTCTCCGCTTGCTGTTTGGTCTAAAAATGCTCCCCACTCGAGTTCTTCGACTTTTAAATCAATTCCAATTTCCTCCAGCTGGGATTGAACGTTTACAGCTGTATCAATACTTTCTCGCTCATCACCTGTCCAAATGGTTGCTGAGAATCCGTCTGCATAACCGGCCTCGGCTAACAACTCTTTCGCTTTATCCACATCATACTCTAAGCCTGAAATACTATCATCGAAACCTGGAATATCTGGTGGAATCGGTCCAACAGCTGGCACACCAAATCCTTCATAAATACCATCGATAATTTGATCTTTATCTATAGCCATTGAAATCGCTTGACGAACCAATGCATTATCAAACGGCTCCTTCGCCATGTTAAATCCAACATACTCTAATCTTACACTGGATTGTTCAGTAACGACTAAATCATCAGACTGTTCAATTTGTTCGACATCTGAAGGACTTACTGGATGAGAAATATGTGCCTCTCCTGTAGATATTTCTGCAATCCGTGTTCCATCTTCTTTAACAACTTTGAATGTAACGGAGTCTAAATGAGCCGGTTCATTCCAGTAATCATCATTTCGTACTAATCGAACGTAATTTCCTGGCTCCCACTCATCAAACTTGAAATATCCCGTACCGACTGGGTTTTCGTTAATAATCGTACCTGGATCACTTCCATCTTCCATCGCTGCATAATCCTCTTCGATTAAATCTGGGGAAACGATACCAGTGACCGGATGTGCAAGATGACTTGCAAGTGGTGCAAATGGGTATTCCGTTTTAAAACGAATCGTATAATCATCTACTACTTCAATATCCTCGATCATTTCATACAATGATGCTTGGGAAGACCCTACATCTGGATCAAGAATGCGTTCGATATTCATTTTAACAACATCCGCATTAAATTCAGACCCATCATGGAACGTAACACCTTCTTGAAGTTTAAATTCCCATAAATCATCTTCAATCGTTTCCCAGCTCTCAGCTAGACCAGGTTGAAGCTCTACATCTTCATCTTGATTGACGAGCTTTTCATAAATGTTCATTTGCACGTTAAACGATGAAATATCATTGGAACCATTTGGATCTAATGACACTGCATCTGTAGCCGTTGCGATGACTAAATCGCCACCTTCGCTTTTTTCCGAAGTTTCTGTTGCATCGTCATTGGTTGAATCACTATCGTCTTCCGGATCTCCTGCACATGCGGCAAGGAATAAACTAAGTATCAACGTAAAAGCTACGAACAAAAACGACTTCCTCGAAAAGTTCATGTATGTTCCTCCTATTTTTAAGGCGCCATTTGATTGAATAGACTGATAATTTAACTTACGTGTATTCCTTCAGCGAACCTTTTATTACGTACCATTTTTTCCCTTTATAAGAGTGCAGTCCTCTCATAGTAAGAGGACTGCTATCATGTTGCTTATTCTTCAATATACACTTCATGTAATTCTAAATATTGTGTTGGAAGTTG
This sequence comes from Caryophanales bacterium, assembly GCA_026168805.1. Lineage (GTDB taxonomy): Bacteria > Bacillota > Bacilli > Bacillales > Amphibacillaceae > CALAMD01. The sequence continues at coordinate 27,102 of JAPFDS010000036.1, read as the reverse complement.
ATTTAATCCTTTAACTTCATCACGTACACCTAATAAATTTATATTATAGTGTGTATTAATCATTGGTGCTTCATCGACAAGTAACTCTTGAGCTTCTTTATAGATGTCAAAACGCTCGTCTTGATCTGGAGTTTGACGTCCTTCATCTAATAAGTCGTCTAACTCATCGATGTCTGTAAATGTACGGTTACCTGGATCTCCTAGGTTTTTAGAATGGAATAGTGGGTAAAGAGAATAGTCAATATCTCCAGTACCAGATACCCATCCAAGAACAAACATGTCATGTTCTCCGTTCGCCGTACCGTCTAAGTATGCACCCCACTCAAGCTCTTCAACTTTCACATCAATTCCAATTTCTTCTAATTGTGATTGGATATTTACAGCAGTGTCAATACGTTCTCTCGTATCATTCGTCCAAATTGTTGTTGAGAAGCCATCTTCATAACCAGCTTCAGCTAATAATTCTTTTGCTTTTTCAACGTCATAATCTAGTCCTGCGATACTGTCATCAAATCCAGGGATTTCTGATGGAACAGGTCCACTTGCAGGAACACCGAATCCTTCATAAATTCCATCGATAATTTGATCTTTGTCAATAGCCATTGATACAGCTTGACGAACTCGTTTATCATCGAATGGTTCTTGCTGCATGTTAAATCCTACATATGCTAAACTTACACTTCCTGCTTCATATACATCTACACCGTCTGTCTGTTTAACTTGTTCTACATCTGACGGACTGAGCGGATTTGATATGTGTGAATCTCCTGTTGAAATTTCAGCAATACGTGTTCCGTCTTCTTTAACAACTTTGAATGTGACAGAATCTAGTAAAGCATTTTCACCCCAGTAGTCATCATTTCTTACTAAACGAACATAGTTTCCTGGCTCCCACTCATCAAACTTGAAATAGCTTGTCCCAATTGGGTTTTCGTTAATGACAGAACCTGGGTCTTTCCCATCTTCCATAGCAGCATAATCTTCATCGATTAAGTCTGGTGATACCATATTACTTACTGGGTGAGCTAAGTGTGCTGGAAGAGGTGCGAATGGATACTCTGTTTTAATTTGTAGAGTATGGTCGTCAATAACTTCAATATCTTCAATCATTTCAAATAAAGATGCTTGAGCAGAAGCTACATCTGGATCAAGAATACGCTCAAGGTTCTTTTTAACAACTTCAGCATTAAACTCTGCTCCGTCATGGAATGTTACTCCTTCTTCAAGTTCAAACTCCCATAAGTCATCTTCTAACGCTTCCCAGCTTTTCGCTAGGCCTGGTTGAAGCTCTACATTATCATCTTGTTGTATCAATGTTTCATAAATATTTCTTTGTACATCATATGATGGAATGTCATTTGAACCATTTGGATCTAATGATACAGCGTCAGAGTTGTTGGCAATCACTAAATCGCCACCTTCACCGCCGCCTTCTGATGATGTTTCTCCATTATCTGAGCTGCCAGCATCATCTTCTTCTGGATCTCCTGCACATGCGGCAAGAAAAAGCCCTAAAATCAGAGTGATTGCTGCAAAAAGCATTGACTTTCTTGTGAATTTCATCTGTTTTCCCCCTATAAAATATTGTTATATATTTAGCATAATGATTGGATACATTATGCATAACACACTGTAATATTACCGCGTTGGTTGATGTTCACCTGACGCTATTTCTTCCATGTAGTGACAAGCAGATACATGTCCTTCTGCCATGTTTTCTGTTTGGCGTAACTCAGGTACTTCATTTACACATTTTTCTGTCGCAAATGGACAACGTGTATGGAACCGACAACCAGTTGGAGGATCAATCGGTGACGGTACATCACCTTTAAGAATAATCCTCTCTTTTCCTACTTCATCAGGATTTGTCTTCGGAATTGCCGATAAAAGTGCTTTTGTATAAGGGTGCTGTGGATTTGTAAATAGTGACTTTTTATCCGCTATTTCAACAAACTTCCCTAAATACATCACAATTACACGGTCCGATATATGGCGAACAACACCTAAGTCGTGAGCAATAAATAAATATGTTAGGTTATAATCTTTTTGTAACTTTTTTAACAAGTTAATGACTTGTGCTTGGATGGACACATCCAGTGCTGATACAGCTTCATCACAAATAATAAGTTCCGGATTCACGGAGAGTGCACGAGCAATACCTACTCTTTGACGTTGACCACCACTAAACTCATGTGGGTAACGGTCTGCTTGGTGCTTACCTAAACCAACTGTATCCATTAACTCAATAATTTTCTCATCGCGCTGATCTCTTGGTACAGCATCCTGAATTTCCATTGCTTCATCCAAAATTTGTCTGACGGTTTGACGTGGGTTAAGGGATGCAAATGGATCTTGAAATATCACTTGCATTCGTTTTCTATTTTCACGCATTTCTTTTTTATTAAATGAAAGCAAGTCCTCGCCATCAAACTCCACTTTCCCATCTGTCGGTTCGTCAAGTCTAAGAATTGATCGACCAGTTGTTGACTTTCCACACCCTGATTCCCCAACGATACTAACAGTCTCCCCTTCATATACAGTGAAAGTGACGTCATCAACCGCTTTTACATGGTTAACTGTACGCCCCAAAAATCCACCTTTAATTGGGAAATATTGTTTTAGATTACTAACTTTAAGAAGTTCTTTTCGCACGAACTTTCACCTCCGGATCGCCGTCCCATTCATCTGAATAGATCCAGCAACGCACTTGATTTCCGTTTTCGTCTGTTTCTAAGGATGGCATTTGCTTACAAATATCACTTGCGAACGGACATCTAGGAGCAAACGTACATCCTGTTGGCATTTCAGCTGGACTAGGAACATTCCCTTTAATTACCGGCAAGTCACCTTCAACATCATAATCATGAGGAGGGATCGAATTTAATAACCCTACCGTATACGGGTGTTTTGGATCGTTAAAAATAGTCCGTACATCGGCATACTCAACAATTCTCCCTGTATACATTACTGCAACATGATCACACGTATCCGCAACAACGCCTAGATCATGGGTAATTAATAGCACTGACATACCTAGTTCATGTTGCAATTCTTTTATTAACTCTAAAATCTGCGCTTGGATCGTAACATCCAGAGCCGTTGTCGGCTCATCAGCAATGAGTAATTCAGGTTTACAAGCAAGTGCCATTGCAATCATTACTCTTTGTCTCATTCCACCAGAAAGTTCGTGGGGATACTGGTGCACCCTTTTTTCTGGAGAAGGAATACCTACAAGCTCTAGCATCTCAATCGAGCGTTTGAATGCTTGTTTCTTTGATAATCCTTCATGAATTTGAAAGGCTTCATTGATTTGCTGCCCAACAGTATACGTTGGATTTAATGAAGTCATTGGTTCTTGGAAAATCATTGATATTTCTTTTCCGCGGATTTTTCTCATTTGGGCTGTACTTTTTTTCAATAGATCTTCACCTTTGAAGGTGATTTTTCCGCCAACAATTTCCCCTGGGTGTTCCACTAGTTGAAGCAAAGAAAGTGCTGTAATACTTTTCCCTGAACCAGACTCTCCAACAACTCCTACAGTCTGACCTTTTGGCAAAGAAAATGACACTCCGTTAACAGCTTTTACTTCTAATTCTTTTGTAAAAAAGGACGTCTGTAAATTATCTATATCTAAAATATTGTCATGAGGATTTGTTTTAGCCGTCATGTAACATCCCTACCTTTCCTAGCTATTTAATCTAAGTCGATTCGTTTATTTAAGAAGTTATACGATATGTCGACAATCAAGTTTACAAACACGAACAAGAGTGAAACTACTAAAATAGTTCCTTGTACAACTGGGAAGTCTCTCGCTTGGATGGAGTCAACAATTAATGTACCCATACCGTTAATAGCGAACACAGTTTCAACTAAGATCGTTCCACCTAGCAATGCACCAAACTGAAGCCCTACAACTGTAACGACCGGAATTAATGCGTTTTTAAGGGCATGTCGATAAATGACAGATCTTTCTTTCGCACCTTTAGCTCGTGCCGTACGTATGTAATCTTCGTCAATGACATCCAACATACTTGACCGAGTCATTCGTGCAACAATAGCAGCACCGGCAGTTCCTAGTGTAATGACAGGTAAGACAACTTGACTAAAGCTTCCCCAACCTGAAGGTTTAAACCAGGCTGTACTATCTATAAACGGAATCCAACTTGGTAAATCAATTCCCATAGCGAACCATTGAATTAACATGAGCCCCAACCAGAAGTTAGGCATCGATAAACCAAATAAAGCGACAATCATAATGGCAACGTCTGAGAAAGAATATTGCCGTACTGCTGAAACAATTCCAGCAATTAAACCAAGGAAAACACTTAGAATAGTACTATATAAGGCAAGCTCAACGGTTACCCAGAAGCGACCACCTATTTCTTTTGTAACAGCTCGACCACTTCTTACGGAACTACCTAAATCACCTTGAACTGCATTTGTGATAAATTTCCCATATTGAACAGGTAATGATTCATTTAACCCTAATCGTTCACGGATGTTTTCTACTTGTTCTTCAGGCGCGCTCTCTCCTGCCATGATTTGAGCGGGGTCACCTGGGATTAAGTGCATTAAACTAAACACAAGAATAGAAACTCCGATTAGAACTGGTATCGTTTGCAATAAACGTCTGATTATAAAAGTAAACACTTATCTACACCCCTCTCTACAGTTTCATTTTAGGATCAAGTGCATCCCTTAAACCGTCTCCTAGAATATTAAATGCTAATACAACAACTACAATCGCTATACCTGGAAAAAAAGCAACGTGTGGAGCATTGAACAAGTAGTTTCGTCCGTCACTCAACATTGCTCCCCACTCAGGTGTTGGCGGCTGTGCCCCAAGTCCTAGGAAAGAGAGACCACTTGCTGCTAAAATAGCCGTAGCAATATTCAGAGATGCTTGGACTATTAATGGGGAAGTGACGTTAGGAAGTACATGTTTAAAAATAATACGAGCATCACTTGCACCTAATACTTTAACAGCGTCGATATATTCTAAATTTTTAACAGCCATTGTCGAACCTCGTACGATTCTAGCAAAGACTGGTACCGAGAATATAGCTACCGCAATAATCACATTATTTAAACTAGCACCTAGCACACTAACAATAGCTAGCGCCAATAGAATACCTGGGAAAGCTAGCAATACGTCCATAGACCTCATAATGATTGCATCTGTTCTCTTTCCGTAATAACCTGCTAGAATACCAAGAAGCACACCTACTGTCGCTCCTAATATAACCGAGAAAAAGCCAATATATAATGTCAATTTCATTCCATGAATGACCCTACTAAAGATATCTCTTCCAAGATGATCGGTTCCAAACCAGTGATCTAAAGAAGGACCATTAAGTTTTTCTGTAATGATTTGTTTGTTTGGATCATAAGGCGTAAAAAAAGGACCAACAATAGCGACAATGATAAATAAAATGATTAATATACCACCAGCTAGTGCCGCTTTATTTTTCTTAAGTTTACTAAAAAAGTTTTTCCAACTTTGAACGCGAAGATTAGGTGGCTTTTCTAACGTCATGCTGTTGTCTGTTTTCTTCTCACTCATCGTGTTTTGTACACCCTTTCATTTTTACATGTTGTATACGGAGAATAAATCGTTTCGTATAATTATGTAATGATATTTGTATATATTAACACAGGTATTTCATTCCGCATAGTAGTTTTTTCGAAGAAGTTTTATTTAAAAGATTCAAAAAACATTGACATTTATATTTGATGATGTTGATATTCCCTTAAGGAAAACCTGCTGGCATCACCTTGATAGCGTGATTAGTCTGAAAATTCTATCTATTATCAAACCCATAGATTTTACATCTAGCACCAATAAGTATTACTCACTTTATAAAAAGCGCACTAAAAAATAGTTCCCTACTTTTGTTACTTCATCACTATTGCATCAATTTCGATGAGGCAGTCTGGATATGCTAATCCTGTTACACCAACAATTGTATCTGCTGGAGGGTGCTCACCAATAACTTCGCCTTTAATTTTCGCTACAGTATTGACATTTTCTGGGCCTACTACATAAGCTACTAACTTCACTACATCGTCCCACGTAGCGTCCACTTCGTCTAATACACACTTAATGTTTCTAAATACTTGACGTGTTTGTTCCTCAAGATCGTCTTTCCCTACAACTTGACAGTTTTTATCCCATGGAAGTTGACCTGAAACGAAGATTGTTTCCGTTCCTGTTGAGGAAACTGCTTGTGTAAAACCTTTTGTTTTAAATAGTCCATCTGGATTAATCTTTTTGTTTGTACTAGACATGGTGTCTACCTCCTGTTTTATATATCTACACAAAGAACATCATACGTGAGATTGAATGATAGTTCAACTAGAGTGTTTTATTGCATTTTATTAAATGTTATTGAATAACAACTTCCGCTTCAAAAGAATCTACACGTTTTCTTGTACTCGTAGAGAAGCTCTCCCATCCATTCTCCGCTATGCCATTTTCTTCAAAAATTAATTGTTCAGTTGATTCTTTCTCTACGGAATAGTCGGTGATCGATTCACTTCCAATAGTTTCCTTATCTTCATTATAAAGAGTGATCGATACGTCCACTTTTATATCCTTTTCATCGTTGTTTTTTATATAAAAATAACTTCTATAAGATGTTTTACTCGCCTGATAGCGACCACGAATTGTTACATGTTTATCTGATGAAATGAGACCGATCGATACATCCCCTTTATGAACTACTTTTCCGGGTACGTCACGTTCAAATGTTTCTTCTACATTTTCCAACATTCGTCCATACAGAAATTTTTGTTCTAAAGGCATCAGCCAAATGAGGATGATGATAACACACGCTAACGTAGCCCCAGACCATTTCAACAACGACCTTTTACTCTCATTCTCTCGATTGAATATAAGATCATACAAGAAATACACACCTATGACAAAAATAGCAATCCCAGTGATCACTTTCGTTGATTGTCTAGAAGGAAAAAATGAAAAATCATATGAAATATAATAATACATATGCGCAATCGTACTCACAATGGAAACAACGATTATTTCAACGATGAAAAACAACGAGACGTCGAGATCTTTTTCCCATTTTATCGAAAAAAGTACATACAATAGGAACGGCAAGATAGCGAGCGCGATGATTACATAGTAAACCACAGTAAACCCCACCTTGTTTCATGATGAATTGTATTTACTCATTATATAATATTTAAGCATCGTTAGGTCTCACATGCAATGAGTCCTTCGTTCATATTCAGTTCACGCTCCGTTCATTCTCCGTTCACCGTGCATTCATTCGTAGTTCACAGATGTTTCCTATACTAATCACGATGAATGAACGAAGGAGATGGATAAAATGTTATCTGCTATAAGAAAACTTGTGCGTTTCACAAGTAGTAAGAAAGGTGCAAAAATAACAGTCGGTGCATGGCTTGCTGTTGTTTTAATCGTAAGTTTAGTATTACCTTCTTCATCAGACTATGAAGATAATAGCTCTGAAGGAAGCGTCAGTGAAGATACCCCTTCAGAACTAGCACATGATCTTGTACAAGAAGAATACCCGTCTGACGATGGATTAACCGGTCTAATTGTATTCCATAGTAATGATGGAATTAATGATGATGACCGTGCTGAAATAGAGGCATTTAGTGAATGGTTAGAGACAGATGAAGCACCAGAAGAAGTTGCAAGTGCGCTACCATTTCACAAATTCCCTGCAGAAGTACAAGACGAAATATTTTCAGATAATGAAACAACACTTCTGTTTAACATTACATTAGAAGACGGACTTGAATCCGGAGATATGCGTGATGTACTTGACGAACTACGTGATCAAATGGATACGTATGCTCTTGATTCGTTAGATGTTGATATTACTGGTCCAGCTGGTATTGCCGCAGATACGATTTCCATTTTCAAAAATGCGGATTTCGTTCTTATGATCGGAACAGTTATACTCATCTTTATTATCTTGATTGCGATTTATCGCTCACCATTACTCGCTATTACTCCGCTTCTCATTGCAGGGATTGTGTATGGAGTAGTTGACCGAGTAATCGGTGTCGTAGGAAAATATGAATGGTTTGTGATTGAAGGGCAGGCTGTTTCTATTATGCTCGTCTTATTGTTTGCCGTATTAACAGACTATAGTTTATTCGTATTCTCCCGTTACCGTGAAGAATTACGCTTACGTGATTCAAAATATGATGCCATGGGTGAAGCGATTCACCACGTATCTGAACCAATATTCTTTAGTGGTGGTACCGTATTTTTAGCAATGTTGACATTATTTGTCACTGTCTTTAAGCCGTATAACCACTTTGCTCCTGTATTTTCAATTGCAGTCGTATTCATTTTACTTGCAGGATTAACACTTATCCCTGCCATGTTCGCACTTATGGGAAGACGTGCATTTTGGCCGTTTATTCCTGAAAAAGACGGTGTCGATGTGAAAAAGAGTACAAAAGGATTTTGGCGTGGGGTTGGAAATCTCGTTGAGAAACGTCCTGGAATAATTGCTACCATTGTGATTGTAGTGTTCGGAATTGGTGCAGCAAACATTCTTTCAATGAATTTTTCATTCAATATGTTGAAGTCATTCCCAGAAGATATGTCTTCTCGTCAAGGTTTCGAAACGTTAGAAGAAGAATATCCACCTGGACAGTTAGCACCAATGGATATTGTGTTACATTCCGACAAAGAAATTGATTTGGATGAAGACACACGCTCAAATATGGAACAGCTCATTACTCAAATTGAACAGTCCAAAGGAATTGATACGGTTTCTCCTCATCTGTCTGATGAAATGATTAACGGAGATGAAGATTTACCAGACGATTTTGTTTCGGACAGTGGACAATCGATCCGCTTGCAAGTGGTCATTGACGGAAACCCGTATGAAAAAGACGCATTAGAAACAGTAGATAACTTACGTGAACAAGAGAAAGATATGTTAACAAATTATCATTTCTCAACAGATAATTATTCTCTTCATATTGCTGGGCAAACCGCTGAGCAGTTGGACGTACAAAAAATGAACAAACGAGATATGATTCTATTGTTCTCTCTCGTAGTCGTCCTACTCACACTCGTACTCGGTTTCCAAACGAAATCAGTACTCATGCCAGTACTTATGATGGGAACAATTCTATTATCCTACGGAGCAGCACTTGGAATCGGTTGGTTTATATTCCATACGTTCCTCGGGTTCGATTCGTTTAGCTACCGCATGCCTGTTTATACATTCGTATTTATGGTCGCACTCGGTATCGACTACAATATCATGCTCGTTTCAAGGGTGAAAGAACTTGCGAAAACAATGCCGTGGAAGAAAGCCGTTGGTGAAGGTATTGCCTTAACAGGTGGAGTGATTTCATCTGCAGGATTAATTTTAGCAGCAACATTCTCAGTGCTCATTACACAACCGTTACAAGATTTATACTTGTTCGGAAGCATCATGGCACTCGGAATCTTGCTTGATACATTTATCATTCGCGGATTCTTGCTTCCTTCTCTATTATTGATTACGCATCGGGAGAAAAAAGAATAACAGCAACAGAAAAACAGCTCCGGATCTGTACAATCGTTGTACATTCCGAAGCTGTTTTATTATTTATTGTTGGGCATTATGAATGCCTATATTCACCTTAAGCAAAATCACCTGTTTGATCATAGATGTCATTAAAATCTTGCACCATCTCAATATCTAGTTCGGTTACGCCTTTGGCACGCCAACTAGAAATTTCAATCATTACTTTTTTATAATCAATTTTGATGGTTGGATGATGCATCCGTTTCTGTGCATATTCTCCGACTTTCTTAGCGAATTCAACACCATCTAAATAATCATCAAACGTGTACTCGCGCGCAATCCACGCCTTATTTAGCTGTTCCCAACCTTCTAGATTTTTCAACGCATCACGTAGCTCGTCATTGGACAATGGAATCATTTCATACTGATCTTCAGTCATGTATTCCCGTACCATAGGCTCACTCCTTATTAAGTCGTTCAATTATTGTAATACTCAGCATAACAAGCTTCCAAACAATTGTAAAACGAGCAGGATTGATTTCAAACCCCATTCATAATAGAGTTGCCAAAGAACAATCTACATACACATATGAAGGAGATAAGGGATAGTGACTGGATTAGTGGTGGAACTTGGAATCATGGCGCCATTTCGTATAACAAGTTTTTTAAAGTGTCTGTATTTGCTTCCTTTTATTTCTGAAATGAACGATTCCTACCACCAACAACGCCATTGCCCAAAGGACAATAATCATTAAAAGTAGTTGGATAAAATCATTCATTAAGTCCCCGCCCCCGTATATGACACTAAAATATCCGTTCACACCATATGTCGCTGGTAAAAACGTTCCAAGTGTCTCATAAAAATTCGGTAACAGTTCTCTAGGAACAATCGCACCCGAGCTTACAAGCTGTGTAGCTGTTAATATAATATTAAAAACCATGCCTGGGTTTCCAAAAAGAATCACAAAGAATTGAGAGATTGATAGAAAACATAAAAATAACACAGATTGAAACAACCACACTTGGATCAGTGATGATGTTAATTCCACTCCAAAAACGAGCATAATACCGAGTGTGATAATCGATAAAATAAAACTCACACCTACATTAATTACTTGCCTACTAAAAAATACCATCAATTTATTGTCATGTACGAATGATTCACGAGAAGCAAGTTCCATTTGTTGGCTCAGGATCATGGCACCTATATAAGATGCTAACACGACCATTAGCGGAATCATTGTTGCTGTAAATCCATCGACATCATGCTCTTTGTGGATGACTTCATCAACCATTTCTACATCCATTATTTCTAGGACTTCCTCAACTACGAGTGAGGCAACGAGTTTCATGTCATCATTTTCAGGGAATTGCTCGCTGACTAATTGCGGAATTGCCTCTTCCCCCTGTTTTTCAACAAGTGCGTACACTTCTGCATTTATTTCTTTCGTTATCGTCGAGGCGGCTGTTTCCATCATTTGCTTTTCAAGAGATGGTGTTGACTGATTGATGTAATACTCAATTTTGGATTTTTTACCTTCATGGATCTCGTTGAAAAATTGATCAGGGATTTGCATCACCATGTTGATCTTTCTTTGATCCAGATTTTCCTTTGCAGCCTCTAACGTTTTGTCAAATTCAAAGGTAAATGGAGCTTTTAATTGTAATGCTTTCATAAAAGACTCATCCATGGATTCATTATCATGAATGACAGCAACCGTAAATTGATCCACTCGCTCCTCCACACCATCATAAGCTGTTAACCAAACAGTAAAAAAGACAACTTGAAATACAAATGCAACTCCGATCCCTAACTTTGTAGCTTTATGAGCGAATAGCCTTTTTAAAATGTTCATTCTTTTTCTCCTTTCGATCTGTTAACTTTGTTTGTAAGTACTTGCTTGCATGGGGTGTGAAAAAAAGAACGCTCATTGAATCGAGCGTATAAACAAAGCAATATCGTTTTCAATAAATGAATCTAGCTGAATGGGGCCTTTACTTGCATCTATTCTATTTTTCAAGAAAAAGTAACCAAAGTTCATATAAATAAAGCTTGTCGCTAAAGTTTCAGGATCTTCTTTACGAATTTTCCCATCAGCAACCATTTGCTCAAAATATGTTTTTATTTTTTCTTTATACATTGTCGGAATATGCGCGATTAATTCATCTAACTCTGGAAATGTACCCGCTTCTTTTAAACTAATTAAAATGACTTGTTCCTTTTGTTCAACGATTTCATGATACTGTCGAACAAGGAAAGGTAAGTCGTGCTCTAAGTCCCATCTCAATTGAGCATCAATCGTCTGTAATAAATGGTCAGGAATAGAAAATGTATCAATGGCAGCTTTCATAATACCTTTTTTATTTCCAAAATGACGAAATAACGTTACCTCATTTACCCCTGCACGTTCGGCTATCGCTTTCGTCGTTGCACCTTGATAACCTCGTTCATGAACTAGATCAATCGCAGCTAGAATGATGCGTTCCTTTGTAGATTGCTCAGTCACTTGTATTCCCCTTTCACCTAAAATGCAAGTACTCACTTACATCTATATTGTATTATACATAGCATTCTTTTATTGTCAAACAAGCGAATCCCATCATAAAAAAGTTTATTGCTCATACAAAACGGTTCCAATATCCTCTATTTTGTAATGTAAAGACTTGAGTTGCTTCTGGAAATTTTCATTTGTTAAAATGCGTGTTACTTGTTGCATAGCCTCTTTTTTTTCAGAGCTATTTAATAAAACAAGATCATAGTTCTCTTCCCGAATCGGAATGAATTCAAGCTTGGCCATTTCAGCAACTTGTTTAATACCCACTCCTACATCGGCACGACCGCTTTCCACTTCTGAAGCAACTGCCATATGACTTGTATGAATATTGTCATAGCCGTTTATCGCACCTCTAGCAATTCCATTCATGCGCAACTCTTCATCGACAACGACTCGCGCCCCTGCTCCAGGTTCTCTATTGGCTAATGTAAGTTGTTGGTCCTGAATGTCTTTCCAAGATTTGATATTATTAGGATTTCCTTTAGCGACATAAAAACCGACTTCTCGTTGAATGAAGCGAATCAATTGAAAGGAATGACTGACGAGCAACTTTTTCACATAAGGAATATTATATTCTCCCGTATCTCCGTCTAATAAATGTACACTAACGATATCCGCTTCTCCTTGATACATCGAGATAAGACCGTCCATACTACTGGCATAAGAGCGAAGTGGTTGGATATTTTCTTGTCCTTCTAATTCCCGCGCTAACATATCTAGACAATTATCTTGCCCACTAATGACTACCGATTGTTGTTCATCTGTTGATCTAGTAAATGAAGTTGTCTTCACTTCTTTTCCTCTCGATTTATATCGTTCAAAATCAACCGCATCAATCCGCATTTGTCTTCCAACCCGGTATGCCGGAATATCTCCTTTTTTAATTAAATCATAAACCGTTAATTTGGATACTTGCAGCAAGTGTGCAAGATCATCTGGCGTATATGACTGACTCATGAATCATCACTACTTTCTAATTTTTTAAAACGCAAATTGGAAATGCGTTTAAATTTCGGGCGAGATGCTTCTTTTTTTAAACGCAAAACTGAAATGCGTCTAAATTTCGGACGAGATGATGCTTTTTTTAAACGCAAACTTGAAATGCGTCTAAATTTCGAACGAGATGCTCCTTTTTTTAAACGCAAAACTGAAATGCGTTTAAATTTCGAACGAGATGCTCCTTTTTTTAAACGCAAAACTGAAATGCGTTTAAATTTCGAGCGAAAGGATCCTTTTTTTAAACGCAAACCGGAAATGCGTCTAAATTTCGGGCGAAATGCTACTTTTTTAAAACGCAAATCACAAATGCGTTTAAATCTCGGGCGAGCAGTTGCTTTTAACTCGCTTTCAACTATAATTGGTTATATCTAGTTATAAATAGATATAATTAGATGTAAATAAGGAGGTAAACATGAATTTTTTTAAAAATAAATGGCTGGTTCCTCTAGTTGCATGCATACTACTACTCGTTGGTTGTTCTTCAGAAAAAACGAATGATGAACCTATTGAAATAATCATTTCCGCTGCTGTTAGTTTGACAGATGCCTTAGAAGAAATGCAGGAAATCTATGAAAAAAAACATAACGTAGAGCTTACGTTTAATTTAGCCGGTTCAGGTACACTCGCGCAGCAAATTCAACAAGGTGCGCCGATTGATCTTTTCATCTCAGCGAACCAAAACTGGATGGACACGTTAGAAGATGAAAATGTGATTGATGCTAGCACACGTAAAGATGTGACTGGAAATACTCTCGTTCTCATCGCACATAAAGATTCTTCTCTATCATACCAATCATTTGAGGAAATCTCACCTGGAGACGTGGATGAAATTGCTGTTGGAAATCCTGAGAGTGTTCCCGCAGGAGGATATACGAAAGATACATTAAAATCCCTTGGCATGTGGGAGACTTTGAGCGACCACATTATTTTAGCCAAAGATGTTCGCCAAGTGTTAACATATGTAGAAACTGGAAATGCGGATATTGGCTTCGTGTATGAAAGCGATGCACTGACCTCAGATGATATTCAAATGTTAGCAACAGCTGAAGAAGGACTTCATGATCCCATCATTTACCCAGGTGCGATTATTGATGATTCGAAACATCCAGAAGAAGTACAAGCATTTTTGGATTATATGTTATCTGAGGAAGGGCAAGATATTTTAGCAACACATGGATTTAAGAAGTGAAGTTAACGTAGGTTGAAAAGGTGATGTCTTATCGAACAAGTAAATTTATCGCCACTGTGGTTATCATTTAAAACGGCTGCGATTGCCACTGTTATTGTTTTTATTACCGGAGTAATCATTGCTAGAATTGTCGCTCGAAATGAATTTAAAGGAAAAAGCATTCTTGAAGCAATTATTATGCTCCCGCTCGTTCTTCCACCAACAGTTGTTGGATTTGGGTTGCTTTATTTGTTTGGAAAAAATGGCTTGATCGGTAAACTTCTTTTAGAGGTTTTTGATGTTCAAGTTGTATTTACATGGTATGCAGTAATTATTGCTGCTGTCGTAGTATCTTTTCCGCTCATGTATCAGAGCGCTTCTGCCGCATTCCAGCAATATGACCCAAATGTAGAAAACGCAGCACTGACCATGGGCGCTTCACCATTCAAAGTATTTATGACCATTTCATTTCCGCTCGCTTGGCCAGGGTTGCTATCAGGTCTTGTACTAACTTTTGCTCGGGCACTTGGGGAGTTTGGCGCAACACTAATGATTGCTGGATACATTCCCAACGTCACAGACACCATTCCACTTGCCATTTATTTCGCGGTAGAATCTGGAAATATGGAGATGGCAACATTTTGGGTAGTGATTATTATATCCCTCGGTTTTAGTGCGATGCTTTGGTTAAACTGGTGGAGTAAACGCAATATGCTTAAATATACGGAACAAAGAAATAGACCGTAAACTATACCTTCGTATGAGGAGGAATGCTATGTTAGATGTACACATTGAAAAACAACTGAATCACTTTATGCTGGATGTTTCGTTTCAAGTTGAAGACGAAATCGTCGCTCTTTTTGGCCCTTCTGGTGCAGGGAAAACGTCGATTTTAGAATGTATTGCTGGGCTAAGTCGTTCGGATAAAGGACATATTCGATTGAATAATCGGATCCTTTCCGAGAACAAGCAAACAATCGTTCCAATTCAACATCGAAAGATCGGCTATTTATTTCAAAGCTACGCCCTCTTTCCACACAAAACCGTCTGGGACAACATTGCTTACGGAATGAAATCAGAAGACTTTGCCAAGCAATTAATGAGGGAGCTAGGAATCACACACGTAAGGGATGCATATCCCCATATGATTTCTGGCGGGGAGAAACAGCGGGTCGCAATAGCTCGTGCCATCGCAACCGAG
Organism: Caryophanales bacterium; assembly: GCA_026168805.1. GTDB lineage: Bacteria > Bacillota > Bacilli > Bacillales > Amphibacillaceae > CALAMD01. Next base: position 11,652 of record JAPFDS010000036.1, on the reverse strand, counting down.
CCTGACGTTCTTCTACTTGATGAGCCGTTCTCAGCTTTGGATGATGATACAAAAAATCGGGGACATGAAGAGCTGCTTCGCATTCATACGCTATGGAAAATTCCTGTAATTCTTGTGACACATAGTCATGCAGAAGCTGAAAAGCTAGCTTCTAAAATACTCTATATACATGAAGGAACATTACATCCGGAGCGTATCAGTAACGCTCATAAGAAATTGAAAAACCTGTGAAGAGTATACTTCACAGGTTTGATGAATCCCAGTCGAATGGTGTTTCTTGATACACATAATAGTTGAGCCAATTTGAAAATAATAAATGCGTATGCGACCTCCACGTATTTTTAGGTTCTTGTGTGATGTCTCCATTCGGAAAATAATTTTTCGGCTTGGCTATATCAACACCCTTGGCAAGATCCCGCTCATATTCTTCCGCAAGTGTATCAGCGTCATATTCTAGATGTCCGGTAATCATAATATGTTTAGAGTCCTTTGATTTAATTAAAAATGCTCCCGCTTCCTCCGATGCTGACAAGAGTGTTAAGCGATCATTCTTTTTAATTTCTTCCTCTGAAACGGCTGTATACCGTGAATGTGGTGCATAATATGTATCATTAAATCCACGAACAAGACGTGTTTTCGGATGACGTACGTCATGTTCAAATATCCCAAAGCATTTTTCATCAAGTTCGAATTTATCAATGCCGTAATGATAATAAAGGGCTGCTTGAGCTCCCCAACAAATATGCATAACAGATGTCACGTGTGTGTTCGTCCACTCCATAATATCCGCTAATTCATCCCAATAACTCACTTCTTCAAAATCGAGATGCTCGACTGGTGCTCCAGTAATAATCATCCCATCAAAATTCTCGTCTTTTACTTCATCGATGGAGCTATAAAATGTATCTAAATGCGATTTACTCACATTTTTTGAAGCATATGAAGCTGTATGTAAAAACGTCACATTGACTTGAAGTGGAGTATTTCCGAGTAAACGAAGCAATTGAAGTTCTGTCCGCTCTTTCTCAGGCATTAAATTTAAAATTGCTATATTTAATGGACGAATATCTTGCTTGCTCGCACGTCCTTCATCCATTACGAAAATGTTTTCTTTTTTTAGTAAATGACTCGCTGGCAATGTTTGCGGTATTTTTATCGGCACTGTCCATCCACTCTCCTGTCCATTAAACAATATATGTTATCCATTGTAACGCTTTTTAATGTTGATGCAACCTTACCGCTTTTAATAAAGTGAAACTTCATTCAGTGGGGTTTTTATTCATCCCCCACTGACAATAGGGGAACAAAGGATAAGAACGTCACGTCCTGTGACAAATCCTTTGTGACCTACATCCTGTAGGCCCGAACAGAATCAGGGATTTACGAGCAGTTTATCCCCCACTTATTTTCTTTGGTTTATTCAGAAATTTGAAGTGGGGGTATTACCGCTCGTTAATGCGTGATAAAAAAGAGCCTTACCTTTCGTAGGCCCTCCTTTACATATTTTGCAAACGTTCAATTCTGCTTTCAATCGGTGGATGTGTAGCTAAGAGACTTCCCTTTTTCGACTTTCTCTTTTTACCAAAAGGATTTGAGATATACATCGAAGCTGTAGCAGGCTTCGCGTTTTCCATATCTTCATCATTACCACTAATTTTCCTGAGTGCATTTGCTAGTCCAACTGGATTTCGTGTAAACTCAACAGCTGTAGCATCTGCTAAATACTCTCGATTTCTTGAAACAGCCAGGCGAACGAATTGTGCTGCTAATGGAGCAAGAATTACTAAAGCAATCGCGAGAATGATTAATATCGGATGTGTTTTCCGATCTCCACCTCTTCTATTGCCCCCAAACAGAAACATTCGTGATCCAATATTTCCGATAATCGCAATGACACCTACAAGTGCAATACAAATCGTCATTAAACGTATATCATAATTTCGAATGTGGGCGAGTTCGTGTGCAACAACTCCCTCAAGTTCTTCCCGGTTTAATGTATCAAGCAATCCTGTTGTAAAAGCAACGACTCCCTTTTCAGGTTTTACACCTGTTGCAAAAGCATTCGGAACAGAATCATTAATGACGTACACTTTCGGCATCGGAAGTCGAGCCGCCATCGATAATTCTTCTACAACATCCACGAGTTGTGGATATTGTTGCTTCGTAACCTCTTGTGCGCCGGACATGTTTAAGACCTGGCTAGTCGCGGAAAAGTACGTGACTGGCAAGTAAATAGCTAGGACAACAAGGGCGATGACAATCCCACTTACTGGATCCGCTTGAAAAATATAACCAATTGCCCAACCAATTCCAAGGACTAATAAACTAAAAAATGCAACGAGGAAAATCGTTTTCCGTTTATTTGCTCTTATTTGTTTATAAAGCATAAGTTGCCTCCATTAAAACGATACTGTAGGCGCTTCTCGCGCTTCTTCTGGAGCCTTTAACTGTTCTACTTGTTTAAAATTAAATGCATTTGCAATAATCATTGATGGAAATGATTCAACTTTAATGTTGTAATCCGCCACTGTTTTATTATAAAGTTGGCGAGAATAAGCTACTTTATTTTCAGTTGATGTTAATTCGTTTTGCAGCTCAAGAAAATTCTGATTTGCTTTTAGATCTGGATAGGATTCCGATAAAGCAAAAATAGATTTCAAAGCTCCTTGCAGCTCTCCATCTGCATCCATTCTGTCTTGCGCCGAACCACTCACGAGCTTATTTCTAGCTTCAATGACTTTTGTTAGTGTTTCTTGTTCATGTTCTGCATAGCCTTTTACCGTATTCACTAAATTCGGGATTAACTCATGACGACGTCTTAACTGAACGTCAATTTGAGCCCATGCTTCTTTGATCCAATTTCTTAGCCGAACAAGTGAGTTATACGTCAATATTGTACCGATTACTAATATTACTACTACCGCAATGATAATAATCCACGTCATACTTCATGACCACCTTTCTAAGTCGTTTAATCTTCACTTATAAACCTTACCTTATTATAACATAACCGCTGTCTATCTAGTCTGCAATTCTGCATTAAAAATTATGTCCCATTATATATATGTACATAGGACAAGGATATGTATGGTTATTTTCTAAAAGTAGGAATGGAGTCGCATTCGGGCGCTACGTATGAAGATAGTGCCCGGATTCGGGAGGCCGCTCAGTTTTTAGGCACTATGACTACGGTTAGTCCTCCGATTTTCGAAGACAGTAAAATTCCAGGGACTATCACTACAGTTAGTCCTCCGATTTTCGAGGACAGTCAAATTACAGGCACTATGACTACAGTTAGGCCTCCGATTTTCGAGGACAGTCAAATTACAGGCACTATCACTACAGTTAGGCCTCCGATTTTCGAGGACAGTCAAATTCCAGGCACTATCACTACAGTTAGGCCTCCGATTTTCGAGGACAATCGAATTCCAGGCACTATTACTACAGTTAGTCCCCCGATTTTCGAGGACAGTCAAATTCCAGGTACTAAGCACAAGGTTAGTGCCTGGACCGAGCATTTTCCAGGCATTAACCCTCATTTTTTCACCTGCATGCGCTTAGTTATTAATCACTACTCTTTCTATGGAGCTCGCCCTCCGGTAATTAGTCGAATAATCAAGACGACTAAAGCTATTACAAGAAGGATGTGAACTAAACCGCCTGCAATTTTAAAGGAAAATCCTAGTACCCATAAAATGAGTAATATAACAATAATGGACCAGAGCATTTTAGCACACCTCCTTTCGTTAAACTTTTTCAATAATCCGTCAACTTCATTTACCAAGAGATTGATATTCGTTTGGTGGATTATTTTCAAAAATATACCACCAAGAAATTCCCTTGTCAATGCATTTCATTCTCATCCAAGCGATGGTGAGAGCTTCTATTACAAAGAGAAAATAAAGAATCTGTTCATACCCCTTATACAATAAGATCTTTTTCAACAAAATATGTTCTTCATACGATTATATTACAAATACATTATTTTTGTCTAACGCATGAAGAACACATATGAATGATTGTACCGGCATCATTATTCTTCTGCCAGTACAGTTAAAATGACATCTTGCATTTGAGTCATCGGTCCGCCTGTAAAATTATTCATAAAGATGGTAAATATTAATTTATCCCCGCTAGAAGTCGTCACATAACCAGAAATAGTAGACACACCCGTCATCCCACCGGTTTTCGCTTGGATATTTCCTGCCGTTTCATCTGATAACATCCGGTAGCGCAATGTCCCACCTACAAATCGCTCATCTACTCCTGCCACCGGGAGCGTCTCTTCAAAATGCGCATACCAGCTGGCATCTTGCACTTCATATAAAATAGAGGATAGTTGTTCAGTGCTAAATAATGTTTTATCCGAAAGACCTGACCCATCTCTAAAAATCATATTCTCAGTCTCTGCTCCATAATCAGATAACACATCGTAGATCACATCTATTCCCGCTTCGGTGCTCCCCTCATCAGCAACTACTTTCCCCATTTCTTTTACGAGTAAGTTTCCTATTCCATTATTACTAAGTTTCATAAAAACTTTCAACAGTTCATCTAATTGCTCGGACTCCTTCGATGTTAATAATTCAGCATCTTCGGGTGTTTCTCCTTTTTTTATCTCACTTTCTTTAGAGATGGATATCCCTTCTTCTTCAAGTGTATGTTTGAATACATTCATCGCGTACATAGTCGGATCCATTACAGAACGCCACTCCCGAATCAAAGGAGTATCGCTTGGAATGTCTCCCGTAAGAACAATGTCATTTGTCCCATGCGCCCTTTCAATTTCAACGGTTCGTTCTTCGTGAGGTTCTACTGTTTCTGTTTCATTTACAATGGTTATGTCGTCGTTTGTTGGATAAACGGAAAACTGCGCTTTCTCTCCTACAGCTTCCCCGGGTTCTAATTCAATAATAACGGTTGACACATCATAATCTTCATTCGGCGACACGGTTAATGCTGAAATAGGCGCCCCATAATAGTATTGTTCATCCTCCCAAGGAGCATCCTGAGAGAAATACACATCATCATACCTTGTATCATCACCGATTAAATCACCATGTATTTCTTTAATTCCTTGTTCCTTTAAATCTTTCGCAAATTGAACAAAATCTTCTTGTAATAAAGTTGGGTCTCCTCCACCTTTTACATATACATTTCCTTTTAATGTCCCATTATCATGGATGGCATCCGTTAATAGTTCGGTTGTATACGTGTAATCTGATTCAAATACCTCAAGAGCGGCGATTGTCGTTAATATTTTCATGTTCGAGGCAGGTCTTAGTGGAAAATCTGTATACTGCTTGTACAATTCTTTACCCGTAGAAGCTTCCGCAACATGGATACTGGTAATCGTGCTATCTAATCGTTCATCTTCTACAATGACATCTAGCTTTTCCTCAAGCGTTGCATCTGCATCTAAATCATCTAAACCAATCGCCTCGTATAGCTTTTCTAATTGAAGTTGCTGAAAGCGTAATTCCTTCTCCAACAATTCATCACTTAATTGTCGTTCAGCTACATGATCCACAGCATGTGCAATCATTGAATGGTTTTCCAAACGCAGGGGCACACTTACGAATGCAATGATCAGTATAATCATCCATATATGCTTACTTCCACTTTTACCATTCACTTCCTATCACACTCCTCGTATATCTATTCCCAACTAATGTTATCCACATAACCTGCGGCTAACTGGGTATAACTTTTTTATATCCGTCAACGACAACATGTAACTTGTGGGTACAATTGTGGATAATATTTTAGTAATCTGTGGACTTTGTGGGTAATCCCAGAAGAATACGGACAATTCAACAAAAAATTGTGTATAACTCTGTGGATTACGTGGATAACATTCATTCTAATATAAAACGCTTACAGTTTACCAATAATATGCGCGTATAAAAGTTTCCTTCTGTGCACATCGTAAAGAGTGAGAATACAAATCTTCTCACTTCAATAAGAAGGGATGATTCATGTGGTTAAACAAATGGTACGTCAGGAAACAACCATAAACATTGAAGACGATGGTCCACTAAATCTTTCTGGTTCATTCGAGCTCAAGGATGCGGAAGGAAATGCATTTGAAACAAGGGACGACATTTCGCTCTGTAGATGTGGATATTCTGGGGATAAACCATTTTGTGATGGAACACATGAAGTAATCGATTTTGATAGTCGCCCTCGCGCTAGGTAACGCTAGCACAAACACCCACTCAACATCCGATTGAGTGGGTGTAATACTTTACTCTGTTTCACGTTCTCTTGTCTGATTGTTATTGATCACATTCACTTCTTTTTCTGTATATAATTTACGACTCGGAATAGCAATTTCAATGCCATACTCATGAAGTGCTTGCATAATTTCATAATTAATCCGTTCTCTTACCCGTAAATACTCGCCCCAAGTAGTTGCTTTCGTAAAGAAGTATATGAATATTTTAATTCCATGCTCCCCATATTCGTTCATACGAACAAAAATTAGTTCTTTATCTATTTCATCGTCTTCATTTAAAAGTGTATCCATTTTATTGGTAAATTGTTTAATTTTCTCAGCCGATGTATCATACGTAATTGTTACATTGAAATTAACCTCTCGCTTACCCATTTTAGACCAATTTGTAATAGGTTCATTGACAAGAGTCGCATTCGGCACACTTACTAGCCCATCCGCAAACGTTCGTACTTTTGTGGATCTAAACGTAATATCTTCAATAAACCCTTCTATACTCGGCGTTTCTACCCAATCACCCAGAGTGAATGGCTTTTCCGTAACAATAATAAACCCACCAAATAAATTAGATATCGCATCCTGGGCAGCTAGCGCAAACGCTAACCCACCGAGACCTAGACCCGCAACGAATCCATTGACATTATACCCGAAAATATCCGCTACGATCGCTATGGATATCGCCACGATAACGAATCGAAGAATCCTCGATAAAAACGTGGAAATAATATGATCTAAATACACTTTCCCGCGATCATTTATTTTCGCAAAAAATACCGAAGTATGTTCAGCTAAGTTATACAAACCAATCGCAATTGAAAAGACAAGTCCTGAGCGAATAAGTTGCACAAATAACTCGTTTTTATGACTAATGTATGGAAAGTATTTCATTGATACATATAGCCCAATAATGACGAATATATATTGAAGTGTTTTTTCAAACGACGTTAATAGATAGGAAAAAAACTCTGTTGGTGATTTCCGACTCAGCTTCAAAACAATGACATACACATATTTAATAAACATTTTACGCAACACAAGGAACAATAAGAAAATCCCAATTGAAATAAGTGTTAATTGTACATTTTCATTGGTCACAACTTCTTTGATCCACATTTCCATACAAAAAACCTCCTACGTATAGTACATCATAACGTATATAAATGAAAAATCCATCATTTTTTTGAAAAGATTGGACAGACTGTTTATCATATATGTAACATATAGTCGCACACAATCGTCTACTGTATTGAAGATGAAAAGGAGCGATGATGAATGAAAAGCAATCTATACAGGCTAGCTTCACTGATTTCTATCTGTTGTGTACTTATTGTGATGGCAGGGTGTAAAGAAGAGACACATGTTTCTGAAGCACATGGATTTGACATTGATGAAGATGTAGCGTTTGAAGAACATGATTATGAAAATATTGTTCCAGCAAACAACATGCTAGGAATGGATATTTTATCATCTATTGAACCCGATGAACACAATAACCGCTTCATTTCACCGTTAAGCTTATTCTCTGCACTTTCTATGGCTTATATCGGGTCAGACGGTGAGACGAAAGATGAAATAGCTCAAGCTATGCATATCCATGACTTCACAGATGATGACATTAAAAAAGGGCATGCAGCACTGTATGATTTATTATCGTCTATGCCTGAAGAGATTACACTCGACAACGCAAATGCTCTTTGGATTGACAACTCTTTTAGCACACAAGATGATTATTCAGAGACATTGCAGAAATATTATAATGCTTTGTTCCAAAGTGATGATTTCTCCAATGACGCAACGGCTGACCATATAAACGACTGGATTGAGGAACAGACGAACGGAAAGATTACGGATATGGTAGATGCTCCAATTGACGAGTCTGTTGTCTTGTTTTTATTAAACACACTATATTTTCAAGCCGATTGGGCACATCCATTCGATCCTGCATTAACCGCTGATGATACATTTCATACGGATGAAGGAGATCAAACAGTCTCAATGATGTCTCTTTCAGAGGACCTGTTATATACAGATACTAATGATTACCAAGCGGTTGTTCTTCCTTATGAAGATGGCGAGATTGAAATGAATATATTTCTACCTCACGAAGATAGCTCTCTTGATGAAATGATGGATACGTTGCAAGATATGAACTGGATAGAATGGAAAGACTCGTTACGTAAAGAAGCAGGAACGGTAAGACTCCCTTCCTTTGAAATTGAATTTGAAACGAATTTAAACGCTCCTTTGCAAGAGCTAGGTATGCAACAAGCCTTTACAGAACATGCAGAGTTTCCACATATGATTGACGGGAATGACCCTTTAGAGATTAGTAATGTCTTACAAAAGAGTGTTATTATCGTAGATGAAAAAGGAACAGAAGCAGCCAGCGCTACATCGGTCGAAATGGAAGTAACATCAGCTCCAGCCGCACCTCCTTTTCATATGGAAGTGAATCGACCATTCTTATTTACCATTAACGAAAGCAGTTCCGGCACCGTCCTGTTCATGGGAACCATCAATGACCCGACACCGGTAGACGAAGACAAATAAAAGAGAAGCACGTACCCCTGATAAGGAGTACGTGCTTGTGCATTTCTATTCACCTTTTACTTCAGCAAATTCTTCTTCTTGATCCGCTGATGTAGGTGGTTCTACTCGTTTGATAAACAGAGCAAGAATAAACGCACCTACAGCGATAATAGCTGATATAAAGAAAGCAAAATTAATCCCTGATAACGTTGCTTTATTCACTAAATCCATTTCAAATAGCTCAAGACCTTTAGCATCTGTTGGCACAGAGTCACTAGCAATAGCCTTCTCTAATAAAGACTCTCCCGCTGCATCTGTTCGCTTGGTCATAATGGTCAGTAACAATGCAGAACCAATCGCTCCAGATACTTGCTGCAATGTACTGTTGATAGCTGTACCATGTGGATTCGATATCATCGGTATTTGGTTTAATCCATTTGTCATCACTGGCATCATCACAAGCGAAAGTCCTGCCATCCGTGTCATATATAAAATCATGATTGAATAATAACTTGAATCTAACGTTAATCGACTAAACATATATGTTGTGACAATCGTAATCGTAATTCCTATTAACGCCATAATACGGGCACCAAATTTATCGAACATCCTTCCGGTAATTGGCGACATAATCCCCATCAAAATTGCACCTGGAAGCATTAATAAACCCGCTTCAATGGGTGAAAACCCACGTACCGTCTGCACATAAATCGGCGTAATGATCATCCCAGAAAACATAGATATCGAAACGAAAACGGCGATCGCCGAGGATAATGCAAACATAGGGAAACGATAAATTCTAAAATCAAGCATTGGTTCTTTTAACTTAAATTGTCTAATAATAAATCCGATCAGACCGAGCGATCCAACAATAATGGTGCCATACACATGCGGCGCGCCCCAACCATCATCCCCTGCTGAACTGAATCCAAATAACACACCACCAAACCCGATACTCGAGAGGATAAGAGATAAAACATCCATATCCACTTTTCGATTGGGTGTAATATTTTTCAGTTTAAAAAACGCAAACAAAAGAGAGGCAATCGCAAACGGAAGAATAATGGCAAATAAAGTTCTCCATGAATACTCCTCAATGACCCAACCAGATAATGTTGGTCCAATTGCAGGAGCAACAATCATCACAAGACCAAAAACTCCCATTGCTGTCCCACGACGTTCGACAGGAAATGCTGTTAGCATAACGTTCATTAATAAAGGCATCATAAGCGCTGCACCAGACGCTTGAATCATTCGCCCTAAGACGAGGATCATAAACGTTGGTGAAATCATTGCTACAAATGTACCAATTCCAAATAAACTCATCGCGACTAAGAATACTTTTCGATTCGTAAATCGTTGAATAAAAAAAGCACTTACAGGTATTAGTATTCCGTTGATTAACATATAACCCGTAGTGACCCATTGCACATCTGAAGGTGCAATATCAAATTCCGCCATAATCGTTGGTAAAGCAACATTCAATAATGTATTCGTTAATAAAGCAACAAATCCACCGATAAATAAAATGGCAATCATACCATACGGGGGATTTTCATGCATTTTCTTAATATCCATGTAATACCTCCATCTTCAAGAATGAATCTCACAATTACCCACATCAGCTAGACCCATATAACATATTGTTCACATGAGCTAACATAAAATACGTAAAATGACATTCACTCACAAGCAAAAACTCACAAACTATATTTTATACCTACCGTTCACTTTTATCAACTTAAATGTTTTCATGAGTACAGATGTTGATTTAACAATGCATGTGATGTACTATGCCTTTATACTATCAGTACAAAAAGGTGATTACATGCTTGAAAGAAAACGTGCCGTATTACATACTGCCCAACAATTATTTGCTGAAAATGGAATTACAGAAACTTCTGTCCAAGATATCATCGATGCTGCCAAAATATCCAAAGGAACTTTTTATAATTATTTTTCTTCCAAAAGTGCCTGTATTATTTCTATATTAGAGCTTGTTCAAGATGAAACAGTTGCTGCAAGGAATGAACTTCTCATTGATGCAGATCCATCTTCACTGGATGTTCTTTCGAAACAAGTTGAAGTACGTATGCGTAAAAATGACACATATAGTTTATTCCCTATTTTCCAAGCTGTTTATCATTCTAAAGACGAACAATTGATTTCGTTTATACGAACATTTCAACAAACGGAACTTACGTGGTTAAGTAATCGATTGATTGAAGTATTTGGAGAAAGCGTAGAGCCATACGCTGTTGATTGTGCTGTATCCTACTATGGCATGCTGCAATATTTAATAGCCGCCTGGGCGTCTAACACCCATATAAACGAACAAATAGATATTGCGGCGATTACAAGATACTCCACACGAAGACTTCAGACAATCGTCCATGATGTAACTCAACAAGACGATCGGCTTTTAGGAGATCACGTATTTTTGTATCCGGAGAATGAACGGAGAGAATCCTTATTATCAAAAAAAGAAATTATGCAGCAACTCACTGAATTTAAACAAACGGCAACAGACCTTTCAGCACGCAAACAACAATTTATCCAATTCTTACTGGAAGAATTCAAACGTGACCATCCGCGTGAACCGATTATTGAACCAATCATTCAATCATTCCGCAAAGAATTTGATGGTACATTTTACGACTCAAACGCCCAACATATATCCGCACACATTTGGCGGTATATGCAACAAATCAATGAATAGCATGCATAACAAAACCGCGTATGGAGAAAGATTGAGTCAAGTATTTGTGGGTGCTAATTATATAACCCTGAAACTACTTTTGTATTTAATTGAAAGTCACATGTTTAGGACGCTTTTTATAGAATACATCTTTTAAATAAAGATAGTAAATAAAAATCCGAATATTTTT
>JAPFDS010000064.1 GCA_026168805.1 Caryophanales bacterium | reverse complement strand
TTAACCACTGTTGCGACTGCCATTAGTTATAGTTGAAAAAATGGATTTTTACTACCGTTAGTTTGGTGTTTTAGCTTTTTTTATTTTATACCTAAGCATATAGACAGAATATTGGAACTATATTTATGCAACGCTAGTGATATAAAAACCTATTATTAATTGTCGGTAGCACCTATATAATAACAGATTATTCACTTTATTAAAAAGGGTTTATATTAAATGATTGCATAAATGTCTTAAAGTGGAACGATAGAAATCTCATTTCCCTGAAAGCTACATTGAACGGAAGTATAGTCTCTTTGTGTTGTTTGTTCGTATTTTCCAAAGGTGACTGCCACATTTCCGAAAAGTTCTTTTTTAACAATTATTATCGCTTTTCCATCGTGAAAGTAATTTTCTCTCAATCGATCAATATTTTGTTGAATTTCTTGCTTTTCCATGGTTGCTTTTTGCAGGGAACTCTTTTGGCGGAGAAGGGTTACACGCATGTTAGCATCATTTACATCCGCTGTTTTACTAAGCTTTTCGCCAATAAGCTTTAACTGATCAATTGTCGTTTGCACTTTCTGAAGCTCTTCCATTAATTTTTCTTCTTCTTCATAGACTTGTTCATCTTCATTAATCATTACTTTTGTTTTCGTTTGAACTCTATTGCCTATATCGCGCGCCTCAATCAAATACCCTGCTGTTGTTGAACCACCTGTAATATTACCACGTTCACAAATAATTGAATCTTCAGCCTTACATGTACTATGTAAGATCGAATTCTCAACATAGATGGATTGCCCTGCCCAAACATCTCCTTGATTAATATACGATACATGTACATCACCTTCAGCCGAAATGGTTCCTTTTTGTAGTGCCGCAAATCCTTCTGAAATAAACACGGATCCACCTGCATGTATTGTTGCTGCTTCTACAAGTCCATGGATACGAATGTCTCCACCTGCTTTGATCGTATAGCCCGTTGGAACATCTCCATGAACTTCTACAGAACCTACAAAATCAACATTTCCTGTTTCCATTGAAAGAGTGTCTGATACAGTAAATAAATCATGTACATCGATCCTATTGGCTCCCATGCTCACTTGCCCTTTCGCTGTGGCATAATACGTAAGAGTGGATTTATCATAATGGACATTTTTTCCTGCACGGACTATTTTTCTTTTCCCTGGTCTAGGTTGTATCGTAATTCCTGAAATATTTGTTCCAGGTTTTCCTTTTGTTGGAAGTGTCTCCTTAGCAATTTCGTCATTTTCTTTAACACTTGGTATATTCATAACATCTCGGAAATTAGCCTTTTTATCAGAACTAGAATCCGTGTTTTCGTTAAAAGTATATGCAACAAAACCATCTTCTCCATCTATCGGCTCTATTCCTGTTGCAATTATGAGCGGAAATTGATCATAATCAACCTTTTTATTGACTATATTTAAAATGACTTCCTCAGAAATTCCATAAACAACTTGGTTTGATTTTAAAAAATCTTTCAATTGTTTTTCTGTTATTTCCCCTTCAAATTCTTTATATACTTCTGTGCAATAGATTGTTGCTTGCATTCGTTTATCTACGATTTTAATGGTGAATAACTCTCCTACATCCACGTCATTCCTCCTCTACTGCTAGCTAAAGATATTGTAGTTCTTGTAATTGATTGCGTAATTTAAAAATGGCTGCTTTATGAATTTGCGATATACGGGATGTTGTTAAACTCAACACTTCCCCAATTTCTGTCATCGTTAACTCTTCATCATAAAATAAGCTGATCACTAGTTGTTCATTTTCATTGAGACTTTTAATCTCTTCAATCAAATCATTTTTAATTTCTTCATCTACTAAAATTTCATCGGGTTGAATCGATACATCATCAGGGATCGTATAACCGATACCTTCTTGTGTCGAGTTGTCATCATCCCGTATGTGTTGATCGATGGACAATACATTTGAAAACATCTTATCTTGTACCAATGTTTCAACTTCTTCTTTTGTCATCGATAATTTATCTGCTATTTCTTGCGATGATGGAGCACGCTGTAATTGTTGTTCAAGAACTTTAGTTGCTCTTTCCACTTTTTTTGTCTTCTCTCTTTGTGCACGAGAAAGCCAGTCTTCTTTTCTTAAACCGTCTATGATTGATCCTCGAATTCGAAAAGAAGCATATGTGTCAAACTTTAAATCTCGTTCACGCTCGAATTTATGAATTGCATCATATAAACCAATATATGCAAAACTGATTAAATCATCTTTATGGACATTTGTTGGTAAGTTAACTGCCACTCGGTCGACATGAAAAGAAATAAGATACGTATAATGTTCAATCAGTTTATTTTCTGATTCCTCACTTTGATCTAAAAACCAATTTTCCCACAACTCTTTTACTCTATGAGGACTCTTGATTGCCATGTATTGAACCTCCTTTTCCTTTGCAAAAAGAATGCTAAAATACAGTTCCTTTAATGAATTTCATAATACGTATTTTATGCTATTTCACGCACGGCTGTATTTTCGTAATTATGAAATTCATTCCCTAGTAACACATGTCTTTTTTAAATAAATGATTCACCTTTGTTAACTGTCCGTATATATAAAGCTCCTGTTTCAGGGTTAAATTGAATCGTCCGTCCACTATTGCCACCTACACATTTTGCAAGTATAGGAATTCTGTATGATTCTAACTGTTCAAACACTGCTTCTACATTTCTTGGACCAATTCGCATCATTGGGGAATTTGTTTCAAACTGAAACATTTGTGCGCCACCAGCTACTTTGGCCTTAAGCGCAAATTTCCTTGCACCCTTCTCACACAATTTTTCAATGACATAAGGAATTGCAGTATCGGCAAATTTAAAAGGGTTGAGTTGGGCTTGTTTAGAGAGAGTTGAATCAGGGAGCATCACGTGTGCTAATCCTGCTATTTTTACATTTTGATCGTATATAACAACTCCTACACAAGAGCCTAGCCCTGATGTTCGAATCAATTGTGGAGCTTGTGCAAATTTCACGTCAGAAATACCAACTCGAACAATATTATCGCTATTCATTGTTCTGGATCCCTAAAGCAGAAAAGATAATCGGTAGAGCTTCCGGGTCAGGTAACAAAATAAATTGACCATTAAACTGATTCTTTTCCCCGTCTTTTATTTCGGTATTTATTACAATGGCATTATCTGTTTCTTGTGAAATTTCTACTAAACCAACAGTAATGATAGCCCCTGCCATATCAACACTTAAATATGGTATAGAATAAGACATATCTAGCCCCATAAAGTCGGATAAAGCTGATAAATAGGATCCAGTCACAATGTTCCCAACTTCTTTTAATGCAGAAAATGTATAGCTATTTGTATCTTTGTCATTTAAAACATCTACATCTGCACTAGGAATCATCTGCTTCACAAGCGCTTCTGCTTCCTCAATGGTTAAAATAAAGTAAACGGCACCTGGTGTGTCACCACTAATTCTAAAGTATAGTCCGACTACTGTTTGGTCTGAACCACCGATAAAATCCATCATTTCGTTAAATGAGACAACCTGAACAGAAGGTACTTCCATCTGAATCTTTTTATTCGTAAGTTCAGATAATGAAGTCGTGGCATTCCCCGCGCCAATATTCCCAATTTCTTTAAGTACGTCTTTTTGTAACGATGATAGGTCTTTTTCTGTCATTTAATCTCAACCTTCTGCTTTTTTTATTTCCTCTAGATCTTCAGGTGTTAGAACTTTTTGGATATCCAGTAATAGCAATAATCTTTCTTCTAACTTTGCGACTCCTTCAATGTAATCAACACTTGCCGCACCAACTACTTCTGGGGCTTGTTCGATACTTTGAACCGGAATATCAATGACATCATTAGCCGCATCTACAATTAGTCCGACTTCCATTTCTTCTAACTGAATAATAATAATACGTGTAGCCTCTGTATGCTCTGTTTCAGTCATATTAAAACGATTACGTAGGTCAATGACTGGTGTTACTACACCGCGTAAATTAATAACGCCTTTAACAAAGGAAGCGACTCTAGGTACTCTTGTAATAGGTTCCATGCGCTCAATAAAGCTTACTTGCTCTACAGGCACGGCATATTCTTCGTCTTGCAACTGAAAAACAATCACCTTTTTATTCACTTCTGTATCCATTGACATATTCATTTCCCCCTTATTTAATGAGTGCGTTACTATCAATAATTAAAGCAACCTCTCCGTCACCTAATATAGTTGCCCCTGAGATAGCATACGTATTGGTTAAATATGCTCCTAATGATTTTAAAACAACTTCTTGTTGTCCAATGAAAGAATCGACGACGAGTCCTGCTAGTTTGTCCCCTTTTTTGACGATGACAACAGAAATATATTCTTCAGACGGTGTACTTGTTTCTGGTACTTCGAATGTTTTTTGTAAAAATACTAATGGTACAACATGTCCTCTAAAATCAATCACTTTTTTATGATGAGCACTATAAATTTCTTCTTTTTCTATAATAGCTGTCTCAATAATAGACGATAAAGGAATTGCATATTTCTCTTTTTCAAGCTCTACAAGTAAAACTGAAATAATCGATAGCGTGAGAGGGAGTTGGATTGAAAATGTTGAACCAGCTCCTGGTGAAGCATCAATTGAAATATTTCCACCTAATGTTTCAATGGTGTTTTTAACAACATCTAACCCTACGCCACGTCCTGAAACATCAGATACCGTCTCAGATGTAGAGAAACCACTGGCCATAATGAGCTCATATATTTGTTGATCCTGTAACAGTTCAGCTTCTTCTTTTTTAACAACGCCTTTTTCAATCGCACTTTCCAGTACTTTTTCTTTATTGATTCCTGCTCCGTCATCACTTATTTCAATCATGACATAATTACCACTATGATAGGCTTCTAGAGTAATTGTTCCTTGTTCTGCTTTGCCACTTTTTTGTCTTTCTTCTGGAAGTTCAATTCCGTGATCCATGGCATTTCTAATAAGGTGAACGAGCGGATCCCCAATTTCATCGATGACTGTTCGATCTAGCTCTGTATCCGCACCGATAATTTCAACATCTACGTTTTTATCCAAATCACGTGCTAGCTGACGGATCATTCGTGGAAATCTATTAAATACTTGATCGATTGGAACCATACGCATATTTAAAATAATATTTTGTAAATCACCTGACACTCTTGTCATACGTTCGACAGTTTCTTTCAAATCCGTATGATCCAATTCAGCAGAAATTGTTTCGAGCCTTCCTCGATCAATGACGAGCTCTTCAAATAAATTCATTAATATATCTAGTCTTTCGATATTCACCCGAATTGTTTTTCGTGTGACCGACTTTTTAGCTGGTGTCGCTTTTGGTGTATCTTTTTCCTGCTTTGCTTGAGCAGCTTTTTCTATTGCCGCATCTTCAGCTTCGTTTTTCTTTGCGGTGTATTCCGTTACTGAAAATGGGGTGACTTCAACCTTTGTAATTTCAGATACTTTGTTAATTTTTTGTTCTATTTCTTCTTTCGATTGTTTAGAAACATATAATACAGTAAAGGAATTATCGAATTGTTCCTCTTCTAATTCATTCACCGTTGGCTCTGATTTAATCACTTCGCCAAATTGTTCCAATACTTCAAATACCATGAACACACGTGCGCCTTTCAGTAGACATTCTTTACTTAGTTCAATATGTATTTCATAATTATTGAACCCTCGCTCCATGGATTCTTTAAGAATAGTTAACTCAAATTCATCCACTTCTTCTACATGCTTCAGTTCGTCAGATGTATCTATGGATACATTCTCCGTTTGTTCGCTACCTTCATCACTTGCAGGACCACTATTTGAATCTAACGCCGCTATTTTATCTAAGATTGCAGTAACATCACGCTTACCTTCTCCACCACTGGAAATGTCCTCTACAATCTCATTTAAATAATCTACTGTTTCAAATAACACATCAACCATACTTGGTTGTACTTTGATTTTATCGTATCTAATACTATCAAAAACATTTTCTAAATAATGCGTAACATCCGCTAAATCTGTATACCCCATCGTCGCAGCCATTCCTTTTAAGGTATGTGCAGCTCTAAAAATTTCTTCGATAATTTCTTTTTCTTCTGGATGCTTTTCAAGTTCCAGTAATTGTTTATATAAAACTTCCAAATGGTCAGCACTTTCTTCGATAAAAACATCTAAATATTGTGATGTATCCACTTATACTACCTCCTCTTTCTATTTAAACTATTAACCATTGCTTTTCCTATACTTGGAAGGGGAATGACTTCGTTTACTAAGTTTGTTTGTCTAGCAGAATGCGGCATACCATTTACGATTGCTGTTTTGCTTGATTCGACAAAAACAAGCGAAGATGGATCTTTGTCTTTAATGGCTTGTATTCCTTCTTTTCCGTCTTTTCCCATTCCTGTAAGGATAATAGCAACTTTATTTAATCGTTTTAATGTTGCAATCGACTTAAGCATCACGTTTACAGACGGACGATGTCCTAACTCCGGAGGCTCTTTACCTAGTTCAATAGCTAAAGATGTACCTACTTGCCGAACATGTAAATGCTGATCGCCCGGTGCTATATAAGCAACTCCATCCTGAAGTAACTCTCCATGTTCTGCTTCTTTTACTCGAATAGATGATAAAGAATCCAGTCGTTCAGCAAGAGATTTTGTGAACAGTGCAGGCATATGTTGGACAATAACGATTGGAGCTTCAAAGCTTTCAGGCAATGCTGTTAAGACTGCTTGTAATGCTCTTGGGCCACCAGTGGATGTACCAATCGCATAAATAGATTGGCTATACTTTGCTTTGTTTGTATGTTTGATAGGTTCTACATGCTCAACATGTTGTTTTTTTACATCTGCATGTGTTGCTGCAATAACCGTTTCGATCATTTCTGATTGAATTTGTTCCATATTTAGAGAAATAGATCCTGATGGTTTTTGGATAAAATCAACGGCTCCTAATTGCATTGCCTTTACAGTTTCCTCTTTGCCACTTGCTGTCATGCTTGAAATCATAACGACTGGGGTAGGGAAATGTTCCATAATATGTTTAAGAGTTGTAATACCATCCATCACTGGCATCTCTACATCTAAAGTAATAACATCTGGTTTGTATTGCTTAGCCTTCTTAATACCGTCTTCTCCATTTCGTGCAGCTGCTACGACTTGAATCCGTGGATCTTCTGTTAATAGTTGTGTAATAACTTTTCTCATAAATGCTGAGTCGTCGATGACTAGTACTTGGACTTTCTCCATTAGTTACTCCTCCCTCTCCAAAGTTGTTTCATTTTATGTATAAAGGATAATGGAGTCTTGTAGGTGACAATATTTTTACCAGTTTCGTATGCATCGGTCATATTTTCGATTGCTTTTGTGGCTGGTGAAGAATTATTACATAATGCAAAAGGTTGTTGTTTCATAACTGCTTCTCGTACAGACTTGTCATCAGGTATAATTGCTAGTTTATTGATTGGACGTTTGAGAAATGATTGTACGACTCGTTCAAACTGCCTAAGGGCTTTAGTCCCGCCTTTAAATGACAATGAACGATTCATCACTACATGAATAGGCATATTCGGCGCTTCTTGAGTAAGGTGTTTAATCATACTGTACCCATCCATAATAGACGTTGGCTCTGGTGTAGTAACTAATATTGCTTCATCTGAAGATAAGATGAAAAACAAACTTTCCTTAGTAATACCGGCCCCCATATCAAATAAGATATAATCATACTTTTGTACTAGTATATCAAACTCTGACAGAAAATAATGCATATGTTGATGATTTAATGTAAAAAGGTTTGTAAAACTTGAACCTCCCGCTATATAGGAGATATTTTCTGGACCAGTTTCAACAATGTTCATTAATGAAAGTTTCTTTTCTAAAACGTCAACAATCGTATGTTTTGCTTGGACCCCTAACAAAATGTCTATATTTCCCATACCAACATCTAAATCAATCATAAGAACGTTATATTTCTTTTTTGAAAGTGATATCGCAAAATTTATCGCTATATTCGACTTTCCAACACCGCCTTTTCCACTAATAAAAGCAATGGTTTTTGCAGTGGGGGAACCTTTAGTCGAATGATGCATTTGAGATCTTAACGAGTTCGCTTGATCACTCATCATCGTAACCACTCAATAGATAAGATGAGATTACTTCTGGGGTGGATACCATTACATCATTGGGGACGTCCTGTCCATTTGCTAAAAATGCAATTTGTCTTTCTTCATGTAAAGATATATTCAATAAACTCCCAAACTGCCTTGTCTCATCAACCTTTGTAAAAATAATTGATTGATTTGGTAGGTTGTTAAATTGATGATAGATTGCTTCTATATCATTTGATTTAGATGACAGAGATAGAACTAACATCGTTGCTTGATCATTATTTGGTCTGTCTATCAAAGCTGTTAAGTCCTTTACAAAACTCGTTTCTCGATAGTTCCGTCCAGCAGTATCTACATATATTTGATCATAACCTGATAGTTTTTGGATAGCTTCATCATATTCTTCTTTTGTATATGCCACTTCAATTGGAACCTCTAAAATACGAGCATACGTTTTTAATTGTTCAATTGCTGCAATGCGATATGTGTCAGTTGTAATAAATGCAACCCGTTTATTTTTCTCCAGCTTTGCTTTTGCAGCTATTTTTGCTAAAGTAGTCGTCTTACCTACGCCTGTCGGTCCGATAAAATGAACAATATGCTCATCATACGTAAAGGTAGACTTTTCGATGGCTTTCAATCGTTGAACGATTTCCTTATGTAGTTCATCTTTAATCAAATGAGCGTGCTCCTCCATCTCTTCAGCTTCGAGATTTTGTTGCACTTGAAGTACGATTTCTTCAGCTAATAGTGGTGTGACTTCCTGATTGATTAAATACGTATAAGGCCAGATAAAATTTGTAGTCAACCCTTTGGGAATATCTTCATTCGCCGCTGTCGTTACTTCTAATAGTTTTTTCATTTGTTTAATTTCTGCTAAAATATGCATGTCATCATTTGATTCATTGACGCGATCTTGTGTGTGCATGTCAAATGCTTTGTCTTCATTCGTGTCCACTAAAGGTTCATACGATTTCTGTTTTACTCTAGGTGTAGGCTCTGGATCTAGCGCTGCATAAACTTCAAACTGTTTTTTTTGAAAAAAACCGAGCACTCCACCTTTTTTTACTTCTTTTGATTGTAAGATAACTGCATTACTTCCAAGTTCAGAACGAATTTGTTGCATTGCTTCAGGCATCGTCGGTGCTGTAAATTTCTTTAGTTTCATGCTGCATTCACCACCCCAACACTTTCAATTTGGATTGTCGGTTCTAATTCATTGTAAGACAAGACTACTACATGAGGTAAATACCTCTCAATGAGTTGTTTCACATGCATTCGAACAGCAGGTGTACAAAGAACAATTGCCGTGTCCTCTTGTATCGTAAGTTTTTCTAGTTGTTCATGCATCGTTTGCACAATAGATTGCTGTGATTCAGGATCAAGTGACAAAAATGAACCATGTTCCGTTTGTTGAATGTTTTCTGCTATTTTCTTCTCTACACCGCCTGATACCGTCACTACTTTCAGACTGCCAACCTCTGGAGCATATTGCTTCGTAATTTGCGGTGATAAAGATTGTCTTACATATTCCGTTAGTAAATCTGTGTCATTGGTCATTGATGCATAATCAGCTAATGCTTCAAAAATAACTGGTAAATTCCGTATCGAAACATTTTCTCTTAATAAATTTGCCAGCACTTTTTGAATATCACCTATCCGCAGTGGATCTGGTGTTACCTCTTCTACTAAAATAGGATAATTTTCTTTTAAATGATCGACCAACTGTTGTGTTTCTTGTCGACCTAGCAATGTATATGCATGTTTCTTAATGATTTCTGTTAAATGGGTAGATACAACTGAAGGTGGATCTACGACTGTATAGCCTAATAGGTCTGCCTCATCTTTTAATTCCTCACTAATCCATTTTGCAGGTAAACCAAATGCAGGTTCCTTTGTATCAATTCCTTCTAATTCATCTTCCATGTCTGGTGTCATGGCTAAGTAGTGATCAATCATAATCTCCCCAAAAGCCACTTCATTTCCTTTAATTTTCAACCGATATTCGTTTGGATTGAGTTGGATATTATCACGAATTCGAACAACGGGTATAACAATTCCTAGTTCAATTGCTAACTGTCTTCGAATCATAATGACACGATCTAGTAGATCCCCACCTTGATCGGCATCTACTAAGGGTATTAATGAATAACCAAACTCAAATTCAATCGGGTCCATGCTCAGTAAGTCTATTACATTTTCTGACGATTCGATGGAACTACTTTGAGCTTCTTCTTCTGCAGCTTCTTCATCAACCAATTGCTCATCCCGCTCACTTTGCAACAGCATGTAACCACTGAGTGCTAATACACCTGCGATGGACGTAGTTAAGAAGAAGTTAATGGGAGTTAAGCCTAATAAAAAGATTGCTCCAGCTGCAATAAATAATAATCGTGGATACTGCAATAATTGTCCGGTTATATCACTACCTAAATTACCTGTAGTAGTCACCCGCGTAACAACAATTCCTGTAGCAGTCGAGATTAAAAGTGCCGGAATCTGACTCACTAACCCATCCCCAACCGTCAATTGCATATAAGTTTCAATAGCTTCATTAAAAGTGAAGCCCATTTGTACCATACCGATAATCAAACCAAATATAATATTAATAAGAACGATAATAATTCCGGCAATGGCGTCACCTTTTACAAACTTACTAGCACCGTCCATCGCTCCATAAAAGTCTGCTTCACTTTCTACCTTTTGGCGTCTATCTCTTGCTTGTGTTTCAGAGATGAGACCGGCGTTTAAATCGGCATCAATACTCATCTGTTTTCCTGGCATCGCGTCAAGCGTAAACCGTGCAGCAACCTCTGATACACGTTCCGCACCCTTCGTAATGACAAGAAATTGAATAATGACTAAAATGACGAACACTACAAAACCAACAAGCGGGTTATTTCCAATAACAAACGTACCAAACGTATCAACAACTCCTCCAGCTTCAGCTTTAGACAAAATTGACCTCGTTGTCGAAACGTTTAGTCCGAGACGAAACAATGTAAGTAGTAAGAGTAGTGATGGGAAAATAGAAAACTGTAGTGCTTCTTGTGTATTCATAGATACTAAAATAACAATTAATGCCAAGCTAATATTTGCAAGGATTAAAATACTGAGAAGCCAGCCAGGTAAAGGCACAACAAGCATAATAATAATTAATATAACACCTAATAATACCGATAAATCACGTGCTTTCACTAAAGCCACCTCCTATGTACTTACATTGTTTTGTCTAATTGATAGACGTATGCTAATATTTCAGCAACCGCTTGATAAAATTCTTCTGGAATAACCTCATTTATTTCTAATGAATCGTACAATGATCGAGCCAATTGACGATTTTCAACCGTTGGAACTTGATGTGCTTTCGCTACTTCGCGAATTTTTAATGCAACTTGATCAATTCCTTTAGCAATCACATATGGTGCCGTAGCTTTTTCTTCATCATACTTAACAGCAATTGCATAATGGGTTGGGTTCGTAATAATGACATCTGCTAGTGGAACATCACTCATCATTCGTCGCATCGCAAATTCTCGCTGCTTTTCCTTCATTTTAGATTGAATGAGTGGATCCCCTTCCATGTTTTTATGCTCGTCTTTAATATCTTGTTTACTCATACGCATATTCTTTTCAAAGTCATACCTTTGATAAGCATAATCAAATACTGCTAAAAAAAGTAAAGCAATCGTTGCGGCGATTCCCATGATAATGGTTGTATTACCAAAAAACGCCAATGCGCTATCCACGTCTTTCAGTGCGGTCATCATCATATGCTCTTTATTGATCCAAATAACCGTAAATGTGACAGCGCCAATAAAAACGATTTTAAATAACGACTTCAATAATTCGACAAGTGCGCGAATGGAAAAGATTCGCTTCGCCCCTTTAATCGGATCAATTTTTTTCAAATCAAACTTTAACGGTTCAGTTGTAAAGAGAAAGCCAATTTGCGTTAAGTTTGCTGCAAAAGCGGCTACAATCGCTACAAGCATAATAGGCGCGATCACATAAGCAATTTCTATAAATAACTCCATAAGTAATAGCGGTATGGTATGAACAGTGACCTCTAAGTGTATATAGGATGAAAATGCATTTGAAAACAATGCAAGTAAACGTCCTTTCATTAAAGGTCCAGCGACAGCAAGGGCAATAAATGAAAACAGTAATAGCACAGCAGTATTTACGTCTTGGCTTTTGGCTACCTTCCCTTTTCGTCGTTCATCCTCTCTTTTTTTCGGAGTTGCCTTTTCTGTTTTCTCTCCTGCGAAAAACTGTAAATCTAACGTTAATCGCACATTAAGCACCTCCAAAGAGTTCTGTGAGACCTTTCATAACGTCAAACATTGTCTTAAATAACATCTCAGCCAAATACATATACATCCCTAAAAAGATTAATATTGCAACAAAACTAACAAAAATTTTAATGGGTAACCCTACAACAAAAACGTTTAGTTGTGGTACGGTTCGAGCAATTAATCCTAAAGCAACGTCAACTAAAAACAAACACCCTACAATCGGTATGGCGATTTGAAATGCAATGACAAACATTGCGTTAAACGTTTGAACGATAAATGCACCAATCGACGCATGTGAAAACGGGATGAATGAATCAAGAGCAATCACTTGAAAACTGTAGTGCAGTCCGTCAATTAACATATGATGGCCATTTACCGCTAATAAAAATAAAAGTGCAATAATATAAAAGTATTGACCAATCAATGGACTTTGAGCTCCTGTTTGTGGGTCAACGACGTTCGCAATGGCAAAGCCCATCTGAAAATCAATAAAACCTCCAGCAATTTGTACAGCTGAAACGACCATGAAAGCAATCAACCCGATAAAAATACCAACCATTACTTCTTTTAAGAGTAAAACAATAAAAAACATATCGAATGGAATGATTTCTAAAGGAACGGTTTGAGCCAGAATGATTGCTAAAAATATACTTAAACCAATTTTAAATGTTGTCGGTATGGTTCGATATGAAAACAATGGTACCGTGACAAAAAATGCTGCTATACGTGCAAATACAAGGATATATTGAGGGACATAAATGAGTGAAAGTAGTTGTTCCATACGTTATCCTACAAACTGATTGATGTTCATATATAATTCTGTAGTAAACTCAATCATTTTCGCTAACATCCATGGCCCAAAAAACACCAATCCTACGAGTACTGCAACAATTTTAGGGATGAAGGCAAGGGTTTGCTCTTGGATTTGTGTTGTTGCCTGGAATATACTAACGAAAAGACCTACAGCCAACGCTAAAATAAGCAGTGGCCCAGCAACCATAAGAATCGTATATATTCCTTTTTCTGCTAAAGAAAGTACAAATTCACTCGTCATTTTAAACCCCTACCCTTTCTCTATTCGGATGCCTCATATCGCTAAAAACCATCCAGTAATGCATATGTAATCAAGTACCATCCATCTACCAATACAAACAAAAGTATTTTGAATGGGAGTGAAATCATCACCGGTGGAAGCATCATCATCCCCATCGACATGAGCACACTAGCTACCGCCATATCAATGATTAGAAATGGCACAAAAATCATGAAACCCATTTGAAAAGCTGTTTTAAGTTCACTTATTGCAAAAGCGGGTATTAAAGTAAGAAGCGGAATGTCTTCTACAGTGTCAGGTTGCTCACTATTGGAATATTGCATGAACAACGCTAAGTCTTTTTGACGTGTATGTTTTGCCATAAATTCTTTCACTGGAACACTCGCACGATCATAAGCCTCATCTAAAGAGATTTCTTCTTTAAATAATGGATCAAGTGATTCGTTATATACCTCTCCAAAAATCGGGGCCATTATAAAAAATGTTAAAAATAAAGCCAATCCTACTAACACCTGATTTGGAGGCATTTGCTGAGTAGCTAAAGATGTCCGAACAAAGGACAATACAATGACTATCCGCGTAAAGCTGGTCATTAATATCAATATGCTTGGCGCCAAAGATAGAACCGTTAATAAAAGTAATAACTGTACAGAGGTCGCTACAGAAGATGGATCTGAACCTGAAAACATATCAATAAATTCATTCATTTTCTTCTTCCCTCTTCTGCTTTGAATTAATGAGTTCTTTACGGTTATTCATTAGGTTATCTAGTTCTTTTGCATACAATTGCTTGAACGCGTTTGATTCCTTTGGCTCATTCTTTTCTTTTTGTTTACGTTGAAATGCCGCAAACCAGTTTTCTTCTTGTGGAGCTTCCGCTAAATGCTGAAGCTCTTCAATCATTGACTCATCTTCAATTTCCTTTAGAAGTTCTACACTTTCGCCTACACCTAATAAATAATACGTACTTCCAAGTCGAATCAATTGAACCGATTTCTGCTGGCCAACAGGGATTCCACCTAGATTTTCAAGTATATTCAAATCACGCATTTGTCTATTTCTACGCGAAAAGAAACGAACACCTACATATAAAAGACCAATCATCAAAGCTAAGATAAATATAAGTTTAACGGCACTCCACAACAGTGAAGGTTCATTCGTTTCAATGGGCGCTATCTCAACAGGTTCTTCTATTTTGTCGTCTTTTTGTTCTTGTTCATCCTCATCTAGCCAATCAGTAACGTTTTCTGCTTGTACAGGAGTAGTGCATACAAATAGACAACTCAACATGAACAGACTTATGATGAAACGTTGTACTATTTGTTTTCTGTTAGTTCCCATAATATATTAGGACAGTGCCTTTTCAATCGCTTCGATTACACGATCCGCTTGAAATGGTTTGACGATAAAATCTTTTGCCCCTGCTTGAATGGCATCAATGACCATCGCTTGTTGCCCCATTGCTGAGCACATAATAATAATCGCGCTCGAGTCGACTTCTTTAATTTCTTTTAAAGCTGCAATTCCATCCTTTTCAGGCATAGTAATGTCCATTGTAACCAAGTCAGGCCCTAGCTCATTGAACAACTCAACTGCTTCTGCACCATCTTGCGCCTCTCCGACAACGTCATACCCATTTTTCTCTAATATATCTTTAATCATCATGCGCATAAATGCTGCATCATCTACGATTAGAACTTTTTTTCCCACTTATTTTTCCTCCCTTTATTGTAACGATTTAATTCGATCGGTTTTACTTACGATATCTGTAACTCTTACACCAAAGTTTTCATCAATGACGACTACCTCACCTTTGGCAATTAGTTTTTCATTCACTAATATATCAACTGGTTCCCCAGCGAGTTTATCTAATTCAATAATAGATCCAGGTGACAAATCGAGTATTTCTCTAATTGGTCGGTTCGTTCTACCTAGTTCAACAGTAACTTTAAGCGGAACATCTAGTAACATATCTAGGTTTCGATGCTCATTTTCAGACAAAGGAACTTCTTCAAAATTTGAAAAGTTCGCCGTTTGAACATCAGCATTTTGCTGATCAACATGAGAGCCTAAGTATTGTGGCTGATGTGCGCCTGGGTTAGTAGAAATTTGTTCTTTTGGCTGTTCTACTTTTTCCTGCTTCTGTTCCACCCGTTCTTCAATTGTCGCCGAGCTCTGTTGTAACGTCTCATCGGCTTCGTTTGCCTTTTTTACATCTTCCATATCTGACACTTCTAATAATTCTTCTACAAGATCATAAGCAAACGGAAAAGGAATCAATTGCATAATACTAGAATCAATTAAAGTTCCGACTTCCAGTTGAAATGAAACTTTAACAAAAATCTCTTCATCAATTTCATCTACAAAATTTTGATCACCATTCGCTTCTTTAATCTCAATAGAAGGTGGCGAAATATTCACTCGTTTATTAAAAATAGTTGACATGCTTGTGGCAGCAGTCCCCATCATTTGATTCATAACTTCTTGAACCGCACTCAGATGAATTTCTGTTAAATCTGTGTCAGGATCTGTCCCATCACCACCAAGCATAATATCAGAAATAATAGCAGCATCTTTAGACTGTACAACAAACACGTTTTCTCCAGAAAAACCTTCTACATAATTTACTTTCACATGGACATGTTCCGCAGAAAACTGTTCATATAGTTCAGCTTTTTTAACGATCGAAACACGTGGTGTAGTGATATTTACCTTTTGATTTAATAATGTTGACAAAGTTGTTGCTGAGCTGCCAATGGAAATATTCCCAATTTCACCTAACGTATCGATTTCAATGGTAGATAAATAGTCATGCACATCGGCTTCATGTGTATCATCTTCAGGTTCTGTTGAATCATCTTCTCCACCAATCGATAACAGAGCATCAATTTCTTCTTGCGAAAGCGAACCATCACTTACCATCTTCATTCCCCTCCTTCACTCTTTCTAACACTTGGACCGCCATATGTTTTTTAGATTTCCCTGGTTGTACATAAAATTTAGGGGCATTATCAATCGTTAAACGCAGCGGTTCTTCAATCGGTTGTTTTAAACGGATGACATCATTCGTATGTAATTTAAGAAAACTTTCAATGTCAATAGAGGTCTCACCTAGAATTGCCTTTGCTTCTATATGTGCATGTTGGATGTTTTCATTAATGATTTCATATGCTTCAGGATCTCGTTGTTTATCAACTGTCTGCATCCAATAATGAACTGATAGATTCGGGATAATAGGTTCTAATACAATATGTGGAATACAAATGTTGATCATTCCACTTGTATCACCAATCTCTGTATTTAATGACACAACTACCACCGTTTCGTTCGGTGAAACCATTTGTAAAAATTGTGGATTTACTTCAAAATCTTCTAAAACAGGATCAATATCGACAATAGATGCCCAAGCTTCTTTTAGATTTGATAGTGATTTCTCAAACAGTTGCGACATTAACATCGTTTCAATTTCTGTTAAACTATCAACCTGCTTGACACCATTTCCTTTTCCACCTAATAGTCGATCTAATAGACTATAGGCAATGTTTGGATTTACTTCCATAAGCATCCGGCCTTCGAGCGGTTCAACACTATATATATTGAGAACAGTCATCTTAGGAATGGACCGGATAAATTCCTCATAAGGAACTTGGTCGACCGAAGCGACTGAGATATTTACATATGTTCTTAGTTGTGCTGAAAAGAACGTAGTTAATAGGCGTGCATAATTTTCATGAATTCTTGAAATCCCTCTAATTTGGTCTTTTGAAAATCTGAGTGCTCGTTTAAAGTCGTACACACGCACTTTTTGTTCTTGTTCTTCTTGCTTTAGCTCCTCTGCATCCATCTCACCAGATGTGATCGCTGAGAGTAAAGCATCAATTTCACCTTGTGACAGAACTTCTTCTACCAACATACTCACCTCCATATTGGAGCTCTATCATGCTTTATTGCAAGATTTTATTAATTGTATAAACTTCTGTTACATCACCAGTTGTCATTAGCTCATTTAATCGTTCTACTAAATCCTCTTCCAATTCATCTAAACCTGTTGAAAATACTTCCTCATCCATCTCTGCTAATTCTTTGATTAAAATGTTTTTTAATTGGAAATCTCTTTTTGATATTTCATCCCGAGCTTTTTTGCCGTCCGTCACAATTTGAAATTGAATGCGAACAAAGCTTCCATCTTCTAAATCTGTTGTCAGTTCTGGTGTTTCATATGAATATTTCACCAGTTCGTCAACAGATTGAGCTCCATCAGGATTACCATCTTCATCCATATTTAAAATAACAACAAGAGCAATTGCTCCTCCTAATATTAGAATAACAAGAGTGGTAACCATTGTTTTCATTAATTTACTCATTCGAACTATCACCTACTTCAAAGTCATCGCCATGCATGCCAATCGTTCTATAAAATGAATGTATCTGCTCAATCACTTCTTCCTCACTGTTTTTCACTACAATTTTCTTCCCATTTATTAGGGTAATCGTTGTATCAGGATATGATTGAATTTGTTCAATTTTAAATACGTGTAATGCAAATTGCTCTCCATTTAACCGCATGAGTCGAATCATTAATTGTTAGAGAGTACAAGAGTGTTATCCTCTCGTACTCTCTCCCTCCCTATTTATCGTTTTAAGTTTACAAGTTCTTGTAAGATCTCGTCTGAAGTTGTAATGATTCTCGTGTTTGCTTGGAATCCACGTTGAGCTGTAATCATTTCTGTGAATTCTTGTGATAAATCTACGTTGGACATTTCCAGAGCACCACTAACGATAGAAGCTGCACCATCGGAGTCAGGTGTACTAACCTCATCATCTTTTCCAGCATTTGGAGTGTCTTGATAGAGACTATTTCCGACCTTTTCGAGTCCACCTGGATTTGAAAATAATTGAACCGCAATGAAAACATTTGACTCTTCTGCTTCATCGGCACCCTCTTTAACGTAAGTCACTTTTCCATCAGTACCGATACTAAAGCTTTTTGCGTCTGAAGGAATTTCTATTCTCTCTAAATTTGTATCTCGTAGATAATATCCATCAGCATTTACAATATAACCATCATCATCTAATCCGAAATTACCTGCACGTGTATAATGGGCGTCTTCTCCTTCCCCCTCTCTTTGCACTACAAACATTCCGTCACCCTGAAGTTGTAAATCTAAAGGAATATCCGTCGTTTCTCTATGTCCCTGTGTATGAACATTATCAATTGTCCCTAAGATAGAACCTGTACCAACTTGTTGAGCGTTTATTCCACCTCTACTATTATCGATAGGCCCTTGTGCATTACTCGTTGTCTGACTCATCATATCTTGAAAAGTCACTCGTCCTTTTTTAAATCCTACTGTACTAACGTTGGCGATATTATTCCCAATCACGTCTAATTTTGTTTGAAATCCTTTCATTCCTGAAACACCTGCATACATTGATCGTAACATGTTAATTTCCCCTCTCGGTTTCTCTTATGATAAGCTGTATCATTCGGTCAACAGCTTGAGGCTCCCTTATGTAGGTCCAGCCTATTCTTCCTGTATAATTGCTTCATTTGACAATTAATCAAGCACAATAGCCCCATTAATATTCGTGATTAATTTGCTTTCCATTTCAGATCGGTTCAATGCAGTAATCACTGTGTTATTCTTTACACTTACTAGTAAGGCTGCATCATTCATCAATACTAACGAATCAGTTACGCCTTTTGCTTTCGCATCTTTTAATTTTTCTTGCATTTTGTTCCATTTCGTTTCGTCCAGTTTGATATTTCTTTCTTCCATTCGACTTTTAGCATGATTACTTATATTCAATTGTTTATTTTGAAGAATATCTTTAAATGAAACATCTGTTTTTTTGTGCCTATCTGTTGGGATACTATGTTTCACTGGCACTTGGTTCTGTACATGAAAAACGTTATTTTTCATCTGTTTCACTTTCCTCTGAACCTTCTGAAGGTCCCTTTCCTGTACTTGTTTCTAAAATGGAATCAGCGATGACTTTATCGCCATTTTCTAGTTGTAAAACAGCCCATCCATCTTTTTGGGAGACAGATACTACTTTACTTGTTTCTATACTTTCAACTTTTCCGGTATCTTCATCGTACTTTTCATACGTTACTTCCTGACCAATCATATGACTGTACTTGATAACCGGTGAGATCATTTGATTATCGACGAGTTGTTCGATCGATTGAGTCATCGTCATCATTTGTTCTAGTTGCGAAAATGTTGCCATTTGAGAAATGAACTCTCGATCGTCCATTGGATCAAGTGGATCCTGATTTTGCAGTTGGGTCATTAATATTTTCAAAAATTCATTTTTACCCAATTCAGGTGAAGGTGCTCGGTCCTGTTGATTGTTATGAATATAATACGATGGATCAATTGGATTCATTTAATGTTCACCTACTGTCTCTTCTAATATTTGTTCGAATTTCTCCTGGAAACTTCCTTGTTCTTTGTCATCTCCATGATGGTCTTCTTCATTTTGGTGTGACGATTGTTGTTGGTCTTCTTTCGTATTGTCTTGTTCGAAATTAGCTTGGGAATCTCCCTCTTGTTTTTCAATCATCACTTGATGAGGTGCGAACATATTCTTTAATTGATGAAGATTAGACTCCAGTGCACTTTTCGTCGCTTGTGAAGTAACAGTAATTTTTGCAATCATCTCACCTTCTATTTGGACGAGACGAATAGTCATTTCACCTAATTGCTCTGGCTGGATCGTGATCGATAACTGCTTTAAAAATTGATTTTTTCCTAGAGCACTTTGGTTCACTATCTGTTGAAACTGCTGCATCATTTGCTCATTTTGCAAAGCTCCTCCATCTTGTGTCCGAATATGCATAACATATTGTTCTACAGGTGTCATCTGTTGGTGCATGGAAATATGTGATTGCGTCTGTGCCAATTCTGTATCGGCAACCATATGTTGAAGCCATGTTCCGACGTCAGCAGGCCTCACTTTAGCATTTTCGGTATATATTCCACCTTTATTTATGGAAGTTCTTTTTTCGTACATTGACTGTAAATTCGACCAAATCTTATCAACTGTATCTTTTTCACCTTCTGCTAATTCCTCATCCCCTAAAGACGTAAGTTGTTGCTTCAGGTGTAGGGCTTGTTCTAGAAGCTGCGCAAGTTGTTTATGAATTTTCACAGATTGTTCTTGATTCAAGACTTCTTCAATTAATTCATGCGCTTGTGTAGAAACTTCTTGTATAGCTTTTGACGTAGCATACAGACCGCTCGGAACATTTCCCTCTTGATTCGTAAAAGACCCACTATCAAACCTTTGAGATATTTGTGCAAACATATTGATTGGATTATTTCCTTTCAATTGTTGCTCGATCGCATGAATAACAGATGAAACTTTCACCATTTGTTCATTGCTTAGTTTCATCTCTTCAGGAATGTTCGAAAGAATGTCCTTTAACGCTTGTACCACTTGAACCAATTGTTCCTCTGAAATGTCTCCATTTTCAAGTTGCTCCATTAAACGTGAAAGGGATTGATTCATTGATAAATGATCAGACATATCTTGAAAATAATCTTCCAATGCATGCAATTCATTGTCATCAGATATATCATGTTGATGAACGAAAGCGAGTGCTACTTCAAGCTGTTCTAACATATGCGAAAGTTGCTCGTCCGTAAATGCGGTTTCTTCGCCCTTGTGATCGTTTAAAATTTGTTCTAATTGATCCATAATCATTACAAGTTCTTCCGCTACTTCACTTTGACTCAGCATAGATATTGCCGCTTCTAGTTGCTCTATAATATGGGAATACTGCTCATCCAAAAACTTTTCAAGTTCTCCCATCGTACTAATTGGGTTTTGCATCAAAGTAATTGGAAGGATGTGTCGCTTATTATCAGGTTCTAACTTTTTCCCACCTTCTAATTCTAGCAACTTCTTTATACTATTTAACAATTGTTTTAGTTGTTCAGATGTATCTTCACTTACATTGTCCGAGGTTGTAATACCCTCGAATAAAGACGCGAAAGAATTATTGTTATCGCTAGGGACATCTCGTTGATTTGATATATGAACACTTGGACTTGACAAAAATACCGCTGCGAAGTTCATGAAATCACCCCCTTTCAAAACGTGAAAATCATTGCGATTGTTTAATATATGCTTCCGTAATTTCTACTGCCTTATCTGCTGTCATTTCTTCAATGATTTTTCCGCGTACATCATTTGATAGTTCATGCAAAATGTCTAGAGCGATCGAACGATCCATTTTTTCAATTATGACAGCCGCTTGTTTAGGGTCCATTTTGCGATACGAAGAAGCCATTTCTTTAATGGTATCTGTATGCTCTTCATCTAACTCAAGCTCCGAACTACTAATTTCTTCGTTGGATTCTAATTGTTGTTCAAGTTTTAAAGTATTATCTTTTAATGTTTCTATTGTATGGAGATGATCATCAACTAAATCTTCCAATTCCGCAATCTGATCATCTTTTTCTTTCATTTTAAGCGAATGATTTTCTGTTAATTCTTCTGCTACTTTTTCATCATCTGTTTTCACGAAGGATGATATGCCAGGTATTTTACTACCGGTCTCTTTTGCCCAAGAACCAACATCGACCCCTGCTATTGATAGCACGACTATTGTTATAATGATGGCTACAATGACCGGGATGAGTATAGCAAAAAAGAACCAAACAATTGGATTAGGATTTTTTTTAGTTTGTTGACTTTGGGTTTGTTGCTCAGACAATAGACTCACCTAATTTTCGTTTTAAGAACTGCTGCATGGATAACTCATCCATAAATGCATTTTCCTCTTTTTTCATTTGTTGTTTAGCTTCTTCGTTTCTCGTTTCGATTAGTTTCTCAACCTTTTTCATCTCGATGTGAGTATTTGTAACAAGTTGTTGTTTTTTATTCATTGTATTTCGAGCATCATTAACGCGTTGTTGCATAGAGGAAATTTGTTGAAGCAACTGCTCGATATACCTTGTATGTTGTTCCATTTTTTCAATTGAAATGATTGACTTGATATTTTCTTCATATGCCTCTTCGGTTGCTTCTTTTTTCTTTAGTGTTTCGTACATTTTCAGCGCAATCTGTTCAAAATCTTGGATAGACTGTTGATGAGCTTGCTCCGCTTTTTTCTTTTCATTTTCTCTTATTTGCCATATTTTATGTAATGCAGCTGCGTCATTCATCGTTCATGCCCCCTTACAGGAGATTTTTGAGCATTTCTACTGAATCTTCGAACATACATTGTTCCTTCATTTCTTGTTGTAAAAATTGGTTGATTTTAGGGGTATACGTAATAGCTGTATCAATTTGTTTGTCTGACCCTTGTTTATACGCACCAATTTGTATCAAATCTTTATTTTCTTCATAAACAGCCATCAATGAACGAATTTTTTCAGCAATTTTTCGATGATCTTCATCAATAATGTTGTGCATGACTCTACTGACAGATTGCAAAATATCGATCGATGGATATTGTCCTCTTTCTGCTAGAGTCCTAGATAGTACAAAGTGTCCATCTAAAATCCCTCGAACCGTATCTGCTATTGGCTCATTCATATCGTCACCATCTACTAAAACTGTATAAAATGCAGTGATCGTCCCTGTGGAACTTGTGCCTGTTCTCTCCAGTAACTTTGGCAAAGTAGCAAACACTGACGGGGTATACCCCTTCGTTGTTGGCGGTTCGCCTGTCGCTAAGCCAATTTCACGCTGAGCCATCGCAACTCGAGTAACCGAATCCATCATCAAGTTAACGTTGTATCCTTGGTCGCGAAAGTACTCACTAATAGCTGTCGCTGTATAAGCGCCTTTTATACGCATCAATGCAGGTTGATCAGAAGTTGCTGCAACGACTATCGTACGCTGTAATCCCTCTTCTCCTAGATCATGTTCAATAAACTCACGAACTTCTCGCCCACGTTCTCCAACGAGAGCAATCACGTTTATATCAGCATTACTATTTCGTGCAATCATTCCTAGTAGTGTACTCTTTCCGACTCCACTTCCAGCAAAAATACCTATTCTTTGGCCCTTTCCTACAGTAAGCATTGCATCAATTGCTTTCACACCAACTTGAATGGGTTCATCAATTGGAGAACGACTCATTGGATTTGGTGGTGTTCGCTCTGTTGCAAAGTTCGTTAAGCCTGTTGGTAAAGCCATCCCATCTAATCGATGACCTAATGGATCGATTACATGTCCGATTAGTCCTTTTCCCATCTTTACCATAAGAGGTTGACCGGTAGCTTCGACTAAGCAACCTGGACCAATCTCTGTTACTTCTGCATAAGGCATTAAAATAATATTTTCATTACTAAATCCTACAACTTCCGCTAGGATGGGTGGGTCATTTGAGGTAGCGTGAATATAGCAAACCTCACCAATATGTGTCGCCGGACCTTCTGATTCTATCAGTAATCCAATTACCCGTAGAACCTTACCGTAGCGTTTAAGTGTGTCTACACCTTGTACAGCTTTTATAATTTCATCAATGTTCATAATTGATTCTCCATTGCTATCTCCAGTAATTTCTCTCGCATCTGTGTCAGTTGTGTATCAATACTTATATCGATTTTTCCGAGAGGATGCGTAATGTACGCTTGATCATTTGATGCAATATAAATGAGCACGTTCGCTTTTCCATTCATTAACTCTACTAATTCACTCTTTTGTAAAGTCATAAATTCATAGTATTCAGCAGGTACATAAATGTTTACTTCTGGTTGTTCCTTGAGCTCTTCAATGGCTCCTTGTACAAGAGATAGAAACGCATCTTGACTTTTTTCAATGTGCGAATGGATAATCTTTTCAGCAATTTGAGTTGATAAATCAATGAGACTGTTGGTAGATTCTTCGATTCGTTTGACATGCTCACGTTCTGCTGTTTGAATGAGTTGATTTGCCTCAGCCAACTTTTCACTATATGCTTTTTCGACTTCCTGTGTAGCATGTTCAAAGCCTGCAGCATAACCTTCTTCTTTTGCTTCAGTAACCAACTGGTGTCGTTCATGTTCCCACTCATTTTTCAAGGCAGAAATGTCCTCATTGGTTTTAGTGATTGTTTCTTCTTGTTTACGTTGTAACTCTTTTAGTCGATCCTCAGCTTCTACAATTTTTTCTTGTATATGTACTTCAGCAGAACGATCGACTTCTTCTTGAACGGGTTTGTCATATAACTGTTTAATCCGGTTAAGCGGCTTAATAGAAATTGTTTTCGTGGTGGATGTACGCATGTCTTTTTTTATGTTAGACAATAATATCATCTCCTCCACCACGTGCAATAATGATTTCGCCTATTTCTTCTAAGCGTCTGATGGATGACACAATTCTCATCTGTGCTTCTTCAACATCTCTTAAACGAACGGGTCCCATATATTCCATTTCTTCTTTAAAGGTTACAGCCATACGCTCAGACATGTTACTAAATATAAGTTCTTGTACCTCTTCACTAGAAACTTTTAATGATAAACGTAAGTCTTCCGCATCTACTTCTCGAATCACGCGTTGAATCGCACGGTTATCCAATATAACAATATCTTCAAATACAAACATACGCTTTTTAATCTCATCTGCTAATTCTGGGTCTTGGATCTCGAGTGAGTCTAAAATTGTCCGTTCTGTACTTCGATCTACACCATTTAACACTTCAACTACCGCTTCAATTCCACCAGTCTGTGTATAGTCTTCAGTTAAAGAAGCCGATAGATTTTTCTCTAGTACTTGTTCCACTTGACTAATAATCTCTGGAGAAGTGGAATCCATTAACGCAATTCTCTTTGCGACTTCTGCTTGCATATCTTGTGGTAACTCAGAAAGTATTTGTCCCGATTGTTCGGCATCTAAATATGAAAGAACTAAAGCGATCGTCTGTGGATGTTCATTCATAATAAAATTAAGTACTTGTTGTGGATCGGCCTTTCTAGCAAAATCAAAAGGACGCACCTGCAATGAGGATGTTAAACGGTTAATAATAGATGTTGCTTCTTGCTGTCCAAAAGCTTTTTCTAACACCGTTTTTGCATACCCTACACCACCTTGAGAAATATAGTCTTGCGCAAGTGCAATTTGATGAAATTGATCGAGAACATTTTCTTTCAAATCGGAGTCCACGCGTTTGACAGATGATATTTCTAAACTCAATTGCTCAATTTCTTCATCCGTTAAATGCTTATATACTTGCGCAGAGACATCTGGCCCTAATGATATGAGAAGTATGGCAGCCTTTTGCTTTCCCGTTAATGCATGTCTTTGCCTTGCCATGGTTATAACCTCCTAATCATCTGATATCCAGCTACGTAATAATTTAGTAAACTCTTCTGGATTATCGGTTGCCATTTGCTCTAATTGTTTCCTTCTTACTTCGACCTCATTTTCAGGACTGCTTTCGATATCCGGTATTTCAGTCGTTGCTGCTATTTCTTCACTTATTTCCTCTTCTATATATTCTTCTTTTTTACCTCTGCGAAGAAGTGCAACTAACAATGCAATGATGAATAAAAGCAACGCTGCACCAGTTACATATACCCATAAAGGAATCGATTGGGTCCCAACTGGATCTGTTGTAGGTGTCTCACTAAACTCTTGAAAAACGATGGAAATCTTCTCACTTGGATCGATTTCACCATATTCCTTATCAACAGAGGTTTGAATAATCGAATTTAAAATAGACGTAATTCCATCCTCAACAGCTGATTGTTCTTGTGTGGACAGTAGTTGTACTTCATCCCCATCTTTTCCGACGGATTGATCAACAGCTACTTGAATTCCTACATCTCTCACTTTATAAGGACTTTCAACAATCTCTTTTCGAATTCGATTAAATTCATTATTTATCATTTCTTTAACTAATTCATAATCGCCATCTTCTTGGCCTGAATCTCCTGGGTAATTTGGCACATCTGTATCTCCAGTGCCACCAACGCCCCCTACATTATTACCAGTATATGTTTCATGGATGGTTTCCACACTTACTGGCAAACCTTCCATATTATCTACATCTACAGGCTCAATAAGTTCTTCAATTCGATTTTCGTTGGTAAAGTCTATGTCTGTCGTTACGGAAACAATGACTTTATCCATACCAACCATTGAACCAATCATCTGTTGTAGACGTCTTTGAATATCTCGTTCAATATCTTTTTTAATCGATTGTTGATGCGTATAGCTATCTTGACCTGAAGTCACATAGGAATCTTGGTTGTCATAATACTCGAAGTATTGATTCATAATAGCTACATTCTCAGCAGGCAAATGCGGGACTGCTTTTGAAACGAGATGATATAGTGCCTCCAACTGATTCCCTTTTAGTTCATATCCAGGATCTGTATGTAACATAATCGCTGCACTCGCATCTTCTTGTTGATCGCTAATAAAGACGGATTCTTCTGGTAATGTAATCATGACATTCGCATCTTGTATGCCTTCAATTTGAGTAATTAAATTTGATAGCTCTGTTTGAATAGCATCCAAACGCATCATGTTAAATTCATTATCAGTGATACCCCACGATGCATTCTCACTAAAAAAGGAATAATCAATTCCACCACTACTAGGGATGTTCAGTCCAGCCAAATCGACTATTAACTCATCAGCATTTTGCTCTGGAACTTTAATAACTGTACCGCCTTCAGCAAGTTGATAAGGTACATTTCGTTCATCCAATTCGTCTTTTATCTGATTCACTTCATGAACAGATAAATTGTTATATAGTGGGATGTATTTCGTATTGAATGCAAATATAGATAAAATAATAACAATTAAAATAATGAAAATTGCAGAACCAATAAATGTGATCTTCTGACCTTTTGTTCGGTTCCTCCAATAATTTGCAACTGTATCTTTTGTTTTCAATAAATTTTCCTTCATAAATTCCCCACCAGATCTACCAAGTATTCAAGTCAATGTGTATATTTTGTGACAAAACATTAATGTCACATGTTAGGAGTAGCACATATGTCTTTATGACTATTCATAGGTTAAAATACTAAATTTGCATGCGCATGATTTCATTATAAGCGTCGAGCATTTTCTTTTGAACTTGTACCGAAGTTTCCATTGTTACGCTCGCTTTTTGAGCTGAAATCATCACTTCATGCAAATCAATGTCTTTACCTGCTGCTAGCATTTCCGTTTGTTTGTCAGCTTTCAGTTGATCATCATTCACTTTAGCAATTGCTTCTTTCAGAGTATTAGAAAAGCTGTTGTCACTAGGTACTTTATTTTTTGTAGTTGACAAAGACTTCATATCTATTGGTTGTAGGGCTTCATTTACGTTTAATACCATTCATTATCACTCCTTTTTACTTCCCTATTTCTAAAGCTTTCATAAGCATACCTTTACTTGCATTTAAAGCTGTGACATTTGCCTCATAAGACCGTGTTGAACCCATCAAATCAATCATCTCTTGTAAAGGGTCAACATTCGGAAGTTGAACAAAACCTTCAGCATTCGCATCTGGATGAAGAGGATTATATACTTGTTTAAAGGGTTCGTCATCTTCGACAATATTTTGAACACGAACACCATTACCTACCGAGGAGTTTTTTTCGATGTTTGAAGCTCGTTGTAGATGTGACTGAAAGGATTGCTCATCCGGTTGCAACACAGCTAATTTTCTTCTGTATGGCTCATACTCGCCATCAACATTTAAACGTGCTCTTGTAGTCTGGGCATTTGCAATGTTTGAGGACACTAAATCCATACGTAATCTTTGTGCTGTTAGTGCACTAGCACTTGTATTCATACTATGAAACATCGACATCTTTAACTACCTCCTCTTATAACAGTTTGTAAAGTTCTCATTTTATCATTGAAGCGGTCTACCATACTGTTATAGTAAATTTGGTTTTCTGCTAACTTAGTCATCTCATAATCTATATCAACATTATTTCCATTATGGTTATATGTTGTGTTCGAGTTTTCTTGAACAGTACCCGCGTTGTTGTTTACAGAAAATGGGATATGTTTCGAATCTGTACGTTTAGCTGTAAATGAACGTTCTTGTGCTTGGGATAGTACATCTTTAAAAGTTACGCTTTTAGATTTATATCCAGGGGTGTCAACATTAGCGATATTTTGAGAAATTGCTTTATTTTTAGTTGTTGAAAAGTTAAGTGCTCTTTCAAGTGAGTGAACTGTACTATCAAAAATATGGCTCAAAGAACTACCTCCTTTTACCTATTTCTTTCAATCTATTCATCAATTTTTATGTACCTCATTTAAAGTCTTTACTTTAACTATACATATTGTAATTTAAACAATCGCCAAAGTCTACCAATTATCGACAATATATTCTTCGACGAATAAAAAATAGTTCTTTAGGACTAGTTATATATCCCTAAATTGGTACTTATTGGTCGAAATGACAACTTTTCATTATAACTTATATTTATAGGCGTTTTAACCTAGGTCAATGAATGTGTTTTCTTAAAGTTTTTCACAAAAAAATAAGAGGTATTAGATTATTTCATCTAACACCTCTTATAAAGTTATCGTATCCTTATTATCTTGAACGTAATTTATCAAGTTCTACTAAAAACTTATCGTTTAAAACTTTAATATATGTTCCTTTCATTCCTAAAGAACGAGACTCGATTACTCCAGCACTTTCAAGTTTACGTAGCGCATTAACAATAACGGAACGAGTAATTCCAACTCTGTCAGCAATCTTACTAGCGACAAGTAAACCTTCATTGCCATCTAGTTCTTCAAAGATATGATCGATTGCTTCTAATTCACTATATGAGAGTGAACTGATTGCCATTTGCACGACAGCTTTACTACGCGCTTCTTTCTCAATTTCTGCTGACTTTTCTTGAAGAATTTCCATTCCAACAACAGTAGCACCATATTCAGCAAGTAATAAGTCATCCGAGTTAAACGGATCTTTTACTCGACCTAAAATAAGCGTACCTAAACGATCTCCTCCACCTACAATAGGGACAATTGTCGTTAAAGCATTTCTGAATAAGTCTTTGTTTTCCACTGGAAATACTGTATGTTCACTATCGACATCTAAATTCGGTGTAGTTTCGCGAATGTTAAATAACGCTTGTGTGTATTCTTCAGGAAACTGTCTTTCTTCTAACATAGACTTGATTCGTTCATTCTCTATTTCCTCATTAATTGCAAAACCTAGTAATTTTCCGTCACGATTTATTGTAAAAACATTTCCCTTAATTACTTCTGATAAAGTTTTAGAAATGTCACTAAAATTCACTGATTTCCCCGCAGATTTTTGTAGTAAAGAGTTGATTTTTCTAGCACGATTTAAAAGTTCCATGTATATTCCTCCATTGGTATTTATAATACATCTATTTTTTTGCAATTGTTCGTTCGTCTATGAAGAAGCAATTTCTTTATAAGA
Source organism: Caryophanales bacterium (assembly GCA_026168805.1). Lineage (GTDB taxonomy): Bacteria > Bacillota > Bacilli > Bacillales > Amphibacillaceae > CALAMD01. The sequence continues at coordinate 31,120 of JAPFDS010000064.1, read as the reverse complement.
TAAAACGACTTAAATCTTTATTTTTCACAATTGAAGATAGTTTTTCGTCTACATAATTTGCATTTACTTCAATTGTTTCCATAGTGATATCCGTAGCTTCATAAGATAAGTCTTCTAATAACTTCTCAAGAATGGTATGGAGTCTCCGGGCACCAATATTGTCTGTTTCTTGATTTACTTCGAAAGCAATTTCGGCAATTTTATGAATAGCTTCGTCTGAAAACTGGATATTTATACCCTCTGTTTTTAACAGTGCTTCATATTGTTTTAATAAAGCATTTGAAGGTTCACGTAAAATACGCTCAAAATCTTCTGTCGTCAGTTTATCTAATTCCACCCGAATTGGAAACCGGCCTTGTAATTCAGGAATTAAATCTGACGGCTTTGACGTATGAAAAGCTCCAGCCGCAACAAACAACATGTGGTCTGTCTTAACAGATCCGTACTTTGTCATTACTGAAGAACCTTCGACAATAGGTAAAATATCGCGCTGAACCCCTTCTCTTGATACTTGTTCTTGTTGACCGTCTTTACTAGCAATTTTATCAATTTCGTCAATGAAAATAATACCTGAGTTTTCTGATCGATAAATTGCTTCACTTGATACTTCATCCATATCTACTAAATTTTGCGCATGTTGTTGTGTGAGCACTTCACGCGCTTCAGATACCGGTAGTTTTCTTTCAATTTTATTTTTAGGCATGAATTTCTCAAATGCGCCTTGCATATTCATACCCATTTGTTCCATGCCTGATCCTTGTAATGCATCAAACATTGAAGGTGATGACTCTTCAATTTCAATCGTAACAAGATGGTTTTCCAATTCACCTAAGGCAAGTTGCTTTTCAATTTGCTTTCGTTTAGAACCTATTTCTTCATTGGTCTCATCACTGTTTTCGTCTTCAGTTGATGCATCGGCAGAAAAAAGCATTTCTAATGGATTGTTCATTGTTTTTGCTTTCTTTGCGTCTGGGACAAGTAGCCGTACGAGCTCTTTATTCGCTAACTTTTCAGCTTTACCCAGAACAGCAGCCGTTTTTTCTTCCTTCACCATTCGAATAGAAACCTCAACTAGATCACGTACCATTGATTCAACATCTCGACCGACGTAGCCTACTTCTGTAAATTTGGTAGCTTCAACTTTAATAAAAGGTGCCTGAACAAGCTTAGCCAATCTTCGTGCAATTTCTGTTTTACCTACTCCTGTAGGACCAATCATCAGTATATTTTTAGGTACAATTTCTTCTTTCATTGCATCATCTAGTTGCATCCATCGAAACCGATTTCTTAATGCAACAGCAACTGATTTCTTTGCATCATGTTGTCCGATAATATATTGATCTAACCGTTCTACAATCTCTTTCGGAGTAAAGTTTCTTCCCATAAATGTATGGACCTCCTTTATTAATCCAATACTTCCAGCGTTATATGATCGTTCGTATACACACAAATATCACCCGCTATTTCAAGTGCAGAGCGAGCAATTTCTTTCGCTGATAATTGTGAAGCATGCTTGGTGAGTGCACGACCAGCACTTAATGCATAGTTACCGCCAGAACCAATTGCTAATATTCCGTCATCTGGTTCAATCACTTCACCTGTTCCGGACACTAGAAACATATGGTTATGGTCCATTACAATTAGCATTGCTTCAAGTTTTCTTAAAACACGATCACTTCGCCATTCCTGAGCAAGTTCAACAGAAGCTCTCATCAGATTTCCATCGAACGTCTCTAATTTTCCTTCGAACTTTTCAAATAGTGTAAAGGCATCTGCAACTGAACCCGCAAATCCAGCTAACACCTTTCCATTATAAAGTTTTCTAACTTTTTGCGCTGTATGCTTCATGATGACTGCATTCCCTAAGGTAACCTGACCGTCACCACTCATAGCACACTGTCCTTCATGCATAATTCCAAATATCGTTGTAGCATGCATTTCTGTTGCCAATATATTCACCTCGCTACAGACAAATTAACGTTTCTTTCTTGCCCTTGGATGACTATCCATATATACATTGCGCAAATGATCCTTTGTCACATGTGTATAAATTTGTGTAGAAGACAAGTTTTCATGGCCTAACAACTCTTGCACTGTACGTAAGTCTGCACCTTCATTTAATAAATGCGTTGCAAACGTATGACGTAATTTATGTGGGTGCACGTGTATAGTTAATGCCGTTTGTTCCACTAATGTTTGTAATATCGATCGAATCCCACGCGTTGTTAAAGGATTTCCCTGGGCATTTAAAAATACGTTTGATGATACGTTTTTAGATTTTGCTAATAGTTTCTTTCTACCATCATGTATATACATATGCAATGCATGATGTGCATGTTCTCCGAAAAGGACATATCGTTCTTTTTTTCCTTTTCCTTGTACAAACATTGTTCCAACATTGAAATCAATATCATTTAACTCTAGGGTTTGACACTCACTCACGCGAATTCCCGTTGCATATAGAGTCTCAAGCAAAGCCTGATTGCGTTGACCAAGTGTAGTAGTTATATCGCTAGCAGCGAACAATTTTTCTAATTCTTCTTCATATAAAAAAGTTGGAATAGGTTTTGGAGCTTTCGGTAAAATTATTTGAATAAAAGGATTATCTTCTACAAGACCCTCTCGTTCCATAAACCGATAAAAACTTCTCAAGCTTGATATTTTTCGTAATACAGTTGTTCTACTAAGTTTTTTATCAAATAGCTTCGTTAAATAAATTCGTATGACACGGTAATCTACCTCTGTAAAATGAACAATTCCTTCTTGTTCTAAAAACTGCGAGAACTCAATTAAGTCACTTGAATAAAATTCTACAGTATACTTTGAGGCATTTTTTTCAATTTGTAAATATTCTACAAATAAATTAAACTCCATTCGATTATTCATATGTCCACACCACCGAATATTTTCATATTATCATACGAATGTTTGAATAGCAACGAACTTAACTTAATTGTATAAAAATTCTGAATCAAGCCTTTTTAATCTTATATCTTCTAATATCTAAGTCTTTTATAGTAGCATCTATACCGGACCTTACCAAGGAACAATTATATCTTCCACTCTTTAAATAGTCAACACAAACATACAAAAGTACTATGTTATCTAAAGAAGTAAGAATAAAGATGTCATTTTTTTGTAACAAAAGGTATCTATTTTTTTACCCATTAAAAAAGTTCTTTTCATATATGTATGAAAAGAACTTTTTGGTTCATTAATTTTCATCTTTATCTTCTATTTGCTCCTCATATTTACATGAAGGGCAAAGTAACTTTGATTCTTTTTTCGTTCTTTTTTCTACTAAAAATGAGTTGCATGTAGGACATGGTTTTTTCACGGGCTTATCCCAAGATACAAAGTCACATTTTGGATAACGGTCACATCCGTAAAAAATTCTTCTCTTTTTAGAGCGGCGTTCAACAACGTTTCCTTCTTTACACGTTGGACACTTCACTCCAACTTTTTTGAGAATTGGTTTTGTGTTACGACATTCTGGAAAATTGGAGCAAGCTAAGAATTTACCAAAGCGTCCCATTTTATAAACCATTGGATGTCCACATTTTTCACAATCAATTCCTGCAGGTTCATCTTTTATTTCAATTTCAGCCATTTCTTCTTCTGCTTTTTCTAATCGTTTAGAAAAGTCTCCATAAAAGTCATGCATAACTTGAACCCATTTACTCTTACCAGCTTCCACATCATCTAAACTGCTTTCCATATTAGCTGTAAAGTCTGCATCAATGATTTCTGGAAAGTATTCTTGTAGAATATCCGTTACAATTTCACCAATTTCGGTTGGATGGAATCTTCTTTGTTCCATTGCAACATAGCCACGTCGTTGAATCGTATCAATCGTCGGGGCATATGTGGAAGGACGACCTATTCCTAACTTCTCCATAGTTCCAACTAAACGCGCTTCCGTATACCGAGGAGGTGGTTGAGTAAAATGCTGATTTGGAATGATATCTTTTGCCTCAACTGTTGTTCCTTCTTCTAGTTCAGGTAGGAATGTCTCTTTTTCCTTCTTCTTATCATCCGTTCCTTCTACGTACACTTTCATAAATCCTGGAAATTTCACTCGTGAACCAGATGCACGAAACTCTACACCATTGTTCAATAGGTGAGCAGTGACTGTATCCATAACTGCAGGAGCCATTTGACTCGCTAAAAAGCGTTCGTAAATAAGTGTATACAAGCGAAGTTGATCTTTATCCAACTTTGTTTTTAATTGTTCTGGATGACGCATGGCTGATGTCGGTCTGACAGCTTCATGAGCATCTTGTGCACCAGATGGCTGTTTCTTTTTCTCTTTTTTCCCTAGGTACTCATCCCCAAATGTATCTTTAATATATGAGGTTGCCTCTTCAATAGCAGTATTAGAAATTCGTGTTGAGTCTGTACGCATGTACGTAATCAGTCCAGTAATACCGCCAGCCTTTTTACCTAAATCGATACCTTCATATAATTGCTGGGCAATCACCATCGTCTTTTTTGCCCTAAAATTTAATTTTCGAGCAGCATCTTGTTGAAGAGACGAGGTTGTAAATGGTAAAGCCGGGTTTCTTCTTCGTTCACGTTTATTGACTTTATCGATCGTAAACTGTTTTCCTTTGATCGTCTTTAAAACTTCGTTCACTTCATCTTCATTCGAAAGCTTTACCTTTTTACCCTTCTCGCCATAAAATTGACCTTTAAAGGAATCTTTTTCTTTTAAAAAGGTAGATTCAATCGACCAATATTCTTCAGGTGTAAAGTTTTTGATTTCCTTTTCACGATCTAAGATCAATTTAACTGCTACGGATTGAACTCTACCAGCACTTAAACCTCTTCGTACTTTTTTCCATAATAATGGACTAATATTGTAACCTACTAGTCTGTCTAAAATACGACGAGCTTGTTGTGCGTCGACGAGATCCATATCAATTTTTCTTGGTTCTTCAAATGATTTTTTAATAGCATCTTTTGTTATTTCATTAAATACTACTCGGCACTCAGAAGTGTCATCTACTTTTAACGCATGTGCTAAATGCCATGCGATTGCTTCCCCTTCACGATCCGGGTCAGCCGCGAGATAGATTTTCTTTGCTTTTTTAGCAGCTTTTCGTAATTCTTTTAGTACGTCACCTTTTCCACGAATGGTAATGTACTTTGGTTCGAAATCATTTTCAGCATCTACTCCCATTTGACTGCGTGGTAAATCACGCACATGTCCCATAGATGCTTTCACTGTATAGTTTTTACCTAAATAACGTTCAATTGTCTTTGCTTTTGCTGGTGATTCTACAATCACAAGATAATCTGACATTTCATTTCCTCCTACAATGAGGTACTTTAAAATATTATTGGGTAAATCAGTACTAATGGTAAATAGTAAAATTCTATTTGTCAAATCAGTTCGATTATATTTTGCTTGATTTAGTCGTTTTTAAGGGGTCATATGACTAAATGTCGTACTACCAAATTGCTCCCAATCCTCACTAATATCCGTTGATTGTTGCACCAATTTTGCCCCTTCTTGAATTAAGGCATTACACCCTCTTGTATGAGCATCAAATGGCCCCCCTGGAATAGCATATACTTCCCTTCCTTGATCTAGTGCTTGATCCACAGTTATCATGGTTCCACTACGCATCTTCGCTTCAATAACTAGGGTTCCAAAGCTTAATCCGCTAATCAAACGATTTCTTTCAGGAAAATGTTGAGGTTGTGGTACGGTATTTGGCGTATACTCCGATAGTACAAGACCTTTGTTACTAATTTCTTGAAACAGATGTTTATTTTCTAGTGGATAAATATGATTGAATCCACCACCTAAAATTGCAATGGTTTGTCCATGTGACTGAATGGTAAGTTCATGAGAATACCGATCAATACCTCTCGCCATCCCACTAACAATTACCCAATCGTTCTTCACTAGTGATGGCACGATGTGAGCAACTTTCTCCCACCCTTGATTAGTTGGCTTTCTTGAACCAATCACACTTAATAGTGGTTGTTGGTGCAACAATTGAATATTTCCTAGCGCATACAGTACGATTGGCGGATCTTTTATTTGTTTTAATATGGTGGGATAGAATGGATCAAGAATAGTAACTGTTTCATATTGATGCATTGTTTGAATGAATATTTTATAAGACCGGGCGTTTTGCAGACGTTTTTGAAGAATAGAAGCGTATTTATAATGAATAGAGTAATATTTTTGAAGTTTGTCAACCTGGGAGTAAATATATGTGAGTGAAGGATCTTTTTGGAGCAACCGGAAAACTAATCTACGACCTATGTTAGCATAGTGTAAATGCAATAACCTTAAGCGTGTCTCTTCCAACGGTTTATCATCCCTTTCTTATAGGTAAACTAAAACCCAAAAGTGATGTACACTTCTGGGTTTTAGAGGTTCTTTACGCGTGTGTTTTACACTTTTCTTCTAGCTTGTTGTCTTTCAACACTTTAATTAGTGTTTCACCCATGACAGATGGAGTTTCTGCTACTTCAATTCCACATTCATTCATGACGCGGATTTTTTCTTCAGCAGTACCTTGTCCACCTGAAATAATAGCTCCAGCATGTCCCATACGTTTTCCTGGAGGTGCAGTGACTCCACCAATAAATCCTACAACTGGCTTTGTCATGTTTTCTTTAATCCAACGAGCTGCTTCTTCTTCTGCAGACCCACCAATTTCACCAATCATCATAACAGCATATGTGTTTGGATCATCGTTGTATGCTTTTAAAACGTCGATGAAGTTCGTTCCGTTCACTGGGTCTCCACCAATTCCAACAGCACTTGACTGTCCATATCCTTGTTCGGATAACTGATGAACAGCTTCATAGGTTAACGTTCCAGAACGAGAAACGACACCAATGTGACCTTTTGTATGAATGTATCCAGGCATGATACCTACTTTACACTCATCAGGCGTAATAACTCCTGGACAGTTTGGTCCAATGAGACGTGTCTTCTTACCTTCCATGTATCGCTTCACTTTTACCATATCTAGTACTGGTATATGTTCAGTAATACAAATTGCTAAATCTATCTCAGCATCTACAGCTTCTAAAATTGCATCTGCTGCAAAAGGTGCTGGTACGTAGATAACTGAAACAGTTGCACCTGTTTCTTTCACCGCATCCTCTACCGTATTAAAAACTGGCACTCCTTCTACTTCTTCTCCAGCTCTTCCAGGCGTTACACCAGCAACAATTTTAGTTCCATATGCAAGCATTTCTTTTGTGTGAAATGCAGCAGTTGAACCAGTAATTCCTTGTACTAGTACTTTTGTATCTTTATTCACTAATATACTCAATGTTCGTCCGTCCTTTCTAAACGATCTTTTTCACTTTTAGTTTATACAGATTTTCATGCGAAGGATTGCGAATTACTTCACCATTTCGACGATTTTCTGTGCACCATCGCCCATTGAATCCGCTGAAGTAATATTTAATCCTGATTCATCAAGGATCTTTTTACCTAAATCAACGTTTGTTCCTTCTAAACGGACAACGAGTGGAATTTCTAATCCTACCTGCTTCGTTGCTTCAACGACACCTTCAGCAATTACATCACACTTCATAATGCCTCCGAAGATGTTCACAAAGATTCCTTTTACATTTTCATCCGATAAGATAATCTTAAATGCTTCTGTTACCTTTTCAGCTGTAGCACCGCCACCAACATCTAAGAAGTTTGCTGGGTCTCCACCATAATGTTTAATGATGTCCATTGTTGCCATTGCAAGTCCAGCACCGTTCACCATACACCCAATATCTCCATCGAGTGAGATGTAACTTAAATCATATTCAGAAGCCTCAATTTCTTTAGGATCTTCTTCATCTAGGTCACGAAGCTCTGCAATGTCTTTTTGACGGTATAGAGCGTTATCGTCAAAGTTAAATTTAGCATCAAGTGCCATAACGTCTCCATCACCAGTTGTTACAAGTGGGTTAATTTCAGCGATTGAACAATCTTTTTCAACAAACGCTTGGTATAATCCCATCATGAATTTAACAACTTTACCTACAAGTTCTTTTGGTATATTTAAATTAAAAGCCAATCTGCGAGCTTGGTATCCTGATAAACCAACACCTGGATCAATTACTTCTTGGAAGATTTTTTCAGGAGTTGCTGCAGCTACTTCCTCAATTTCTGTTCCACCTTCTTCAGATCCCATCATAACCACACGAGAAGATCCACTGTCTAGTACAAGTCCAATGTAATATTCTTTTTGAATATCACACCCCTCTTCAATTAAAAGACGTTTTACTTCTGTGCCTTCAGGTCCTGTTTGTGGAGTAACTAATGTTTTACCTAAAATCTCACCTGCATATGTACGCACTTCATCAAGATTTTGGGCAACTTTAACCCCACCAGCTTTACCTCTACCACCTGCGTGGATTTGAGCTTTAACTACCGATACATCAGTTCCTAACTTTTCTGCTGCTTCTACTGCTTCATCAACCGTAAATGCAACATGTCCGTTTGGAACACTTACACCAAATTCGCGCAAAATTTCTTTGCTTTGATACTCATGAATGTTCATTCTATATCCTCCAATCAAATTGACTGCAATCCCATTGTATTAAATATCGACACATTTCACAAGAGGAATCAGTCTTTATTGTTGCTTTGTTTCTCTTTTGTGTGATTGTAAGCATTTACACTGTGATCTATTTCATATATAAATGCAAAAACCTCTGCGACAGAATCAAATAATGAAGGTGGAATAAGGTCATCAACATCTAATTTAGCTAATAATTCTACAAGAGAAGCATCTTCAACAATTGGCACGTCATGTTTTTGTGCTTTTTCAATAATATTATCTGCAATAAGGCCTTTACCTAAAGCAGTTACTTGTGGAAGTTTCGCATACTTTTCTGCATAAGAAAGAGCGGCAGCTGTTTTTTTCTGTTTCATATCTTTACATCAAATCCTTCCGTACGTGCAAATGATTGTGTAGTAGTTCTCCGATGCTCTTCTTGTTTCCCTAGTTTTAGATATCGAATCGATGTAAGTTCATAACCTGTTTTTAATAATCCTTCAGCCAATGTTTCTTCGTAATTGTCGCCAATTTTCTTTATAAATGGTAAGTCGTTATAAATCAGTAAAGAAACTTGTTTATGTTGAACATGCATATCGATTAATGTTCTTTTGATCGCGGCTAATTCTAAATCAAATAATATCCGACAATAATTTGGGTCAATGGATGTCGATTCCGTTTTTTTGCTTTCAAATGTTATTTGCATATCTGAGCGAAGAGCTCCAATCATGGCTGGTATTTGTAAATGTACAGACAGCAAATGTGCAGTATCTTGTACGGTTTGTAACTGCATTCCTTGAATAAACCGAAGCAATGATTGGGCTCGTTCTGAACTTGGTGTTTGCTCTTGAATAAACTGCATCAGCAATGCCTTTAATGAATTGGTGAGTTGATCTGTCTGGTCTTTTGATAACGAATGTTCATGAGAAAGACCAATATTTTGTAGGATGTGCTGTAAAGAACGTAGAAATTCCGCTTGAATATCCTTCTTTTCAGCCGGCTGATGATGTTCATGTAGTTGAAGCATCATTTGCTCGACATTGCGTGTATCTAAACTTTTAAAATCAATCATCATTTGTAACAACTCGTGTGTATTGTTGGGAATAACCTGACGCATCACTGTTTGCTCATTTTGCGTCCATTGATGAGCTGAAAATAAACGAATAAATGAATCACGTACCTGTTGAAGCGTTTCAGTATTTAGTGGACGATTCGGATGTTGAACTGCCTGTAATTGTATACTCCGCTCCCATTTATCAACAAATTGTTTAGTTTCATTTAGAAAATGAATTGGATTTTGAGCGATGGATGTAAGTGTTTTTAAAAATAATTGTCGATCTTCTGCCGTATGTATTCCTAAATAGGTAAGCATACGTTCTGGTGTTTGTAATATATTCGCCCTCTGGGTAAGAGGCATGGATTGCAATTGTTTCATGTTTGTTTTATGGATGCGTGGATGAAGCATCTGCATCAAAGGCAGTTCCCTCTTGGCTTCTTTTGAAGTTATATATTCAAATAATTGTTTAAATACGTGATGTGTCTTTTTCTCTTCAGGTATTAGTAGCTCAAGCTGTTGGATTAGTTCGCGATGTGCTTGAGGTATTTGTGATTGTTGCGTTAAGGACTCAACGAGCTGATTCACTTCTTTTGTTAGGGTAGAAGTTTGGTATAAAATAATTGATTCCATAATTTCTCTTGTTATTGGCCATGCTCTTTGTGCCATAACTTCTAGCGCCTTCATTGCCTTCTCTTGATTTGGATATTGATCTAGTAATGTGAACATTTGTTGCAAGGTTCTTTTTGTAAACGGGATATTTGACTGCAATAACTGTTGGACAAATTGTTCGCGTCCCTTGGAATGCTTACTGCCAATCATCTGAAGTAATTGTTTCCATTCACTGGCTCCTTGCTCACTGGCTTGTTGGATCACTCGTAAATGAACTTCTTCCTTTACGTCATCTACTTGGAAAAAATAACTTTCCCCATGATTAAGCGGTGCTTCGAGCTGTGCAATAAACGTTAACGATCCTATTTGAATGCGCGCTCGATCTAGAGGATAAATTTGTAAAATTTTACCACGAACAATCTGTCCAGGGTGAAGACGTATTCGAGATGGTTGATCAGAACCTTTTTTAAGATGATTTATTTGATCCGTGCGCATAATAATCACCCCTTATGTATTAATGCACGTTTGACAGGTGCAAATGTTTTTCGATGATATGGACATGCTCCATATTTTTTTAACATGTCTACATGAGTTTTAGTTCCATATCCTTTATGCTGCGTAAATTGATAGTGTGGGTATTCCTTATCTAACTCTTGCATATGCTTGTCTCGAAATACTTTTGCCAATACACTAGCTGCTGCTATTGAAATGCTTTTTTGATCTCCTTTTGTAAGTACTGTTGCAGGCACTTCAATAGAAAGAGGTACAGCGTCAACTAATAGATGTTCTGGTTGGATATGTAGCGAATAAACAGATTCAATCATTGCTCTTTTGGTAGCCTCGTATATATTAATGTCATCAATAATTTTGTTCGAAATCACTTGAATATGATAGCTAATCGCTACTTCTTTTATTTTATCATAAAAATAATTGCGTTCTTTTTCGGTCAATTGTTTTGAATCTGTTAAACCATATAGTTTTGCATCTTTCGGAAGAATAACTGCTGCTGCGACAACTGGGCCTGCAAGTGGACCTCTGCCTGCTTCATCGATTCCTGCTATCTTTGAGATGCCTTGTTGCTCGAGTGATGTTTCATATGTACACATGTCTAAATAATGGCTCTTCAATCGTGCTTCTTTTTTTATTTGCCGGTCTAAAGAATCAATCAGCTGTTGAACGCCTTTTCGGTCATCATTTCTCCACTGCTTCATGTCTTGAATTGTATATGATTCCATTTGTATACGTTCTTTGATTTCTTTAATCGTTAGATGTTTAACCATCATACACCTCTTTCTACTTATATCGGCCACAGGTGAAAAAATGTAAATTAAAAAACATGGTACGAATTATGTGATCTGTACCATGTCATCTTCTATTCGGTCAAAGGTTACTTTTCCAATCCGACCTGAACGTAAATCGTATAAAATTTGTTCAGCTACAATATCAAAATTCACATGCCCGCCACTTTCTAACGCCCCACGCTGCTTTCCAATCGTTTCAAAGACCTCCCACATATCGTCGATAGAAGGATCTATTGAAAATCGTTCTTGATATAACTCGGGATAATTCTTTTGCAAGAAATCAAGCGCGTATGCTGCCACGTCTTGTAAAGATACTATCGAGTCTTTGATCGTTCCTATAGCAGCCAATCGTTTACCGATTTCCTGGTCTTCGAATTTAGGCCATAATACTCCTGGAGTATCAAGCAGTTCAAATTGAGCTCGAACCTTGATCCATTGCTGGTGTTTTGTAATTCCAGGTCGATCTCCGATGCGTGTAATTTTCTTTCGGGCCAATCGATTAATTAATGTTGACTTCCCGACATTCGGTATTCCGATAATCATTGCACGTAAGGCTCTAGGTTGAACAATGCCTTTTGCGCGCATTTTAGCTTGCATTTTTTCTCGATGTTTATCGACTAATGTAATGACTTTTGCAATGTCTCGTTTTTCATTTGCATTGATGGCTATCGCAGCCAATCCCTGCTCCTCAAAATGTTCAATCCACCTTAAGGTTTGAGAATCATCCGCTAAATCTTTTTTCATTAAAATTGTTATCTTTTGTTTTTGATGAATAATTTGTTGCAACATTGGGTTTTGTGAGGCTATTGGCGCCCGAGCATCTACTAATTCAATTACTAAATCAACTAATTTTAAGTTTGATTCTATTTCTTTGCGTGCTTTTGCCATGTGACCTGGAAACCATTGAATAGTCATTTGCTTCACCTATCTTTCATCAATTGAATTCGGTTGAGAGGCCAATATGTTAATGAGACTTTCCCTACAATCGAATCAATTTCTACTAGTCCAAATCTGCGACTATCGGTTGAGTTGTTGCGATTATCTCCAAGTACAAATACATATCCTTCAGGGATTGTAACGTGACCACCTGGAACTAGTTCAAGCATAAACGGGTCCGTTTCCATGTAATGGGCTTGTTCGTCTTCTAAACTCTCTTTAAACGGTTCTTCTACCACTTCTCCGTCGATATATAATTCATCATTTTCATAAGCAATATGCTCACCTGGTAATCCTATGACACGTTTTATATAGTCAGATTGTTCTGAAGCATGAAAAACGATAATTTCAAATCGTTTTGGTTCACGTAAATTATACACAAATTTATTGACAACCATTCGGTCTCGATCATCTAATGTAGGTTCCATCGAAGGTCCATCTACTACGACTGGAGAAAAGAAAAAGTACCGAACAACAAGAGCTATCACTAGAGCAATTGCGAGCGCGCGAATCCATTCAAATATCTCACTTCTTGTTTTCATTCACATCTCATCCTTATACTTTAATGAATTCCATAATACGTATGCTGTAGGTATGAAATTCACTCACTTATAAGAAAAAGGAGCTTGCAGTTGATGCAAAGCTCCTTTTTTCTTATAACAATCTGTAGAAATGATTGTAGCTTATGCATTTTTCAACCATTATGCTACACTTATTTCTTGCTTATCGGCGCTCACGAATACGTGCAGCTCTACCGCGTAAGTTACGTAAGTAGTAAAGTTTAGCGCGTCGAACAACTCCACGTTTAGCTACTTCAATCTTAGCTACTCTCGGAGAATGCAATGGGAAAGTACGTTCAACACCGACTCCGTAAGAATCCTTACGAACTGTGAATGTTTCACTAATTCCGCCATTTTGACGCTTAATTACGACACCTTCAAAGACTTGAATACGCTCACGCGATCCTTCAACGACTTTAACGTCTACTTTTACACTATCACCTGCACGAAATGTCGGGTGATCTGTGCGTAATTGATCTTTTGTTACGTCTGCAATGATATTTTGCATGTGGTTCCACTCCTTCCAAACCAATGCTCTTACCTTCTATGAGGTAGCGGAACATCGTTTATCGTGCTTCAGTCGTTTACTTAAGCACATGTAATAATATAACACACGCCATATATTTTCACAACAATATTCAGAGCTTTTTACAATTTTTTATAGGGCTTTATAAATGCCTTCTCTTCTGTTGTTAACTCTATATCCCGAAGTAAATCCGGTCGTCTTTCAGCCGTTCGTTTCAGGGATTGTTTACGACGCCAATCGGCTATATGTTGGTGGTTTCCTGATAATAATACTTCTGGAACATCCATTCCTCTAAAATGTGCAGGTTTCGTGTAATGGGGATGTTCTAATAATCCGGTAGAAAACGAGTCCTCTTTGGCTGATTCTTTATTACCAAGTGCATCTGGTAACAGTCTGACAACACTATCCACGATAACTAAAGCACCTAGTTCTCCACCCGTAAGGACATAATCCCCAATCGATATTTCATCCGTGACAAGATGCTCACGTACACGTTCATCAAATCCTTCATAGTGCCCGCAAAGGAATATAAGGTGCTCTTCTTTTGAAAGTTCTTCGGCTTTTTTCTGAGTATAGCGCTCCCCTTGAGGACATAGCAACACTACACGTGGCTTTGATTGTCTATGTGCTTGTACTGCTTCCACCGCATCAAAAATTGGTTGCGCAGATAAAACCATTCCCGCTCCACCACCATAAGGTGTATCATCTACCTTTTGGTGTTTGTTATCCGTATATTCTCTGAAGTTTATTAAATCATACGAAAATACCTTTTGTTCTTGTGCTCTTTTTAAAATAGAAGTTTGTAAAGGTTGTTCAAGCATATCTGGAAATAACGTTAAAATATCTATATGCACTAGTCAATCAGTCCTTCCATTAGGTGAATCTTCACGAGTTTTTGCTCAATATCTACATATTTTACAACATCGTTAATGTAAGGAATGAGTACTTCCTTCTGATCTTCAGTTTGTACAATCCAGACGTCATTTGCTCCTGGTGATAAAATAGATGTTATAACTCCAAGTGTATTCCCTTCCTCAGTTTCAACTGTACAACCAATAATCTCGTGATAATAATATTCTCCTTTGGATAAAGGGGTGAGATCAGACTCAGAGACTTTTAACATACAACCTTTAAATGACTCTACTTCATCTATGCGTTTATATTCTTCAAACGTTAGTAAATCAAATTGTTTATGTATCCGATGATTCTTCACTGTAACAGATATAGGGTGTTGTTTTCCCTTCACAATATATAAGACATTCCCAGGAGTAAAACGCTCTTCAAAGTCAGTCGTTCGAATGACACGAACTTCTCCTTTTACTCCATGTGTATTCACAATTTTTCCAACTTCAAATAACTTTTCCATTGTATCACCTATCATCGATCGATACGTATAATTACATCATCTTCAATAACGATCGTCATTTCTTTCGTTAGTGTGCTCCACTTAGAACCAATTGATACTTCAACAAGAGCATCCACTTCTTTTTCAACCAATTCGCTTCCCAAAGGAAGTGTACTTAATTGTTCTAACTTAAAATCAAGTTGATGTTGTTGCTCTTTGCGGTTTTTAATTTCTTTTTGGATTTTATTTGCAACTTCTATTCGATGGTCACTCATGTTTCGTTCTAATTTTCGTTGTTCAAATAAAAGTTGTTCACACTCTTGTTCAAGTCGCAATTTCTTTTGCGTAAAATTGTTTTGTAAGTCCTTTTTACTTTTTTCAGTCAAGACATGTGAAATTCGTACAGGTTGGACAATCTGCATTAAAAATCACCCTTGCTTTCCACATAATAAAAGGGAAAGGTATCAATCTCCCTCTCCCATTTTACATAATATCTAAGTAAATTCGCTTGTTTACTTCAGGCTTAGCCGCATAAACTACTGTTCGAATGGCTTTTGCTATTCTGCCGTTTTTCCCAATCACTTTCCCGACATCATCATGATGTACTGTCAAATGATAGACAATTTTAGTAGATTCTTCTTTCTCTTCTACATTTATTTCATCTGGATAATCAACAAGTCGACTTACAATTGATTCTATTAAGACTTTCATGATATCACAAACCTTTACTTAGCATTTTTTTGGTCGTGTAATTTTTTCATGATGCCTTCTTTTGAAAATAAGTTACGCACAGTATCACTTGGTTGAGCACCTTTCGTCATCCAATCTAATGCTTTTTCTTCATCAATCTTGAATTCTGGTGGTGTTGATACTGGGTTATATGTTCCTAGTTGTTCAATTGAACGACCATTACGTGGAGCACGTGAATCAGCTACTACAATTCTATAAAATGGATTTCTTTTTGAACCCATACGTTTGAAACGAATTTTAACAGACATGTGTTGCACCTCCTAAATTGTTCTTCACAAGTTCATATATTACCAAACTTTTAAAAGACTGTAAAGTACTTTTGCATGACATTATTTAAATTTGTTATTCTAGCTCATTTTACCAGGATGTGACTGCATGTTTAAATCGCACAGTCCCTCTACATAAATGGCATTTTAAAGCCGCCACCTTTTTTACCAGGCTTTCCACCAGACATTTGTTTCATCATTTTTTTCATTTCATTAAATTGTTTCAATAAACGGTTCACTTGAGCGACAGATGTTCCTGAACCTTTTGCAATACGTCTCTTTCTACTGGCATTCATTACATCAGGATTTTGTCGTTCTTCAATTGTCATCGATTGAATAATTGCTTCTACCTGACTTATTTGACTATCATCTAGTTGGGCATTTTTTAAGCCTTTCATTTTGGAAGCACCAGGAATCATTGCCATAAGGTCTTCAAGCGGGCCCATTTGTCGAACTTGCCCCATTTGCTCTAAAAAGTCTTCAAATGTGAAAGACATTGTGCGCATTTTCTCTTCTAGTTCGCGCGCTTGTTTTTCATCCACTTGGGTTTCAGCTTTTTCAATTAATGATAGTACGTCACCCATACCTAATATGCGTGAAGCCATACGATCAGGATGAAATTCTTCAAGCTCATCTAGCTTTTCACCCATACCAGCGAATTTAATCGGTTTATCCGTTACAGCTCTAATCGATAATGCCGCACCACCACGTGTGTCACCATCTAATTTTGTTAATACAACTCCAGTTACGTCTAATTGTTCGTTAAAGTTTTCTGCGACATTGACTGCATCTTGACCTGTCATTGCATCGACAACTAGAAAAATTTCATCTGGAGAAGTTATTTCTTTTACTTCCGTGAGTTCATCCATTAATTCGTGATCGACGTGTAAGCGACCTGCTGTGTCAATAATGACATAATCTAGATGTTCTTCCTTTGCATGTGCAATGGCTTCTTTTGCAATATCAACTGGATTCGCTTCTGTTCCTTTTTCAAACACAGGAATATCAAGCTGTTTACCTACCGTTTGTAATTGGTTTATTGCCGCCGGACGATAAACGTCACAAGCAACGAGCAATGGTTTACGATTTTGTTTTTTACGCAATAAATTTGCTAATTTTCCAGATGTCGTCGTTTTACCAGCACCTTGTAAACCTACCATCATAATAACGGTTGGTGAACGGTCCGCAACAGCTATTGAACTTTGTTCGCCGCCCATCAGTTGTGTCAGTTCATCTTGGACAACTTTTACTACTTGTTGTCCAGGTGTTAAACTCTCCATGACTTCAGCACCGACTGCTCGTTCTTTCACTCGCTTAATAAAATCTTTTACTACTCTAAAGTTAACATCAGCTTCTAGTAAGGCAAGTCGTACTTCACGGGCCATTATATTTACATCTTGTTCGTTTACCTTACCTTTACCCGTTATTTTTTTGAATGTATCTTGTAAGCGGTCAGCCAACCCTCCAAATACCATAAAAGGTTCCCCCTAACCCAATTCTTTTAATTGTTCAATGATTGGATGTATTGTTTCTTTTTGCTCTTCTTCCAGGTTACTTTCAAGTTGTTCAAATAAAACATTTCTTTTTTGAAATGTATGATATAAATGCAGTTTTTCTTCATATGTTTCTAAAATACCTTCTGTACGTTTTATATTATCATATACAGCTTGCCTAGAGACATTCGCATGATTGGCAATTTCTGCAAGAGAATAATCTTCTAAATAATATAACATCGTGTACTCCCGTTGTTTTGGAGTTAATAATGCATGATAAAAATCAAGTAAATAATTTAATCGCATTGTTTTTTCAAGCAACATGATTACCTCTTCGTTAAGTATTTTTCCTTTACATGTGTAAGCATAACGAAATTCGTTTTCTGCTGTCAAGTTATATTGCCAAAATTACTCTTCTTCATCCATCATTCCAGCAAATAGTCCATATACGAATGCATCTGGCTCAAATGGTTGTAAGTCTTCTGCCTTTTCGCCCAGACCTACATATTTTACAGGAATCGCTAACTCTTTACGAATGGCTAGAACAATACCACCTTTGGCTGTTCCATCTAACTTTGTTAAAACAATGCCAGATACATTTGTTACATCTGAAAATGTTTTCGCCTGACTCAGTGCATTTTGTCCTGTAGTTGCGTCTAATACGAGTAACACTTCATGAGGTGCTCCTGGTATTTCTCGCTCAATAATACGATTCACTTTTCCTAGCTCATTCATTAAATTTACTTTGTTTTGCAAGCGTCCGGCAGTATCACATATCAAAATATCTGCTTTACGGGATTTAGCTGCACGAATGGCGTCAAAAATAACTGCTGCTGGATCACTTCCTTCAGATTGTTTCACAACATCTACTTCAGCACGTTTCCCCCATTCTTCAAGCTGTTCAATGGCACCTGCTCTAAACGTATCACCTGCTGCAAGAACAACTTTCTTTCCCTCTTGCTTATAAGAGTGCGCTAGTTTACCGATGGAAGTCGTTTTACCAACACCATTCACTCCAACTACAAGAATAACTGTTAACTCTCCATCGTCCTGCATATTGATTTCTGATAATGATTCATCATCTCCGCTTTGATAGATGGATACAAGTGTCTCGGAAATGACTTCTTTTGTGTCTTTCGTATCTTTAATATTTTGGCGCTTTACTTCCATTTTCAACTCATCAATAAAATCCATTACAGTTGACACACCTACGTCCGCTGTAATTAGAACCTCTTCTAACTCCTCAAAAAAGTCTTCATCTACCTTACGATAGCGGGCAATTAAATCATTGATACGGCCAGAGAAACTATTACGTGTTTTTTCCATACCTTTTTTATACGTATCTGATACTTCATTTGATTCATCTTGAGTAAAACGGCGCTTTAACTTTTGAATAAAATTCATTTGTTTCTTCCTCTCATAATCTAATATTATGGTTGTTTCATTAATTCATCTGTTTCTTCCAGTCGAACAGAAACTAATCTGGATACTCCTGATTCTTGCATCGTTATTCCATATAAAACATCAGCCTTTTCCATTGTACCTTTTCTATGTGTAATCACAATAAATTGAGTTGCGGCACTATGCTGGCGGACATAGTCGGCAAAGCGAACAACATTCGCTTCATCTAAAGCGGCTTCAACTTCATCTAAGACACAAAAAGGCACAGGGCGGACACGTAAAATTGCGAATAACAATGCAATTGCAGTTAATGACCGCTCACCTCCGGAAAGTAAACCTAAATGTTGAAGTTTTTTTCCTGGTGGTTGTGCGATAATATCAATTCCTGTATCGAGTAAGTTATGTGGATCTGTCAGTTGTAATTTTGCAGAACCTCCTCCAAATAACTCTTTAAATACAACTGAAAACTCATCTTTAATGTGGTTAAAGGTTTCTGAAAACCTTGTTTTCATTTCATCGTCCATTTCTCGAATAATTTCATACAAGGTTTCTTTCCCCTGTACTAAGTCCTCTCGCTGCTCTGTTAAAAATTCATTACGTTCCGTAATCCGATCATATTCTTCAATCGCCCCTAAGTTTACAGTCCCTAATTGTGCAATGGATTGTTTTATTTCCTCCACTTTCTCTTTTGCTTGATCTACATCTTCAACAAAGGGATATTCATTTGCAGCTCGTTCATACGTTAGTGTGTATTCTTGTTGCAAATGTGATAATAAATTCTCAAGTTCGACATCCATTCTATTTTCCTGGACCTCTTTTTTCTGAATGTCTTGTAACAATGATTGGGCGCTTTTCTGCGTTTCCTTTAACTCTCTTTCTTCGCTTTCGATCCACGTAGTTTCATCATATCTTTTGGAACGTTTCAATTGAATCTGTTTATTTATTTTTTCTATATCTTTCGTAGATTCACGAATGCGTTCTTCAAATTGTGTGATCTGTCCGGATGCTTTTTCCAACTCCACCAATTGGTTATACTCTATTTGATAAGTATCATATTGGTCATTTGCTTCATCAAGTTGTTTCTTTAATGTGCGCACTTTATATTGCTGGTTTTTAAACCGCTCATTATGTTCTGCATGTTCGACTTCTGAACGATGCATTAGATTTTGATGTGCTTGTCGATCACTTTCAAAAGATGCCTGCTGTTCGGTCAATTCTTCAATAGACGTCTCAATAGACTGTGCTTGTTTCTCAATCGTTACTAATTCACTTTTTAAAGTCTTCACTTGCTCTTTATATAATGATTGGTCTTCAAGAAATTGTGTATAATCTGCTTTTGTAAGCTCTAGTTGGTCTTTTACGCTCGTATACTTTGTTTCATACTGGTAATACGTATCACGGTATTGCTGTGCAAGCATACGGGACTCTGTAATATGTTCCTCTTCTTGTTCGATTTCCTCTATAAGTGAAGCGACGGAAGCACGCATCTTCTCGACTTCTTCTGTCTTATCCGCAATCACGTGCTTCGCTTTATCTAATCGAGCTTGAACTTCTTCTAGTTCGTGATCCCGTGTAAATAAAGAAGGTCCTTTTCTCTGCGTGGCACCACCAGACATAGCTCCGCCAGGGTTGACAACATCCCCTTCTAGCGTCACCACGCGAAATCGGCGTTTAGTTATTTGTGCAATTTCATTCGCATCTTTTAATGTTTTCGTGACCAACACGTGGCCCATTACATGTTCAACAGCTTTTTTAAAGGCTTTATCTATTTCAATCAGATCGGCAGCAATTCCTACGAAACCATGATGATTTTCAACTTGCTTTTTTTGAGCCATCGGTACAAATCTCGGTTGAATCGATTCTAATGGTAGAAATGTTGCTCTTCCATAGTTTGTTTTCTTAAGCCATGATATTGCTTCCCTAGCTGCCCGGTCATTGCTCGTAACAATATGTTGTGCTTGACCGCCTAGTGTTGTTTCAATAGCTATCGTATATTCTTTCGGAACGGTCATTAATTCAACCATTGCTCCGTGAATATCTTGTAATTTTCCTTCGTCTCTCGCTTGCAATACTCGTTTTACACCATGATAAAAGCCTTGAAACGCTTCTTTCATTTCTGTTAATACATCTCGACGCGACTCGAGTGTAGCCATTTTGTGATTATACGCATGAAGTTGTTGTTGAGATTGTTCAAACGCTTCTCTTTTCTTTTGTAAGGATGCTTTTCTATGCTCGTTTTCTTTTACTTGCTTCTCATAGACACTGTTCTGCTCTTCATACGTTTCTTTACTTACAAGATAGTTCTTTTCGATTTCTTTGTATGTTTGTTGTAGCTGTTCTGCTTTTTCTTCTTCTGATAATTCCTTTTGTTCCAGTTGTGCTAAATAACGTTCAGTAGATTGAAGTTCATTTCGCTTCGCAGCTTGTTCATTTAAAAGATCAATATATGCAGACTTTTGCTCTTCGATATCTTCTTCTAGCACTTCTTTACTTGCTGAAAGCTTGTCTTGTATGTCACCGATATCTTTCTCTATTTTGAGGAGCTCTGCTTGAATCGTATGTTCTATTTCTTTTTCTTCTTTAAACTGTTGTTTTGTTGAATGGATTTGTTCCTCTAAACGTTTCATTTGCTTTTGTACATTTTCTTTATTCGAGGAAGCATGTCTCGTTCGTTCTTCAAACAGCTTTTTCTGGCCTTCATTTTGCTCAACGAATTTTGTTTGTTCTAACAGTTTTTCTTGTAATTGTTCGACTTCTTGGTCTAAAATCCGCATCGCTTCTTTTGTTTCTTCTATGCCTATCTCTTTCTTTTGAATAGAAGTCGTTGCAGCAATATGTGTATCCTTTTGATCATCGATCGTTTTACGTAATTCTTCCCAAGTACTATGTAGTTGCCTAATCTGTGTAATAATAAAGGAAACTTCTTCCGATTGTAATTGTTTTTTGTACGTTACATATGTTTCTGCAGTAGATGCTTGTTTTTTCAGTGGAGTTAGTTGTTGCTCTATTTCATGCATAATATCTTCTATACGAAACAAATTTTCTTCTGTTTCGGCTAGTTTATACTCTGCTTTTTGTTTTCGTTGCTTATATTTTAAAACGCCTGCAGCTTCTTCAAAAATGGTACGTCTTTCGTCGGCTTTAGAACTTAATATCTCTTCCACTTGCCCTTGACCAATGATGGAGAATGCATCTCTTCCTAACCCAGAATCCATAAAAAGCTCAACAATATCTTTTAATCGACATGCTTGTTTGTTAATATAAAACTCACTCACACCTGATCGATATACTCTACGTGTGATGCTTACTTCATCATAATCTATTGGCAGCTCCTTTGAAGTATTATCAAGGGTAAGAATAACTTCTGCTACGTTCAATGGATTTCTACTATCACTTCCTTGGAAAATAATATCCTCCATTTTCGAACCTCGTAATGAACGAACAGACTGTTCTCCTAACACCCAGCGAATGGCGTCAGTTATATTACTTTTACCGCTTCCATTTGGCCCAACGACTGCGGTTAGCCCTGGAACGAATTCAACGTTAATGCGTTCCGCAAATGATTTGAATCCGACACTTTCTAGTCTTTTTAGATACATTCTATATTCTCCTCATTCATTACCTAATTCTTCCATAAAACATTCTATCTTTATATAAACACTTGGATTTTTCCTCTTTTTATTTTATCATGATACGTATACGAAGGGAATAGTAGTAGATTATTTCGTTGCATAGAAACAAGATTTAACAAAAATTGTTTACTATGCATAATATATTTTAGATGGGGTGCGAGAATGGATTTAAATGAAAAGTCAGAGGACAACCTTGCTTACATGCTTGATAAAATGTCTATACAACTAGATGTTGCAAATCAAATTGTGTTCGATCCAAAAGGATATGACTTATCAAAATATGATGAAATCAAGTTCATGTATGACATCATTATGAAAAAAGGAACGTTAAGTGCTGCAGAATCATCTGCTTTTATTGATGAGTTGCGTAGCGTTCGTATAGAGTAAGTTAGCTTATAAGGGGTGTTCTTGTACATCTAGGAACACCTCTTTAGTTTTTTTAAGATTCTAAACGGTCAATTGCTTCCTTTGCCGCTCGTTGCTCTGCTTCCTTTTTAGATAAGCCAGTTCCTGTTGTGGTAATAACATCATTCACTTTTACCTGTGCGACAAATTCCCGATCATGGGCAGGGCCTCGTTCTTCAATGATTGAGTACGCTACAGTTTTACCGCTTTGTTGTTGGATTATTTCTTGTAGGGTTGTTTTATAATCCATTGTTGAAATAAACTCTGATGGTTCTACGTAAATGAACAAATGCTTTTCTAGGAAATCATATACTTCATTAAATCCTTGATCCTCATATAAGGCCCCTAAAAACGCTTCAAAAACATCCGCTAAAATCGAAGGACGTTCTTTTCCACCAGATGCTTCTTCACCTTTTCCGAGTAATAAAAACGTACCAAAGTCTAATGATTTTGCGACGGAAGATAGTGTAGACTCACGGACTAAATATGCACGTAACTTTGTCATTTCACCTTCAGACATCGCAGGTGTTTGGCTAAATAGGAATTCTGACACACCTAGCTCTAATACCGCATCACCAAGAAACTCTAATCGTTCATTGTCTTCTGTTCGTTCCAATTGATGCTCATTTACATAAGATGAATGAATAAACGCTTGTTTGAGAATGGTTTGATTTTGAAAGGTTATTCCTAAATTAGATTGTAGTAAATGATGGTTCATATATTCACCCTCAACTTTTCTATTGAAGAAGCAAGTCTCGCTCTTGAGGCGAGACTTGCTTAATAGTCATTTTATTTATGCACCGTGGAGGATGCTTATTATTCTTGTGTACTCTTTATGTACTCTACTGCATCTCCAACAGTATTAATTTTCTCAGCCTCTTCGTCTGCAATTTCCATATCAAACTCATCTTCTAATTCCATTACAAGCTCAACTACATCTAATGAGTCCGCATCTAAATCTTCAGTGAATGAAGCCTCCATTGTAACAAGATTTTCTTCCACGTCTAATTGGTCAACAATAATTTCTTTCACGCGATCAAATACTTCTGCCATTCTCATTCACCTCCCTTCAATCCATTGTAAAATTATAAGCGATTCAGCGCTTAGATGCAAATTGGTTACATCACCATTCCACCATCAATATGAATTGTCTCCCCTGTGATGTATTCCGCGTCATCGGATGCTAAAAATTTGACAACTGTAGCAACATTTTCTGGTGTTCCCAGTTTTCCTAATGGGACAAGTTCAAGCATACTAGTACGTTGCTCATCTGATAAAGCATCTGTCATATCCGTTGAAATAAAGCCCGGAGCAACAGCATTAACAAGAATGTTTCTTGATGCGAGTTCTTTAGCTACCGATTTCGTCATACCAATGACCCCTGCTTTAGCGGCAACATAATTTGCTTGACCTGGATTTCCACTCACTCCAACAATGGAAGCAACGTTTATAATCTTACCGCTTCTTTGTTTCATCATTGGACGAGTAGCAGCTTTCGTACATAAGAAGACTCCTTTTAAATTTGTATTGATCACTTGATCAAATTCGTCTTCCTTCATCCGCATGAGTAAATTATCTTTCGTAATTCCAGCATTGTTTACTAATATATCTATTGAACCAAATGTATCTACAACAGATGTAATCATTTCTTTCACACTTTTTTCATTGGATACATCGGCTTGTACTTTAAATGCTTTTTGACCCATTGCTTCAATCTCTTCAACAACAGCTTGAGCACGATCTTCACTGCCAGAATAGTTTACGGCAACACTTGCACCTTGCTTGGCTAACTCAAGTGCAATCGAGCGGCCAATCCCTCTAGATGCTCCTGTAACAAGTGCATGCTTTCCTTGTAACATATTATTCTTCCCCCTTATACCAAGTCATAAACTTATCAAATGTTTTCTGATCCTGAATTGAAAATGTTGGTATTTTACGGTTAATTTTGCGCACAAGCCC
Organism: Caryophanales bacterium; assembly: GCA_026168805.1. Classification (GTDB taxonomy): domain Bacteria; phylum Bacillota; class Bacilli; order Bacillales; family Amphibacillaceae; genus CALAMD01. The sequence goes on along the minus strand of JAPFDS010000064.1, from coordinate 6,346 downwards.
ACTTAATACTTTACCATTTCCAACTTCCACAAAGGCTTCAGCTCCAGCGTCAATCATGTTACGAATAGATTGTTCAAACTGTACAGGTGAAAATAGTTGCTCGAACAACAGTTGTTCTATCTCTGCTTGATCTGTGACTGCTTCAGCTGTTACATTCGCATACACTGGAATGTTCGCATCTTTAAATGCTACTTTTTTTAATCGTTCTTTAAAATCAGTGCTAGCCGGTCTCATCAAACGTGAATGAAATGGCCCACTTACATTTAGTGGTAACACTCTTCTCGCACCAGCATCTGATAGGATAGAAATTGCTTTTTCGACACCCTCTTTTGTACCAGAAACAACTACTTGTCCAGGGCAATTAATGTTTGCCACATCAACAACCTCGGTTTCGTTTAAGGATTCTAAAGCATCTTCAATCTCTTTAACAGACAAACCTAACACAGCCGCCATTGCCCCTTGCCCTGTCGGAACAGCTTCTTCCATGTACGCACCTCTAGAAGCAACAAGCGGCAGTGCTTCATCAACTGTTAACGCTCCAGCGGCAACGAGTGCACTATATTCACCTAGGCTATGGCCGACTACCATGGAAGGTGTCACGCCTTCGCGTTCCAATAATGTACGTACTGCAACACTGGATAGTAATAAAGCAGGTTGAGCATGCTCTGTTTGTGTTAATAGATCCTCGGGTCCCTCAAACATATAGGATTTTAAATCAAAAGGTACTAATGTATTCGCATGTTCAAATAATTGCTTTATTTCTTCATCCGTATCATAAAGATCTTTTCCCATTCCAACTGTTTGAGATCCTTGACCCGGAAACATAAATGCTATTTTTTTCATTTCATCTCCTCCTCTATTCGTTTTCTATGTATGTTGCAACTGTAGTTTCAATCGTTGCATTAACTTCATTTTCGACCATGTGACAAGCTTGTTTAATAGCACTAAATATTGCTTGTCCATTCGATGAACCATGTGCTTTAATCACTGGTGCTGCTAATCCAAATAATCCAGCACCCCCGTATTCCGAGTAGTCGAGCTTTTCTTTTAACTGCTTTAAATCATTTTTCATCATTGCTGCAGATAGTTTCGTTTTCAATGAGGACATAAACGTTTCTTTTAATAAAGAAAACATCATATCGGCTGTTCCTTCGATTGTTTTTAGTGCCACATTACCACTAAAACCATCTGTAACAACGACGTCCGCCACCCCAGCTAACAAGTCACGCGCTTCCACATTACCGATAAAATTAATGGGTGCTTCAGAAAGTAATTCAAAAGCTTTTTTTGTTAAATCATTGCCTTTACCATCTTCTGTACCAACATTCAGTAAACCTACTGTCGGATGACTAATTTCGCGTACATTTTCTGCATAAATGGATCCCATAATTGCGTATTGTAATAAATGATTTGGCGAAGCGTCGACGTTCGCTCCAACATCAAGAAGCACAAATCCTTTTCCGTCAATGGTAGGAAGTGTCGGACTTAATGCTGGACGTTGTATACCTTTTGTACGGCCGACAATAAATAAACCAGCACTCATCAATGCACCGGTATTACCAGCTGAAATACATGCATCAGCTTTCTTCTCTTTTACTTGATTCGCCATTAATACGAGTGAAGCCTCTTTTTTTCTCCGAACAGCGCGAACGGGTTCATCATCTCCGGTGATTACTTCTTTTGTGTGAATAATATCAATTCGCGTATCATCTGTTAATAAAGGGGTAATCTGTTCTTCGTCACCTACAAGTGTAATATGTACATCTGGCAATTCAGTTACTGCCTTCATCGCTCCTTCGACGACAGATGCTGGAGCATGGTCTCCACCCATCGCATCAATTGCTAGTCTCATATCCTATCCCTCCTGCCGGTCTTTTGTACGATACATATAAAATAAACCATTAAACACTTCTATGTTATCAACATAACTTTGTACACGAACTTTTGTTAAATGTTTATGTGTTTCTTCTTCCACATGTGCTTTTGCAACGACACGTTCATTTTCTTTCACTTGATGTGTAAACTCAATTTCTGCCTTTGATGTGAGCGCTAATTCGTCATTAATGACTGCCACAGCAAGTGAGTTTGCTTGAGCAAACAGATGATGTCCTCGTGCGATTTTATTACGTGAGAACACATGTTCAGAACGTATATCTAAAATGGAAATTGCTCGTTGATCTAACTCTAAATCAACCACTTCTCCAATGACTTCTTCTAAAGGAAGTGCTTTAACTGTTTCATTCCATTGATTGGTAGCAACTGTTTTAATACGCTTTCTAAGTTCTGGTATCGACAACTCCATTCGATCTAAACGAATGGTTTGTATACTTACTGAAAAGGTACGGGCTAATTCTTCGTCTGTTACAAATGGTGTTTGTTCAATGGTTTCTTTCAATAATCGTTGCCTTTCTGCTTTTGTACGTTTCATTCACAGCACCGCCCTTTCTCATATTATGACTTGGTCCTAATAGTAATATATAACAGCATTAATAAGATTGCAAGCACCTTTTAATCGAGCTTTTCTTCAAGTGGATTGTTCTCTTCTAAGTATGCTTTTAAAGGTTCATATATCGGGTCTTTATCAAGTGAATTTTCTTCAACAATTTTTACCGCGTCTTGCCGAGCGGTTTCAAGTGCGCGGTAATCCTCAATAATGTCAGCAACTTTAAATTCAGGCACACCGCTTTGTTTCTTGCCAAAGAAATCCCCAGCACCTCTCAGTTCTAAATCACGTTCGGACAACTCAAATCCATCCGTTGTTTCGGTCATAATCCGCATGCGTTCTTTTCCTACTTTACCTTTTGGATCCGCAATTAACATGCAATAGCTTTGCACATCTCCCCGACCAACTCGACCTCTTAATTGATGCAGTTGCGATAACCCAAAACGCTCAGCGTTATAAATCGCCATAATTGTAGCATTCGGAACGTTTACTCCTACTTCAATCACAGTCGTAGATACGAGAACTTGGATGTCATTTTCAACATACTGTTGCATGATTTCATCTTTTTCTTCTGCAGTCAATCTACCATGCATGAGCCCTACACGAAAGTCAGGTTCAAAGTACAGTTTCATTTGTTCATATATATGTACTGCATTTTGCATATCTAACGTTTCCGATTCCTCGATCAATGGACAAATGACATATACTTGCTCGCCATTTTCAATATGTTCTTTCATAAACCCTAACAAACGTGGCATTAACTTTTCATTGATCCAATGGGTTTCTACTGGTTTTCGTCCTGCTGGCATTTCATTTAAAATCGATACGTCCATATCTCCAAATGTCGTAATCGCTAGTGTGCGAGGAATGGGAGTTGCAGTCATAAATAATACATCAGGAAATAACCCTTTCTCACGTAAGGTTCGACGCTGATTTACACCAAACCGATGTTGCTCATCAATAACAATCAGACCTAGCTGACGGAAATATACATCATCTTGGATGAGGGCATGGGTTCCAATGACTAAGTCGATCTCTTGGTCATATATTGCTTGTAGGAGTTCCTCTCTTTTCTTTCCTTTCGTAGAACCAGTTAGAAGAGCAATGGATATTCGATCCGCAAATAGTTCTTTTAGTGATAAGAAATGTTGTTCAGCTAAAATCTCTGTAGGGACCATTAATGCTCCTTGCTTGCCTGCTAAGACGGTTGCATATAAAGCAATCGCTGCGACAGCTGTTTTTCCTGAACCAACATCCCCTTGCAATAATCTGTTCATTCGATAAGGTGATTTCATGTCCATTAAAATTTGTTCGGTTACCCGCTGTTGAGCATTTGTTAATGTAAACGGAAATGATTGAACGAAATCATCTAGATGTGTTTGATTAAATTGATGAGCAGCTCCTGTTGTTGATTCACGAATTTCTTTGCGCATCAACTGCATACGTATTTGAAAAATCAGTAATTCTTCATACGTAAATCGTCTTCGTGCATGTTTTAGTGCATATCCACTTTCCGGTTGATGCATCGTTCTTACTGCTGCTTGTCTTGAAGGTAGTTTGTATGCTTGTAAATAAGTAGATGGAAGAATTTCTTGAATATAATGACTGTAGTCGCTAACTGCAGCTTCAATCATTTTCTTCAATCGAAATGGTTTCATATCTCCTTTTAACGGATATTTTGGATCGATGGTTGCAGATGAATTAGCTGGGGCTCCTTCTTCATACTTTTGTACCGTTAATTGTAATCGATGGGCATCCCATTTGCCTGTAAACGTAAACACTTTATTCGGGAGCAAGTGATTTTTCGCAAATGGTCGATTGAACATCACTATTTTAACCGCAGCTTGCTCGACTTCGACTGTACATATAAGGCGAGATTTTTTTCGACCAAAAAATGAAACGGTAGGAGGATATAAAATAGTGCCAACAAGTGTAACGGTTTCATCATGTTGGCACTCAGCTAGTGGTTTTATTTCAGTGATGTTATATCCGCTTGGGTAATAGAACAACAAATCTTCTACAGTTTTAATATTCATCGCCTCAAGGTTTTTTGCAGTCTTTTCACCGACCCCTTTTATATGTGACACGGATTCATTTAGCATCATATACCACTCTTTCTAACTAGATATTCCAAATATTTTTTCTTTTAATAACCGTCCGGTTGGCGTATCCGCTAACCCACCTTCACCTGTTTCCCTCAGTTCTGAAGGCATTGTTTGACCAATGCGGTACATCGCTCCAATCACTTCGTCACACGGAATACGACTCGTGACACCCGCAAGAGCTAAATCTGCTGATACAATCGCTAAAGAAGCTCCTCCTGCATTTCGTTTCACACATGGAACCTCTACTAATCCAGCGACCGGATCACATACAAGTCCAAGCATATTTTTAAGTGTCATCGCAAAAGCTTCTGAGCATTGCTGTGGTGTTCCTCCTGCCATCTCGACAATGGCTGCAGAAGCCATTGCTCCAGCTGAACCGACTTCCGCCTGACAACCTCCTGCTGCTCCGGAAATAAATGCGTTATTTGCTACAACAAATCCGAATGCACCTGATGTAAATAAATAACGAATCATTTGATCGTGAGTCGGGTTTAATTGATTCTTAACGGCAAATAACGTTCCGGGAACAACCCCAGCACTTCCAGCAGTTGGCGTAGCACAAATCATACCCATAGCTGCATTCACTTCATTTGTACCCATCGCTTTACTCACTGCATCTAATAATATATTTCCAGAAAGAGGCGTATTCTCTTTCATATAATTTTGTACACGGACTGCGTCTCCACCTGTTAGTCCTGTAACAGATTCAACACCTTTTAAACTATCTTCTACAGCTTGTTCCATCACCTCTAAATTTCTTTCCATTTGCTCATACACTTCTTCTCTCGATCGTTCTTTTACATCCATTTCTTGTCTAATCATCACTTCAGAAATTAAGATATCTTCTCTTTCTGCACGTTCTACTAACTCTGCTACTGTACGGAACATATTTTGACCTCCTTCTATGCATGTTTAACTGATCAAAGTCGACACTTGAATAATATTTTCAGAGGACTGTAACTCCTGTAAAACTTCCTCTTCTACATTTTGATCAACTTCCATCACCATTAACGCTTCTTTACCAATGTCTTTTCGATTGACTTCCATATGACCAATATTTATTTCATGTTTTGCAAGTGTTTTAGTTACAGATGCAATAGCACCAAATCGATCATTGTGCACCACTAATATAGCAGGGTGATTTCCAGAAATCTTCAATTCAAATCCATTAATCTCGACAATTTCTACTTTTCCACCACCAATAGAAATCCCGACTAATTCAATACTTTCGTTTCCGTCACCGATTGTCAGGCGTGCAGTATTGGGATGCGGGGCTTTGCCATTTTCTTCAATAAACTCTATATCTATTTCTTTATCTTTAGCTATTTTAAGGGATTGATCTAAGCGTAGATCATCTGTATCAAAACCGAGTAATCCACCTACAAGTGCAAAATCAGTTCCATGACCCTTGTATGTTTTAGCAAATGATTCATATAAACGAATCTGTGCCCATGTTGGTTCTTTTCCAAAAAAATCTCTTGCGGTTTTTCCTATTCGCGCAGCTCCTGCAGTATGTGAACTGGATGGTCCGACCATAACTGGACCAATAACATCAAAAACGGATGTAAATTTCATTTTTATCACCGCCTTATAAACTTTAAAGTACTTTACTTATTATAACAGTTATCATATGTTTCGTCATTATCTTCAAGTTTGGCGATTGAGTCAAGTATTTGTGGGTGCTAATTATATAACCCTGAAACTACTTTTGTATTTAATTGAAAGTCACATGTTTAGGACGCTTTTTATAGAATACATCTTTTAAATAAAGATAGTAAATAAAAATCCGAATATTTTT